>JAOUOT010000001.1 GCA_029880265.1 Spirochaetia bacterium | reverse complement strand
CTGTTATTATGTTTTTTGCTTATAAGAATAAATGGTTTAAACGATATGAATGGGGCATACTTCTTGCAACAGGGCTTGCCTTTTGGTTTGCTGCCGCTCATCGCTGGTCTTTGTCTTACTCTATTTGGGCAAGCCCTCCTTCAATAATTATATTGCTTATTGCTTTAAATAGGTTATTAGAAAATCCCATAAAAAAGAGTCGCGTTTTAGGACACATTGCTATTTTTTTAATACTTTTTAGCAGTATCGGATTAAGTATTCGTAATTTACAGCTTCCGGGTCGTTATCAATTATCTTATTTTGAGGGCCGCGCCGGAAAAATTTATTCGATAAAGCACTCTGAAGTAAAAAAAATACAAATTATAATTAACGCTATAGAAAAATTTGTACCGGCAGATAAATCTCTTTTTTGTACCGGATATCTGGCGTTATTTAATTTTATAACGCAACGTCCGCATCCGGCTAAACGAACTTTTTACAACTTTCCTTCGTTTCAAGAAGGTCATCATCTTAAAGATTTAATCAGCTCTCTTGAAAAACTCGATGAATCTTATGTGCTACTGATACTGCCTCTTGATATCAACAATCAATTTCACCGTTATCTTTTATCAAACTACCAACTTCTATGGGAAAGCCCTTGGAAGAACGGTTTTCAATTGTATAAACGAAACTAAATTTTATACAACAAACTTATAATTCATTTTTGTTGATTAATAACAGAACTCTGCATATTATTTATACAATACGCTTACTCTTTATACTGCCCTCTCTACGGTCTCCTTGGCATGAAATTTGCTATATAAAGTTATAGAACTTTAGTAAAAAGGAAACTATAAAATGAAACGAACAATTTTTTACAGCGCAGTATGTTTGCTCTTTGGAGCAACTATACTGTATGACGGCATTCTATATGCCGAAGAGTCAAAGAGCGCGCCTTCAGCGACAGACATCATCGCTTACAGCCTTGATAACATAATACTGTTTATCTCGGCGGTACTGGTTTTCTTCATGCAGGCGGGCTTTGCGATGGTAGAGTCGGGACTAAATTCATCGAAGAACACGGTAAACATTTTGTTTAAAAACTTGATGGATGTTAGCTTTGGCGTAATCTTTTTCTGGTTTATCGGCTACGGATTAATGTATCCCGGCGGCGCTTTTGAGGGTGGGTGGTTCGGCTTTGCCGGGTTTATGGTGGGCAATGAAGCGCCTGTGGCGGCAGGCGGTACGCTGCATCCGCAGGCTGATTTTTTATTTCAGGCGGCTTTTGCGGCAACTGCGGCAACCATAGTATCAGGCGCAGTCGCCGGTAGAATGAAATTTTCGGGCTACCTTATTTACAGCATAATCTTAACGGCGCTGATTTACCCGATAAGCGGCATGTGGAAGTGGGGCGGCGGATGGTTAAACGCTCTTGGATTTCATGATTTTGCAGGTTCGCTGGTAGTTCATGCGGTAGGGGGTTTTGCCGGGCTTGCGGGAGCGCTTGTTTTAGGACCAAGAATTGGCAAGTTTGACGCAGAGGGAAAGCCCAAAATCATGCCTGCGCACAGCCTTTCGCTGGCTTCTTTGGGAGTTTTCATCCTCTGGGTTGGCTGGTATGGCTTTAATCCCGGCAGCCAACTTGCTTTTGCAGGCTCAGACAATACAAACGCCGTTCTTTTAATCGCGGTAAACACTACCCTTGCGGCGGCCGGCGGAGCGGCAGGGGCCATGATGTTAACCTGGACCCTATTTAAGAAGCCTGAACTTTCAATGGCGTTAAACGGCGCCTTAGCGGGCCTTGTGGGAATCACCGCAAATTGCGATACGGTAAGCAACGGCTCGGCCCTTGCCATAGGCCTGATTGCGGGATTTATTGTCGTCTTCGGCATAAAAATGCTTGATAAACTTAAAATAGACGATCCGGTGGGAGCCTTTCCTGTGCATGGTCTTGCGGGCGTATGGGGCGGTATAGCCGCGGCCATATTTGGCGGTAAAGACTTTATGCCTCAAATTATTGGGTCCGTTGTGATTCCCATATGGGCCTTTATAAGCATGTTTTTAGTTTTTTATCTGATTGATAAAATTCTTGGCATAAGAGTTTCAAGAGAAGAAGAGCTTAAGGGTCTTGATATTACCGAACACGGCGAAGAAGCCTACAGCGGTTTTCAGATATTTACAGTAGAATAAAGATTTATAAGGAGATTATCATGAAACTAATAAAAGCGGTTATTCAGCCTCACAAGCTGACAGACGTTAAAGAAGCCTTAAAAGAAGCCAAGGTTACCAAGATGACCGTAAGCAACGCTTTAGGCTGCGGTCAGCAGGCGGGTTATAGCGAAACTTACAGGGGCGTTGTTCATGAGGTAAACCTCTTGAAAAAAACCGTCATTGAAATCGCCGTAAACGACGATTTTGTACAGCCTACAGTTGAGGCCATTATCAAAGGGGCAAATACCGGCAATATAGGCGACGGTAAAATTTTTATCAGTACCCTGGACGAGGTAATAAGAATCAGAACATCCGAAAAAGGCAAAGAGGCTATCGGATAAATAAGTTCCTGTGCGCTGATTGCCGCAGGCTGTCAGCGCACAGGTATATTAAAATTATAATTAAGATTATAAAGGAAAACCTGCCAAAAAAAGGGAACTTCTGTTATCGCGTCTTTTTCATGGGAAGGTCTCGATATCTCCACAGAAATATTTTATTTGATTTATAATTTCTCTTACTATTTTACTGTACAAACCGCTGTTTGAGCGGTTTTTTTTGACTGTTTTTTTATGATACTTATATTATTAATAAATGGATAAAGGTAATGTTTGCGAATATCCGTTAGAATTACTTGGATTGAAAACTTAAAAGAATGAAACTGAAAAAAACATCCATAGAATACCGCGTACCATACGCCGATACCGACCAAATGAAAGTTGTTTACTATGCCAATTATCTGGTATATTTTGAAAGAATAAGAAATGAAATCATGCGAAATGACGGGCTTACATATCGCAAATTTGAAGAAGAGGGATATTTTCTGCCGGTGGCCGAGGCCCATGTCGAATATCATAAGCCCGCTCAATATGACGACTTGCTTGAAATTACCGGATGGATATCTTTAGCTCATGGCTGCCGATTAAAAATTGAATATGAAATCAAACGCGAAAATGATATTTTAGCGACAGGCTTCACCGTTCATGCTTTAATTAACAATACCGGCAGACCGTGCCGTTTTCCGAAAGCCATGCTTGATTGGATTGGCGTTTAATTTTTTACCTATTATTAAACTGAGAGATGCTCCACTGTAAAAAATTATGTCCCGTTTTAATTATAGTGGGCGGTTTTTTCACAATATCTTCACAATAATGTTTAAAAGCATGATTTGTTTGAAGACTTCCGTATTTAGAATATAGAATAAAAGGCACAGAATCATGAGTATGTGTCTTAAGAGAAACAGGAGTCGGATGGTCGGGAACCATAATCATATTAAATTTTTCTTTATGGCTTAAAAGAGGCTTTATGATCAATTTGTCGATTTTCTCTATTGATTTTCTTTTCTCTTCGAAATCGCCTCTATGACCCGCTTCGTCGGGGGCTTCTATATGAATATAGATAAAATCATAATCATTAATATGGTTCATCGCATACTTGTATTTATTTGCGTAATTTGTCTTAAAATCGCCGGTAATTCCCGGCACCTTAATAATATCCATATCAAGATATGCTGCAATACCCTTAATAATATCGACCGCAGATATAACCGCTCCTTTTAAGCCGGTCATATCTTTAAAAGACATTCCGTTATTTACATGCCCCTGCCCCCAAAGCCATATATTATTGGCTTTTAGTTTCTTCTTTTTATAATAACTCGAATTTACAATAATTTCATGCGCTTTTTTCATGATATCATTAATTAAAGGAGAGCTCTTTCCCTTTGGCATATATGCTTTAATTTTTTTATCGCTTATATCATGCGGAGGCGTTGTCTCAATTTTAAGATTTTTTTGACCTAGAACCAAAAGGTTTCTATAACCGACCCCGGGATAAAATGCCGCTGAGCCGTCAAAACCTTCGTTTAAGGCTTTTATTAATTCTTTCGCCTCTTTTGTTTGAATATCGCCGCCTGAATAATCTTTCATAACGCCGTTTTCAATTTGAACAAAATTCATACGAAAAACAATTTGAGAATCGGTAACTTTAATATTATTTGCCAAGGCCTCTATGGCGCCTCTGCCAAGCTTTACTTTCTTAGGGTTTACGCCAAGCAAAGATAATTGGGCGACATCACTGCCCGGCGGCATTCCGGCGGGAATTGTTTGCACAACTCCCGTAAGACCTTTTTGAAGCATGCTGTCAATAGCCGGAATATTAGCGCCGTCAAGGGGCGTCTTATTGCCAAATTTTTTAGTTCTTAAATCGGTTAAACCGTCGGGTATTATAGTAATATATTTCATTAGATATAATGCGTTTTTTATTTATTGGGCAGGCCGACAACTTTTTTATCTGAATTTATAATAAACATTTCTTAAACCGCCTTTTTTGATTATTTTTCCAAATAAACGCAATATTCCTATTTTAAAAGGCCGAATGATTTTATTGATTGACTTTTTTTTACTTTATTGTTTATTCTGATATTCTAATTTGACCTAAATTAATAGAATATGAAATTTAAAGTAACGAAAAATTTAATCGAAAAAGCAATGACGCGCATTGAGGCAATCGTACCGGCTCGAGATATGCAGACTTTGCTTTCTAATGTGTTATTAACCATTGAAAAAGATAAGGTTAGCATTACGGCCTCAGATATGGAAAGCACCGTAAGAGTTTATATTGACGCAGAAGGCTCAGATTCGGGTGAACTCATTGTAAGAGCGAAGAAATTATCTGAAATAGCCAAGCAGTTAAGTTCAGATGATTTTATTTTTAACGCCCAAAAATCTGAAATAGAAGAGCCTATTGAAGACGAAGAAGAAATTGCCTATCAAATACAAATAGAGGGAAGTTCTCAAAAAGCCGCAAAATTTAGAATGACGGGCAGCGACAGATCGCACTTTCCCGATATAAACATCATAGACGAAAAAAAATTATCGTCTGTGCCAACCGAAGTTTTATCTGAAATGATCGAAAAAACCATATACTCCATATCTCATGAAGATAACAGATATATTTATAACGGCCTGTTTATCTCTTCTGAAGGCTCAAAATTAACGGTTGTGGGCACAGACGGCAGAAGACTGGCGGCTGTCAGCCGAAGTATTCCTAACCCGGTTCAGTTAGGCTCTAATGAAGAAGAAAAAGATATAGTTATACACGCTAAAGCGATTCGAGAATTGCAGAGAATAATAGAGGGCAGTTCAGAGATTTTTTTAGGCGTTGAAAAAAGAGATATCTTTTTCAGAACGCCTGAGGCTGAGCTTTCAAGCAGGCTTTTAGAAGGCAAGTTTCCTGATTACAGAAGGGTTATTCCCGGCGAAGCGACGATTACCTTCTCAATGGAAAAAAACGCCTTCGCAGACGCCTTAAAACAGGTTATGGTGATGACAGAACAGCCTTCTCATCAAATTCGCCTGAGCGTAAAAAAAGGCTCGCTTGATATTATGGCAAATACTCCCGATTTGGGAGAAGCTGAAATAAGATTACCCATTGACTACAACGGCGAAGACCTTGATATCGGGTTTAACGCGCTTTATATTGTCGATATCATTAAGAGTTTAGACTGCGAAAAAATTCAAATAGAACTAAATGACGCGTCTAAGCCCATTGTAATTAAAGATCCCGACGATCCCGAGTTTATCGCGCTTGTAATGCCGATGAAAATTTAAGCGATTTATAATTTTATTTCTGTGCATAAGTAATTGCGCCAAAAATAAACCCGCGGCAAAATAAATCATATAGGTATCTACGAAAAGATCAACCCAAACGGAGAATTTTTTGACAGATTTATTATTGCGGTTAAAAAAAATTAATCTGACTAATTTCAGAATATACTCAAATATTGAAATTAAAACCGATTACGACATTCTTTTTTTAACCGGCCCTAACGGCGCGGGAAAAACCTCTATTCTAGAGGCAATATCAATGGCGGGCACCCTGCGATCATTTAGAAAATGTGTTGATAAAGATATGATTAAATGGAACTCTGATTTTTACGCCGTTGACATTGATTTCCTTGAAAATAAAGATATACATAATCTTCATTTAGGCTACGGAAAGCCGCCAAATCACGATAAAACGACCCGAAGTCTTCGTTATAATAAAGAAAAACTAAATAAGATTTCTGATTTTGTAGGCAAATTTCAAACGGTTGTTTTTTCTCCCGACGACATTGAAATCATTGATACAACCCCCGCAGAAAGAAGAAGATTTATAGATATTACTTTGGCGTCTGTAGATAATAAATATATAAATAATCTGCAAAAATATAAAAAATCTCTTCAACTGCGTTCTTTTTTATTGAGAAATAATAGGTCAACCCCTATCGATAAAAACTATCTAAATTCCATTGATTCTGAAATGATACCCGCCGGAATATATATACAACAAAAACGCGAAGAATTTATTAAACAGTTTCAGCCATACTTTGAAAAATATGTGGCTCTTATCTCTAACGAACGCGACAAGTGGCAAATCAAATATAATCCGTCTGTAAAAGATTTAAACAGCGTTGAAGAATATAAGAAAACTCTTGAGAAGAGCTTGCCTGACGATTTAAGGCTCAGAAAGACCACTAAAGGAAACCATCTTGACAGACTTATTTTTCATGTACCAGATTCGCCCGGCCTTGAATTAAAACAAACCGCGTCGCAGGGTCAAAAAAGAACGGCGGCTTTAGCTCTTAAGATGGCTCAATTTTCTTACGCGAAAGAAGCGTCTCATAAAACGCCCGTCTGTTTGATAGACGATGTTCTAAATGAGCTTGATAAAAACAGACGGCTAAGTTTTTTGCGTTTCTTATCTGAAATTGGTCAGGCAATTATCACCACGACCGATATGAGCGGGCTCGGAGATTTTCAGAAAAACATGAAAACAAACAGCATGGGCGTATTTGAAATAAACAATTCTGAACTAAAGCAAATAACCTAAGTTTGACTTTTTATGGTCTTATTGCATCAATAGAATTTTCAAGACGCTTTAATACCCTTTCTTTTCCCAATAGGGCAAGATATACAGGAAGCTCTAAGCCGGTTGTTTTGCCGGTAGAAGCGGCCCTTATTGTCATAAATAAATCTTTGCCTTTTACTTCGCATATAGAGCCAGCTTCTTTTATGATTGGCATAATGTTTTCTTCTTTCCAATCTGAGTTGTCTTTAACAAGATTTAAAAAGCTCTCGGTTAATTTAAGGGCATGTTCTTTTTTAAGCCACGAAAGGGCGTCTTCTGTTATATCAAATTTATTAAAAAAATCGCCGATATATTTTTCAATCTGCATAAGATAGTCAAGATAAACTCTTAACGATAAAAGAATATTCTTCAGCCGTTCTCCGTCGATTTCTTCTTCGGGAACCTGACCAGATTCTTTGACAAACGGCATCATGTCTTTTAAGTAACGCTCTTCTGAAAGCGAGCGTATGTGGTTATTAGAAAGCCAGTTAAGTTTTGATTTGGCGAATAAATATTTTTCAAGCTCAAAATGATTTAAATCTGAAAGCTCAACGCCATCGGCAATCGATAAGTCAAATACGTCAAACATAGAAGGGCTTTTATTGCATCTTTCAATATCAAACTGACTTATGATTTTTTCTTTTGTCATAAATTCGACGCCGTCAGGCGGCGACCATCCTAAAAGACTCATATAATTTAAAAACGACTCTGGAGGAAACCCCATCTCGCGAAAAGAAGTTATAGCGGTAGCCCCGTGGCGTTTTGAAAGTTTTTTATGATCGCTTCCCACTATTTCGCTTACATGGGCCCAGACTGGCTCTTCCCAATTAAAGGCCCTGTAAATGGCGATTTGCCTTGGAGTATTCGACAAATGGCCCACACCGCGAATAACATGATTTATCTGCATTAGATTATCGTCAACGACTACGGCGTAATTATAAGAGGGAAAACCGTCAGATTTTACAATGATAAAATCTCCTATTAAAGATGAATCAAATTTAACAACGCCCTGTACCTTATCTTGAACGATAATTTCTTCTTTTGACATCTTAAAACGAATGACATGGTTGGGCGTTTCTTGCCTTTTCTTTTCTATTTCGTCTTCTTCAAGTGAGCGGCATTTCCCGTCGTAAACCGGAGGCAGACCCATCGCTTCGCGCTGTTTTTTCTTGGCCTCTAGTTCTTCGTTAGAGCAAAAACAAAGATAAGCTTTCTTTTCATCAATTAGCTTTTGAGCGTATTCTTTATAAATATCAAGCCTTTCTGACTGGCTGTATGGGCCAAAAGCGCCCCCTTTTTCAGGGCCCTCGTCCCAGTCAAGACCAAGCCAAATCATAGATTCAATCATCTGATCGCGGCTTTTTTTGTCGGAACGCGCCTGATCGGTATCTTCTATTCTTAAAATAAAACTGCCCTTTTTGGCTCTGGCGTATAAGTAATTAAATAAAGCTGTTCTGGCGCCGCCTACGTGAAGATAGCCGGTTGGCGACGGCGCAAAACGTGTGCGTACTGGTTTCTCGTTAGACATAAGTCATGAGTTTTTTTGAAAGACAGCTCGTCAATTAAGTAGAGTAGAATCAAACCTTATAATAACTGCACTGCGGATGGTGAAAAATTACCGCGCTGGTACTCTGCTCGGGATCCATCTGGTAGGCTTCGGTAAGCCCGAGATTGATATCTTCAGGCTCTAAAAGCCGATAGAGCTTTACCTGATCGGCCAAATCGGGGCAGGCCGGATATCCGAAAGAATAACGTAGACCTTGATCAGAAGGTATTTTCAATTCTTCTCTTATTTTTTTGTGAATATATTCGGCAAGAGCCTCGGCCATCTGGGTGGCAAGGCCAGAAAAAAGATAGGCCTTTTCAAGTTCGTTGTTTTCCTGAAGTTTAATAGCGGTCTTGGCGGCTATTTTACCGGCGGTAACCGCGCTAAACGCGATAACGTCGTCTTTTTCTTCAGCAATATAATCTGAAAGGCAAAGACTCTCCTGGTGTTTCTGGCGCGGAAAGGTAAAACTTTCTAAAACATTATTGTTTTTGTCAAAAACCTTGATGCCGTTTTTTTCTGAACGGGCCTTAAAGTATCCGTAAACAAGATTGAGAGACACCCACTTATTTTCTTTAACTTCTTTTACAAGCGCTTCAAGTTTGGGCATAAATATTTCGTCTATTTGTTTTTTGTATTCATCGCCCTTGGTTCGAACTCCCCATTTAAACTTAAATAAATAGTTTTTATCAAGCAGCGCGAACACCTCGTCAAAATCAACGTCTCTTATGATTTTACGGCCAAAAAACGGAGGAGCTGGAATTTCAGCGGATTTAATTGTAGGGCTTTTTTCTGTGCTATGATTTTCTGTATTATCGGAATCTGCTTCGTTTTTACCCGCAACAAAATTCTCTGCATTCTCTTTAATTTCTTTAAGAAACGAATCTCTTGAAGAGTCGTCGGCAAGAGTATTTGCAATTTTCAAGCCTTCGAAAGCGTCTTTTGCGTAAAAAACTCCGGGATTGTAATAATGACTTTCTTCAGGATAGCTTATTTTATAAGAAAACTTTCGATTGATTGCCGCCCCGCCTATAATAACCGGATAATCATATTTTTGGCGGTATAAATCTTCAACGCAGTTTCCCATTTGTTTTGACGTAGATACCAGCAAAGCCGATAAGCCTATGGCCATAGCGTTTTCTTTTTTGGCCGATTCTAAAATCGTATTAATGGGAACCTGCTTTCCTAAATCAACCACCTCAAAGCCGTTGTTTGACAAGATTGTTTTTACCAGATTTTTGCCGATATCATGAACATCTCCGTAAACAGTGGCAAGAACGATTGTTCCTTTTTTTACCTTGTCGTTTTTTTCAAGAAACTGTTCAACATAAGATACGGCGCGTTTCATGATTTCTGCCGACTGCAAGACAAAAGGCAAAATCAGCTCGCCAGAGCCGAATTTATCACCTACTTCTTTCATGGCGGGTAAAAGTATATTGTTTATGGTATCAACCGCGCTTCTTTCTTTTAATATAAGATCAAGTATCTCTTCAATTTCGTCGCCAATGCGGTTTACAATTTGAAAGTGAATTCTTTGTTGCGGATTCATTTTCCTGAGGGCTTCTTTCGTTTCGCTTTTTTGAGCCTTCTCGGGTTTTTTGCCCTCAAAGTGAGAAATCACTTTTTGAAGGG
Source organism: Spirochaetia bacterium (assembly GCA_029880265.1). Classification (GTDB taxonomy): domain Bacteria; phylum Spirochaetota; class Leptospiria; order Turneriellales; family JAOUOS01; genus JAOUOT01. Next base: position 326,979 of record JAOUOT010000001.1, on the reverse strand, counting down.
CGTCATCTTCTTTATTGAAAATCAGATTTTCAGCCAATAAAAGTTCTTCTTTTGATATTTCGGCATAGGGTATAATATCTTTGGGATTAATAATCGCGGTATCAAGACCCGCCTTTACGGCATGATATAAAAAAACCGAATTTAGTACTTTTCTCGCCTGCCTGTCAAGACCAAAAGAGACGTTTGAAACGCCAAGCGTCGTCAATACGCCGGGAAGTTTTTCTTTTAACTTTTTTATCGCTTCTATGGTTACGGCCGCTGAAGTTTTATATTTTTCTTCGCCGGTCGCCAGCGTAAAGGTAAGCAAATCAAACAATATATCATGCGGCTGTAAACCGTATTCATTGACGACAATATCATAAATTCTTTCGGCGACTTCAATCTTCCATTCGGCGGTATCGGCCATGCCTTTTTCGTCAATGGTCAAAGCGACTACCGCAGCGCCGAATTCTTTCGCAAGCGGCATTATCTGGTGAATTTTTTTGCCGTCGCCCTCAAGATTAATCGAGTTTATAACCGGTCTGCCGGGGGTACTTTTCAGGGCGGCTTCAATAACTGCGGGTTCGGTAGAGTCAATCATCAACGGCAAAGGTATGCTGTTGCTTAAAATTTTTACAAGTCTTGGCATGCTTTTATCTTCGTCGTCTCTTTCGTTGGCGGCCAGACAAACGTCAAGAAGATGGGCCCCGCCTTCGGCCTGATCGCTTGCGATTGAAAGCATTGAATTAAAATCGTCGGCCAATAAAAGGTCTTTCATTTTCTTCGAACCCTGCGCGTTTAGTCTTTCGCCAATCATGGCAGGCGCGGGTTCCTGAATTAAAGAGCTTGCCGTCATGGCAGAAGCCGCCATTGGCAGTTTATTTTCGGCAGGCTTTCGCGGATGTAGTTTATGCGTATCTATCGTCTCTCTAAGTTTCGCGATATGATTCGGGGTCGTCCCGCAGCATCCTCCCGTAATGTTTAGACCGAATTCTTTTATAAACGATAATACTTCTTCTGCCATATTTTCGGGCGTCATTAAATAAACGGCGCAGCCGTCTACGTTTTCGGGCATGCCCGCGTTTGGTATGGCCGATATCGGCTTTGAAGAATTTTCGCATAAATAGCGAACGGCTTCTCTCATCTCAACGGGACCTGTCGAGCAATTCAGCCCGATAACGTCTACAGGCAAAGGCTCTAAAATGGCAAGCGACGCTTTAATGTCGGTACCCAGAAGCATTCTTCCCGTTGTATCAAGGGTAACCTGCGCCTGAATAATGATATCGTCTATACGTTTAATTATATTTTTTTCAACGGCCTCTTCAATGGCCCTGTGGCATCCGGCTGCGGCCGCTTTTACTTCTAAGATATCCTGCGAAGTTTCAATTAAAAGACCGTCTACGCCGCCTTCAATTAAGGCAAGGGCCTGCTCGCGAAATATCTCTTTAAGCTCGTCATAGGTAATATTTGATAAACTTTCGTCGGTTGAAGAAGGCAGCATTCCCGTAGGGCCAATGGAACCAAAAACAAATCTTGGTCTGTCGGGCGTAGAAAATGAATCGGCCGCTTTTCTGGCGATTTTAGCGGCCTGAATATTCTGCTCTACTGTTAATTCTGCGATATTGTATTCTTCCATCTTGGGACGGTTTGAACCGAAACTGTTTGTTTCAATGATATCGGCGCCGGCTTTGAGATAATCGGCGTAAATTTCTTCAATAACATCGGGTCTTGTCATGACAAGATGATCGTTTGCGCCTTCGAGATGAGATCCGCCATAGTCTTCTGGTTTTAAGTTTCGCTTTTGAATTTCAGTGCCCATGGCCCCGTCAAAAAGAAGCGTTCTTTCTTGACAAAGCGATATATATTTGTTTTCTTTCATTTTTTAAGCCCCTGCCTTTTTCTTGTGCGATTTAAACCAATGGGTTATGGCAATTATCCATAAAATTATCGCGACGCCCCATGTTAAAGAAGCCATTTCAAGATGTCTTTCGTAAGTCTTAAGAACAAAAGACGATACCCTTGTATGAAGGGCTATAATAAGAATTATAATTGCCGCTAAATAAAGTTTTGACTGCTTTTCCATTTCAAAAGAAATGCCCGCGTGGCCAAGATAAACCCGCGTCATGACAATTAAACTGCCGGTACTGAAGGCCCCCACAAAAATAATATGCGCCAGATGCACCACATGTTTGGGAAAAGCCGCTATCAGCAAATGACCGGCCAGCGCGTGCCATAGTATAATTTTAATTAAAAGACCAAGAGTACTTTTTTGTTTTGTTTTTTCAAACAAGTGCCACCCTTTATAGGCAATGAAAAAAACAACAAAAGCGCGAAGAATTACCCCTTCTGTTATCATACCGAAAGATTCAAGTACATAGGTAGATACAAGAAGAGCAGATACGATATACCATACATTGAGAGAAAAAGGATTTATATAAAATTTCTTATCTTTAGGAGCGGGCTTAGGAGCTACCCCCATCAGCATGGGCAAAAACTTGCTGGCGACGCCAGAAAATAATACCCAGAAAAAACCGTGAAAATATATTTTTTTAATCACAAACAAAAGCTGGGCGTCTACGATAATACTTTGATAATAAAGATTCTGAACAACCGTACCCGATAACGCCAATAAAAAAGCAAATATCACAAAAGGAAAGAAATAAGGAACCATCCCTTTTTTTTTAACGTAACGGATAATCAAATAAAGACCAAAATATAAAAGAAGAAATAATTTAACAATGTAATATATTTCTTTTTTCTGCAATACCGCAAGAATCAACAAGACCCAAAAAAGCGAAAAAAACAATATTCTGTCAATGGGTTTTGTTGGTATCGAACCTAAAAATTTAGGTATTGATACCAGTAAAAACCCCGCCGCTATCGGCAGAAGATAATTGGTAACCATGATTTCAGGGTGCCATAAAAGACTCATGTTGCCTTTTTCAAAAAGCCAAAGCATAATGCCAAAAAATCCGCCTATAAAAGCCGTTAAAAAAAACGGTTTATGCGGGTCTGTCTGTTCGTTTAAGAAATTGTTTTTAATAGAGTTTATCAGTTTCATCATTTTATAAAAGTTATAAAATATTGTTGCGCCTCAACTTGCATAAAAACTCAATTGTGGGGCAACAATAATATATCTATCCTAATCAAATTTGTATAAAAAGTCTATTTTAAACCTGATTGCGCCTGTAAACCAATAAATTATCTTGAATTCAGACTATGGCCCATAAATTTGCAGATTTCTTGTTAAGAAATATTCTTATTTAGTTCTTTAATAATCAGAGGCAATACCTCAGTACTTGATTTTTTGCCAATAAATATATCTAAATGAGAATATCCGGGAATTATATGAAGTGTATGAAAATTTTTCTTTATCTTATTAAAGTGCTCAAATGATTTCTTTTGACCTTTGGCTAAGAATAAAAGGTTTTTTTCTCCCGCAAAAAAAGCAAATCTCGCTTTTGTTTTAGGAGTAACGTCTGCAAACTTTTTTGGCATACCCTTTATATTTGCCGAAGAAACAAGCTGGCCCGCCGTAATGCATTTTCTTATATGATAAAGAAATTTCGTGGAACAATGAGCGAATTCATCTTTTGCCCAATCATGAACCTTTTCATCTATTTGGCTGTGAAGCCATAGAGTTTCGGTGCTTGTACCATACATAAAATTGGCCATTCTGCATATTCTGTTATCGCATTTACGGTACATTAAGTTTACATACAGCTTAATTCCTTTTGCCAGCAAACTGTCTGGTTTCTCTGCCCATTTTGCGTCAAGAAAAGGAGTTATTGTTTTAAGCAGACGTGTCAGCAAAAGAACTTTTATGTATGTTTTAACTGGAACTCTGGGAAACAATGAAACAGCATTTGAAACAATTGTAGTAACCTCGGGAACCAGACCCGCAACCGCCGACATCATAAAGCTGGTTGAACCCTGACAGTGAATAATCGCTTTCATTGTTTTACTGCCTGTTTCTTTAAGCACGGTCTTTACTGCGGCCGGATGATCATATTTTGCGGCCTCATCTAAGGTCCACTGGCTTTTTGGCAAATCAATACTCGCCCGCCAGTTTTCATTCCATACGTCATAGCCTTCTTCTATAAGCATATCGATAATATTCCTGCCGGGTGCATTAAAAAGATTGGCGCGAACCCCGGCACCGTGAACAAGCATCACGGGGCCTTTCGTCGGCTTTTTCTTTGATTGATAATGAATCAAATTACAGGTAAATCCATCCCCCGCTGTAAACTCAATGACTCTTTCTTTATAGTCTGATTTATTTTTCATAATAATTCTGCCTTAACGCTAAAACAAATGAATATGAATTTTTACATATATGGCAGACTCAGTAAACTGTAAAGAATTTTATTAAATATTTCTGCCGACATGAAGAACATACAGGCGCAAATAATTAATGACAAATTGACTTAGTTTAATCTTTTTAACATATAAGATACTGTTGCAGGAGAAAGCTTTATGAAACCGTTTGATTTTGACGCCATTGTCATAGGTTCTGGTTTTGGAGGTTCGGTCATGACATGTAGACTGGCTGAAAAAGGATACCGCGTTTGCCTTTTAGAAAGGGGGCGTCAATATGGCATGCATGAATTTCCCCGAAAAATGCAAGATATAAAAACTAAATTATTATGGGATCCTGAAGATCATTTGTTTGGCTTTATAGAGTTTAACACCTATTCAAAAAGCGACGCTTATTCGGTAAGAGCAAGCGGATTAGGAGGCGGTTCTCTAATTTACGCGAATGTATTATTTCGTATGCCTGAAGATTTTTTTGACGGCTGGCCCGGCGGTATTAATCGTCAAATTCTCGACCCTTATTACGATAAGGTATTAGAAACAACAGAAGCTTCGCCCTATCCGTTAAATGACGATAACCCTTATTATAATGATACTCCGAAAACTCATTTAATGAAACTGGCTTCTGAAAAGATAAAACCCGAATCGTACGCATTAGAACCGCATAAATTTTCATTACCCGATTTAACCGTGCGCTTCAAAGGAGATTTTCCGGGACACCAGAGCCGAAATAAACACAATGCGCTGCAATCAAGTTGTATTAAATGCGGCGAATGCGATATAGGATGCAATATTCTGGCTAAAAATTCTCTCGACTTAAATTATATCGTACGTGCGCAAAACGAAGAATTAATGGGTAATGGGTCAAAAGCCGCAGAAGTAAGAACAGAAGCCGAGGTGATAGAAATTACTCCTCTAGCAGACAAAGGCTATGAAGTAATCTACATAAATCCAAAAAATCCCGACAAAAAGATGAAACTAACAGCTGAAAAAGTTATTTTATCGGCAGGTTCAATAGGCTCTACCGGTTTATTATTAAAAATGAAAAAATATAAAAAATTACAATATTTAAGCGGCATGCTGGGCGAAAAATGGTGCGGAAACGGAGATTTAGAAGGCACCATATTTTATGCTGATCACGAAGGCGATCCGAATAATGGACCGGTTATTACCTGCGCAATTGAATATAATAAAATGAAACCATACGATGACGGCTTTAAACATGGCATGGTTGTGCAAGACGCCGGTTTTCCCGTTTTTATGATGTGGTTTTTTGCCGGAAAATTTTTTTCACCGTTCGCTTTTATACAATTTATAAAAATGCTTTTTCATATTATAACAATACCTGTTAAAAGATTATTATCGTTTTTACGTCTATACAAATATAAATGGAACGTAAATCCCGGAAACGATATCGCGAAAATGATTGACGGAAATAAATTTATAAGAAAAGGTCTTGTTCTTCTGGCTATGGGACGCGACCGAAATAACGGTCGAATTGAATTAAATAAAGAAGACCGGCCAATCATTAAGTGGAAAATGAAAAAAAGCAGGCTGCACTATAAAAGAGCGCGAAAAGAAATGAAAAAAATCTCAAAAACTATCGGAGGGTTCTTTTATGATAATCCGCTTACATATCTAAACAAGATGATAGCGGTACACCCCTTAGGCGGCTGCGTAATGGCCGAATCTGCCAAAGAAGGCGTTGTTGACACAAAAGGAGAGGTGTTCGGACACAAAGGATTGTATGTGGTTGACGCATCTATCATACCGACATCAATTGGCCCTAACCCGTCAATGACCATTGCCGCGATGGCAGAATACATAGCGTCGCAATTTCCTGAAAAGTGATTGTTTGAAAAGGAGTACTATATGACTGATAACCATTATGAATTTACTTTTTCAGAGACAATGAGCGGATTCATCGCTCTCGAAAAAAGAGACCCCAAAGAAGCAGAAAGAGCCGCGAAAGAAAATGGATCGGCTTTTGTTATGAATGTATCTGTAAAAATATCAGATTTAGAGCAATTCATTAAAGATCCGTTTCATACAGCTAAGTTAACCGGCAGCATTGACTTTACAGAGTTTGGCGACAATATTTCTGTCTCAAACGGAAAATTTAACCTGTTTTCACCGTCTGAAGATCCCCAAATGAAATATATGATATATGAATTTAATTTTTCTCATGAAAATCAATTATATTTTTTTTCGGGTAAAAAAGAGCTAAAAGATGATCCGGGGCTTGATCTTTGGGAAGACACGACAACCTTGTTTTGTTATATCTTCAAAGGCGCTAACGCTGATGCAGATATAACGGCTTCGGGGATTTTAAAAATCTCCTTAATAGATTTTATAAAAATGCTTAGAACAATGAGCGCTGAAAATGCTCAAAGCCTGAATAAGAAAGCTGTAATATTTATAAAATTTGGGAAATTTTTTCTGGGAAATTTATGGAACACTTACGGTTCTTTTTTTATAAAGGAAAGGTTATAATTTTTTTCTTCTTGTAGGCTTGACTCTCTTTGTTTTAAGAACCTTAAATTATATTTTTTTGCTGACCATTTATCGAGATGTATAAACCCATATGTGCCTTTTTCATACTTGCATCTGCTATACTTGCCAATTCGCCGCCGATTATTGAACTTAATGACCATACTGAAGAGTATGATTTATCTGCGTATCTATTCTTCTATGAAGATAAAACAAACCAGACAGGCATACAAGACATAATTAAAGAAAAAGAAAATTACAATTTTATAAAGAATCAAAAAGCCATACCTGGCTTTGGGTACACATCTTCGGCAATCTGGGGCCATTTTTTATTAAAAGATAATTCGACAAAAGACAAAGACTGGATCTTAAGAATAGACTATCCGGTTTTAAGCGATATAACCATATATTTTAAATGTAAAAACGAAATTATTGAAAAAAAAGGAGGAGCCTTAACCGCGAACAAAGAAAAAGATATAATTTCTCATAATATTCTTTTTAATATAAATTTTCCCTGCAAAGAAACGCTCGAAGTTTTTTTTCGCGTATCATCTTTTTCAACAATCATGCTGCCCGTTAACATATATTCAACAAATTCTTTTTTAACTCAAATTAATAAAGAAATTTCTTTTTACGGAATATATTTTGGCGTTCTTTTAGTTATGATAATTTATAACCTATTTATATTTATTTCATTAAGAGACTCTGTTTATCTTTATTATATTTTATATGTTTTCTTTTTTTTATGCATGCAGATATTTCGCACGGCATATTACATGGTTTTATTTCCTGAGACAGATCTGAGATACTTTGTTTATTTAGCTTCGCCGGCGGGCGGTATGACTTTGGTTTTTGTAACGCTTTTTAGCCGTTCTCTTCTTTCGCTGCATAAAATATCTGAAAAATTGACAAAAATAACCGACATCTTTATCGCGATTTCTCTATTAAATACTTTAAATATTTTTGTATCATCATACATAGTCTATAATAAAATTCTAAATATACTTGTTTTATTGGGGATGGTTTTTTGGCTATTAATAGGAATTTTGGGAATAAGAAGAAAAAACAAACTGGCATATTATTATTTTGCAGGATGGATGTTCTTTATTTTGGGAATTGGTTTATATATACTCGGAAATCTAGGCATTTTTACGAATAATTTCTTTAGCAGATATTTGATATTTTTGGGTTCAGCTTTTGAAATTACGGTTTTTTCTTTAGCGCTGGCTTTTAGAATAAATTTGTTAAAAAAAGAGAAAGAAGAAGCGCAGGAAGAATCTATTAAAAACAAAGAAATGGCCATTGAAAGTCTGAAAAGAAACGACAGAATAAAAAATGAATTTCTGGCTAACACGAGCCATGAGCTTCGTTCTCCGCTTTCGGGCATTATAGGCATTGCAGAATCTCTTTTTGAAGAAAATCTCGGCAAATTAAACCAAAACATAAAGCAAAATCTTTTTTTGATTGTAGCCAGCGGTAAAAGACTGGCAAATATTGTTGATGATATAATGGACTTCTCAAGCCTCAAAAATAAAGAATTGAAACTTGATATTACTTTGGTAGATTTATATACCGCCACAGAAATTGTCACCTCATTCTTAAGTATTTTTGTCAAAAAAAAGAACATTAAATTAATAAATAATATATCTAAAACAAATTTTATGGTTTATGCCGACGAAAACAGACTGCAGCAAATATTATATAACCTTATAAACAACGCTATAAAGTTTACCGACAGCGGTTCTGTTACAATAAAAGCAAAAAGAAATAACAAAAAGAAAGCGATACAGATAACTGTAGAAGATACCGGCATTGGTATCGCCAAAGAAGATTTTGAAAGAATTTTTACTTCTTTTAATCAGCTTAATTCTTCTGAAACCCGAGAATACGAGGGCGCAGGCTTAGGACTCTCTATTTCTAAAAATTTGATTGAACTTCACGGTGGAGAGATATGGATAGAATCTGAACCTGAAAAGGGTTCTCGTTTTCATTTTACGATGCCTGTTCACCAGAAAAAGGCCGCGCGCAATATTTCTAAAAAACCATTTTTTAAAGAAAGTAATTTTATACAAAAAGTTCAAAGTAGACGGCATCCTGAAGTAGATATTTCACAAATACTTGATAATAATTATTCCTTAACGGCAACAAGTAAAATATTGGCCGTTGACGACGATCCCATAAATTTAAGGGTCATATCAAACCTGCTTACTCCCCTGAATTTTAATATAATTACCGCCTTAAGCGGTAAAGAAGCTTTAAAAATCATCGATAGAGAGATCGATATCGATCTTATTCTCTTAGATATTATGATGCCCCATTTATCAGGTTATGAAGTTTGCAAGAAAATTAGAGAAAAATATTCTAAAACAGATCTGCCCATAATTATCTTTACGGCGAAAGCGTTTGAAGAAGATCTTATTCTCAGCTTTGATGCGGGCGCCAATGATTATATTACAAAACCCATAAATAAAAATGAAATGGTAACGCGCGTTAACTCGGCGTTAGAATTAAAAAAATCAATTCATGAAAAAATAAAATTAACCGCTATCGAAAAAGAACTCGATATCGCGGCTAAAATACAGAAAAATATTATACAATCTAAAGAAGAAATTTCTAATCTTTTAGATATCGATATTGATATTCAATATTTACCGGCAAATGAAAAAGTAAGCGGCGACTATTACCATATAGCCAAAAAAGATAGAAACAAAATTTCAATTTTTTTAGCCGATGCTATAGGACATGGTATTTATACGGCTTTTTCAACGGCCAGAATAGACCTGTTAAACCGACATATTTCAAATTACGAAAATTTACATGACAAGCTGCAAGAAATTAATGATTTTATGCTTGAAAAAGATTTCAAATCAGACGCTTTTTTTACATGTTTTATATGCGAAATAAACCAAAATAAACTATTTTACGCATCAGCCGGGCATCCAGAACAACTCTTAATAAAGTCAAAAGAGAAGACGCTTGTCCCATTGAAAACAAAAGGCGCCATTGCAGGGCTTACACTAAAAAATCATTTTATGACAAAAAGTATACCGATTGAAAACGGAGACTTTTTAATTCTTTTTACAGACGGTATTTATGAGCAATTTAACAACAAACAAAAAGAATACGGAGATTTACGCTTTTATGACTTTATAAAAAACAAAATAATACCGGGAATAAAAAACAAAAAAGCCTCTGAAATAAGCGAAGAAATAATCAAAGAGATCAATAATTTTCGCGATAATGAGCCTATTAATGACGACATTACATTGATTGTGGCAAAACTGTAGCCTGCTCTACTCTGATATTTTCTTGTCTAAATAATGCGATATCACCGCGAAAACGATGTATAAAAATATCGATACAAACGCAAATGTAAATTTATTTTCAAAAACAGGGGGCGCAAATATATTAATTGAATTAATTACTATCAAAAGAAAAACAAAGAAAATCATAGCATATTTGTATATCAAAGAACCAGACTTATTGTCTCTTAAATAAATAATGAAACCTGTACCAATTAAAACAGCTTCTAATAAAAATGTCGCAATAGCATTTTCCCATAAACCAAATCCTGCTTTTATAGACGAATCGCTTAACAAGGGTAAATCGGGTGTATGAACAATTAAATCAAAAAACCAGTGAATAAAAACTGTTATAGAAAAAAAGAAAGCCGTCACTTTATTTTTTTTCATTATTAAGGTTGAGAATAAGTATATCAAAAGCGACCAAAAAAAAGACGCTGCCAGACTATGGGTATAGGGCATATACTCTAAATTAAAATGCGTAGATTGAGTATAATTTTCAATAAGAGAAAATCTTTCTATTCCCATCAAGGCAAAATGAAAAAAGATAATATCTACTAATTGAGTTGCAATAAAAAATTGCCCTAGCGACGTCTTTTTATCGAACTTTTTAATTGCAAAACTAACCGCGTAATGACCAATATACATTATAACTCCATGTTTTTAGTGTATAAATGCAAATTAGGCTTACAAAATGTAAAGTTGATTTTAGATTTAATATAAATACAATACATTGAAAATAATTGACTAAATGTTGCCTATAACATTTGTGTCTAACCCATGAAAATACATGAATATCAAGCAAAAGAAATTTTAAGAAAATACAAAATAACCGTTCCAAACGGTGAAGTAACAGAAAATCCGTCTGATGCCGGGGCAATTTATAATAAGTTAGGCACACCTGTTGTGGTTGTAAAAGCCCAAATTCACGCGGGGGGCCGCGGCAAAGGCGGCGGGGTTAAACTGGCAAAATCTGAAACCGAAGCCGAAGAACTTGCCAAACAAATCATCGGCATGAACCTGGTAACTCATCAAACCGGCCCAGAAGGCAAAGAAGTGCTTCGGGTTTTAATAGAAGAAGGCATGGATATAAAACATGAATTTTATGCCGGCATCACTCTTGACAGAAAACAGTCAAAGCCGGTAATGATGGTCTCAACCGAAGGCGGCATGGATATTGAAGAAGTGGCCGAAAAAACCCCCGATAAAATCATCAAAGAAACCATTGACCCAAATCTTGGCCTTTTACCGAATCAAGCCTCTTATTTAAGCTATGCATTAGGTCTAGAGGGCGATTATGCCAAGCAGGCTAGAAACTTTTTCTTGGGCCTATGGAAAGCGTACGATAACGAAGACGCCTCGCTTGTTGAAATTAACCCATTGGTAACCACAGGCGACGGAAGGGTCTTAGCCTTAGACTGCAAAATTGATTTTGACGATAACGCTCTTTATCGACACGCCGACTTGCCCGAATTGCGCGATTTAACCGAAGAAGATCCTCTTGAGGTTGAAGCTTCAAAGTATCATTTAAACTATGTGCGCCTTGACGGGGCCATAGGATGTATGGTAAACGGAGCCGGTCTGGCAATGGCGACCATGGATATTATAAAATATGCGGGCTCTTCTCCGGCAAATTTTCTTGATGTTGGCGGCGGGGCAAATCCTGAAACTGTTACAAACGGTTTTAAAATTATTTTATCTGATAAAAACGTAAAAGGAATTTTTGTGAATATTTTCGGAGGCATAGTCAGATGCGACAGAATCGCAAACGGCATTGTAGAAGCGGCAAAAAACGTTGATATCAATGTGCCTCTGGTTGTGAGACTGGCGGGAACCAACGCAGAACTTGCAAAAGAAATATTAGAAAACAGCGGAATTCAAATGATTGTCGCTAACGACTTAAAAGACGGGGCCGAAAAAATAGTCGGCGCGATAAACAACTAATAACCGGAGATATCAAATGGCAGTATTATTAACAGAAAACAATAAAATCATCGTTCAAGGAATCACAGGCAAAGAAGGCTCGTTTCATACGGCCCAAATGCTTGAGTACGGAACAAAACTCGTAGGCGGGGTCACCCCCGGCAAAGGCGGTCAGGAATCTGAACACGGTCTTCCTATTTTTAACAGCGTAAAAGACGCTGTAAAAGAAACCGGGGCCGATACCACGGTTATTTTTGTGCCGCCTTCTTTTGCCGCCGACGCGGTTATAGAAGCCTTAAACGCGGGCATTAAATTAGCGGTTTGTATCACAGAAGGAATACCCGTAAAAGATATGGCAAAAATAATACCTTATGTGAGAAACAGCGATATGAAACTAATTGGCCCAAACTGCCCTGGAATTATATCTCCGGGAATCGGTAAAATTGGCATTATGCCCGGGTTCATACATACTCCGGGAAAAATTGGCGTTATTTCGCGCTCGGGAACCCTAACCTACGAAGCTGTGGGCCAGCTAAGCGCACTTGGGCTTGGGCAAAGCACTTGCATTGGCATTGGCGGCGATCCTATTATAGGGCTGCCCCATTTAGAGGCGGTAAAGCTTATGGCTGAAGATCCCGATACCGAGGGCATTGTAATGATTGGCGAAATTGGCGGAACAGCTGAAGAAGAAGCTTCTGTTTACATTAAACAAAATGTGAAAAAGCCTGTAGTCGGCTTTATTGCGGGTCAAACGGCGCCCCCGGGAAGAAGAATGGGCCATGCCGGAGCAATCATTTCAGGCGGCGCGGGAACGGCCGAAACAAAAATGAAAGCAATGAGCGATGCGGGAATCTATGTATGCGAAAGCCCTGCAGAAATTGGTCTGAAAATGAAAGAGGCTTTAGGTTAAAAATTAAATTATATATTTATAAAAATTTAAGAAACAAGACAATTATCTGACATCCAGCTTTTATATTCGTCATGCATGTCTTCTATGTAAATCATAGAAATTTCAGGCACAGAATAAGTATGGTTTTCTTTTATGGCGTCTTTTAATTTTGGCCAAATATATTCAAAACTTTTAATAAAAAGCTTAAACTCGTTATCTTCTTGAATAGAGTTTTCCCATTCGTAAACCGAAAAAACCTCGGCAATGTTTACGCATGCGGCTAATTTATTTTTAACAAGATTGTTTGCCATCTTTAGCGCCTCTTCTTTAGAAGGCAGCGTTGTCGTAACTAAAACCGGTTTTTGACCCATATTATTTTGTTTTAGATATTGGTTTTTGTTTTGGCTTTGAAGAGGTCATATTTTTATCTTTTTTAATGACCTTTACAATAGTAGGATACGTTAAATACTCTTCAGGGTCAATAGAATAAACCAGATATAATAGATATGTTTTATATTTCAAATAATAAATCATCTGATTTTGAACGGATCTTTCATAATCAAAATCAGAGGCTTTTATTTTTTCGTAATCGTCATACTCGACGTTTTGCAGTAATGTTCGTTTAATGGGCAAAAGAAGAGAACTTTCAAGCTGAGCCTTTTTTTCGGCGTCTGTTTTAACGGGATTTTTTTTATCGTAAGCCGCCTGATTAAATTCGTCTTCAATGGAACCGGCAAAAATACCGCTTACTACAGATATAAATAAAAGAATAACAAAGATAAATAAATATTTTCTATATTTTATTCTCGTTCCCATGAATGATCCTAATAATATTGCTTTTGTGCTTGTAAACAACAAAAATCGACACGACAATTAAAAAGATAAAGAATCTAATATCATTATTTACGTCTTCAAATATATAAAATAAAACAGGAAGGCTTAAGGCCGAGATAATAGACGCTAAAGAAACATATTTAAACAATGAGACTATTACAATAAAAATTCCCATGGAGATTAAAACAATGAAAGGAATTATAGCGAGCAAAACTCCGCATGCGGTTGCGACGCCTTTTCCGCCGCTGAATTTTAACCATACCGGGTAGATATGACCCAATACCGCCATAAAACCTATTGATAAAAGAAAAAAATAACTTACTTCTGAGTTTTTGAAAATATAAGATAAGATAAATACCGGCAAAAAACCTTTTAAGATATCAATTATGAATACTATAGATCCCCATGACTTTCCTAAAACCCGCATTGTATTCGTGGCGCCTACATTTCCCGATCCGTGTTTTCGTATATCTATGCCTTTCAATCTGCCTATAACATAAGCGGCGGGAAAAGAACCCGAAAGGTACGCAAAAATAAAATATATTATTATAAATTTCGTATTAATATTTTCATGCATTCTAATTAATTATTTTCTAAACCGTCTTTTTCGTCTTCGACTAAAGATAGGGTCAGGTTTCTATCTTTAGTCACAAACGATACAGAATTTACATAATATAAAACTATTTCTTCTTCTTTACCTTTTACTTTTTTTGATATTTTTTCAGAAACCGTTACATGATCTTTAATTCTTTCATATGTCTCTTCGCCTATAAGAACCGAATTTTTTCTGGATGATTTTTCGATTCGAGAAGCGGTATTTACCACGTCGCCTAAAGCTGTCCAATCCATTCTTCTCTTTGTGCCTACGCTGCCTAAAATTACGTTTCCCGAGTTTATTCCTATTCTTATGTCAATAGATTCCTGATTGCTTGCTTTTCTAAATTCGTTTAATTGATAAAAATTATTTTGTATTTCTATCGCGGCAACAACGGCAGATAAGGGCTCTAAAAATATCACCATAATTCCGTCTCCCATAAATTTATCAATATTGCCCGAATTTTTTTCTACTGAATGCACAACGGTATTCATGGCGATATTTAATAAATCTATTACCTTATCGTGAGCCATTTGCTCGCTTACGCTAGTAAATCCTATTAAATCTCCAAAAAATATTGTCACGTCTTTAACTTCATTGGGCAAAGTGCTTTTTCCCATGCGAATGCTTTGCCTTGCCTTGTCTAAAATCATTTCAGGAATATAAGGCGCGATAAGTTTTTGAATGTGAACGTTTTCGAAAACCGACCCTTCTGACAATGCGCCTTTTTTGCCCTCAAAATTTACGATTTGCCATAAGGTATGCACAATATTGTTATTTTCTAAAACTCCGCTTACATTGAACATCATTTCGTCAGATTTGTCATATAAAGGAATCGATATGCGATAATTTTCGAAATAATTTACAATTTTTATGCTGAAAGGACCGGTAAAAATATCTTCAAAAAATTTGGCTTTAATGATCGTAGGAAAAATATCAATATCAGATTCGGGAACTCTCAAATGTTTAAGCATCTGTCCCGTAACGCTTTGCACGTTACCTTCGGCGTCAAAATAAACAATTGAATATCCAAGTCTTTCGTATATTTTCTGCAATGAAGAAACTGCCTGCTCTTTTGCATTCATAACTTGAATGCTTTTTCCTTTTATGCCATGAAACAAACGCATAGGTATGTCTAGTCTGGCTATAGTCGTATTTTTTTTAATGATTATATGAAAATTCGACAAAGAAAGTCCTAAACCGCGCAAAGTCATAACAATTAACGGAATTCCTAAACCTGCCTGAGACGACTCTTCTGTTTCTTCTTCGCCGACTAAACTGTAAATAGAATCGAGTTTTTTTGATTTACTAACAACTTCAATTAATCTTTTTTTTTCAATTTCAGATATGATACCGTCGTTAACAATCTCAAATCTTACTGTTTCTAAATTTTTTTTACACCTGATTTTCAAGGTTAAATTATGTTCGCGACATACTCTTGAAAAATTAATTGCTTTATTAGATTCAATTTCTGCTTTAAATATTCCTAACCAATTTTCATAACTTATGTCATCCCACCCGATATCTTGAATTAAATAACTAAAAAAAGCTTTTTTATAAAGGGCTTTCATCCCGTTAGAAGCTAATTCATATACGATCGTATTTATCGGAACGGCCAGGCTTGGCCTGCCTAAATCGTTGGTTATTTTTCTTATTTTTGAAATTAAATTCTCTTTTATGCCCGAATAAAGATCGTAAGCGATAAATTCAAAATCTAAATCAAATTCGGGTTTTCTCGTTAAACTAAGCTGATCTTTCATTTAGTTTTATTTATAAACGTTTAGTATTTCGTTTCTCTTAATAGACTTTTATATCATAACCCGTCTAAATAACCGTTATAAAGAATTTATAAAACTGATCTTCTTTAATGATTTCGCCATAGTTTTCTTCAAATAATAAAATATCTTCATCTGTAAGCCTTAAAAATTCCCGAACTTTCGAAAAATCATATTCTTTGTCAGCTAAATAGTTTCCAAAACCGTTTTTTTTCGCTATGTAATTTGCATAAGAAATAATATAAAGCAAAGCTTTTTCTTTTTCTGAAAGACCATTTTCTGAAGCTCCAAGCGGGGCTTCGTGATATTCGGCAATGGTTTTAAATACATGAGGCAGGTTCCAGTTTTCTATGCATGTGGCCCCTACTTTGGCGTGATTGGTTTCAAAAAGATACTGCTCGGCTTCAAGAAATTCAATCGCATTATCTTCAACAAGATGAATAACTTCTATAAATTTGTGCCTGTCAACTATGTTCAATATTACTTTACCTATATCGTGTAAAAGTCCTCCTATAAAAGATTCTTCTATAAGCTCTTTATCAAACTTTTGGGCGATTGCGCGGGCGATTGTAGCCGTTACAATACAGTGTTCCCATACATATCTTTTAAAGCGGGAATAATTACCACTTTCAAAGATTTTTTTGGCGGCTCCTGCGGTGGCAAAAGCAATTACTGTTTTAAAACCTATCATACCTATTGCCTGTTGAAGATTACTTATTTCATTGCCTCTCGAGTAAAACGACGAGTTTGCGACTTTCAGTATTAAGGTTGTCATATTCTGGTCGGCTCTGATTAGATTATCTAAATCTTTAAAATTCATCTCTGTATTATTATTTAATTGTAGTATTTTTGCCAAAACATGCGGCTGAAAAGGCAAATCGATTTTACTTAGATCCATTTTTTTCTCCTTTTTGTTTTTTCATATTTATATTATCGTACTTTTTTCTCTAAAAAAATGATATTTCTATTTGTTTATGCGGGTTTTCCGTTTTTCCAGAATCCGGAATGTATAACCAAACCGTCTAGAGATGTCAAGGTGCCTTCTCCATGAAATTTCCCTTTTATAAAATCTCCAACATACCTGTTTTTTAAGTCGGTATATATTCCTTTGCCGTGCATTAACCCGTCTTTTAATTCACCTATATATTTATCTTGGTTTTTACCCGTTATTGTTGCAAACCCATTTTGAGGCGGAACTTCTTTTTTCGTTAGAGCCTTTAATTTTTCTTCTTCTTTGAGTACCTCATATCTTTCATTTAAATGTCTCTCTCGCCTTAAAATTTCGGCCGAAATTCTTCCCTTTATTGAATATTGATTGCTCTCGTCAACATTTTGTCCATTGAAAATGGCTTTTGATTGTACCGTTAAAATTTGAATTAATAATTCTTTGCTTATATAATTTTTTTCTACAAGAATATTGCCGATTTTTTTCTCTTTATTTTGATTTTGAATATTTAGCGCTTCATTAAGCTGATTTTGTGTTATAAATCCTATTGCTAAAAGTATTTCGCCTATTGCCGGTTTTATTTGATTTTTTGATAAATACTTTATTAGCTCTATATGAGTAATATAACCTAATTCTATTAAAATTTTACCGAGCTTGTCTCCCGAAGACTCTTGTCTCTTTAAGGCTTCTTTCAACTCTTTTTCGGTAATCGCATTTTCATGCCTTAATAATTCGCCTAATTTTTCTTTCATTTTATCGGTATCTCTTTTTAATTTTATTTAAACCCAATCGAAGATTATGCAAATGTATATCTTCAGGTAAAAATATAATAAATATGACGAAATATTTATAAAATTATGATCAAGTATAGAACCAAATATTAAAAAAAATGCTTTAAATTTTGAAATAAATGTCGATTTATGTCCCATAGAGAGGTTTATATGCAGATAAAAAGAAACGAGCTTTCAGGATATATTCATGAAATTCAAAACAAAAATATAAATAAAAAAAATGAAGATAACTTCTCTGAAAATAATATAAACAAAAAATCTTCTTCTGAAAATAAACAAATAAATTTGAATAGCCTTAAAAGTAAAATTAAAAATATTGAATCTGAAGCCTCTAAAATACAAACTAACGTCTCTGAAAAACAAATACAACTGGGTTTTCTTGAAAATCTTGAAAATGTCGAAGATTGGCGGCAGATTTTCTTAAATTCAATGAAAGATAAATCAATAAATATTGACAAAACTTTATTAAACGATGAGACCACAGAAAGCTATATTTCTCTTTTACATCATGAAATATCGGCGATGAAAAACGAATTATTGAAAAAAGAAATACAGATACAAAATATATTTTCTATAGATTCAGATATTGAAATAAATTATGATGAACATAACATTAATATTTCAAAAGAGCTAAGAGAAGCCGAGAAAATATTCATGAATATTGAATCGTCGTCTGTTTCGAAACTCTTACAATAATTTTGAATAAAAATATTTTATTTCACCGAAAATATCCATCGGGAAAAACTTCCATTGTTATCTTACACGGCCTTTTTGGATCGTCGCAAAACTGGAACGCAATTTCAAGTATTTTAGCGAATAAATATACCGTATACGCATTAGATCTGAGAAATCACGGTTCATCTTTTCATCAAGAAAATAATTCTTTAGACGATATTTGTTTCGATATATTGCAATGGTTAAAGTTTAATAACATTAGCGACCCTATTTTACTTGGACATTCTCTAGGAGGTCTGGCGGCTATGCAAATTGCCCTAAATAATAACGATTTAATAAAAGCGCTTTTAGTTGTTGATATCGCTCCAAAAAAATATACGATTAAGCATGAGTCTGAATTTCAAGCGTTAATGACCGAAATCTCAGCTTTTGAAAGCCGAAAACAAATTGATAGCGTCTTGAAAAAGATAATACCCGACGATATAAAGAGAAATTTTCTAATGACAAATATTGAAAGAAAAGATAATCAATACGTCTGGAGAATCAATGTAAGAAATCTCTTTAAAGAAGAAAATCGTACAAATTTTAATGTAAGCATTGGGTTATCGTTTAACAAACCTACTCTTTTTGTTAAAGGCGAAAAATCAAACTATATTTTAAACGAAGACTATGATACTATAAAAAGCTATTTTCCTTCGGCTAATATACAGATAATAAAATCTGCCGATCACTGGGTACATTTTTCGGCAAAAGAAAAATTTATACAAGTTTTAAATAACTTTCTAAGCTTAATTGACGAATAGCTTTTATTTCATCTTTGCAAAAAATCTCATGATGTCGGATGTTTTGAGCCCGCAAAGAAAATGCTGTTGAAAAAGCCATGATTATATTTTTTATTATTATAGACCTTGACGAAACGGGCGTAAAAATCGGCATAAAATTATTATGACTTCTTTTATTTCTATAATCGGGCTGTTTGTCGGGCTCTTTTAAATAATATGATATTTTAGAAATATTCTTTTTATCATATAAAAATGTTCCATGGTGCAATATCCATCCTCGTTTTCTGGCCTGAGAATTTCCCGAAACTTTTCTGTATTGGTTTTTTTGAATTACAGATAAGTCGGAAAGACCTTTTTGCTCAATTTGAACTTTATTTGCAAATTGAGTTGAAATTGCCCCTAGTATACGCTTATAACTTTTATTTACGTCAAATAATTCGGGATATCTCTTTTGCGATAAAAAGATCGCATAATTTAGATTTCCTTTAAAATGAGCGACGCTTCCGCCGCCGCTTATTCTTCGCAAAATATTAAGATTTTTCTTATTTAACCAGACTTCCTTCGTTAAATTAAGTGTTTTGCCTAAAACAATGGCGTCGAAATTTTCATAAAAAAAAAGATATATTTTGCTTTCGTCTTTTTCTTTATGAACCAGAAAATATTCTTCGGCGGCAAGATTGACGGCTAAATTTTGCCAGGGCAAAATAACGCAGATTAGACTCATATGTCACTTGTTTTTATAGATAACAATCGCTGTACTTCGGCAGCGTCTTTGTCTCCCCTGCCAGACAGGTTAACTATAACCAGAGGCTCTTTATTATTTTTAGATCTGTATTCTTTTACCCATTTTTTCGCGTAGGCAACAGCATGCGAACTTTCAAGGGCCGGAATTATTCCTTCTGTAGATGAAAGCTCTTGAAAAGCCTCTATCGCCTCGGCGTCAGAAATTGATACATAATCTGCTCTTCCCGATTCTTTTAAGTATGAATGTTCGGGCCCTACCCCTGGATAATCGAGGCCCGCCGAAACAGAATGAACGTCTGAAACCAATCCTTCTTTGTTTTGAAGAAGATAGCTATATGAGCCGTGAAGTATGCCGGGCGTTCCCTTTGAAATGGTCGCCGAATGTCTTTTTGACGAAAGCCCTTCTCCTGCGGCTTCTACGCCGTAAAGTTTTACTGAGTTATCATTTAAAAATGCGTGAAAAACGCCAATAGCGTTTGAGCCGCCTCCTACGCAGGCAATAACAGAATCTGGAAGTCTTTTTTCTTTTTTAAGTATTTGTAAACGAGCCTCTTTGCCTATAATCGATTGAAAATCGCGAACCATCATAGGAAAAGGATGCGGCCCCATCACAGAACCCAATACATAATGCGTGTTATCGACATTTTTTGACCAATCGCGTAAAGCTTCATTAACGGCGTCTCTAAGGGTGCCTTTTGAGCCGCCTGTACCGATAACTTCGGCGCCCAATAATTTTATTCTAAAACCGTTCAGGGCCTGCCTTCTTAAATCTTCTTCGCCCATATATATAACGCATTTAAGATTAAATAACGCGCATGCTGTAGCGGTAGCTACCCCGTGCTGACCCGCGCCCGTTTCGGCTATAATTCTGGTTTTGCCCATTCTTTTTGCCAAAAATGTTTGGGCCAGCGTATTATTTATCTTATGGGCGCCCGTATGCAGAAGATCTTCGCGTTTTAAATATATTTTTGCTTTCCATCTTAAAGATAAGTTCTCTGCATAATAAAGACGGGTTGGTCTGCCGGCATATTCATTTAATAGTATTTTTAGTTTATTTTTAAACTCAGGATTTCTTTTTTCCCTCTCGTATGCCTGTGAAAGCTCAGTTAACGCGGGCAAGAGAAGTTCAGAGACGAATTGACCGCCAAATTCGCCAAAATATCCGTTTTTATCGGGATATTGAATTTTCTTCGTATGTGTTTTTGTTTTTTTCACCTTCGGCGCTATTTTCAATTATAAATTGAAGCTCTTTTAATATTTTTACGGCTTGATTTTTTCTTCCGTTTTTTAAGCTATTTTTAAGAGCCAAAGAATAGTTGTCAATCATATCGTAAAATTCTAAAATATTGATATTTTGCTTTCTCGTTTTAATATAAATTCGTTTCATTTTTTTTGCCGCATATAAAATTATCTTTTGAATAATAAATAACGCGAGAATATGAGAAAAAAGAAACCCATAGGTATATAAAATAACGTCTAATTTATATGATTCATGATATACTTCGTTCCACATCAGCCATAGAAAAGTAAAAACGCATAAACCTATAACAATGTTAATAATTCTTGAAGCGGGAAAAAACCCGTCAATAAACCTGTAACAAAAATATATACCCATTGCCGCCGCGAAAGCGCGAAATCCCATCCAGTCGAGAAGAACCGAAAAGAAATCTATTAATTTTACGGTAAACTCATATATTGCCGATAAAACTTGTTCCGTATCTGATAGCGTTTTTTTAATGGCCTCAAGAGACAAGGCGTTAATTTCATGATTATAAAAAATAAATATTAAAAAAAATGAAAGCGGTAAATAGATATATCTTTTTTTTATCATGCTCAGCCAGAGCTTTCGGATATTTCTACTAAGTGACCAAGCTCTACTAAAGAAAATAATTTTCTAATGTCTTTGTTTACGTTTATGAATTTATATTTTGCGACGGCGTTTGTAACATTTGTGTAATATCTGATTATAGATATGAATTCGGCTATACCTAAAGAGTTTATGTATTCTACATTCGCAAAATCAAAAATAATTTTCTTAACTTTATCTTTATCAGAAATTTTACTTTCTTCAACCAGATGCTCAAATATATGATTTGACCCTTCTATACGCTTTTCATTTACAACGACATTTAATATGCCTTCATTTATTTCTATCATGCAACTCATCCTAGTTTTCTAATTTTTAGTCTCAAGAGTTATGCAGACTTCATTGCCAACCACATTCCACTCAATAGGGCAAAACTTTCTTATAATATAAATACCTCTGCCTCTGGGGTTAAGTTTACCGTTATTATTTAAGACATCCGGCAAGATTTTTGGATTAAACCCGATGCCCTCATCTTTGATGTATATTTTTACCGATTCTTTTTCAACTTTTTCTATCTTTAGAATAACTTTTTTTGATTTATCCCAACGATTACCGTGATCCATAGCGTTTGTAATCGCTTCGTCTAAAATAAGATATAATTCAAACCTATCAAGCGAAATATCGAGCCTTTCTTTTAATATGGTTTCAATGGCAATATCAAGTAAACGCAATCTGTCTGTATTTGTAGAATAAACAGATTCTTTGATAAGCATTTTTTGTTTTTCTAACGGCATATTAGAACAAATGAGAATACATAGAATAGAGTGTCAATTTATTTTATAAAAAAATGAATGATTCTGTACAAATTCGTCGCGGGCCGCGCCCTGTTACCGGCTTTCTTTAGAAATGCCAAATATCTTTTCTTAATAAAATTGACTTGCTAATATATGTTTGTATTATTAATAGACACTGAAAAACAATGAAATTTGCGGTTATTTGTCTGTAATAACAACATGAAAATATTGTAAAATACAAACTGTGGTTTAGACAATTAATGACAATTATTAAAAAATAAGTTGAAAACCGAAGGTAAAAACGTTATATTATTAGGTAAAGTTAGAGAGTAAAAAATAAGATAAATAGATTATGAAAGTAAAAGCAATAATAACAACTTTAATATTAATATTAACTGTAATATTTACAACCTCATATTTTGCCCAAAAAATGAACGGGCCTATTGGACAAATTACAAATATAAACGGGCAAGCTCTTATTCGCAGCAAAGGTACATGGAAAATACTTAACAAAGCGCCGTATCCTATATACAACTCAGATAAAATAGTAACTTTTCGCGGTAGGGCAGAAATGAGACTATCTGACGGTATGGCAATAATAGATTATGATTCTAATCTTTCGATAAACGTTAAAGAAGACTTTTCAAGTATGTTGTACAATACCGGTGACAATAAAAAGCAATTAAATTTAAATTTATTATTGGGCGGCATAACTTTTAAAATAAACAATAATCAAAATACTAAATATTTTTTAAATACGCCTTCAATGAAAACTGAAATAAGCGGGTCTGAACAGACAATTTCAGCTACATTTGTCGTTAATGTAGACAAATCTACCAATTATAATTTCTATTCTGGCAGTTTAAACGAAAATAATACTACAGGTTCGGCCCAAAAAACGGTAAATTTGCCGGTGTTAAGCTCTTCAGACGTTGGTTCTATTGCTTCATATCAGCTAAATGAACAAAAAAATAGATTATATGTTCAACAAGCGGCAAAACAGGCGATTGTGCAGCAAAACGAAGCAAATCTATTTTTAAGAAAAGAGAAAGAATTAAATATGATGCTTAAAAGCATAGAAATGCAGCCAAGTCAAACCCACACCGACGAAATTAAAATTCAGATTGCAAATTTAACTTCAAAAATAAGCTCTTTACGCGGACAAACTGTAGCGGCAATGGCGACCGCTGATAAATATGGCATTACTGAATCTTTAGGCGAATCTATCTGGATGAATAATGCATCGGCTTCGCAAGCGTTAAAAGAAATAAAAAACAAAATTGATACGCACATAAATGAAATTAAAAATCAAGCCGTTGAATTAAAAAAACTTGAAGAGCAAATTGCATTTTCATCAAACGGCGCCCAGGCTTTAAGTATTTCAACTTTATCAAAAATAAGAGCGAATTCTTTAATCTCGCAGGCTGCCTTAACAAAAACTTTGAATATTTTAGGTTTAGCCATATTAAATAATGATACAGAGGCCCTAGGCTTTGCAAATTCATCATATAGCGAAATTAAATCTAAAATTTCTGAAATTGAAAGCGGATATTCTTTGGCCTATCAAACACAACAAAACAAAGATACTTTATCTTATACAAACATAGGCGAATCATACAGATTATTATTAGATACGATAGCAAATGTATCGGCTATCGCCTCTTCTTGCTCTAATCACATGGCGTCGGGCGCAAAATCATCTTTAACAAACGAACACTCCGGCGTTTCTCAAACCTCAAAAGGAATAGGTCATTGCAATATGTCTAAATCTATATTGAATATGACACAAGATGCCGTTAAACTAGCCGAAGCGGGGGCGCTAGATAAAGTAAAATTAGCTTTTGCGACTACCGAGAATATTTTATTGGGCAAAGATATAATTAAAAAAGAAAGCGTCAGCGAGGCCCTTAAAATGTCTCCTATAACACAAAATAATGAAGCCTCACAAGACGAAACGCCTTCTATTGATATGTCTGATGAATTTGAAGATAATGATAAAGAAGTCATTTATACTTTCTTAGAACCGCCTGTAACTCCGCCTGTTGACCCGCTTGATTTACCTATGGCCAGCGGCTCTAAATAAATATTGATTATCTCTTATAATAATGAGAGAAACCATTTCGAATTATAAATACATAGATTATATTTATATATTTTTAATTCTTTTTGCGCCTTTATCTTTAGGGTCTGCGCATATCTGGTCTTACTCATTAATGCAAATAATTATTTTTGCATTATTTATTTTTTTAACATATAAAACCAAACTATTTCATGAAAATATCAAAGACCTAAAACCTGTCTATTATTCTTTGTTTTCTTTTCTGGGTTTTGCGGCGTTTCAAATTTTACCGCTACCCCCGTCTTTTATCGCCTTTTTATCTCCAACGGCGCATAAAGTTTACATTGAATTAATACCAGATTATTTTGAATTATACTCTATTAACGCAAAATATAAGAGTTTAAGCCTTTATTCTTACGCAACCAAAGCCGAACTCTTAAAGTATACCGCTTATTTTTTATCATTTTATATACTAACAAAATCAAATATCGGCCGAAAAAGATTAAAATTATATTTATATTCTTTGATTACTCTGGCCATGATTGAAACTCTTATAGGATTATATGCGTATTTCAGCGCTAACCTTGTATTTGATTTAATTTTTGATAAGAATACGCAAGTTTCAGGAACATACGTAAATAGAAACCATTTTGCGGGATTATTAGGAATGATCTTACCGTTAGGAATAAATTTATTAATTTATAATTTTCTTTCATACGGAGATAAAAATCTTTCGTTTAAAGAAAGAATAATGGCCTTTTTAAGTTCAAAGAAGGGCACAAAAAATACAATTTATTTTATTTTCATAGTATTGATTTTCATGGGAATAATCGCCTCACATTCTCGAATGGGAATATTTAGTTGTATATTTTCAATTTTTATTACCGCCTCGCTGTGGATTTCGTCTGGAAAAAAGAAAACAACACAAATTTTAATCGGAATCTTTATTTCGGTTATGGCCATAACCTTATGGATGGGAATTCAGCCCTTAGAAGACAGGTTTTCAAAAATGTCAGAGAATTTTTCAGTCGGAAGGCAAATACTTTGGCAGTCGACCATAAATCTAATAAATGACTATAAATTTTTTGGGGCCGGTTTTGGCGTTTATGAACATATTTTAAGACACTATGTTCCTGTTGACTTTCCCGGGAGACTGACTTTTATAAACCACGCCCATAATGATTATTTAGAATTATTATCTTCGGGGGGGTTCATAGGATCGCTTTTACTCTTAATGGCAAATATTTATTTTTTTAAAACGATAATGGTCAACCGGCATTATGCCTACGGTTTATTTGCCAAATCGATGATCATAGGCGGAACCAGTTCAATAGCATATATATTTATGCATAGCTTTTCTGATTTTAATTTACAAATTCCCGCCAATGCTTTTATTCTAACGATTATTTATTCTATTACATACTCTGCATCGAAAATAAGAAAATGAGATCAATTAATATAAAAACTTTTTTAAATAAAACCGTCATCAGAAAATTTATTTTTATTTCTCTGGGCCTATTTTTTCTTTATAATTCAATTATAAGCTTTATTGCAGACAGGTTTTATTCTATTGAAAAAAGTACTTTATGGATCTCTTTAAGCTCGCAAATACCCCAGAAAACAGATTACGATAATCTTTTATTAGCCGCGAAACTATTGCCCGAAGAATATGACTATCATTTTCTATTAGGAAAATATAATCTATTTAATATTAATACGCAATCTGCGGCCGAAAAAATGAATATGTTTATTAAAGCCGAAAATCATTTTATGAATGCTTTAGAAATAAATCCCACGCGAACCGAAATCTTATCATATTTAGGTTGGATGTATTTTTCACTGGCCGACTTTAATAAAGGAAACGACTTATTCAATAAAGCAATTCGTATATCGCCGAATAATTATTTTGTAAGAGCTTATTATGCGATCTCGGTTTTTCAATTTTTAGATAAACTGCCCGAAAACTTAAAATCAATTTATCTTTACCGCGCTTTAGAAGAAATTAAAATTTCTATCGAACTAAATCCCAGTCTTGAAACATCTCAAAGTATAATCGAAATTTTATGTAAAATAAGTTTAATGAATAAAGATATTATATCGGCTTCAAAATATATTAAATCAATTAAGAGAATTGATAAAAATAATATAAATATATTTTTATCAACCATTGAAAATTATATAAATAATACTGAAATCCGAAAAGCGGAAAAATTATATATTCATATTCTTGAGAAATCTATAGAAAATAATGAACTGACTCTTATAATATTAAGACATATGCAGAATTCTATAAACCAATCAAATGATAAGAATATTCTTTCATTTGCGGCCCAAGTCTTTTATGAATATAACCAATATCAAAAAGCTATTTTTTTTGCCCAAAAGGCGATACATTTACAGGATAATATCGTGAAAAATTATTACCTTACGGCCTTGTCTTATGAAAAATTGCGTCAAAATAAAAAAGCGTATGATTTTTTTGTAAAAGTTTTAAAACTGGACAGTAGGCATAAACAAGCCGAAAAGAAAATAATAGAATATCAAAAATCACTGATTATAATAAAATAATCATATTTTAAGTTACATATTTTTTTATATTTTGAATGATATGCCTTAAAAATTTATTTTTATTATTTTTTGAAGACTTTTCTTTTGTTTTCCCATAACCATAACCATAACCATAACCATAACCATAACCGTAACCGTAACCATGAATTCTACTTGGTAATTGAACATGATTTAATACCGTTCCTATGAGGTTTGCCCTGGCATTTTGAAGCTGCGAAATTGCATAAATAACAGATTGTCTATCGGTTTTACCCGCGCTAACCACTAGTATAGTCATATCTGTACTATTACTTAATAATACAGAATCGGTAACCGGTAAAACGGGGGCAGAATCAAGAATTATTTTATCATATTTCTTTTTTAATAGGTCAATAGTTTTTTTCATTTTATCTGAGCTTAAAATTTCAGATGGGTTTGGGGGTATGGTGCCGCAGCAAATAATATCCAGATTTTCAGCCTGCGTTTTTTTAATACAATCCGTTATTTTTTTTTCTCCCACTAAATAATTTGTAATGCCCACGTCGTTTTCAACATTAAATATTTCATGCGCCGATGGATTTCTCAAATCAGCGTCTAAAAGCAAAACTTTTTTATTAGTCTGCATAATTGTTACGGCTAAATTTGAAGCGACTGTACTTTTTCCTTCTGATTTTTGCGCGCTTGTAATTAGAATCGTTTTATTTTTTTGCGTTACCGACGAATAAGCCATTGAAGTTCTAATAACTTTAAAACCCTCTGAAATTGCGTAATTAGGGTACGATAACGCTATTAGCGAATCTTTTCGCTCATTTGCATAATTTTTGAAATTTGATATACTTCCTAATATGGGTATTGACGTATATTTTTTAAGATCTTCGGCAGATTTAATCGTATTATCCAGATAGTCGATTAAAATGGCAAGAACAACTCCTCCAAATAATCCAAATATAAGCCCGATAAATATCGAAAATATTTTTCTCGGTTTTATGGGCACAGACGGAATTTCTGCCCTGTCTATAATTTTTACAAAGCTGCTTTGAATATTGCTGCTTATACCCGTTTCTTTTAATCTGGTCAGTAATATATTATATAATTGTTTATTTGTTTCTACGTCTCTAAGCAAGACTCTGTATGTTATTGAAATCTCATTTAATTTTTGATTCTCTTGCTTAGATTCTTCAAGAGCTTTTTTTAGCGTTTTTTCTTTATTTAAGGCAATTTCATATTCATTTTTTAAATACGTAACGGTTTTTTGTATTTCATCGCGCATTTTTTTTCTTTTGGTTTTTAACTTTTCTCTTAACGTTAAAATCTTAGGATGTTTATTTCCGTATTTTTTTGAAAGCTCTGAAAGTTCTGTAACAATATCCCCTTCTTCGCCTTTTAGCCGATTTATCAAGGGATTTGAAATAGCCTGCGACGTAGATTCGATAATTTTGTCGTTTTCATAGCTCTGTAATGACTGTTCATAGCGCATTTGCGCTTCAACGCGCGCATTTTCGGCGCTAATAACGTCCATATTTAATTCAGTCATTTTTACAATAGTAATATTTTCTTTTCCTTCTGAAGAGATCATATTATTTCTTTCTTTATATTCCTGTAATAATATTTCTGATTCTTTTAATTTTTCTTTTTGTTCTTCAAGACTTTGCTTTAAAAAATTTGTCGTATATCCGATTACTTCGGCTTTCATGCTTTGATTAAACTGCATATAGGCCTCTATAAACGCGTTTACAATCTTTGAGGCTAAAGCCGGGTTATGACTTTCATAATGTAGTTTCACCAGGCGGCTGTTTCTTTCTGGTTCTATTTCAAGAGAATATAAAAACAAATCTACGTGAGTCTTTTTTACTTTTTCTTTTTCATCTTCATCAAGCAACGAATAATTAATATTTAATTCATAAGAATCTTTAATTTTATCAAAAACCATTGCGGCCATTAGCCTGCTCGATAAAAGTTTATATTGCGTGTTATAAAAGTCGTTTGAAGGAATATCTAAAGAATACAGCTCTTTAAAATCTAATATATTTCTTTTTTCTTCTTCTATTAAAATTTGAGCCGTGGCCCTATAAAGCGGCTTGGTAAAAAGTATGTATAATATTGACAACGAAAAAGTTATGACTAAAAATGTCAAAACAACCCAGCGTCTTGAGTAAATTAAATTAATATACTGTTTTAAGTCTATTTCTGTTTCTAATGATTTTTTTTCGTTCATCTTTTAATCTATAATCTATTAAAAAAAACTTTCGGGCACCACTATAATATCATTCGGCCTGACTATTTCATTTAATTCTATATTTTTTTTGGTTGTTTTTTTGCCGTCTATTCTTATTATTTTTGTTCTGTTTATCGACGCTTTTGACGTTTCTCCTCCGGCTAAAGAAATGGCCTTTAACACCGAAATATTCTTTTCTAAATTATATTTGCCGGGACGCGCCACTTCGCCCATAATATAAAAGGTTTTAGCGATAGGAATAAATATTAAATCGCCATTTTTTAAAAATATATTATGATTCATATCGCCTTCAAGCGCTTTTTTTAAATCGATTTTAACCTGTTCTTTTTCAATTGTTTTCGTATTTTTATTCAATCGAACAATAATAACTTCTGAACCGGCTTCTTTTTTATGACCGCCCGCTTCTGCAATTGCCTCTACAAGAGTCGTTCTTTTTGTTAAAAAAAACGCCCCCGGTCTGGCCACTTCTCCCGAAATAGAAATCTTTTGACTTCGATATTGAACGACTTCTACGGTAACTTGAGGATTTATTAAATAATCGCCCTCTAAACCCTTTGTAATCTCCTGAGCAAGCTCTGCGGTTGTTAGATCATTGGCTTTTATTTTGCCAATAAACTGATATCTGATATATCCTTTCAAATCAACGACAACGGTGCCTGAAAAATCGGCGTTTCCCCATACTTTAATCTGAAGCACGTCTTGGGGACCTATTTTATATTCTTCTGTCAATTCATAAGAATTTTCGCAGGGATGAGAATATATGTTATATCCCATAGATAATAACATAAATAATATGAAATATTTTTTAATCATAAATATTATTTAAACAATATATTTAATTATGTAATTAAGCAACAATTAAAGACTTACCAATATAGAAAACTGGGCGCTATGATTTTTCATATTTCTGAATTTGTGATTTGAAATATTTTCTGCGTATGAATACTTGCCGTTTAGCATAATGACTCCCAATGGCTTAAAACCAAACCCTGTCTCGCCCATATGGAAATTGTCTTTTCTTTCAGCTAGTGTATCGATTATTTTATTATAAACTCTATAAGAGTATGAATACTTTAGAAATACCATTATCTTTTGCGTAAACCATGTATGAAATTTTATGGAGGCAAATAGATCTTCATAATAGGACCCTTTAGAGGTTTGGTATTCAACGCTTCCCTCATAAGGCGTTCGCTCAATTTTCTTTCCTCCCGTCAAAGAAAGTTGAGATTTTCCTAATATATGAAACTTATAATCCACATCTGATTTTATTATCCATGTTTTATCGTCTGGGTAATCTGCATTTCGATAATTGATGCCCAAAATACCGGGCATCAATACCAATTTTACGTCTTTTTTATATGACCACGACAAACCGGCAAAACCTGTACGATATTCGCAATCAATATTATTATCAATTCTATGCGGATATTTTTCCCACAGATAATTGAATTCAAGTTCCATGGCCAGCTTTGAAAAAAATCGATAATTAAACATTGAGATTGCCGTATGCGATATTCTGTCATATTCTTTATTGGTATCTTGAAGATAATCAAGATACTCATTTTCATAGCCTAAATTAAATTCTGTTTTAGTCGAAGGCGATATAAAACCGACAGAGCCTTTAGATATATTTTCTGATCGCTTTGATCTAAAAAAATTATTTGATATATCTCTGGGATCCATCGTCATAATAAATTTATCTAAAGCGTATATTTTTAATCCTGAATTGAAATTCAAATCGATTTCGCCTAAAATATTATGAGATGTAAAATTTTCTTTTTCATTTTCAGAATATATATGATAATCTGCCAAATAACCCAAGTTTATTTGATATTGTTCGCCAATACTGAAAAGCATACCGCCGGTAATCGTGCTGATGGTATCTTTAGTTCGATTTTCAGAAGTATAGTATATATTGTCGCTCCACCTTTCTGTATACATAAAAGCCGGATGAAGTTCTAAAGCGCCTAAATTTAAATTACCTTCGGCATCGGGTAGTTTATCTATCAACCCCGAACCATAAGCGTTTAACTTTTGCAAAGGAAGTAAAAAATATAAACACAATATAAATATATTTCTGCCAAGTTTTTTCTTTTGAGTTTTTTTCAAAAAAAACCCCCATTAATATATAACGAAAATATCTCATAAAATTAATGATTTTTTCGCTATAATTCTTTATTTAAATCTCTGTCTCTCATAATTATCGATACTTTCTCTATATTTTTTCAGTTATTTATTTAATCTAAAGGTAAATATATTCTATTTTAATTGTCAACACTTTTTTACCGAGAATATTATTATGTCGCCAAGGAGTATGCATGGGTAATATAATCGCAATATCATCCGCGTCAAATATAGAAAAATACAAAATTAATCAATAGTTTTAGGGCGAATATTGTGCGTAATCTTCCATTCTTTGAAGAAATTATCGGTTTTCCATCGTCCATACGTGTATAAATTATTATTTTGATTTTGACCATAAGTATTATTAAAATAACCGCTATTATAATATGCGCTTGCTTCTCCTTTTATAAAATTCCAATTTTTATCAACTTCTTTATCGTCAAAATACTTTCCTAAAACAACATCATAAAATTCAAAAACTCCTTTGCCCCGAAATGTGTTATATAAATCGACAGGTCTTTCGCCTCCCGATTTGAAGTTCCATACATATTTAAATGCCTTTAGTGAATTTATTATATCGTCGCCAATGAAATCTTTTCTAATATTAGATGCGTCTTGTAAGTCAAGACTTAGATTTCCCGAGATTGTCGGATAATTTGAATTAAAATTATACAATAAATCAAGATAATTTTCTCTTCCTTCATATTCTTTTAAATTGAAATCTATGAGATTATTTGATATGCTTAAATTTCCCGTCATTTTAGAACTTTGAGTATTCTCCAAGGAAAAATTTTCAATATTTATCGGCATTGACAATAAATTTTTCCATAAAAGCGTTATAAACCACTCTCTTTCTCTTAATTTTGACTCTCTCCATCCGTTGTTAATTCCTATTAAAACTGATTTCTTCCATTTATCTATTAAATATGATTTGAGTTCAAAAAAATCATTGAATAGAAATTTTTTACTATTAAGATGTCCCTGATGTTTCCCTGAAATTCCGATAATTTCTTTTGAAACAACTTTTTTATCAAGAGTTTTCATATCTCGAATAATTTCAGAAAAATAATGGGAAAATAATGTGATTTTCCCATGCATATTTATACCTATATCGCTTTTATTTTTATGTATAAGCAAATTTAACTCGTAATCGTTTGAATTCATAATTAAATTGAGATTTGGAATGAAAAATAATATTTTATTATTATCCAGAAATTGGCCATTTGAAATTTCAATATTTGAATCTATATTTCTATAAGAAGCTGAAGATAGGGGTTTATTTATTGAAACAGTCATTTGCTTTAAACCATAAATCTTAAAACCGTACGGCAAAACAAAAAAGCCTTTTTGTTCAAAATCGCTTATCTTAAACTCGGCGTTATTTGGCCATAATTCGTTTTTATCTTGATTATATGATAAATCATAATTCCCGCCGTTTAATTTACCTTTTAATTTTATAGTTTGGCCCTTAGTATTGTGATCAATTTTATATGAAGTATTTAATGAAATTTCGTTTAATAATAATCTTTCTTCATCATCTTGTATTTTAATATTATTCGCTTCTATCTGACCAAATGTTTCCCATATTTCTTTATTATCTTTATTAAATAAAAAATTAATCTTTCCGTTAATTTCTCCTTCAGTAAATATAAACGGCTTAATTATCCACGATAACTTCTCGGCTGAAAACGACGAAAATTCCCATTTATATTCTCCAAAAAACCATTTGCATTGATTTGAACATTCATTCGGATTAATGTTTATTTTTCCCGCCCCCCAGTCTTTATTAGAGTAAAAAATAGATAATTCTTTTTCATTTAATAAATTATGAATATTACCGCTCACATTTTCTATGTTCCACATCTCTTTTTGGTAGCCTTTTGTATCAAAAATAACCGTTATTAAAGCGTCTTTAATAGAAATAGAAAATTCAGTATCTTCGTTTAACCAGTTAGTTACCTGATTTATAAACAAATTTGAAATGGTTTTATTTTTAATCCATAAATTTATTTTAGGAGAATCGAGCTCTATATTTTTATAATCAAGCGTAAAAACTTTTAAAGACTCCCATTTTATAGGAATTTTAGCTTTTGAAATTTTAAAAAACATGTTGTTTCTGCTAAAATTCTCTTCAAATGAAATATTGATTCCATGAATTTGTATGCCATTGTATAGGCTAGCTGAAAATCCGTCAAACGATACGGCCAACTCGCTTTTTGACGCTATTTTATTGATTAAATTTTCAAATTTTTCTTTGTCGAAACTATTTTTAAAGATTATTTCGGGTAAAATGCTTAAGGCAACCGTAATTAAAACTAAAATAACCGAAAGTAAAACGATTATCTTTTTTTTTTTAATTTAAGCATTTAATTCAATTGTATTGACAATTTTTGAAGCCGATAAATTATAATGATCAAGAAGATCTTTTATTGTTCCAGATTGTCCAAATTTATCGTTAATTCCTATTCTTTTAACTTTTATAGGATTATTTTCACAAATAACTTCAGATACGGCGCTTCCGAAACCGCCCAAGGTATTATGCTCTTCAAATGTGTATATTTTTTCTATTTTATTAGCAATATTTAAAATCATTTCTTTATCAATGGGCTTTATTGTACTAAAGTCGACTACCCATGGCCTTATATTTTTTTCTTTTTCTAAAATGCGCGCAGCTTTCCAGCATTCGCTTACCATAATGCCTGTCGCAAAAAACGCAATTTTTTCGCCTTCCTGAATAATTTTTGATTTGCCGATTTCAAATGAATCTTTTTTATCGTAAATCATGTCAATTGCCGGTCTACCTAAGCGAATATAAACCGGACCTTCATGCTCTAATGCGGCAAATACGGCGTTATACGCCTGCCAATAGTCGGCGGGGACGATAACAGTCATTTCGGGAATACATCTCATAATGGCAATATCTTCAATTATCTGATGACTTGCGCCGTCTTCGCCTAAAGTAATACCGGCATGCGAACCCGCAAGTTTTACATTTAAACGAGGGTATGATATTGAATTTCTAATCACTTCCCACGCTCTTCCAGAAACAAACATTGCGAAACTAGCGGCTATTGGCTTTAAACCGCTTATGGCCAAACCCGCGGCATGCCCCAGCATATTTTGCTCAGCCACGCCAAAATTAAAAAACCTTTCGGGATATTTTTTCTTAAATTTATTTGTTTTGGTAGAACCAGATAGATCTGCCTCTAAAACTACTACTTTGGAATCTGTAATTTCTTCTAATGCGTCGCCAAAACCGTCTCTGGTTGCTTTTTTTTGTATATTCTCGTCAAGCGGGTCTTTAATCAGCATAAGACCTTTTTATAGAAATTATACATACTGTCATTTTTTATTTTGATTTCAAGAAATTTGACCATTTTTCCGGCGAATTTAATATAGAAATTCCTGGAATATTTAACAGCTCTTCATTTTCTGACTCAATATTTTCAATTAGATACTCTTTAATTTTCTTATAAATCGGCGTTAATTTTTCAATTTTTTTCAATTTTATGCCCGAATCCCATGCCCATTGACTTTTTGGATATTCATTAACTACTTTACGGTAATAATAATATGCTTTTTCAAAATTTGTTAAAATTTCTAGTGTAGCCCGTAATTTGTTTTTTATTTTTGATTTTTTCTTATAATACTTATAAAAACCGCTATGAAAATATTTATGACCTTGCTTATAATAAACGTATCCCGGATCTTTTAAATTATCAAGAATATTGTTATTCTCAGTATTAACGACTATATCTTTTTTATTATCTTGAATAAATTCTGTTTTTGTTAAAATATGATATGCTTCGTTAATTATAATCATTTTGTCTTTATAAAAACTTCTTACTTCTTGCGGATGTACATCGGGATGATTTTTCTTTACCATATTACGATAGGCTTTTTTTACTTCATTAATCGAAGCCGTTGATTTTAGTCCCAAAATATGGTAATATAAATTATTATTTGGTAAATTAGATTTCATTTGATTTATACGATAATTATATATTTTACGATATATTGCATATTCAAAAATTATAAATAGCTATTTAGTAGTTGATTCAAGCTTTATTTATTAAAATAACGACTGGGCTTTATTGAATAGACCCTATATATAATAAAATATTCTTTAAAAAACAACCCATTTTTATCATTAGGTCTTAATAATGGCAAAAAGAATCAAAATATTTTTTAATCGTAGAGCAAAGTTATCTGAAATAAATCAATATTATGTATCATGGTTATTATTAATATTTATATTCATTTTATTTGCTTCAGTAAAAGGCGTTACAAAAAGAGAAGAAATAAAGAATATAAGTTCATTGAAAACATATTCTATAAAAAATCAAGACGCAGGAAGGCTCATAGGATCTCTAAACTCTAACTTTCCCGAATGGTTTAAGAATACAAAGCGAGATTACAACATACTCTCTTATTTAAAAGAGAATATAACGTTAAAAAGCTGGCGATCTAATTTAATTATATCTGAAAAATGTAAGAGCCTGACTCTTTATAAAAAAGGGCCACAACGAAATCATTATGCTATTTTATTGCCATGGAACGCAAAAAATAATATACAGGGCATTTATACGGGTTTAAGCGTTTTAGAAACATTAGACAATGCAAACTTAAAAGATTCAGTATCTTTGGTTTTTTTTGACAATAAAAATGATTGCGTTTTCACCGATCTTTTTATCAAAGAGACATTTCCTATACGGCCAAATACTATGTTATTTTTGTACCCTGATGAAAATGACGCTCTTCATATAAGTTCAACTGGCTCAAGATTCAGCTCTATCAATTGGTACAACTATTTTCCCGATAAACGCGTTCCTTCAATAAGCGAACAAATTTCTCAAAGCGCGTTCCCTTTTCTTGCAGAAAAGCAGAGTTATTTTTTGAAAAATAATATACCTGCATTTGGCGTGACTTACAAAACCAAAATTTCCGATAAAAAATATCATTTAAGCAATATCTACGGGGAACATATAATAAATTATATAAATATAATAAATGAAATCCCTTTAAATTCATTATCTAATCAAAGTTTTTGGCTCTCAAAACAAGGAGCTTTAAAATACTGGGTCATAATTACTTTTTTCTTTTTTGGAATTATTCTATTATTATTGCCTTTTTTAGTAAGATCAAGCGAGAGATATTTTCCGGTAAACGGAATATTATCTGTAATTTATTTTTCTATAATCGTTACCGCATATGCTTTATTAAACAAAATTTATTTAGCGTTAAATAACGAATCTTTTTTAATTATTCTGCTTTTTTATATATTGGCCGTAGTATCTACATTATTAATAATTAAGTTTGAGAAGAAAATATACGCCACAAAAATAAACCAGCAAACGTCATATTTAACATATATCATAATTATTTGTTTAATAGGAATTTATAATAAAACCCTGTTTTTTCTTTTAATACCGTCTGCTTTTCTTTTAAGAAATAATAAATATAAAAGGGATATTAAAACTTATATTTATATTGTTATATCTTATTTTATCCCTGTATATTTTTTATTTAATAATGGTTCAGCAGAATTGAGTTTGTTACTTTCAGCCGAGTTTATTGACGAAAGAATATTTTATGATACTTATTCAATTTTTGCCATATCTTTTATAATAGGCGGTATCATATCATTTATAAAATATGAAAAACAGGAATATTCATAAAGCGGTAAAAATTGCCGTTATTGGTCTTGGCAGAATTTCTTTTTTATTAGAAAAAGATAAATTACGCTATAAACCATGCACGCACATGGGGGCTTTGGCGCAATTAAGAAACCAGGGTTACAATCTATCTTTTAATTATTTATGCGACATAAAAAAAGAAAGACTATCTGAAGCGAAAGAATATCTAAGGTCGCAAAATTATGACGTCTCTAATAGTATTTTTACAGAAAATTATAAAGATATTAATTATAAAATAATCGATTTACTTATTATTGCTTCTGATACCAATACGCATTTTGACGCTCTTTTAATAGGAATAAGGCATAATGTACCAAAAATAGTTATTGAAAAACCAATATTAATGAGTATAAAAGACGTTAATAAAATAAAAAAATATATATTAAATTCGACTTCTAAAATATGGGTTAATTATGAAAGACGGTATCATAACGCTTATAACCAGATATACAAAATTATTAACGAGAAGAAAAATCTGGGTAATGCGCTTTATTATCATGGATATTTATTAACAAAAGCTAAAAGCTTTCTTCCCCAGAAAGATTATGAAGGATTATTATTGCATGATACGACGCATCTTTTAGATTTAATTATATATTTTTTCGGAAACCCAAAAATATATTTTTCGGAAAAATTAAATAACGATTTGCATCAAATTAACCTTCATCATAATGAAAACAATGTTAAAGGAATATTAACCTCCGTTAAAAATTCAGAATACTTTCACTTTGAGATTGAAATAATATTTGAATTTGGACGCATTAGGGCCGGCAATGGATTTTATTACATTGAAAAATCTAAAAAAAGCAAATATTACTCAAAATTTCAAAGTCTAGAGGCAAATAATAAAAATTTATGCAAACCGATGACTGCCCGCGAAAATCCTTTCAATCGTTTATATAAAAGTGTTTTAGACAATAAATACCAACCCGGTTATTTTGATGATTCATTAGAAAATATAATTATTTTATTGTCTTAACGAAATATCAATAGGATACGAACCTAATAATCGAAATGACGTAGCGTTACGCTTTATTTTTTCAAGGGCTTCTTTAATCTTTTTTTCGTCAATATGCCCCTCTAAATCTATATAAAATATGTAGTTCCACAATTCATTAAATATTGGTCTTGATTCTATATTGGTCATATTTATTTTTGTTGAAAATATCGGCTCTAAAATTGTGTATAACGAGCCCGGCGAATGCGGAATTGTAAACATTATAGAAGTTCTGTCGTTACCCGATGCAGAGGCTTTATGCTTTCCTATTATAACGAATCTCGTATAGTTTTTTCTGCTGTCTTCAATATTTTTCTTTATAATATTTAATCCATACGTTTCGGCGGCTGATTTTGAAGCAATAGCGCATTCTTTTTTATTTTTATTTTTCGAAACAATTTCAGCGGCTTTAGAATTAGATGTTGTCTCTATAAATTTGATATTAGGAAGATTTTTATAGATCCATCTTTTGCATTGTCCAAAAGATTGTTTATGGGAATAAATTGTTTCAATTTCTTCTAGTTTACTAGTAAACCCCAATAAATTCTGTTCTATTAGCAAAAATACTTCGGCATAAATCGTTAAATCAAAATTTAAAAATGCGTCAAGGGTCGAATTAACAATTCCCTCGGTAGAATTCTCAATAGGTATAACCCCGTAATCAGCTTCGCCTTTCTCGACTTTAATAAAAATATCGTCAATATCGTCTACTGGGGCTAGATTCAAACTATGACCAAATTTTCTAATAGCGGCCTGGTGAGTAAAACTTCCGGCCGGGCCTAAATATGCTACATTTAAGGAGCCTTCAAGTTTAATCATAGCGCTCATTATCTCGCGAAATATGTTATTCAACGAAATATTGTCTATAACTCCTTTGTTTATATTCTTTATTTTATTGTAGACATCTTGCTCACGTTCGGGACGATATAAAATTGAATTGGTTTTTCGCTTATTTAAGGCTATATTTTTGGCTAATTCTGCTCTATTTGTTAAAAGATCTATGAGTTTTACGTCAATTTCGTCTATCTGAGATCTTAAATTATCTAAATTTATTTCTTCTTTATCACTCATTTTGATTATAATTCCTCAAAATTTAACTCTTTTATTTCTTTCAAAGGAGGCAGTTCCGTTATTTGAGATAAACCGAAGTAATCTAAAAATTCTTTTGTTGTGCTATACAAAGCGGGCTTACCGGGTATTTCTTTTCTTCCTGTTTGTTTTATTAATTTTTTTGACGTCAACGCGGTTATAAAGGCCCGCGAATTTACTCCCCTTATTTCTTCAACCTCTGTTAGCGTAACAGGCTGCTTATAGGCGATAATCGCTAAAGTCTCAAGCATTGCTTTAGAAAGAGTTTCTTTTTTCTTTTCAGCAATAAATGATTTTAAATCATTATAGATACTTGCATTTGTTGAAAAATAATACTTATCTGAGTTTTGGTTTAATATTATCCCGCCGTCTTTTTCGGCATATTCGTCAATCAACGAATCTAAAACTATTTTTATTTCGTCTTTCGGCTTATCTATACCTTTAGAAATTTCAGATATGGTTATTCCGTCTCCTGAAATGAAAATTAAAGCTTCAACAGTATTTTTTAATGTATTAAGTTCGTTCATTTTTTTGTTTTTAATCTATTTCTTATATTCTATTCTTAAGTAAAATATCGTCTTTATGTGTATTTTGAAATATTATAATCTCTCTCATTTTTGCTAATTCTAAAATAGATAAGAAACACGCAATTATTTTTATAATCGTAAAATTTTGCACAAATATAAAGAATGAAAGCTCAATATTTTCTGACAATTTCTTTCTTATTTCCTCTAATATTATTTCGGTATTAATTTCTTCTTCTTCAATTTCCATAGAGGGCTCTTTTTCTCTGGCTAATAAAAACTCTTTAAATACCGAAAGTAACGTCATTAAATCGACACTAAGAAATACTTCGCCTTCTTTTTCATAATCTTGCCATGTAGATATTCTCGAAATTGTTAAATTTTTCGAATTTTCAAGACTTCTTAAGTTTTCTGAAGCGGCCTGAAACTTTTTATATTGCAATAACTGTTCTACAAGCTCTAAAGGCAGCGTGTCTGTTTCATAATCGTCGTCAATATCGTCAGATGGTATTAATTTTCGCGATTTATAAAATATTAACCTTGCGCCCATCAGCGCAAAATCTGATTTCTCTTCTAGCGGTATATCGTTTTCGATAATATAATTTGAAAAATCTTCAGTTATTCTTTTTAGCGATACGTTAAATATATCTACTTCATAGCTTTCAATTAAATGCCATAGCAAAGCCAAAGGACCGTTTTTAGTATCTCCCTCTTTTGTAACAAATTCAATTGAAAATTGCGATAATTCTTTTATTGTATTGGTTTTTTCCATTTCTTATTTTAGATAAAATCCCATTGAATCTTTTACTTTTTGCATTGTTTCTCTTGCTTTTTCTTTCGCTTTAATGGCGCCTTCTTTAAGTATTTCGTTGATATTTTGTGAATTATCTTTTGCCTCTTTGTACCTTTCCCTAAAAGGCTCTAAATCGACGACTATTTTAGAGCCTACAATGTTTTTGCAGTCTTTGCATCCTATAGAACCTTTCATGCAATTATCGGCGATCTCGTCTT
Organism: Spirochaetia bacterium; assembly: GCA_029880265.1. Taxonomy (GTDB): domain Bacteria; phylum Spirochaetota; class Leptospiria; order Turneriellales; family JAOUOS01; genus JAOUOT01. The sequence continues at coordinate 286,056 of JAOUOT010000001.1, read as the reverse complement.
TTCTTTCTTTTGCAAAAAAATCATAATAAGTAAAAACAGGACAATTTTGCGGATTTCCGGGGTCTTTTAAACGAACTCTGGCCGTATCTGTTTTCATTGTCATAATTTCTTTCATCAAAGAATCTTCGTCAGACGAAAGAATCAAAGTATTATTATATGATTTACTCATTTTTCTTCCGTCTGTTCCTAAAACTTTCGGAAAACTGCTCAATAAAGGTTTGGGTAGTCTAAAAACATTATTTTGATTATGTTTATTAAAGTGATTAAACCGGTTTACTATATCTCTTGATAAATCTAGATGCGGCAGTTGATCTTCGCCTATCGGCACAAATTCTGCGTCATAAAGCAAGATATCGGCGGCCTGAAGCACCGGATACCCTAAGAATCCATGGGAATCAATTTCTTTATCTATGTTTATTTGCTTATCTTTATAAGTCGGATTTCTCATCAGCCATGAAACCGGAGTATACATGCTTAAAATCAGTGCCAATTCGCTGTGCTCAGAAACATCTGATTGCACAAAAATAACCGCTTTTTCAGGATCAATGCCTGCGGCCAGCCAATCAGAAATCATTGGTATTAGAAATTCCTGGGCCTTTTCATAATCAGAGTAAAATGCCGTCATAGCATGCAAATCTGCCGCCATAAAGTAGCAATTATACTCGTTTTGAAGTTTTGCATAATTTGTTAAAACGCCCAAATAGTGACCCAGATGCAGCCTGCCGGTAGGCTGCATTCCGCTCAGTATATTTTTTTTATTTAATATTTCTTTTTCTGTTTTCATCGTCAATCAATCTTCGCGTATTTAAATACAGTTTTTTCTGATAATATCTCAAAATCTAAAAATCCAAAAATCAAAAATATGATAACAAGAATTTTAAAGCCAATAAGAGCATATTCTTTGTTTTTCTTATTCATATAAAAAAACGATGCGTCAAAAGGGGGTAAAGGAATAAAATTTAAAATGCCCAATATCCAGCATTGTCTTACCATTTCTCTTAGTATGTGCCATGTATAACCCCCTTCTTCGGGAACTTTTAAATGATAGAATACGGCGATTACAAAACCAAATAAGAAGTAATATATTTGCGAAATAAAAAATGTAAGAGGGGTATCTCGCTCTTTACGCTGCAAAAGACCGCCCCATGAAATACCCCATATTCCCATTGCGCATACGGCAAAAATATCAATATGCCAAAATGGCGGGATTTTTTGTTTTTTTTCGCCAGATAGGCCCTCTCCTAAACTCATTATTAACTGATCGCGCATCCATTCGCGAATAACGGTTATAATAATATAAGCGGGAATCGCAAAAAATAAAGCGCCGTATTCGTTTAATGATATCTCTAATGTTTTTTCCATCCGCCTCCTACAAAATGTATTATTTCAATTATATCAGAATCTCTTAATTCAACCTTATTATAATCTTCTTTCACAATAATTTCATGATTTATTTCAAGAACAACGGTTTTTTTTTCTATATTTAATGTTTCAAATAATGAATTTATGGTTTTTTCTTTTAATGTTTCAATAGATAAATCATTACCGTTTACTTTCACTGATATTCCTAATCAATAATTTAGCGTGATACGCAGCGCAAATAGCGGCCGTTTCAACACGCAATACATTATCTGAAAGACCGATAGAATGAAAATTATTTTTTAGAAATTCTTTCTCTCTAGTTGACCAGCCTCCTTCGGGGCCGTTTATGAAAATAATCTCGTTAAACCGGTTTTTTGGGTCGATTATATCCGATAAACTATTCTCAGAATCGCTGTCGCCCCAAAAATATAGACTATCTTTTTTATCTTTTATATCAAAGATATTGTTTAGATTTATATTAAAAATTGGCATAATCGGATTTTTTGCCTGAAACATGGCGTTTTCTGCGATTGTTTTCAATCTTTCAATTGACGGAATCTTATAATTTGCCCTATCAGATTTTATTAAATAAAAACCATAAACGCCTAATTCAACGCTTTTTTGTATTATAATCTGAAGAGCTTTTTTATTTACAGGACTAATAACTGTGCAATATTTCGCGTAATTGCTATTTATTTTTATATTTTCGCTTGTTTTTTCTACCGAATCATTTTCGTATAATATTGCTTTGCTTATTTTATTAATTCCGTTGGTCAGCGAAATGCACAAATCATTTTTTAGTCTTAAAGATTTTCTTATATGATATAAATGCCTTTTCGGGAGATTATATTTATTTTTTTTTTCGTAATTTTTCCATTCTGTATCGTTTAGATAAAAAGGTCCAATTTCATTTTCGTCAAACCAGGGAAATTTATATTTCATAACTATCAATATGTTAGCTTATCGGGATCAAAAATTGTATCTTCAAAGGGTATTATGTTATCGCTTGAAAAAAACTCTAAAATAGAAACTGTTTCTTTTTTTATATCAATCGCTTTCCAGATAATGGGGTATTCAATTTTAGACTTATTATTTTTTTCTTTCATAGTTAAATTGCCGTATTTGAATTCGATAATTTTCGATAAAATACGGTTTTTCTTAAAGTATTCAATTTTTTCTAATCTATTTTTATCTTTACTTAAACGGTATAAGAACAAATGCGAGTAATCTTTCTCGTCAGCCGGAATCACTTTTATCTTCTTATACTGTTTGTCTTTTTCTGTCGTCAATTCTGAAATAATGGGAACATATTTTTCAGATAAATTCCTATTGCTTAAATCGTCAAAAGAAAAAGCCGAGTTTAAAACCTCGCCGAGTTTTTCATAAATATCTTTTTGATATAATTTATGATTAATAATATCATAAATAAAATAATTTAAACTATTTTTGTTATATAATATTTTTAAAATTCTGCCTTCATTTGTCGAATTTATCGTGTATAAAATATTATCGTTTTTATGATATATTAATATCTTATAAACTTTGATTTTCTTGTTACTATATCTGACTGTGAGCTGGGCCTTGGTAATTCCCTCGGGATATTTTGACTCTGCGTATATTTCATTTAAATCTTTTAGAAGATCTGCGCGTTTTATTGTTTCTTTTTTTTGGTTATTTTGGTTATTTTGAGAATATACATTTATAGAAGCTATTATATATAAGAAAACATATAATCTAAAACGCACTTTATATCAAATAACCGTTTGTATCCACTGATTTATCGATAGATAATATTTCAAATTTTTGTTCCTGCGAACCTGCGCCGAATACAGCCTCTTCATTTTTCTTTTTTCCCATGAGGGCTTTTCCTAGAGGCGATTTATATGAAATTATTCCTTTATCAACATCGGCGTCCCATTGGTCTAAAATTGAATAAACAAATATATCATTCGATTTTTTATCTTTTAATTTTACTTTTGTTCCCACTGAAACCTTTACCGTGTCTATATGCATCGCTTTTATCGGCAAAATCTGCTTTATTTGACTTTCTATCTTTGTAACCGTAGCCTGTAGTATATTTTGTCTTTCAAGAGCCGCTTTATATTCTGCATTTTCTCTTAAATCTCCCTTTTCCTGGGCCTGCCCTATTTCAGTAGAATTTTCAGGAATTTCTACCTTCAAGAGATGCTCAAGTTCCTTTTTCATATTTTCAATGGCGTTTTGCGTTCCAAATGTTTCATTTTTCTTTTCTATCATTTTAATAAAAATATCAGATTCGCTTTCTAATTTTTTCTCATCTTCGGTCAGTTTAAATATACTCGGATTGATTTGCTTTAGATTTTTAATTATTACTTCTCTTTCTGGCTCTAAAAATAACCCCGCGTCTTTAATTAGAGAAGCTATTTTTCTTAAAGATTCTTTTGAATGCGCCTTGATTTTTTCTTCCAGATTCTCTTTTAATGACCCTATAATAAGCTCTCTTGCCGCATTTCGCAGTTTTGTCCCTTTTTGTTCTAAGCGCGGAATATTTCTTGATAACCTGAAGAAAGTCATTATCAAATCGTCATAATCTATATTTTTTATTTCTAAAGAATCGCTTATAATTTGTCTAAAAAACCATAAGTATATTTCGGCCGATTCATTAACGTCTTTTTTTAGACGGTTTATAAATTCATGTAAATCGTCCCAAGCCTCGTTTGTTATCAGGTCATTTATTAATATTTTATGAATTTTTATTGGAGTTTGCAGCAACAACTCAATGTAAATTTTCTGCCATAAAGGATTATATTTTTTTATCCATTTTATATATTGTCTTTTAATTTCAGCTTCTTTAAATTCTTTTGCCAACAATGACGCTTCTAAAAGAGATAACCCCTTTATCATCTCTGATAAATCTTTTACAATTTGTTGATCATATGAGGTGTCTTCGTCTTGAATAGTGATTTTGATTAATTCAAGAACAAGCATACTTTGAAGTTTAATCGCGTTATCGGGCGATTTTAGGCCCTCATTAAAGAATGGCTGCATATACTCTAAAGAATCAATAATTTCTACGCTGTCTTTTGACTTCATTACAGATATAGCGACTTGAATTCTTTCGTCAAAATTTTGAGCGGCTTGAAATCTATCAATCGCTTTTTCTGAATATGTTATCGGAGCCTCAAACAGTTCAAACTCGTCTTTTCTTTGCGATGAAACTCCTATTAATTTATCTTTAAGTATTTCAGCGCGCGCCTTGCTCCACCATTTTGACCACTCTTTCAAAGAGACATAATTGTCGACAAGTTCATTCTTAATATTAGACAATGAAATTCTATTTCCAAAAGACGATATTAAAATTTTAAAAAATTCCACAATATTTTCAGTAAATAATTTCTTTAATTCTTCAGGTTTTTCATATTGATATACCCAAAAATGATCTTCTTTTAACGGTTTTAATGATTTTAACGCCATTTGAATTTCCATCTTATGAGAATCTTTATTTTTAAAATCAATTACCATTTCCTGGGTATTAAAATCTCCAATTTTGCCGACCCCCCATGTTCTGTGAAAAACATAATTTTCTTTATCAAAAACAACATTGGTTTCAAAATTTTGAATTGAAGTTAGTATATTCTTTTTTGCGTTTAGCAATCCGCTATATTTGATAAAATCTTCCAGCAAAGAATGATCTTTGTATTTTTCTCGATATGCTTTAATTAATTCATTTTTAAAACGAACATAATTAGGATTATATTCTAATATCTTTTTGCATATGATTATAATATTTTCAACATCTTCTTTCTTTAAATAATAATGAGCCAGTTTTACGTACAAGTCGGCTAAAATATCTTTTTGTCTGTGACCGCTTAATATTCTTTCTATTTTTCTATAAAACTGATAGTCTTCAGGTATCAGCTCAATTAGTTTGCTCCAGACATTTTTTAATTTTTCAAATTGCAGATTTTTCGCGAAAGCTTCGGCAGATTGTTTGTAAAAAACAATACCCTTTTCAATATCGTCGTTTATTATTGCGTCGGCATATTTTAGGGCAATGTCGGGATTTTTTCTGTCAATTTTAGCCAGTTTTTCGAGTATAGGAATAGCTTCTTTCGTTTTTCCCAGTTTTTCTAAAGCGTTCGCTTTGGCTCTTAATATTGTTCTATTTTCGCTTACTTGAAGCATTTTATCAGATAAATAATCGACAACGGCCCATTTTGAAATATCTTCAAATTGATCAAGAAGCTGCTTTAAATATACCAATTCATCGGGCGAACTTTGTCTAAGAGCAAGCATGCCTAAAAAATATCTAGCCGCCACAGATAAATCATATTCTTCAAGATGTTTTTTTGAGAATTCTTTAATTTTATCGGCTGACTTTTCGTCTACGGCCTGAAGCAAATCTTCAAGAAGACGAAATCTTGATATGCTAACATTTTTAGCCGATATTCTTGTCCATTTTTCTTCATTAAATTGATTTTGAATTTTTTCTTCAATACTTGAAGACTCTGATATATCAGATTTATTTTTAGTTTCTTCAGATTGTTCGTTCATATTTTAGACTACTTTAGTTATTATATCGAATATAAAATAAAAAAACAGTAGCTAAGCTACTGTTTTTTCTCTAAGGCAGACTGCTTTATTAAATCAGCCTGTCAATAATAAATTAATATAGAGAAATGTTATTTATTTTCTCTTATTTGTAGGCGTACCACCAGAAGAAGCCACGCCGCCTTTAAGTTGCTTTTGATATTTTCTCATTTTATCTTTAGCTTCTCTGTCTTTCTGGTCAAAGTCTATTTCTTCGCCGTCAAAATACATCTGATATAAATCAGTCAATACCTTTAATGAATCAATAAATACAATCACCGCATCTTTACCCGAATTAGGCGTTGATCGTATAATGAATTTTTTAAGTATTAAATTTTTTGACTGCGGATATGAATCTATATCTTGAGGTATGTTAGTAGGAACTTGTACCGTAAGCGGTCTCCATCCTATAAAGTCGATAGAACCGAATTTTAATATATGGGTTTCGCCCCTCCAGTCTTCTATCCATGTCTCTAGCGTATATTTATTGCCTCTGCCCAATACCCATAGACTTATCGCTTTTACATTACCGGGCAGCGCTACGCCTTTAACATCAACAAAAGCCGCTTCATTTTTCTCGTTTAATTGACCAAGAGATCTTCTTATTGTAGTTTTAGGCTCTATAATTACGCTGTTATATCCCTGATAGGCAAAATGGAACCTCATACCCATTGATCTTTTATTTGAAGAATCAAAAGTAGAAAGATTTTCAGGACTTCCTTCAATGATTTTAGTTTCGATTCTTCCCACAGGTTCTGCAGGGCTCGCCTTAGCGTCCCAGACATCGCTTTCCCATCCTTCAACTTCAATGGAACGAAGTTCCATAGCGTCTACGTCGTCGCCCGTTTCAGATTTCAACTCGGCCGAAAATAGGCTTGAAACTGACGCCAAAGTCAATACCGCGATTAAAATTATAAAATATTTTTTATTCATTATAATTCTCCTTTGGTTAATTTATTTTTTACCATGTATCTTTAATCATACTGCCCGGATAATCAGTATCTGTTTTATCAACTTTCATGCTTAGGTTATCAACATAAAAATAGAAATCGCCGCCTATTTCTTTTTGATCTGACTGCACATATAAAGATACAAAATGCAAATTTTTATCAAGAAGCGCGAATCGCTGGCTTTGAGGCAGCCATCCGGGAACAGTAACTGAAAGTTTTCTCCATCCTAGATAATCAAGACGTCCTAATCGAAGCTTATGAATTCTGCCTCTATAGTCTCTTAACACAACAAATAAAGTGTGTCTAAATTGTCTTCCTAAGGCCCATACGTCTACCTGACGTCCTATGCCCTTTACTATATACTCATGCGGAGGTTTTACTATAACTCTGTCAAATCCCTTTTCGTTAAAAAAAGTTTTTACTCCTAAAACATGATTTTGACCCGAAACGAAAGCTTTTCTTTCTTCGTCAGTTAAATTATTCGGATTATATGTATCTTGTATAGGCCCTATTTGAACTGTTTTTTTAATTTTTGTATCGCCCAATGGGGTAGTTGAAAAAGCCCTCCAATCTTCGGCGTCTTCAAAGTCATTAAGCAATTCGTCTGCTAGAGCTGAACCCGATTCATTTTTTGCTTGTTGTTGTTTGGGTTTTGCCTGCTGTTTTGGCGTCTGCTGGGCGCCAGCCTGCGCCAGAACAAACTCGCTGAAAAATGCCGTTAACATGACTGTAGCGGCAAATAAAAATCCTTTTTTACTCATTCTCATGGTAAACTCCTTTTCACCGTAATGTGTGTATTTTTATATTACAAACATTGGTAACTACTTTTGTTACATTTTTTATTATTTATCGGTATTTTCAAGTCTTTTCTTTATCAATCATTGAATATATTTTTTCAAAAGCCGCCATTATTTCGGCAATACCTTCATGGGGAATAAATATAGACGATTTTTTTTGATTTGAAATTTCTGATAATTTCATGTAATAACCCGCATGATTTTTTTTCAAGTCTATTAAAAAAAGCTTGTTGTTTGTTGTTACTCGTTCGGTATGCAGTTCCGGATCAATTATAGTATTCATTTTTCCATTATATAAATATAATGACAATTTTTCAACTAATTTTTTTATAATATTTTAAGAGAGGGACAATTACGATTTATAAATTTACTCAATACCCCAAAGAGTTGTAATTCTTTCAAAATCTTCAAGATTAAAATAGTGTATATTTATCACGCCTGATTTCTTTTTATCGTTATAAGCAATATTAACGCGGGTTAAAAATTTCTCCTCTAATTTTTTTTCTATATTTTCAAGTTCAGCGTTATTTTTATCTTTTACTTTTTTTAATTTATCAGATTGATTTTTGTATTTCTTTACAAATTCTTCTACCTGCCGGGCATTTAAATTGTCTTTTATAATTTTAAGGGCCGCCTGATTTTGAATATTTTTATCTGTAATCGATAGTATCGGTCTAATTTGACCTTCGGTTACCTTTCCGTCGGCAATAGCGGTTTGAAGCTCTAAAGGCAGTTTTAATAATCTGATTTTATTGGCTATTGTCGATCTGTTTTTTCCTACTTTTTCAGATAAAATCTCCTGAGTAAAATTATATTTTTCTATTAAATCTTTATAAACAGAAGCTTCTTCAATAGGATCGAGTTGTTCTCTTTGAATATTTTCAATTAGAGATATTTGAAGATTTTTTTCTTCAGATAAATCTTCTTTAATTATACAGGGCACCGTCTTAAGCCCAATTAATCTGCACGCTCTAAGTCTTCTTTCTCCTGAAATTACATAAACCGCTTCGCCTTTTTTTCGCACTAAAATTGGCTGTAGAAGACCGTATTCTTTTATGGTTTTGCCAAGTTCTTCTATCGCCGATTCGTCAAATTTTTTTCTAGGATTATTTGGATTTACGCGAATTATTTCTGTTTTTATTTCAATAATCCCGAGCTTTTCTTTTTCTTCTCTAGTTACAGGATTATTTTCAAGAAGATTTCCTAACCCCCGTCCTAAAACCTTTTTTGCTTTGCCTGACATTTATAATTAAAATTCCTTATTATAGCTTAATAATATTTAGTTATTTCTTTCCAATATTTCTTTTGCCAGTTTTTTATACGCAACCGCTCCGCTCGATAACGGATCATAAGAGCCTATGGGTTCGCCAAAAGAAGGAGCTTCAGAGAGCTTAATATTTCTGGGAATAATAACCTCGTAAACGTCGTCTTGAAAATGTTCTTTAACGTCTTGAACAACCTGAGCAGACAATCTTGTTCTTGAATCATACATTGTTAAAAGAACGCCTTCTATTTTTAGCGCAGTGTTAAGTTTACTTTGAACAAGCCTAATGATTCTAACAAGCTGCGTAAGGCCTTCTAAAGCAAAATATTCGCACTGCAAAGGTATTAAAACAGAATCTGCAGCAGTTAAAGCATTAATTGTCAAAAGACCCAGGCTCGGGGGACAATCAACTATGATAAAATCATATTTCATTTTAATATCAGACATGAGACTTTTAAGTTTATACTCTTTCTGATCGTCATCCATTAAATCTACTTCTAGACCTGACAAATCTATATTTGAAGGTATAACGTCTATATTTGCAGTATTTGAATGCTTGACAACTTCATGATAAGGCAAATTATTTATCATAAATTGATAAGTAGTTTCTTTTAAAGACATTACTTCTATGCCTATTCCGCTTCCCGCATTACCTTGAGGATCTACGTCTACCAGAAGAATTTTTTTGCCCATATCTGATAATATTGAAGCTATATTGATGGCTGTCGTGGTTTTGCCTACCCCGCCTTTTTGATTTGCAATTGCTATTATTTTTCCCATTTATTCTACTTCTGAGGCTAATTTATCTTTATTTATTGAATTAATGTTTCTAGGATATTTTTCATGCTTGCCTTGCTTATCATAACTAAAAACATAAACGCCCCGCCTGCCGATATCGCCAGGCGAATTCAAGTCAAAAAAACTATGGGAATAAAATCCTAATGAATTTATTCTATCGTTTATTTTTTTTGACTCAATTTTTTTCTCTTTACTGTTGTCATTTATGAAAGAACGAGACCGCCAGTAAAGCAATTTACCTCTTTCTTTAAGAGCGTATAATGAAAGCTCAAGCGAAACCAACGGTTTCTTAAAGGCCCTTACCAGAACTAAATCTCCGGCGTTAAATTCATTATTTTTATATTCGTCAATGCTGCAGCATGCTACTTGTATATTTTTTAATTTTAAATTTAAAATAACGTTTTTCATAAATAACGATTTTTTCTCTGACGACTCTAATAAAATAAATTTATTTTTATCAAATATTATTCCTAACGGCAAACCCGGCAATCCCGCCCCTGTGCCTATATCTATTATTCTACCGCTATTTATAATTATTGAACTTATTTCAGATTCCTGAAGCGGCAAAAGACTGTCTAAGATATGCCTTTTCCATAAAATATCTTCATCGGCATCGGCTATAAACCCGGCGGGTCTTGCGACTTTTAAAAGTTCATTAAAATAAAAATTCAGATTTTCTTTTTTATTTTCAGATATATCTGGCAAATAATTTATAAATTCAGAAAAATATTCTCTCATATAATTATAACTGAAAAATAAAATTTGCATCTGTCAAGAGAAATTTTTCTAAAGAGATTATATATTAAAACGATAATGAATTTAATGAATATCCATATAAAAAATATTGAAAATAATAATAACGCTTTATTCGAAATGGGCAAAAATAAACCTTTTTCTAAAGATTTTAACGCAGACAATACTTTTTATTCAATGCTGCATAGCGATATCTCTTCTATGAACAAAATGCCAATTTCAGAAATAAGCTATAATCAATCTTCAATAATTCAATCTGAATATGATAAACCAAAAGCAGATAAAGAAAAGACAACAGAAAGCTATAATCATAAAAAAGAAAATAACGTTTTCAGGCAAGAAAATACCGAGAAAAATTCAACTGATCGACATGATTCAAAAAATAAAAAAATTACCGATAACAATGTACAAAATGCAGAATCTACAAATTCAAAAGACAGTAAAGAAGTTAATACCCCTGATTTAAAAAACGAAACTTCAAAAATAAAAAAAGAAAATCTTATTTCAAATATAAACGATAAAAAAATCATTAAAAATAATTCCACTGTAATTGCAGACAACGAGTCCTTTGAAATAAAAAACAAATTTAACAAGAGCAATATCTCTGAAAACAATAAAGAATTAGTCAATTTACAAATGTCAAAAAAAACTTTTTCAAAACCCGATCAATTTACAGACGAAAAAGCAAGTCTTATAAAAAATGTTTTTACAGAGAAAAATAAATCTGACGCTAAAAAGCCTTTTTCAAAGAATCTTGTTTCTGAAAATATATTAGACAAGAAATTTGAAATAGAATTTTCAGATTTCAAGAAAGTTAATAAGAAAAATAAATTCAATAAAGGCAAAGATAATGTAAATATAATAGCCGAATCGGGAAAAAATGTTTCACGTGAAACAATACAGCCCCGAACCGCAATATTCTTAAAAGAAATGGGTTTGCATAAAGATTTGAATAACGATAATCTGCTTAATAAATTAATCAAACCCGATAAAGAAAATATACAACCCGAAAATATTAAACATACTTCGAATTCTTCTAATGCCGGGTTTTCATTTAATTCGGCCTTTACAGGTAAATCGTTTTCTATTCAAGGCGACAACGCTCTTTTTTCGCGATCAAGTCTTAACCATCAGATTGAAGCCATGTTTCAAAGAGCAAAGGTTCAAATAAAGGAAAACGGTAACGCCAATCTTTCTACAACCCTTTATCCTAAAGAAATGGGAAAGGTGAGTCTAAAATTATTCTTAAACGATGGCGTTCTTCACGGACATTTAACCGTTGATAATAACGCTGTGCAAAAAGAGATTGCTTTAAGACTTGAGAGAGTATTGGATAATTTAAGAAATGACGGATTTGAAGTTAGCCATTTTGACGTAAATGTTCAATCTGGCGATACTTCTTCTTTTGAAAACACAGAGGGTTTTGTAAAAAATGACGGGAGTAACGCTAAAAAAACCGATGAAAATAATTCTAATGAAAATATAGTTACAAGCGAAAAAAAGGAAGGTACTTATGCCTAACGCAGTAAGCTCTCATACTGAAGCCGATCCGCACGCTAAAATAAAAGACTTTATAGAAGCAGGCAGGCATAAAAATGACCAGAGCAGAAAATCAAAAGGTCCTAATGACATGCTTGACAAAGACAGCTTTCTGAAACTTTTAATAACAGAACTAAGCCATCAGGACCCGCTTCAACCCACTAACGACAGAGAATTTATTTCACAGATGGCGCAATTTTCTGCGTTAGAACAAATGAATAATGTAGCGAACTCTATGAATTCGCTTAAACAATTTCAGGCAAATTTATTAGTGGGCAGAAACATCACGGGCCGCGACTTTATTTCGGGAAAAACCGTCTCGGGAAAAGTAGACAGCGTTATTCATTCGCAAGACGGAAATGTTTTCTTTAGAGTAAACGGAAAAAGCGTAAAAATGACTGAACTTATCAGCGTTGACGCCGAGATATCGGTACAATCAGATAAGACTTCACAGACTGAAGAAAAAAATGTTTCACATGAAACTTTAAATATGAAAGTTAATAATAACTTAAAAATAATTAACGATTATACTGAAAATCAAAAAGAAACAAAAAATACAAAAATAGGAGAATAAACACTATGATGAGATCGCTATACGCCGGGGTATCCGGTTTAAACAATCATCAAATAAGAATGGATGTAATTGGTAACAATATTTCAAATGTTAACACTTACGGGTTTAAATATGAAAGAGTCAGCTTTCAAGATATGCTGTCTCAAACAATGTCGGGAGCTTCTGAGCCAAAAGACAATGTCGGCGGAACAAACCCGAAGCAGGTAGGTCTTGGCATGATGATAGCCTCCGTTGATAAGATAATGAGCCAAGGGTCGCTGCAAACAACAGGTAAAAATACAGACGTAGCCATTCAAGGCGAGGGGTTTTTTGTATTGAGCAGCGGCGATAAACGACTCTTTAGCCGAGCCGGTAACTTTGACGTAGATAAGGCCGGTTTGCTTGTAAATCCCGCTAACGGTTTTAAGGTACAGGGATGGAACTCTCAGGTTGATAACCGCGGAACTAAATATATAAATTCTGCGGGAGATATCGAAGATATTGTAATTCCTCTTTATTCAAAAGAACCGGCGCGAGCCACTACATTTGTAAAGTTTAAGAGTAATTTAAAATCAACTGTACCGGCTGTTCCTGATAGCGTAAACGATCGAGAAAGATATAGAATGATTACAGACCCCGACGTATCAAAAAGAAGAGGCCATATTACAAGCATAGGGGTTTTTGACGATCAAGGTAAAGAATACCTTCTTAGAATCATGATGTGGAAAAATTCTGACAACCGCTGGACCTCGTCGGTTTCTATGGATAACGCCGAGAATTTAACGGTAGACGTATTGGGCCCTGAGGGTCAAAATATGACTATTCCAGGAAACAAACGTTTAGAAATCGGATTTTCTCCCGACGGAAAAATTACCACTTTAAGCGATTCTACCGATATGCAGACAAAGGGAGAGTTAAGCGCAAATATCAGCTTTAGAGTACCGGGCAATCCTGAACAACAAACCGTGCAACTAAGACTCGGTGAAGCGGGTACCGTAAACGGAATTACACAGTACTCTTCTCAATATACCACAAAAGCCATAGAGCAAGACGGCTATACTATGGGTTATATGGAGTCTTTTAAAATTGATAATTCGGGCGTTATTACGGGTACATACTCAAACGGCGTTAATCAACCGCTTGGTCAAATTGCTCTTGCAAATTTTGCTAACCCTGAAGGCTTAATCAAAGCAGGCGAAAATAATTTTGGCGAAACCAATAATTCCGGAGCCGCTTTAATAGGAGAAGCCAAAATAGGCGGTCTAGGAACTATTTCTGCCGGTACCCTTGAAATGAGCAACGTAAGTTTAGCCGATCAATTTACCGATATGATTGTAACTCAAAGAGGATTTCAGGCAAACTCAAGAAGCATCACCACCTCTGACCAGATGTTACAGGAACTCCTTTCGTTAAAAAGATAAATAAAATATTTAATTAATTTAACTTAAAGGCGGTATAAACCGCCTTTTTTGTTTTCTCGGCCTTTTAAATTATAATTTAATTTCTTGACCAAACAAAATGAAATTTTAATTTGTAATTAATATGCGTCATGATTTCTTAAATTTAGAAAGTTTTGATCAAATTGTATCAATAGGAAAAGTAAGCATAAACGATAAAGTATCGTTTATGCTTTATCAGAAAATACAATTTTTTTCAACAAAATCAAACGCAAAATATAGCAATTTATTAACATATAATAATTTTCAAACAGAAATGCCAGATGTTCCCGCCGCAAAAGCGCATGCCGCGATAAAAAATTTATTAGATACAAATTTAATTTTACAATTATTTTCATATCAATATAATGAAAATAGTAAAAGTTTAATTTTTAATCCTGTTTTTATTTCAAAACCAAAACAGTCTTCTTCAAGCGTTTTTGATATGTATGAAGAATTGGTAAAAGAATCGGCAAAAAATGTTTCTCAATTTCTGCAAAGTAAATCTGAATCTATTATAAATACATTTAAAACAAATTTATTAAACGACGCCGATATAACCCGAACCGGTAAATCAGATATCGTCGTTAATTCTCTTGATAATATTAATATTGAAAAATACGAAGTTATTCCCGATGAAAATATACTTAAAACAGAATTAAACGATATAAAAGATATTTTAACTAAAAATGAAAACGCTTTAAATATATCCGGATACGGTATCTTTCCCGTATATGAAAATCAGGTTATTGAACAATATAATATAATGAAAGATGTTTTTAACAATAAAATTATACCTTCTTATAAAAATAACGATATCTTTATGAGAAGCGCAAAAAGTATTTCTTTAGAAGAATCAATATATGACGAAGAAAAACATAAACCCAATACTTCAAGATTTACCGTTGAAAAAGCAAAATCATTATCAAACGCGATGGCATTAAAAGACGAATCTGAAAATAAAAATTATGCCGGTAAACTTACTGTAGAGATCTTATTAAAACTAGAAAAAATAATAGAAAAAAAATTACAGGAAAACTGGTATCTGGAAAAAGAAAGTATTTATAACGAAATTAAAAATAAAATATTCGACGATAATGTTCGCTGGGATAAATTAATCATATTTTATGATGAAAACGAGAAAAATAATATTCCTGCCGATGTTTGGGAAAAACTCACTACCGATGAAGATATACTTTACACAAAATGGCATAAATCTAAAAAAATAATTCACGCTTTTTTAAGAAAAAATGACGAGGCTATCAGCTCATTGGTAAATAATATGATCTTATTACCGGCAACCGATTATTGGAAAATTTTAATTTTGAAGACATTTATTGAAAATGCAGAAATAGATATGCCTGAATTATTTAGAAATAAGACGTTTGCAAAACAATACGGTAAACTATTAAGAAAATCATATATTGCCTTTATGCCTGTTTTCATGAGAATGTTATTTTTATATTTAGTTCCATTTTTTAAAGATATTGCCTTTACTAACGCTAAGTCAAAAATAAAAAGCGAACAAAAAAAATTCGAAAAAAATAACAATGTATACTTTTACAAAAAGCAGGAAGAGTTAAAATCTGAGAAAGACAGAAAATTAATGCAAATTAGAAAATTAAATTTAAAAAATAAAATACTTGAAAATTTAGACGTTCACTATTTAGGAAATTCTTTTTCTCTTCCCAATATTCTTACGATACAAAAATATATTCCAAATATAAGCGAAAAAGAATTTGAAAATATATTGAGAGAACAAAACTTTGTTTCGATGCCCGTATCTCAAAATAAAGAAAATAATTATAGAATATTATTTTACCCAAAAGATCAGAATTTTAAAAAATACGCAAATAAAATAATAACTAAAATAAAATCTATTAAAGAATCAAATAATATAGATTCAATTACGCCTGAAGAAGCCGATAAGGTAGTTTCGTTCTTAGAAAACGAGATGAAAAAATCTATGACTTCACAACCTGTTGTAGAAGAAGATCCTTATAAAAAATTTACAAAAGAACTTGATAAAAGAAAATATGAAAAAGAGATGTGGTAGTATATATATCTATAATATATATACTTTATTTTATATATAAATATATATAACAGTGTGGATTGTGTAAAACTTTTTATAATATAGATATTTCTTTATAATAACAGTATATTTAATAATCTATGTTTCCACAATATTTATATTTTTAATAAGAAAATGCCTTTTATAAAATATTTTTTATATAACCCGATAAAGTTTTTCACAATATTAAATATATTTTCAACAAGGAATATATACAAATCCACATTAATACACAATTGTGGAAAACTTTATTATTGTAATGCATAATGGAAAATCGTAATTTATATACAAAGACTTTTCCTAGAATATTATTCATATTTGACGTCTTTTTGTTTATTATTGCATTTCTAATTGCTCATATTTTAAGATTTAATATAATGCCTTCGGATCTTTTGTTAAATTTTGAATTTTTAATACTATTATTTATACAGTTATTCATTGCTTATGCATTTAATGTTTATCAGGTATTTGAAAAAGATTTAAATCTAAAAATATTTTCAAGATTTTTAGTGTGTCAGATTGCGGTTACAGTATCAATATTTTTAATAATTTTTATATTTTTGCGATATGAAACAGGAATATACGGAAGGGTTGTATTATCCATGGGAATTATAATTTACACTTTGCCTGCTTTTATCATAAGATTGGTTTTGTATTATATTTCTATAAAAAGCGTGAAAAATTTATGTACATTATTTATTTCGGGGAAAACAGGAGCTGAAAAATTTGTTTTTGAAGCAAATAATAATAATCCGAAGTTATCTTTTAAAATATTACTGCCTTCTGAGTCATATAAAAAAAAATATGAGAAATTTATAAATAAGAAACAAATTGCAGGAACAATAAATGATCTCGATAAAATTTTAAAAAAATCATGGTCGTCTATTGTTTTTGGAATAAAATCAGAATTATCCGCTGAGTCGATAAAAAATCTTTTGAAAAAAAGGTTAAACGGAATAAGAGTTTATGAATTATCAGAATTTTATGAGATTAATTGGCAGAAAATACCCATACATTATCTAAATGATAATTGGTTTGTTTTTTCGCAAGGTTTTTATTTGTTGCATAATAAAATTTCTCTGAGACTCAAATATATTTCAGATAAGATATTGGCGTTTATACTGTTATTATTAACTTTTCCGTTATCGTTTTTTATTTTAATACTTATTCGATTAGAAAGCAGAGGTAATGCTATATATAAACAAAAAAGAATCGGATTAAACGGAAAAAATTTTACATTATATAAGTTTAGATCGATGTATATAAACTCAGAAACAAATGAAGCCGTTTGGGCAAAAAAAGACGACGAAAGAGCGACAAAAATAGGAAAAATTTTAAGGCTTACAAGAATGGATGAAATTCCTCAGCTTGTAAACGTTCTTAAAGGCGATATGAGTTTTGTAGGACCTCGTCCCGAGCGACCAGAATTTTTCAAGTTACTTGAAAAAAACATTCCTTTTTACAGATTAAGACATATTGTAAAACCGGGTTTAACGGGCTGGGCACAGGTAAAGTATTCATATGCTTCGTCTATTGACGATACAGAAAAAAAATTAGAATACGATATTTACTATATAAAACACTGTTCTTTCTTTTTAGACGCCGAAATTATCTTAAAAACAATAAGAGTTGTATTATTCAGTCGAGGAAGATAATACTAAATACTCTCTATAAAAGAATCAATTTCGCTGTCTTCGTCTGAAGGATACTTTGTTTTAAATTCTACGGGAGAAATAAAAGAAAAAAATTTCTCAAGTCTCGCTATTTTAAAAATATTTTGTATTTTTATAGTGGCTCCGAATATTAAAAATTCTTTACCTTTTTTTTTCGCTTCATTAAGAGCTTTAATTAAAGAACCCAATCCGGTAGAATCAATGTATTCTACTTTTTCAAGATTAATTGCGATAACGCTTTGTTTTGCATTTATGGCCGTATCATTAATATAAGCGTCAAAATTGTCGGTTTCATTGAAATTAAACATACCTTCAGGTATGATTTCAATAGCTTCTTTTCTAAGATTGTGAGTAATTTCCATCATACTTTAAGATATCAAGAATTAAATGAGAGTCAAAAAAAATCCCGACATATGTAAATTTTATTTAGAGTATTGAAGTATTAATAAATAAACGCTCTTTTTCTCGATAATTCTATAATAGCGCGGCGAAAATTATCAATATTTTTGACTAAATTTCCCTTTACGCAGTAAATGTAATTAGAAAAAAAGTAACAAAAGATATATTCGGCACAATATTCATGCCTGATAAAAATATTTGGAGTATATAATGTCAACAAAAAGAAGATTAGAAACAATAGCGCTGCATGCCGGTCAAGAAGAGCCAGATCCGACGACAGGTTCTAGAGCAGTTCCAATTTATCAAACAACTTCTTATGTATTTAAGAGTACCGAGCACGCGGCTAATTTATTTTCGTTAAAAGAATTCGGAAATATCTATACAAGATTAATGAATCCTACCACGGACGTTTTTGAAAAAAGGGTGGCGGCAATTGAAGGGGGCGTAGGCGCTTTAGGCCTGGCTTCTGGCCAATCAGCCATAACTTTAAGTTTATTAAATATGACAAGCGTAGGCGACGAAATTATATCGGGAAACAACTTATACGGCGGAACATACCAGCTTTTTCATTACACGTTCCCGCGTCTTGGCAGAGAGGTAAAATTTGTAGATTCGCAAAATCCCGACGAATTTAAAAAAGCAATAACAGACAAGACAAAAGCCATTTATATCGAAACTATAGGAAATCCAAAGTTAGACATACCCGATTTTGAAACAATCGCAAAAATAGCTCATGACGCGAAAGTTCCCCTCGTTGTAGATAATACGGTAGCTGTCGGATTATGCAGACCAATTGAATATGGAGCAGATATTGTAGTCGCTTCGGCGACAAAATATATAGGCGGTCATGGCACAAGCATTGGCGGTATTATCGTAGACTCGGGTAATTTTAAATGGAACAACGGAAAATTTCCCGAATTTACAGAACCTGATCCCAGTTATCATGGCCTTGTTTACTGGGACGCTCTTGGCGACGTCCCTGGTATGGGAAATATCGCTTATATAGTAAGAGCAAGAGTAACATTACTTAGAGATATAGGGCCGGCGGTAAGTCCTTTTAATTCGTTTTTATTTTTGCAGGGGCTTGAAACTCTGCTATTGCGGCAAGAAAGACATTCGCAAAACGCTTTAGAGACGGCCAGATTTTTGAAAAACCATCCGGCGGTAGAGTGGGTAAACTATCCGGGGTTAGAAGAACATGCTTCATATCAAATAGCTAAGAAATACTTAAAAGGAAAATACGGCTCAATTGTCGGGTTTGGAATAAAAGGCGGATTAGAAGCCGGCAAAAAATTTATAAATTCAGTAAAGCTATTTTCGCATCTGGCCAATATTGGCGATTCAAAAAGCCTGGTAATTCATCCGGCTTCGACTACGCATCAACAACTAACAGTCGAAGAGCAAAAAGAAGCGGGAGTTTCAGAAGATTATATCAGACTTTCGGTAGGTATAGAAAATATAGAAGATATCAAAGAAGATATCGATCAGGCTTTAAAATCTGCGATACAGTAAATTATAGCTTTTACGGATAAATTTTCAAATAAAAATATAGTTGATATTTAATATATTTTTGTATGATAAGTTTAAAATTAATTATTTATAAATATGATATAAAAATGCATAATAGAAAAAATAAAATATAGAATGAGCAAAAAAAAAGAAAATAATATAGGGCTTGTAGAAACACACTATTTTAATTTTTCTGAACCTTCAAATGAATTTATTCTTGAAAGCGGCGTTAAGTTAGATCCCGCAACAATAGCTTATGAAACATACGGAAAATTAAACTCAAAAAAAACAAACGCAATATTAATAGCGCACGCATTTTCGGGAGACGCTCACGCAGCCGGATATCATAAAGGAGAAAAAAAGCCCGGTTGGTGGGATAACATGATAGGACCGGGAAAGGCCTTTGATACAGAAAAATATTTTATTATATGTTCAAACGTTTTAGGCGGATGTAAGGGCTCTAGCGGGCCAGCTACAATCAACCCTAAAACAAAAAAAGCGTACGGGGTTGATTTTCCTTTTGTGACAATAGCAGATATGGTAAACGCACAGAAACTGCTTATTGATCATTTGGGAATTAAAAAACTTCTTTCAATTGCCGGCGGTTCAATGGGCGGTATGCAGGCTCTTCAATGGATGGTAAGTTATCCTGAGGCGATTCGATCGGCTATACCGATAGCTACAACCGCGAAACATTCTCCCATGCAAATAGCCTTTAACGAGGTTGGCAGACAGGCAATTATGGCCGACCCCCATTGGAAAGAGGGCAACTATTATGACGATAAAAGACCATTAAAAGGACTTTCTGTGGCGCGTATGGTGGGTCATATTACCTATATGAGCGAAAACTCAATGGACAATAAATTTGGCAGAAAACTAAAAAGCAACAGAGGAATTGAAAAATTTACCGCCGATTTTGAGGTAGAAGGATATCTGCAGTATAGAGGAGATTCTTTTACAAGAAGATTTGATCCTAATTCATATTTATATATCACAAAGGCTATGGATTTATTTGACGCGGGGCAGGGTAAATCGCTGCATGAATCATTAAAAGAATTAAAAGCCAATGTACTAGTGCTGGCGTTTAAATCTGACTGGCTGTATCCCACGGCGCAATCAAAAGAAATTGTAAAAGCTTGTAAAATGGCGGGCGTAAACGCAACTTTTTGCGAAATAGATTCGAATTATGGTCACGACGCGTTTTTATTAGAGATAGAAAAAGAGGCTCATTTAATAAAACATTTTCTTCAGAAAATACTCAATGAGATCGATTAATAAATATGTCCCAAAATGTCATTTCTCTTGATTATAAGATAATTGTTAAAATAATATCTGAAAATTCAAACATTCTAGATTTAGGATGCGGTTCAGGAGAGCTTTTAAAATTATTGATTCAGGAAAAAAAAGTAAAGGCTCAGGGCGTAGAAATCGACGAAAACGCAATTTATCAATGCGTAGAAAAGGGCTTAAGCGTTTTTTTAGGCGATATTGACAGCGGTTTAGAAGATTATGCCGATAAGTCTTTCGATTATGTAATATTAAATCAGGCGTTACAGCAGGTAAGAAAACCCGATACTGTTCTTACCGATTCTTTGCGCGTGGGAAAAAAAGTTATTGTAGGCATTCCGAATTTTGCTCATTATAAAATAAGATTTCAATTGTTTTTCAGGGGAAAAAAACCCATAACAGAGTGGCTGCCTTACGAGTGGTTTGAAACGCCCAACTTACATTACCTAAGCGTTTTTGATTTTTTTGATTACTGCAAAAAAAGAAATATAAAAATTGAAAATTCTTATTATATGAACGCTAAAAAGCAAATAAGCTTCATGCCGAACTTTTTTGCTCAAAACGCGATTTTTCTTATATCAAAAGATTAAATCAATTCAAATCAAGCAAATGCCTGATTTTTGTTTTTTTATTTAATTCAATTAAATTGAGTTTATAGATAAAAGCTCGATACGCTTTATAAAGATATTTTTTGTACGATGTCATAATGCTCATTTTCTTTTCAAAAAAAGGTATTTCTTTTAATGTAATTTCGTCTAATTTAACATAATCGTCTGTATTGGCGTCTTTTTCATGGTAAACAAGCGTTATATCGTCGTTTGAATCAAGTTTATCATCGTTGTAAAAAGACGGCGTAGGATTCACAATTTCTCTTTTTTCGCTTAAATAAATATCTCCTATAGGGTTTACCCTTGTATAAACAATTTTTAATTTAGATATTTTATTGCCGCCTGAAATATATAAGTGAAGTTCTCCGTTAAAAAGGTATCTTTCTTCAGGAGATTTAAATGTTTCGCCAAAGGCAATCGGTATAATGATTTTTTTTGCATTTTCTTTTTTATCGTCGATTATAAAATCTGAAAGCTTTGGAAGTAAATCGGTAATTTTTTTATGCAATATATCAAATTCTACGTCGGCATATCCCGAGTCTTCGGCTTTTTTTATTTTCTCTTCGAGAAAATCTTTTGCATTCGAATCTAAAATGTATTCAGCCTGAATGTAATTTGCAGAAAATAAAATTAAGAAAATTATAAACATTAATTTTTTCATATGCTTAAATTACGGCAAAACCAATCTCAATCTTAAATCTCATACGTTTAGTTTTTTCAGTACCTTTTTAATATCTTCCCATACGTCTTTTTTTAAAGGGCTTTTTTCTCCTCCATTTCTTAGAACATAGCTTGGATGGTACGTGGGCATAACGGGTATTTTCAAAAAAGAACCCCAGTTACCGCGAAGTTTAGTTATGCCAATATTCGAGTTTAGAAGAAATTTGCTTGAGGGGCTTCCTAAAGCGATTATAACTTTGGGATTGATGATTTTTATTTGCTCGGTTAAAAAGGGAGAACAACATTTTAATTCTTCTTTATCTGGCGGCCTGTCTTTTTGCATTTTATAATCTACAGACGGCCTGCATTTGACGATATTTGCGATATAAACATTTTCTCTTTTTAATTTCATGCCGTTTTCAATAATACTCGTCAAAAGCGCTCCAGCGCGCCCGACAAACGGTCTGCCCGTAAGATCTTCGGTTTTTCCGGGTCCTTCGCCTATGAACATGATTTCAGCCTCTGAACTGCCTTCTCCGAAAACTACATTGGTTCTGGTTGTAGAAAGTTTGCATCTTTCGCAAAGTAAAACGCCTTTTTTTAAATTATCAAGTTTTTTTGATTGTTCGTTGTTATCCATTATTCTATTCTTAATTTTGAAAAGCGCATTTTAATATAATCTTTCGATTTATTTTTTGTTACCCAGATATATTCAGGAAAGTGTCTTACATTGTTGTTTATGTTTCCTGAAAAGCTTAAAGATAACACGTCTTTTTTAATGTTGTTCTAAAATATATTTTTTTAATGTAGCCGGCCGAAAATTCTACAACGGTTTCAAAAATATCCGATCGATAAAGGGCCTTTTCAGCCTCTTCGTTTATAACCGCCTCATTATTAAAAATCTGCTTTGGAGGAAACCCAAGCAAAATCGGAAAATAAAAATGAAAGGGAATAACATTGCCGAATATTTCTACCCATTTATAATCTGAAAGGGAAGATTTTATTTTTTTATCTCTTAAATGATCAATTTGATATACGGATTCGTTTTTTATTTCGAGAGTATAAAAATCGGCAAGAAAAACGGTATCTTTTAAATTAATTAATAAATAGCTTTTTTCTATATTGCTTTTATTAATAATTGATTTAATGGTGCCAAAATAAACGACTTCGTCTTCTCCTATTTTACCCTGTAAATTAAATTGGGCCGACATTTGATTATAAAAAGGATATTTTTCTTTTACATTATCAATAAGTTTTTTAGAAGATTTGTGTTCGTCGCCTGTCGATTTTATCTGAGGACTTTTACAATTTAAAAAAATAAAGAAGCATAAAAAAAGCATGAAACCTAATATATTTCGATGTAATTTAAAATAAAAAGATACGACATTTTGAACAACAAACATTATTTTTTATCAGACAACTGTTTTATTTGCTTTTCAATATAGTTTATATCAAGCTTTTCAGACGAGTTTTCAATATGTTCCATGGTTTTAGAATAATGGTAATGCGCCTTAAAAGAATTATTTAATTTATTATAGGTTTCGCCTAGATGAAAATGAATAACCGGATCTTTTTTCCCTTTTTTTTGCGATTCATAAATGGCCATTAGAAGTTGATCTAAAGCTTCTTTATATTTTTCCATTTTAAAGAAAATCCAACCTAATGAATCAAGGTATGCGTCATTTTCAGGCTCGTCTTCTAACGCTTTTATCAGAAGGTTTCTCGCCTCTAATAGTTTTGTAGATTTTAATGAATACAGATATCCTAAATAATTTAAATAAGAAGAATTATAAGGCTCGATATCAAGGGCTTTTTTTAAATGAATCACTGCGCGGTCAAAATTACCCGATTTATCTTGTACAATGCCCAAATAAAAATAATATCCCGAAGGTACTTTATTTTCGCCGAATGACTCACGGGCCAGCTTTATTGCTTCTGATAAGTATTCTTCAGATTTAAGATAAGAAGCCTTGTTTTGTTCGGCAAGAGTGTATAAAATAATTCCGGTGATGAAATGCGCCTGGGGTTGCTTTGAATCTAATGCTATTGCTAAACTCATCTTGCTTAAAGCGTCGGTATAGTTTTCTACCGGTTTCATTTGAAGCGACCATCCTAAGCTTGTAAGAATTTCGTATTTTTTATTTTGAATTAACATTATTTTCTTTTCCAGAGATTGAGTTTGACTTTTATCGTTATTTTCTGAAATTAGAAAATTCTTTTTCCAGTTAAGCCATTCTGAAAGTTTATCTAAGTAAAACCCTGACTGAAGATAATATGTCGCCGCTTCGCGATAATTTTCAGAATTTTCATAGGCCGAAGCCTGAAGGGCGTATGTTTCAATGTAATCTTGGGCCAGATTTTCAATATGTTCATGAATAATAAAGGGAGAAGGCGCCTTTTTTATAAAAAATTCTTCTTCAAAGTTAAGATCTTTAGATTCTGTTTTTAATATGTCTAAAACATAATATAGATATTTTTTTGAAAGGTCGTAAGCCCTTAACTTATGAAATAAAAACGCCGCCGTAAAAGCGGCCTTTTTTATTTCTTTAAAATTGTTTGTTTTTTTATATATTTTATATAAACCTATATACTGGCTTAACCGATTCTTATTTTCAATTGCCGATTGCCTGAAATGGAGTTCTGCGTTTTCATAATCAGAGTTTAATTCGCTTAACATACCCTTAAAATGACTCGCAGGGTTTTTATTTTGTGAAAAATAATTCATAATCAAAGACCTTGCCTTAAAATCGCCTATGATATAGTAAACTTCGGCTAGCGATTCAACGGCCGTCTTATAATCTGGGTATATAGCGATAGTATGCTCTAATACATCCGCCGCTTTTTTAAATTTGCCCGTCATCTTATATAACTCTGCGAGAACAAACATAGATTCAATATCGTGGTCTGAAATTTCGAGAAGATTTTCAAAATAAAAAACCGCTTTTGAATAATTTCCTTCTTCATAATAATAATTTCCTAAGAAAGAATACGCTTTGTATAATAAATTGCCGTCATAACTTTTCTTTTTAACGGCGATAATAAGCCTTTTATAATATCCCGCCGCTGTTCGCAAATTGTGCAGATTCGCGTAAATTGTAGCCAATACAGAAAGGCTGTTTTCATTTAAAATGTCTAATTCAAGTATTTTTTTATGAGTATTAATAGATTCTTCAACACGGTTTTCGGCTAAATAAGCGTAGGCCAGTAAGTTTAAAGACGTAACGCTTTCGGGAAAAAGCTTAGTCGATTTTTCAAGAACATCTATACATTTAACATATTCTTTACTTTGATAATGAATCATCGCTAAATAACGGTAAGATACCTCATTAGGACCGTATACTTCTAAGTGTTTTTCAAAAAAAGGTATGGCTTTGCCGTAATCGTTATTGTAATAATTGAAAAATGCCTGATCAAGTATATAATCGGCGGTGCCTCGGCCCTCGCGAGATATGGCAGATATATTGTTTATATTTACTACAGAAAGAATACAAATTATTATAAATTTTAAAAAATAATGTTTTTTAATAAATTGCATGAGTATCCCAAATATCATTACTATATGAGTAACTATTTATACCTGTTTATGAAAAATGCGATTTTACAGAGATAGTTAAGCCTCATTTTTCCCGCTAGAGTATAAAATAACGTAAATATTATATTCGTGCAAAGTTTTTATTTGTTTTACAGACTGGCAAGTAAGAATTTAATAAATTATCATCTTTGAAAAGTTTAAAACCCTTGACAATATGATTAAAAAAAAGCCTCTATACTAAAATGCCGAGATTAGGGTTTGGTTGTTAAAAATATATTAACTGTATTAGGCAGAAGCCATTTTTTTTATATCTGCATTTATTTGCAATAATAAAAAAAATACTTGGTTAAATATAAAAAAGTAAACTGAATCGGGCGATAAAAATAAAGAGAAATAACCGTGAAGTATTACAAAAACATAGGAAGATACGTATGCGCATATTTGTTTTTTTTTGTATATCCTATATATTCTGAAGGCGCTTTACAAACAGTTGTTCATACATATTCTTCAGGCAAGGTTAATTCTGAAACCGGCGAGCCTTATTCTGATCTAAGCGCCAGAGTCGAACAAAGTATTTTTCTAGATTTCGGAAATCGCTCATTAGACGGTATGAGTTTTCATACGAATAATAAAATAAGTTATAGAACTGAAAAAAACGGCATGTTAGAACAATTTTATTATAATCTTTATTACGCATATTTTGACAGAAAAGAAGATAAGCTTCACTGGCAGGCGGGCAGAATATTTTCAATAAACAGCTTTTCATTAACGCATTATGACGGTTTGAATATTGAATATGAAATATTAAAAAATCTTACGATTGGGGCCTACGG
Organism: Spirochaetia bacterium; assembly: GCA_029880265.1. Lineage (GTDB taxonomy): Bacteria > Spirochaetota > Leptospiria > Turneriellales > JAOUOS01 > JAOUOT01. Next base: position 259,460 of record JAOUOT010000001.1, on the reverse strand, counting down.
CGGGTTCATAGTTCATGACGATTATATCGAAAATGTTGAAGAGAAAAAAAGATATAATAGTTTTGATTATAGAACCATCTTTTTAGACGAGCGCGGCGGCGATAATATTGAAGGCGCCAGGGTCAGTTATATTGATTCAGAATATGGCGGATATCAACTTGATTATCAGATAGTTCAAGATTCGGGTAAAATAGCCGAACATTATATCTCTTCAAACATAGATACAACTGTTTTCTTAAATATGTTTCAATTTTATTCGTATGTATTATTTGATTTTGAAGAAATGCTGCCCGCCAGCGCGTTATCAGGCTTAAAAATATTACCAGAAAATTATCTTGTATTTATTTTAGAGCATGAATATTACAGACCCGTTTTTTTAAGCGATTCTTTTTGGGCCAAGACATTTGATCCGTATGATACAAATGAGGGGCGATTTAAAACTGTAACGATGATAGACGATTATTTTAATATATCTCTCAGTTATGGCGCCATATTTTATCAAGTAGAGAAAAAAAAGCCGGCTCATTCGGTTCAACTTTTATTAAATCATTATAATTTATCTAAATTTAATCTGAAGTTTTTAACAGAATATGTTAATTCTGTTTTAGGAGATCAATTAAAGTCGCAGTTTCAATTAATGCGCGATTTTGATTATGTAATTGCTTCTTTTGGCGGGGGGATGATTTTTTATCAGGAAGATATAGACAAAAAACCCCTATCAAGCAAAGGTTTTTTTCTAGATCTGGGGCTTAAAAGAAAACTTTATAAAGTGGTAGAATTATCTTTATTTGCAGAAGCATACAATAATTTCAAATATGATTTTGATTTAAGGGGCATTTTTGCCGTAAAGTATAAGTTTTAAACGAAAATGAAGAAAAGAGAAACACATATAATTTTTAATAAAATAAAATATTTTATAATAACCGGAATTTTATTATTTTCCGGTATCTTTATGTATGCGCAAGAAGATGACATTGTTCGTTTTTCGCATAGTTACCATCCGCCTGACGAAGTAGAGTGTACAAATTGTCATGTAAATATTGCAGAAAGCGCCAAAGAAACAGATGATAACCTTCCGGTAAAACATAAGGTTTGTATTGAGTGTCATGAGAACGATGAATTATCGCCGGTTGTGTTTTACAGACCAAGGCCTAAGCATAAACTCTTTTTTAATCATCAGGTTCATATTGAACAAGAAATCGCGTGTGACGATTGTCATAAAGATATATCGAGCGAAGAGTATGTATCAGGGCAGGGTTTTCCTAAAATGGCCGTATGTTATGAATGCCATGACGGAGAAACAGCTCCCAAAACCTGTTCTTTGTGCCATGCAGAGAAAGTAAATTTTCCGCATATAACGCATAAAGGCGAAGCCGAATGCGCAGATTGTCATGAGAATGCTTCTGAAAGCACGGTTTCTATTGATAATAATATACCTGTAAATAAAGAAATTTGTTTAGATTGCCATGCACAAGACGTTCCTTCTATTGTAAAATTTTACGATTCAAAGCCTAAAAATACGATAGAATTTAATCACCAGCACCATATCAGTGAAGAAGGTCTTGAGTGTAAATTTTGTCATAAAGCCGTTCATGATGAAGAATTTGTAGCCGGAGGGGCCTTTCCCGCAATGAAACTATGTTATGAATGCCATGACGATAATACAGCGCCTAAGACATGTTCTTTATGCCATAAAAGCAAGGTACAGTTTCCTCACCTTAGACACAAAGACGAGGCCGAATGCGTTGATTGTCACGATAACATAACCGAAAGCGAGACGACTCAATTTGCGCCCGATATACCAAAACAATCGGTATGCGAAGATTGCCACGAAAATGCCGCAGATTATGTGGCAGTCGTAAAAATGGACTATTATAAAAGAACGGTTGAATTTAATCATAAACAGCATGTTGGCAAACAATTAATGAGCTGCGATAATTGTCATCGGGCGGCTTACGAAAAAAATGAATTTGAAAATAAAGAGATTGTACCAGAAATGGAATATTGTTTTCAATGTCATGATAACAAGGGAGCCAGTCAATTTTGCGTTACATGCCATCTTGAGCCTTTAAAACCTGAAGATCATTATCAGGGATGGACAAAGCAGCATAAATTAAAAGCAAATCATAACCAGAATAAATGCTTAGCGTGCCACGAAACAGAACAAACATGTTTAGATTGTCATAAAGGCAGCATAAAACCAAAGTTTGATCATAATCCAAACTGGGAGTTAACCCATAAATATGAATCAAGAGCGGTTATAAAAGATTGTAGATCGTGCCATAGCGAAAGATACTGCAATGAATGTCATACCCAAAAAGGCGTAAGCCTTCAAAGCGAATCAAGAATAAAAAAAGTGCATCCCGAAGGCTGGATGAATGATACAGATTCAAAATTTCACGGCAGAATGGCCAAATTTAGATTAAGCTCTTGTAAAGCATGTCACATGCCTACAGACTGTAATTTTTGTCATGTAACGGGTAGAAAATAATGTTACAGATTAAAAAAACAAATAAAGTGTCCCGTTTTATTGCTAATAATCATAATATATATGAGAGTAAAAAACTATATTTTGCTGAGAATTCATTGCAAAAATATAATATTGTTAAACTAATGAAATTATACATTAAATATACCAAGACTATAAAAATAAGCGCGCTTTTTATATTATATTTTATTTCTTTAAATTGCAGTAATTTAAATAACGAATATGTTAATTATCAAAGCGGAATATCTGCAGGAGGATGTACTTATTCATCTTGTCATCCCTTGACTCCTTTAGCGGTTTCTGAGCCTACCTCAGGCATTCATACAACTCATTTGGCTCGCGCAAACCCAATTTCAGGGGCGGCCAATATTATCTGTGAAGATTGTCATTATGAATATTTAAATTATGAGCTTCATAGAAACGCTGTTATAAACGGCTATAACTCTTTAACAAATGAGGAAGCCGAAGGCGATATTATCATATTTAACGAAGATAATCCCGACGCCAGCTGGAGCAATGAAGGCAGTGTGTGTATGAATGTGGCATGCCATAATGTCGGGGGAACAACGGGAAAATACCCGTTTATGTCTTCAGCAAACGGGGTTACCGAAGATTTATCGACGGGAACAAGCGAACCAAGTTGTTTGTTGTGTCATAGTTTTGCCATAGAAAGTTCAAAAATTACCGTAAAAGACGCATTAGGCAATGAAATATTTGATACTGTTACAGGCTTGGCCATTCCCGTTGTTAGACGAGCCATAACCCCCGAATATGACAATGTTCCTACAATTGGTAACGGTCACCATAATGGTACACAAATTGATAATAAAGCCTGTCGGGTATGTCACCTTATAGATTCAATTCAATGGGATCCGGTAAACTTTCCCGCGCAAACTCATAGATCGGGCACAATATATCTTTATGATATGGATAACAGTACAAATGCAACGGGAACCCATTCAAGCGTTGGCAGTCAAAGTTTTTACACATTAGAAACAGAAAATTATCTAACGGGCTTTAACCAAACCGCCGGTTCTGAGGCTAATTTGTCTAATTTTTGTATGGGATGTCATGATGCGCTCGGTTTAACTATGCCATTAGCAAATAATTTGGCTATTAATTCGCAAATAGATCCTTTTGGCAACGGTAGAACAGGAATAATTCCTGATGCAAAAACAAACAGTTTTGACAGTGCAATTACAATTGAATGGCAAGACGACGCTAGTGGCTTTAATTACTACGGCGGCGCTACAAGACATGTTAATAACAGACATAATGTGCTGGCTTCAGATTCAATTTATGCGGCAACTCCTGGCTTTACAAAAATGGATTGCCTTGATTGTCACGGGGCGCATAATTCGGCCAAGAATCAGCCTGTGGCGAATCCCTGGGCCAGATGGAAGCCATATGATTATTCAGATACTAACCCTGTACTTGATAAAGAAAAGAAAAATAAATTTTGTCTTGAATGTCATTCAGGCGGCGAGGGGCCAATTGCGCCGGGCGCAGGCGAGACAAACGCGTATAAAATGCAGTTTCCTCCAAGAATTATGCCCGAAAGATCGCTTTCAGCATTTGATAATACAATTTATAGGGTAGACTTTATAAACTGGTCAGGCTATACGAAACCTGACGGGGTTCCTAAACCCTGGATGAATACGGGAGAATATGCTTTTAATGGGGTTACCTGGTCGGGTGTAATCACAAGCTGGAACGACGCTGATACGCAATGGGATGGAGTCAGCGCATTTACTGGAAGTATGAATATCAAATTATTATCGGGTACCATGGCTTCAGGTAACCCTTTTGAGTTCAGATATTGTTCATGGTGGGATACGAATTGCGATATTACAGATATTTTAGAATCTGATTATGAAAAAAACGGTACCGCGCAGTTATCTTCAGTAACTGTTGAAAAAGCGGGGGTAACAGGCGAGGCAAGCTTTATTAAGGGCATAAGTTCGGGCGGATATTCACAGTCTCCCTGGTCGGTTGGTTTTTCATGGCGTTTTTCGCCCCACGGAAAAGACTCTAAACGTTCATGGTCAAACCCTGCCGAGTTAAATAGATATTCTGAAGCATACTTTTTAACAAATGGCGATAAGTATATTTCTGAATTAAGCTGTCAAGACTGCCATGATAAACACGGTTCTGCAAATCTTTATTCAATAAAAAGCAATATAACGGCCCCGGCTACAACCGGAGAAGAATATTATGACGACGGTCATTATGAAAATCTAAATACTACGCCTGTGAAAGTTGATTCGCTAGCGGCTCCCTATAATGGCGCGGTGAATATTGTAAGTTATGGAGATGTTGCGCCAGTTGTTAATAAACCGTTAGATTTAACGCCGCTTTGTAAAAAATGTCATGAATTTACGCCAGAAATTTTACCACAACACGGCGGCCACTCAGCTGATTTTACAGTTACAGGATGCGTCTCATGCCACAACCACGGCGGCAGCGCCGATAGAGACGGCTGGCTTTTTAAAGGGGTAGAAGATACTCCGCTTTCTGAGTGCGGCAATGGAGATCCGAATGACGGTAATGCCGTACTCGGGTTATACGAAGAATGCGACGACGGCAATACAGTAAACGGAGACGGTTGTTCAAGCGCCTGTGAAATTGAAACGCCTAAGCCTACTACAGTTGCTTTATATCAAATACCCGCCGGTATAGCCTATGATGCAAATACCGGTGTATTGTTAGGCTTAGAAGAGGCGGCAGAAGAAGACGAAGAAGGAATTGCTCCTGTCGGTTGTTTTATAGGCGGCGATACATCAACTTCTTCGGCATCGTCTGCCTGGCTATATTTATTAATGCCGACATTTTTAGCCATTTTAATTGCGAGAATACAAAGGAGGTTTAGAAATAAATAATATGCTTAAGAAGGTTTCACACAAGCTTTTCATTCTGTTAATGTTTACGATTATATCGTCTTCTTTGATTTATAGTCAAGAAGAAGAAACCGAAACCGAAAACGCTGAGAGTTCAGAAGAGATACAGGCCGCAGTTTCAATTCCGTCTAAAGACAGGTCGCTGTTTTTAAGAAATGTCAGAATAGCCCCAAATTATCAAATATATTCTTATGCAGAAACCGAAAATAAAACATATCCCATAATAAATATGGTTGGTTTTTTCTTATCGTCAAGAATATTAGACGATTTAGACGTATTTTTTGCCGGCTCTTGGCAGCTTCAAAAAGCAAGTTATCCGTTAAATAAATGGGGTTTATATCAGCTTGGCGCAGAATATAGAATTATCGGCAAGGGTTTTGAGTCGATGACTTTTTATCCGGCGGCCTTTGCGTCTATTGATTATATAAGCCTTAAAGACGAGCATGAGCATCATGATTCGCCGGTATCGGCTTCAACAATTTCATTTTCGCCGGGCATTGGTTTAGAAGTGTATTTTCCTAAAAGTATTTTTATGACATTTGAATTCGGAGTTTCTATTTTTGAATTTCCGCAGCATACTACGGGTCCTTTGTATAGGGTTAGAATGGCGGCCGGTTATCATTTATCAATAGAAGAAAAAGAAGTTACCAGTTCGGGCAAGGTAATAGAAAAAAGAGTGGAACTTGTATTAAAAAACGGAAAATCAGTAACAGGAGTTATAGTTAGAGAAAATAATATAAACATAGTAATCAGGCTTGACTCTTTAGATGAAGTGTTGTTTTTGAGAGAAAATATTGAAGAAATAATTGAAAATTGAAAATGAAAAAAAAATATAATATAATTCGAATTTTTCTATTATTGATATTTGCATTATCTGCAAATTCGATAAAAGCCATTGATAATATAAGAATTTATCCGAGTTTTTACGCGATTACGTACCCTGAAACATATTTAAATACCTTCCCGATGGCAAATTTAATGGGCGTCTCGGCTTCAATAAGAGCCATTGATAATGTAGATTTTTCAGCTACTGCGGCGTTTCAGGCCTTTCATGACAGTTATATTATAACAAAATGGAGATTTTTTTCAATAGGTACCGAATACCAGTTATTTAGCGAAAAAATATTAGAATACCATTATTATCCCAGATTTGGAGTTCATGTAGATTATTATACAATGAACAGTCAATTTGACGAAAAAGTTTCGTCTGTAGGGTTTACGGTTAAAGCGGCAATTGATTTTTATTTTCCTAATAAAGTATTTTTAACGCCGGAATTCGGTGTCTCTTATGTGTTAAAAATGCCTGAATATGCAAAAGCGCCTTTATATGTCTATGGGTTATCAATAGGATATCATATTTCTATTAACGGCGGCGGTACCGCTACGGCTTTACAAGACGAAGAAGACGAAAAAAAAAAGTTAGAATAACTTTAATTAATGACGAAAAGATTGAAGCTCAGCTTATAGAGCTTAACAGCGAATTTATAATCATATATTCAGAAGACTTTGGCGAAATGACCATCAAAAGAAACGAGATAAAACATATTGATAATGCTTATTAATTTGAGCGATTTTTATCAGAAAGAATTTCTAAATATTTATAAAATACTTCTTTAGATTCTGTCAGTTTTTTTTCTTTATAAAGAGATCTTGATAATCCGGTATACGGTATGGTTGATTCGGGATGATTTTCTAATACTTTTCTAAACAGCGCAGACGCTTTAGCGTATCTGCCGTTTTTCATTTGTTTTTTAGCGCTATGGTAAAATTCATCTTTAATAACCTTATAATCTGCCCGCGATTCAAAGCTAATATTTTCGTTTTTTGCCATGACCGTATATATATAAAGCTTTTCTCTTAAAAATTCAATCATTAGGGTTAATTCTTTGATTTGTTTCTCATGCTCAAGAGCTTCATTTTTTGTCTGCTCTATTTCAGCCTTATATTCGTTAATTTCTGATTCGCTGAATTTCTCTGATGCGTCACTATCAGAAGAAACAGGTTTGCCGGTTGCTTCGCTTATTTTACCTTTCTTTATAGCGACATTACTTTCAGTATCTTCGTCTTCTTCAGAGTCTTTTTCGCCTTCAGCATTTTCGATATCGTTTTCTTCATCAGATTCTATTTCTGTTTCTTCATCGGCTTCATCATCGGCTTCATCAGTAGTTTCTATTGCTTTATTTTCAGATATCTTTTCATTAACTGCCGCAGTTGATATTTTTTCTTCATCATTGACTATATTTTCGTTTATTTCTTCTTTTTCGGTTTCAGAATCGTCTTCGTCATTTGTTGAAGCAGTATCTATTGTATCATCGTTATTTTCTTTTTGAATTTCGTCTTCTTCAGAAGAATCTTTATCTGAATCAACATTATTATTTTCTATTTCTGAGTTTTCAGGTTCTGTAGACTTAGCGGCTTCGTTGTCATTAGAATTGGATTTATTTTCAACATCTTGTTTTTCATATGTTTCTGTGGCATTTTTATCGTCAACCGAATCATTTGATACAGATATTTCTGAATCCTCTTCAGGCGATTCAGTTATATGAGTCTCTTCATCGTCATTTTCTATATTTTTATCGTCATCTTCAATTATATTTTCAGACGCATTTGGCACATTTTCAGCTTCTTCTTCTTCGCTGGTAAAATCTTGCTTTAGAGATTTAGTTTCTGTTTTATTTGCGTAAACATTGTCATTTTTCTGAGATTGAATTTTCTTAGTTTGTTTCTCATGGTTTTTGCCTGCAAAGAGACTCTCATTTTTACTGTCTGAATTTTGTTTACGTAACTCGATAAGACTGGCGCTTAAATCGTTAACTTCTTTTTGTTTATTTTCAAGCTTTAATCTGATTTCCTTGAATTTTAATTTTAAGTCATTCAATTGAACATTTAGACGATTTCTTTCGTTTATAATTTTATTGGTAAATGCAGAATTAGTGTTAGTTTTATAAATAATTTTTATTTTTTCATTTTCAAGAGCTTGTTTATTTTTGATTAAACCTTCTTCGATATTATTTTTCTGATATTTAAGATTTTCGAGTTCATATTTCATCTTCTGAAAATCAATTTTAGAGTTTTCAAGTTTTTTTATTAATTCTCTTTCTTTATTAATAACGTCATTGGCCCAAAAAAATAAAGCCGCCATAGCGCCAAATTGTAGTATACTAAAGAATATTAAACCTTTTCTCTTAGAAGAAGGTTTCTTACGAGATGCATACGGCTTTACGTTTTCAATGTACTGAGAATAAGTATTCATATTAATATGGGCGCAGTTTTACATTTATATTTTCGGTTTAATCAGATTTATACTTGAAAAACAGAATTAGGGGTTCTCAAGAACAAGATCATCAAAATAAAAATATGACCCGCCAAAACCGCCGCCGCCTTTAAGCGATATTTTATTAAAAGAACTCATATTGTTTTTAAAATAATAAGTACCAATCTTTGCGCCGTCAATATAAATATCAAATTTATGGTTAGTATAATCAATATTTTTGATTAAAATATGGTGTAATGACGGAAAGTTTTCACATGCAATACCAGTATTGCCATTTGTTGCATCATCATGAATATAAAAATTAGGAGATCCGCCAGAATATCGACATGAAAGGCCTATTCCAGAAATAAAGGAGATTGTATCATCGGTACCTATAAAAAATTTAGCGTCTGCCTCATATGATGAGCCCCCAATATAAAAAGAAATTTCTGAAGGGTTAATTGTAGGTTCAAAATTTCTATAAAACTCTTTAGCAGTAGATGATACAAGTGTAAGTTTAGCGCAGGCGCTTGAATTAGGGCCTGTACAATCATTTGAATACGATATGTTGGCGCCATTGGCTATCCAGTTGTCGTTTGTATTTTCAAAAAAATCAAAAAAAGGCGAAGAAAAAGTATAATCACAGGTTACCGTTGTTGTTTGAGATATATTTACCGATATATTTTGTCCCGTGCCTATTTTAAATCCCGTATGATCGTCATTACATGTAACAGTATAAGTGCCCGCAACCGCTTCTTGAAAAGCAATGCCTCCTGTATATCCTGTTGTTATAAAATCGGTTCCGTCCCAAAAAACAGAAAAGAACTTTTGATGCATATTTGGATTGTTTACTGTCCATATTGTTCCGTCGGTAGAGTTTAGTATAACGCCGTTATTGCCAACCGCAGTATAAAGCGAGCCGTTAAATGACATATCGCTGATATTCGCCGTTGTATTTGAAGTTATAATGCTCCATGAAGCTCCGTCAGTTGAGGTCATAATCAGGCCGTTATCGCCAGATGCGATAAATTTTGAGCCGTCGTGTATAATCGTTCTAATAGTCGATGTAGCCGGGTTAGTAACGGCTGTCCATGAAGTAAGATTTGACGATTTGTACAAAGCGCCATTGGTACCGCCTGCGTAATAATTTGTTGCTCCGTCGTAATATATGGTAAAATAATTACCGGTTGCAATAGAGCTGCCTATCCAGTTATATCCGTCGGTAGAATATTGTAATCTTCCCGTATCGCCGACTAGAACAAAATTTGCGCCGTCCCATAAAATATCATAATAGCTGCCAAAAGTAAAACCTCCCGCTGAGAATGACCAGTTTATGCCGTCTGTAGACGATAAAATAATCGCATATATGGAGCCTTGATCGCCAACAATTAAATATTTTGAACCGTTATAAAAAACCTTGTTCAATCGCTTATCTGTTCCCGATAATCGTTTTGTCCATACGCTAAAATCTGTTGATGTATAAATAGCGCCGTTATCGCCTACAGCTATATATTTTGAGCCGTCATATATCATATCGTTAATAATGTCATTATTTCCAAAATTAAAATGCGACCATGACGACCCGTCTGCTGAAGTCATTATTGTTTTACCGGTAGACACATTATATTCAGCCAGACCGGTAATTTCAACATTGACCGGTTTCATCCATGGTAATGCGTATATGCCGTCTACAGTTACGTCTACTTGTATAAAGCCAGTATCATTAGGAGTCGCCGATTTTTGAACGGTATTTATATTTTCATTGCCTGATGAGTCTATCGCTCTTACAACAAAAAAATAAGCAACGCCTTTTGTAAGGCCATAAAACATAAAACTTGTTTCGCCGGGTTCTGTTATATAATCTGGCGAGTTATAATTAAAACTACCGGAGGTTGTCGACTTATAAATTTTATAGACTATAAGCGAAGAATCGTCTTTATTGTCGGCAGCCGGGTTCCATGCCAATTTTATCGTATTACCGTTAATGGGCATTGCAGTTCTAAGCCCTGAAAACAAGGGAGCTGTCGCGTCAAAAGTAAATATAGAATATTCAGATACATTTGAGTCGATATTGCCAGTAATATCGACTGCCCTTACAACGACAAAATATTCGGTATAAGACGATAATCCGCTTACTGAGCCAAATAATGCGCCCTGTTCCGTAATAACCGTAGGATTATTAAAATCTTGCCCTCCTGAAACTGTAGATACATAAATATGATAAACAATATTTTCAGACGGAGTTATATTATCTATTGCCGCCGGCCATGTAATAAAAATTGAAGAGCTGTTGGCGGCGCTTAAATTTTCGGCGCCTGTTAATCCGCTAAATACAGGAGCATAAATATCAGATATTGCAAGAGTCGTTGCGGTTACGCTTAAAAAATTACTTATATTGCCGGCGGCATCTTTGGCGCTAATTAAAAACATGTACATGGTATTTGCGTTTAACCCGGTGGCGGTATAAGAAAATTCTCCTGTTACAGTAGCGTTAGCGGTAGTTAGATCAAAATTTCCCAAAGAATCTGAAATAAAAATTTCATAATCAATTTGCATGAAAGACGTTGTTTCGTCGAAAGCGGGATCCCAGTTTATTAAAATGGTTGTGTTATCTGCCGCAATAGCGTTTACATTGCCTTCAAAAACAGGCGCAATTGTATCATTGGAGGCCGGCGGCGTATCTTCAATAGGAGGTTCTTCTTCGCTGCCGCATTGCAGGGTAAAAATCAATGTTAGCGAAATAAGTAATTTGATTATCAATTTACATTTCATATGAGTTTCCTTTTATGATCTGTCGATTATTTTTCTTGCCTTGTCAATTATAATATATAAACGATTTTATGTATTTATTCGGTCATTATAATTACGGAGTTTCAATTCTTAATTCGTCAAAATATACGGTTCCCGCCATAGAATCGCTTAAAAGTTTCACATAATTGAATTTGTTCATATTATTCATAAAAGAAAAATTGCCGATGTGTATAGAATCAAAATATAAATCAAAAGTATGGTTAATATAATCAATATTTTCAAATTCAATTAAATGAAAAACATCAGAATCGCATGCATAACCGGTATAAACGTTATTTAAGTATAAATCTTCAGGCCCCCACATGGCAAAACATTCTATATTAAAAGCAGGCAAGCCGTTATAGCCGATTTCAAAGATAGAATCTGCCCCATATATTTCAGATTTCATGTAAAAACTAACATACGAAGCAGCAATATTATCGAGATTTTTCTGAATACCGCTTTTTCTTGTCGATTCGACATATAAGCTTAGACAATTCGCAGTGCCGTCTTGCCCGCATGTATTATCTACAGAAACATTGTGAATATGGCCCAAATTTATCCAGGACGTATCAAGGGTTTCGAAGCCGTCATAAATAAATGAAGTCGTATAATCGCACAAAACGTTATAGATTGACCCCGGCTGTATAATGGCGTCGAATGTGTTACCGCTGAAAATATATCCGCTTACATGGGCGCATGTTACGGCGTAACTACCGGTAACAATTTCGCTTGTATTCGCGCCCGTTAACGTTGTAAAAGTAAAAGCCGAGGGCCCCAAGACATCAACAAAAATTTCGCTTCCGGGAAGATTTTGTATGCCGTCTACGGCTATATTTGTGTTGATAACCGCCATGTTATTTTTTTCAATAAGATTATTATCGATATTACCGGCTAAGTCTTCGGCTCTTACAATTAAATAATACGGGTTGTCTGATAAAGGCAAAGTAAGTATAAGAGAAGTTTCTCCCATAGAAGAAATCGCGTATGCGTTATTAAAATCAAAAACTCCCGAAGAATCAGATAAATATATTTTATAGGTTATAAATTCCTGCGGAGTAACATCGTCTACAGCCGCCTGCCAGTTTAGATGTATATTGTTGGCGTCATAATAAAGAACATTAGTCAAACCCTGAAAAAGAGGCGCCGTAGTGTCTGCAGTTGACGTCGTTGTTACGGTAAGTTCTATATCGTTAAAATCTACATTCTCGTCTAAATCTACCGCTCTTATATAAATAAAATATTGCGTATTAGAATTTAATCCTGTCATCATATAAGAGTTTGCATTGTAAACTTCAAAATCAGGAAACGCCAGATCGTATCCCCCGCTTGTAGTCGATATGTAAATTTGGTATTTAATGTCTTGAGGCGCGGTCGTATCGTCTGCAGCTAAATCCCATGTAATAAAAATCTTATCTGAATCTATTGAGTTAGCCGTTTTTAAGCCATAAAATACCGGGTTCGGTACGCTGTTTGTTGTGGCCGAAGTTTCTATCGTATTTTGATCGATATTTCCCGCTGCGTCTTTTGCCCGTACCACAAAATAATATGTTGTAGACGGATTTAACATAGGCACCGTAAAAGTTAAAATGTCCTCGGTTGTTATATGCGAAGGGCTTAAAAAATTAAAAACACCCGATATTTCAGAGTGAAAAATCTCATATTTAATTCCTGAATCTGGCGTTACATTGTCAGAAGCCGCATTCCATGATAATGTAATTTTATCGTAATCTGCAGTCAAGGCCGATGCAATGCCGCTAAAAACAGGGCTTGTAGTATCTGGCATAATAACCGATTGTTGTATGATATTTTGGTCGATATTCCCGCTTTGGTCTTCGGCGCGAACAGTTATTAAATACTCTTTGCCTTCAGCCAAGTCTGTCAACGTATGATTTGTAATGCCTGTAATTGTTTCTGTAAAGCTTTGCTCTTCTAAAGAGTCGGTAACAATAATATGATAAACAATATTTAAACTGTCTGTTACATTATCGACGGCAGGCGGCCATTCGACAAAAATATCGTTACCTACCGTTAACGAGGCGTTTGTTATACCTGAAAAAACAGGCGGTGTGTAATCTAACGTTGTAATTTCGAAAATATTCATATTATCGTCTGTATTGCCTGCGGCGTCTCTTGCCTTAACGAGAAAGTTGTAGGTTGTACCGGCCTGCAGACCGCTAATCGTATAAGGTACCATACTAAATGTGACTGTGTCAGGAGGGTTAAAATCTGAAAGACTTAAAATATTGGGCAAACAAAGATTTAATGAACAGTTATTGATATATATATCATATTCTATTTCTGAAGGCGTGGTAGCATTATCAGATGCAGAATTCCAGCTTAGGCTTAAGGCATCGTCATAATTTAATATTGTGGTTACGCTCTGAATACCGTTAAAAACAGGCGCAATGATATCGGTCATGATGTGCGAAATAGCCGCTGTGTTCAAATTAATATTATTTTCAGCGTCTTTAGCCGTAACTATAAAAAAATATTCAACGCCATAAGTTAAACCTGTAACAGTGTAGTTGTTAATGTTCGTACCCCCCGGCGCGGACGTTATCGAAAAATCAAAAGGAAAGCCCGCTTCGGCTACAAATACTTCATAAACGATATTATTAGAAGCGGTAATATTATCTGTCGCAAAACTCCATTCTAGAAATACTTCTGTGTTTGAAATCTGGGCAAGATTTGTAATGCCGTTAAAAACTGGAGGCGTTTTATCGGGCAGAAAAATTGAAAGCTCAAATGAATTTGTTTCTTCATTGCCGGCCGCGTCTTTGGCCCGAACTACAATATAATAATTTTTACCGTCAGGCAACCCAGACAAAGTATATTGCATAGTTCCCGAAACAAAAAAATCTGGCGATAAAAAATCTTGATTACCCGCCGTTTCAGATATGTATATTGAATAAGTTAACGCCTCTGGCAGCGAGATATCGTCAGACGCGGCGTTCCATGAAAGTATAATTTCATTATTTGAATTTAACGAAATCGAGTTAACTCCGTTAAAAACCGGATTTGTCGAATCAATAAATACAGCGGGAAGCGTAATTGATATTTCTATAGCGTTTGTATCAATATTTCCGCTTTCGTCTTCGGCTCTGACGACAATAAAATACTCTATTTCTGAAGATAATCCCGTAATCAGGGCCGTAGTATCTCCGGGAAAAGTCACATAATTATAGAGATCATAATTATGATTTTGACTGGTCTGTGAAATATATATTTTATAAACAATACTGCCTGAATCAGTCTGGTTATCATACGCGGGGTTCCATGATACTAAAACCGAACTGTTTGACTGTGGTATCGCCGAAAGTATACCTTCAAAAACAGGCGGTATATTATCATTTTCATCTGAATTTTCGTTATTGTCAATTGTCTGAATATTGCTGATATTCTCAAAAGTCTCGTTGCTGCATTGAAATAGCGTAATGACAAGAATTAATACAAATAAGTAAACATTTTTTAGCATATAATTATCAGTTTTTCTCGATTTTTAAGTTAAAAATATCAAAGAATATGCCATGTCAAGAATAATAAGCGGCCAAAAATTTCAAATTAGAATCTACCTCATAAGGGTAATTAATAAAAATAATTGACCATCTAAATAAAATGGTCTTTTTGACAAGAAGGATATTGTGTCGTCAAAAAAGCCAATCATTGAAATTGAAAATCTCACCAAAACATTCAAATCTTTGGTTGCCGTAAATGATTTATCTTTGTCAATAAACGAAGGCGAGTTTGTTGCTCTTTTAGGGCCAAACGGCGCGGGAAAAACAACGCTTGTAGAAATGATTGAGGGCATTCAAGGCCCAACCGCCGGAGACATTAAAATAAGCGGCATGTCATGGAAAGATAACGAAGATGCCCTAAGAAAAATGATTGGTCTGTCTTTGCAGGAAACCCGGTTTTTAGACAAACTTACCGTTTATGAAATCTTATATTTATTTGCCGGTTTCTACAACAAAAGCAGGCAAGACGCTTTAGACATGCTTATTAAAATTGGCCTTGCCGATAAGAAAAACGATTATACCATGAATCTTTCGGGCGGTCAAAAGCAAAAGCTCTCTTTGGGCATCGCTCTTATTAACGACCCGAAAATTATAATTTTAGACGAACCTACAACGGGTTTAGATCCCCATGCGCGTCGCGAGCTTTGGCAGATTTTAAAAGACTTGCGAAAAACAAATACAACCATGATTTTAACGACGCATTATATGGAAGAAGCCGAATTGCTCTGCGAAAGAGTCGTTATAATGTATAAAGGTAAAATTTTAGCCGATGGAAAGCTAGACAGGCTCTTAAAATTTTACGGGGCCAAAGAACTTATTGAGTTAAGAACCAGGGTAAAAACTTTGCCTTCTTTTATTTCAGATAATAAGAAAATAAAAGAAATCATTCACGATAAAAAAGAAAAAAGAGCGCGTTTGTTTGTCGATAACATAGCCGACGTACTGCCCGATTTATTAAAAAAAGCCGAATCTAAAAAATTCATTATTGAAGATTTGCAGTGCAGAAAAATGAATCTTGACGATTTATTTATATCTTTAACGGGAAGGCACTTGCATGAATAATTCTTTTTTAAATTTACTATCTATTCATTTTAAAGAATATCGACGAGAGCCAAGCGTTTTTTTCTGGACCATTATTTTTCCTGTTTCTCTTTCTTTGATTCTTGGTATTTCTTTTACTAAAAAAACCGATTCGGTAAAAAATGTAGCTGTTGTTTATAATGAAGCAGGCGCAAAAAATCAGTTTTTTGAGAACTTAAAAACAGACTATGAAGATAATGCATTAAAAATAAATTATGATAAAGAAGAAGGCGCGGCAATATCAAAAATAAAATTCATATTTGTCGCTACATTAAAAGAGGCTGACGATTTACTTAAAAACGGGCAGGTTCTTCTTATTCTTGAAGGCGATTTAGAAAAAATCGTCGCCAGGTTTGATCCCGCAAATCAGGAGGCTGAACTGACATATTTTCAATTAGAAAATCATTTGCTGAAAAAAACCGAAGAAAATATGAAAATACATCCGCGGCCAATTCATACGTCTGGTTTGCGATATATTGACTTTTTAATACCGGGTTTAATTTGCCTTGGCATTATGAATTCGGCTCTTTGGGGCGTGGGTTGGTCTTTTATTGATTTAAGAATTAAAAAACTATTAAGACGCATGACGGCGGCGCCAATGAAAAAATTTGATTTTCTAGCCGCGCACTTTGCCGCTCGCGTGGTCATGAGCTGGGTAGAATTTATAATCATTTATCTTTTTGCAAAATATTATTTTGAAGTAAAAATCGCCGGATCTATAGCGGCTATAATACTCGTTTTATTATGCGGTAATTTCGCCTTTTCGGGCATAGGCGTATTAATAGGCTCAAGAACATCTAATTCAAGAATAGGCAACGGTTTGATAAACGCTGTTAGCATACCGATGATGGTTTTATCGGGGATATTTTTTAACATATCAAACCTGCCCGAAGCGATACAGCCCGTTGTAAAAATTCTGCCATTGACCATTTTAACTGACATACTCAGACACACATTTACAAATACTCTATTAACGGCCGATGTATTGCTTGGATGTTTATACTTGATTGTTACCGGTATTATAACAGCATATAGCGGATTAAAAATATTTCGCTGGTATTGAAAGAATTTAAAAGAAAAAGTCAGTATATATTTTTGTTTACATTTTGAAAAATAATATTATTTTGTTTATTAAAAATCATATGGGCGAAGAATTAAATAAACAAGAACCGGATAATACTCAAATAGAGATTATTAGGTGGCTCCATGAAGGAAAATCTGAAAATGAAATCAGTATTCTGCTACATAAGTCAAAAGTTGCGGTTAACTATGAAATAGAAAGTATTTTAAAAAAACTAAATACTAAAACGATAGAAGGCGCAATTGAATGGGCCGTTAATAATAAGAAAATAATTATTGAAGAAGAATCTTCAGAACCCGAAGTAAAGCATCGTATAGGCATTGTTGGCTGCGGCAGCGGCGGCAGCTCTATTATTGAAATGCTTAAGGGTAATAGTATTGTAGATATTGTAGGCGTTGCAGATATTGATCCTGGCGCGCAGGGTATCTCTTTGGCAAGACGCCTTAAAATACCAATTTTTACCAGGTATAACGATCTTGTACGAGATGATGTGGAACTTATAATTGATGTTACAGGCAATCCCGATGTTTTTAACGAAATTAAAAAAATAAAGTCTGAAAAAACCGAAGTTATGGGAGGGGTTTCGGCAAATTTAATGTGGAAATTAGCCGAAGAAAGGCGTAAAAGATATGAAGATAAAGAAAAGATGCTAAAAGAGCATGAAAATCTCTATCATCTTGGATTAATCATTGAAAATATTGACAGCATGAAAGACGCCGGTTTCGCGATAATTGATTATGCGACAAAACTGACAAATATGCCCGCGGGCTGCATTGTTATATTTGACGAGAAAAATGAAGATTTGATTCTTGTAGCGTCAAAAGGTTTTAGCGAGAATTTGAGAAAAAAAGACCGCTGGAAAATAACTAAAGACGGTATGCTAAATAAAATTTTCAACCAGTCATATCCCATGTTTGTGAACGATTTAGATAAATATGAAAAACCGCCGTCTTTCTTATTAGAAGAGGGGGTTCAGTCTGTTTTAGCTTCTTCATTATCTATAGAGGGCCGCATTGTGGGCATTATTTTCGCCTGTGATTTTAAAAAGAAAAGAACCAGGGTAGAAGATGTCTCGCTTTTTTCTCTTCTTACGGTTTATGCCGCTCTCGCGATTGAAAGAGTAAAGGCTATAGAAGAGATGCGAAGGCTCAGCATCGTAGACGGTCTAACCGGGCTATATAATCATCGCTATTTAATGGAAGAGCTTAATAAAGAACTGCAAAGAGCTGAACGATATATGCTTAATTTTTCGATATTTATGATTGATGTAGATAATTTTAAGTCATATAATGACGAATTTGGACATCTTGAAGGCAATAAAGTATTAAAAGATATCGCCGATATTTTATTAAAATCATCCCGAGCATCAGATATTGTCGGCAGATTCGGAGGCGAAGAGTTTTTTATTATATCGCCTGAACTTAATAAAGATGAGGCTATAAAATATGCCAATAGAATTATATCATCAATTGAATCTCATAATTTTATAAATAGAAAGATTACGGTAAGCTGCGGTTTAGCCGTTTTTCCCGATGACGAAAAAACCATGGTTTCTCTCATTGAAAAGGCCGATCAGCGTCTATACGAAGCTAAATCTCAGGGTAAAAACCGAGTTTGTTTTGTATAAAACTTTTCGCAAAATCAGTTTCAATTTTGTAAATTTAATATAGAAAGCGGAGATTAAATATTTCTAAGTTCTATGATATAATTAAATAACTCCATTTCGGGAGGTTAAACTATGAGCGAGAAAACAAAAGAAAATGAAGAACTGGTAAGCTGTGAAATCTGTCTAAAAGAATTATCAAAAGCAGAGGCAAAATCGGCAGAGGCTCAGGATTATGTACTTAACTTTTGCGGCATTGACTGCTATAAAGAATGGCAGAAAAAAAGCGAAGAAGATAAAGAAAAGAAATAAACTTGAATTTATAATGAATTCAAAAAATCTATCAAAGCCTTATTAAAAGCCGAGGGATTTTCTAAGTTTGCCATATGCCCCGCGTCTGCAATTATTTCAAGCTTTGCGTAAGGCAGATTGTCGGCAATTTGTTTTGAATTTTCAACCGGTATAGTTCTGTCTTCGGCGCCGCCTATAACCAGAGCCGGCAAGTTAAAATCGGGCAGCTTTGAAACATAATCTTTTCTGTCTCTCATGGCAATTAAAGAATCGCTTATTGCCTGAGGGTTTGTAGTCGCCGCCCAATCATAAACCATATCGACCATTGCGGAATTTTTCTCATAAGAAGACTCGGCAAATAAAATCGGCGAAAATGTTTTCGCGGCTATATCGTGTTCGCCGCCGAGAGTTTTATCTGAAAGTTCGGTTCTTTTGACTTTGCCCGCGTCGTTATCGGCTCCCGCTCTGGTAACGATAAAAACGGCGGCCTTGGCTTTTTCGCTGTGCCTGTCTAAGAAATCAAGAAGAATATAGCCTCCCATAGACATGCCGCCTATGACCGTCTTTTCAATTTTAAGCTCGTCTAACAATGCGGCGATATCGTCAGAGAAATCAGAAATACTTTTAATTGACTTATATTCGCTTTTGCCAAAGCCTCTTAAATCGGGCGCGATAACCCGATACCCTTCTTTGGCCAAAAAATCAATTTGACCCTGCCACATTTCTTTTCGTAAAGGAAAACCGTGTATAAGAACCACGGGCGTACCCTCGCCCTTGTCGACATAATTCATATTAAAACCGTTAATATTTTTCATATGATACAAATCTCTTTTTACAGACTCTAGATCAATAATAATTTGTCTAAGAACACAGCAAAGGGGGGCAAACTTTTTTAGCCTCTATCTGGTCAAAAAAAACCGATAGCCTATAAAAAAGAAAGAATGATAAATTCAATTCATATTTTATATATTTCTTAAGGGTACTAAAACCATAACCGTTGTGCCTATGTTTTCTTTACCGAAAATTAGCACTCTACCATTATAGGGATAAACTCTTTCTTTCATGCCCATTAAGCCGAAAGAGTTTCTGTCGATAATTTGCTCTTTTTTAATGCCAATGCCGTTATCTTTAACAATTAAAAGTAAGTTTTTCTTTGTTTGTTTTAATGTAATATCTATTTTATCGGCCTTTGCGTAACGCGATATATTTGTCAAAGCCTCTTGAAAAATACGAAAAAACTCGCTGCTAAGATCGTCATTTTTTATTGGATTTTTTACTTTTATGATCAGGCTGCATTTTATTTTCGACCTTCTTTCAAATTCTCCCGTGTACCATTCAATGCCGGCTTCTAA
Source organism: Spirochaetia bacterium (assembly GCA_029880265.1). Classification (GTDB taxonomy): domain Bacteria; phylum Spirochaetota; class Leptospiria; order Turneriellales; family JAOUOS01; genus JAOUOT01. Next base: position 239,107 of record JAOUOT010000001.1, on the reverse strand, counting down.
ACCGAATTTATCGAGAATTGAGGGCCTTAATTCAGAACAAATATTTTGAACTGTTTTTATGGCTTCGTCGATTTTATCGAGCACTTCTTGTAATCGTTTTTCAATGATTTCTTTTTCGCTATTAATTTTTACTTCATTGGCCGCCCATGATATATCATATTTTAAGACAGCTAAAATTTGCCCCAAATCGTCATGTATATTTCTGGCCGCTTTTTTTCTTTCAGTTTCGCGCAGATTTTCGGTATATGTAAATAATTCGTGAAGTTTTTTTTCATTTTGAATAAGTTTTTCCTGAAATTCTTTTTCTGTTGTAACGTCTCTTTTAACGGCTACATATTTAATAATTTTATTATCTTCGTCTAGTATCGCAGAAATAGACGCTGATTCCCAATAAAAGGTTCCGTTTTTTTTTCGATTGCAAAAGGTTCCCTTCCAGCTTTTGCCCGACGAAATGGTTTTCCATAAATTTTCATAAAATAACTTATCTAAGGCGCCGCTTTTTAATATTCTCGGGTTTTTGCCGACAGCTTCTTTGAAAGAATATCCTGTTATGTCGATAAAAGCGGGGTTGACATACTCAATTACGCCTTTGGAATTTGTAATAACAATTGAATCTGTACCCTGGGTTACCGCCGAAGAAAGCTGTCTGTTTAAGATTTCAACTTCTTCTTTTCGCAGGCTATAGTTTACTATAAGCCAGGCTCCCCCCGCGGTAAAAAATAATATAGCCAATAAAAAAGGAATTTTATGAGAAGCTTTATGAAGCCATTTTTCTTTTATAAATTCGGCCGGCGTATATAAAACAATTTTTAATTTTTCGGCTATTAAATTGTTAATATCTTGCGCAGCATAGCTATCTTTCAAAATCTCAGAAATATTAATTTCTTCGTAAGAAAACAATCCTTTGTTATGAGTAAAAAATTGCCCCGATGATTTTTTCGATACAAGATCCCATATTTTGGGATAGTACCGGCCAAATTTTTCGTGTTTCTTATCGTCAAACATGAATCCCCATTCTTTTTCTTTATTTATGCCTTTGATAAAATACCCGAGATTATTCAATACCAAATGATATCCTTCGTTCTCAATCACGTCAAAATGGAATTCAGTGAATTCCTGAGCGTTATAGTTTATGATAAAAATACCCCATTTTCTGCCGTTTTTTTGAAAAACAGGGGTTGCAATTCGAATCATCGGCTTATAGGGTACTTCAATTTCTTTATTTTCAATGTTTAAATCTATAGGAGATATATATAATTCATTTTTATTTAATTTGACAGATTCTGAAAAATAATACCTATCAAACTTATTTTGCAGTTTATTTTCTTTTACAATTAAAGGATTTCCGTTATTGTTATTTACCCTTAATATTTCATTGCCTTGAATATCAATAAGCCGAATTTGATCGTATAACGGGTTAATTTTCGCGACATTTTTTAATTCTAAAGCTAATCTTTTTTTGATTTCATCATTACGGGTGTTTATGAAGTTTTGCAGATCAGTGTGCTTTGACTGAATTAGAAATTGTAAAACCGCTTGTTTATACGCATTCTCAAGTATTTCTCTGTGCATTCTGACATTATGCCGACCCGTATCTTTAAGACCCTCAAGATATGTATATGACTCGGCGTATATTAGATAAAAAACCGCGATACAAAAAGGTATAAAAGGCGCCAAAAAATATATTAAATATTTCAACTTTTTATTTTGTTTTATTTTTGGCATATTGAAAGACGATTAATTTGACGCATTCATATTTTATAAATATTCAAGTTTCTTATCCATTTAATTTAATCAAATATTATAGGGTCAACTGATATTTTATAAAAATATATAAATCTTTACAGGCTGAATCTTTAAATCGTTTTTCGTATATGCTTGACGAACACGATAAAGAAGATATAAAAAAAAGACTCCAAGAATTAGACGAAAAAGATAAAAAATATTTCATAAATAAAGATAAAAAAGACGTAAAATCAGTAAAATACAAAGAAACCGCGAACACGCTTATAAAATATACCCATCTTGGCCTTGAATTTTGCGCCATTCTATTGATATTTTTATTTTCGGGAAAGTATATCGACACTAAATTAAACAGCGCCCCATGGATAATGCTTCTCTTTATAGTATTGGGTTTTTTCTTAGGATTATTCAGAATCGTTAAAGCCGCTAAAGATCTTGCAGAAAATTAGGTATATGAAAAATCAATTCAATTCTGCCGTAAAATCTTACGCTAAGTTAAACTTAGGGCTTCTGGTTCCTTTTAAATATAAGTCGGGATATCATCACATTGTAAGTATTTTCGTTCCTATTAGTTTTGCCGATGAAATTTCGTTTCAAAGCCTTGAACCTGAAAAATTTCAGTTAAGTTATACAGATAAACTGCCTTTTGGTTATGAAGCCTCGCTTAACGGGGTATTTTCAAAAGCCGATTCAAAAAATAATCTTATTTATAAAGCTTATTTATTCATGAACGAAGCGGTTAATTCAATAAATTCTTACGCAGTAAATTCAGGCGACTTTCGGCTTCCGGGAATTCATGTAAATATTGCCAAAAAAATTCCCTCGCCAGGCGGTCTTGGCGGAGGCAGTTCAAACGCCGCTTCGGTGATTTTGTATTATATGAAAATTATCAATAAGCTTTTTACAGATAAAAAATCAAAAGATTTATTTTTTCAATATATTCAAAAAGAGGCTTTAAGTCTGGGCTCAGACATCCCCTTTTTTCTCGTTAAAAAACCCGCTCTTGTAAGCGGTATCGGCGAAATAAAAGAAACACTTGAATTGCCAAAACTGACCGGAATTTTAGGGGTCCCAAGATTTGGTTTCTCAACCCCCGCAATGTATTCTGCGTTAAAAAAGACTTTACAAACTGAAAATGATTTAAAAACTACCTTAAGGAAAGCTGAAAACGACTTAAAAAAGTTTGTAAAAAAGCTTAGGCTTGGTTCGGGTAAAGACTATACGGGAAAGATGCCTGAAAATGAATTCATAAAGGCTGCCCAGAAAGTATATCCTGACAAAACAGAAATTCTAATAAGGGCCATGAAAAACTTGTCTTTGGCGGTAAAAGAATCTCTTGAAAAAGCCGGTATAAAAAGAAATATATATACGTCAATGAGCGGTTCGGGGGCTTCTATCTTTTCAATTATCGTAACCGGTAGTCAAGAGAAAAAAGATCTGAACAAGGCGTTGAAATCGGCTGTTACAAAAATTGAAGCGAGTTTTCCTGAAATTAGTTGGATGAAATTTCATTCCGTATAAATATAAATTGGGCTGTCGCCAAGTGGTAAGGCACTGGGTTTTGATCCCAGCATTCCGCAGGTTCGAATCCTGCCAGCCCAGAAAAAAATTATGAGCGTTGCTGAAAAAAAAACTTACGCGATTATTTTAGCCGCCGGCAAGGGTAAGCGCATGAAAAGCGACCTTCCCAAGGTATTGCACGAAATATCAGGCAGGCCGATGATTGAATATGTTTTAGAAAGCGCTAAAAACGCGGGCGTTCATGATATAACGGCTGTTGTCGGTTTTGGCAAAGAAAAGGTAGAAGAAACAATTTTGATGTGGCAGAAAACAAACTCTAATATGAACATTGACTTTGCCGAACAAAAAGAACAAAATGGCACGGGCCATGCTGTAATGTGCGCCGAATCATACTTGCCCAAAGAAAACGCCAATATTCTTGTTTTATTGGGCGACGTTCCTTTTATTAAATCAGAAACAATATCAAGTTCAATTGCCAGATTAAATGAAGAAAACGCTTCTATGTTAATAATGAGCATGAAACTTAGCGATCCTTCGGGGTATGGTAGAATCATTCGCGACAGCGCGGGAAATGTTAAAAAAATATGCGAAGAGAAAGACGCAACCGATGACGAAAAAATCGTAAACGAGTTAAATACCGGAACTTTTGTATATTCTGCCGAAGATTTATGGTCGTCGTTAAAAAAAATTGACAGCGATAACGCTCAAAAAGAATATTATCTTACAGATACAGTCGGTATTCTCGTAAATGAAAATAAAAAAGTAATAGCGAATCTCGCAGCCGACCCGAACGAATTTATCGGCGTTAATTCTAAAGAACAGTTAAAAGATCTGGAAGAACAATTATCTCAGACCATATGAAAAGAGAAATGAAAATATTTTCGGGAAGTTCTAATAGAGAGCTTGCCTTAGAAATTGCAAAAGAAGCCGGCGTAAAACTGGGAGAAATTGATCTTTCTCAATTTTCTGACGGTGAAAAATCGGTTAAAATAAAAGAAAACGTAAGAGGCGCAGACGTTTTTATTGTTCAATCGACGGGATATCCGGCAAACGATAATATAATAGAATTATTGCTTATTATTGACGCGCTTCAAAGAGCTTCGGCAAGCCGAATAACCGTAGTTATTCCTTATTATGGTTATGGCCGGCAAGACAGAAAAGTAGAGCCGAGAGTTCCTATATCGGCCAAGGTAATAGCTAAAATAATCGAAAACACAGGGGCCGATAGAATATTAAGTATGGATCTTCATGCCGATCAAATTCAGGGCTTTTTTGACATACCGGTAGATCACTTGTTTTCTGCGCCGGTTATTGTAGATTATTTTAAAAATCAGAATATAACAGATTTAATGATGGTTTCTCCAGATTCGGGCGGGGCAGAAAGAGCGCGATTTTTCGGTAAACAGCTTAATGCAGAAATGGCCATTATAGACAAAAGAAGAGAGAAGGCAAATTCGTCAGAAATTATGCACCTTGTGGGAAACGTTAAAGATAAAAATTGCGTTTTAATTGACGATATGATTGATACCGCCGGAACAATATGCAACGCGGCGCATGCCTTAAAAGAACACGGCGCTAAAAATATTTTCGCCGCGGCTACTCATGGTGTAATGTCAGGGCCGGCGATTGAAAGAATGTCAAAGGCTCCTTTTGCAGAGATAATTATAACAAATACCATGTTTGTTCCCGCCGAGAAAAAACTGCCAAATATGAAAATATTATCGGTGGCAAATCTTATAGGAGAAGCCATAATCAGAATACATGAAGAGAAATCAGTTAGCTCTTTGTTTATATGAAAATTAAAAAATAACGGAGATTAAAAATGGAAAATTTAGCGTTAAAAGCGGAAGCCCGCGAAAAGAACATAAAACCTAAGGCCCTACGAAGAAAAGAATTGGTGCCGGCGGTAATTTATAACCACGGTAAGGCCGATAACATACAAATTGCCGATGAAGAAATAAGACGTCTTTTTTCGCACGGCGTTTCAGAATCGGTACTGATTGATATTGAATGGGGCGGCAAAAAAGAAACCGCTTTTATCAAAGATTATCAAATGCACCCCCTAAACGGAAATATTACGCATATTGATTTTTTTCGAATTACCTACGGAGAAAAAATTAAAACGCGTATTCCGATAGAATTAACGGGAAAACCGGTTGGAGTTCGAGAAGGCGGAGTTTTAGAGATGTTTCTTCATGAAATTGAAGTCGCCATATTGCCTAAAAATCTGGTGCCTTCTTTAAAAGTAGATATCAGCGAATTAAAAATAGGCGACGCTGTACACGTTAACGACGTACAGCTTCCTCCTGATTCTAAGGCTCTAATTGAAGGAAACCCTATTATTTGTAACGTTGCCGTACCGGCAAAATTAAAAGCTGAAGAATCATCAGAAGAAACATCGGCCGAAGCGGCAAAAACTGAAGAAAAAGCGTCTGAATAATCTAAATATTCATAGATTAATATGAGGAAACTCGTAATAGGACTTGGAAATCCCGGCGATAGGTATATGAACAATCGCCGGAATATTGGCTTTAAGATAATAGACGTATTGGCCAATAATACGGGTATTCAAATAAAGACCAAAAAAAAGAAGTCGCTTTTAGGAATAGGCGATTTTGAGGGACATGAAATTGTTCTTTTAAAACCGCAAACATTTATGAATTTGAGCGGAGAGGCCGTTTTATATATTGCTTCTTTTCTTAGAGTCGCCGTTCCCGATATTATAGTAGTTCATGACGATTATAGTCTAAATTATGGAGATATACAGGTCGCCCGAGGCCCCGTTGAAGTGCCTCATGTGGGAACAGAATCTATAGCAAAGGGTTTAAAATCAGATAAATTTATTAGAATCAGAGTGGGTACAGGGCCCGCGCCCCAGGAAGCTGTCGAAAAAAAAGACCAGAAGACTATTGAAAAATATAACTTGTCTGATTTTAACCTTGAAGAAAATTATAAAATAATTGAAGTCATTAACGACGCCGAGGCGGCTTTGCGTTCTATACTCACGCAAGATATTGAAGACGTTCTTTCTAAATATGTCATTGGAGCATCTTTTAAAAATACAAGCGATTGAGCCTCATGAAACAAAAGCATTAATCGAAAATGATTGGATACTGAGTTTCTCTGGCGGCGCAGATTCAACTCTTTGTCTTTATTATCTGTCAGAATTTGCGAGAAAACATAAATTAAAAAATAAAAAACTTATAATCTATTATGTCGACCATAATATAAATTATTCAAGTTCCATATCAAACAAAAGAGAAGCTGTATTTAAAAACGCAGTGAAGATCTTAAATAATAACGTTAAATATTCATGGCATATCATAAAGAAAAATATTCCAGAAATTTCAAAACGCTATAAAAAGGGATTAGAGCACGCTTCTTCTCGAATCAGGCGAAAATATCTTGATATTTTAAGAAGACAAAATGAAAGCGCGGTTACAGTCTTTGGACATTCTTTAAGCGACTGGTATGAAACTTTAATTATGCGCATAAACCGCGGGGCCTCGCGCGAAAATTTGAATCCTTTTGGCGTCTTTGAAAATAATTTAGGGTATATAGAGTTTAGACCCTTAAGCGGTATTACTAGAGAAGAAGTTCGTAAAGTATTAAAAGAAAAAAATATAAATTACTGGGACGATCCTGAAAATCAGAACATGAAGTATTTACGAAATCAGATAAGAACTCAAGCGCCTATATTAAACGCCGAGGGTCTAAGAAAATCGTTTGAAAATTTTACGTTAAATTCAAAAGAAGAAAATAAAAAGATACAAAACCTTGTTCATAAATTAAAAGAAGAGACAATTGAAATAAAAAAAAACCGAGAATATAGAATATTGTATAATACATATTCAAATCTTTCAACAGAGAGCCGGCAATGGTACATGCAGTATTATTTGAAAAAGTTGGGATATTACGCCTTTACCTCTGCCGCGAGAGAAAAGTTAAAACAAATTCCTTTTCATAAACCGCCGTATCATATTGAAATTGAAAACTGGCATAACAATATTTACCTAGTCGTAAGAAGAGGACAAAAAACGTTAAATTATAAAAAGCCGCAAATTAAAAACATTAATGTATATGATATAATAAAGGCCGAAGATATAACAAAAAAATATTTTATCTCGCTATCATTCGGCAAAAAATCGGTTAAAAAAATATTAAGCGAGAAAAAACTGTCAACAAGACAGCGAAGCAATATGTATCTGCCTTTATCAAAAGAAAATGGCCTTAAGATATTGCAGGCGCCCCTCTCTGTTTATGATATTAAAGATATAAATTCAGTAGATAAATAAAATTATTTCTCGACGCTAGATAAAAAAAGCCTTCGTACGTCAGATAAAAAAGAAATCACATTTTTAATTCTAAATTCACGAGAAGCTGTTTGAATAAAATCTAATTTAGAATTTTTCATTATTAATTCAATTTGAATAAAAATATTCTCAGATAATGTGATTCTATATGAATTAAATTCTTCATAGGCCGCGACCGCCTGTTCTGAATTTATATATCCGGGCAGTATTTTAACGGTTACGCCTTTTTGTTTAATTAGTCTATTTTGTTTTTTAAATATTTTACGGGCAAAATCAGAGAACTGTTCAATTTTTTGAATTTTAGGAAAACTTATAATTCTTGCTTTTGCCTCATTATAAGCAGAAACCGGTATATGTGTTGTTCCAGGACATTTGATATAAGAAGAGATATAATCGTATTTTGCGATTGTTTTCTCTATGATTTCTAAAGCGTAAATTAAATCTTCTTCATTTTCAAAAAAGACCAGAGCAAAAAAGCGCGACTTATCGGCTTGTAACAAATTATTTTTCATATTTCGGTTTTGTTAATATTTTTCGTTTAAAATATAGGAAATTGTTTCTTTTATTTGAATTTTAAGTATCATATTATGATGTTTCTCTGAAAGTTCAAACAATTGGGGCAGGGTTCTATCGTTATTAATCTTTTTTAGCGCGTGTAAAGCCGCCGATTGTATGGCGTAATTATTTTCTTTATTTTTTAAAATCAAGATGAGATTATCGCAGGCTTTTTTATCGCCATAAGACCCTAAAGCGTATGCTGTTTCTATCATAATTTCTGGTTCTTTTGCTTCTAAATTATCTAATAATACCGGGAATAATCGATAATCAGTTAATAATCCCGTTGTATAAATGGCCCATGTCTTTATTTTTATATCTTTTTCATCTGTAATTATTTTTAATAACCCCCGAGATCCGCCGCTTGTTTTTAAGCGTAATAACGCTTTTATTTCTAATAATTTTAAATGGTTCTGATCTTCAATCGCTAATTGCTGCGAAATTCGATATCCCGCGTTGTCGTTATTATAGATCAATGCGGCTTTTATGGCCGCTTCTCTTACAAAAGGGTCGTTATCAGAAATGCAATTTAAAATCGTAGAAAAGGCGGTTTTCGCCTGATAATCTCCTAAGACTTTAATTGCTTTTATTCTAATTTCATTATTTACGTCAGATTGAACGATTCTTATAAAATGAGGAATGGCCTCTGTGCGTTGCATCTTTTCTAAGGTTCTAATAGCGTAATATCTTACTGATTTATTCTCGTCTTTTAGGGCCCTTATAAGCAAAGGAACTATTCTATCGTCTTTTATATAATAAAAAGCGTCTATAGCGTAAGTTTTTTCAATTGAATTATTTGAATTTAAAAGTTTTAACAAAACCGGAAGCATTCTGTCATCTTCTAAAACCGCAAGAGTTTCAAAGGCGGCTTTTCTGATTTCATGTAAAGGGAACACAATAAAAATTATAGTTTCGTAAAATAACTCTTTTATTTTATTCTCTTTCACAATTGTCAGGCACAACAATATTGATTTTAAGGTTTTCTGGTTGTGCATATCTTTTTCTTTTGAGTTTAAAAACTCGGTTTTAATCACTTTTATTAATTGACCAAAAATATATTCGTCTTTTAGAAGATCTTTTATATCGTTATTTTTTTGAAAATAATCTAAAAGACTGTTTCGAAAGACGTTTCCCTTATCGTTTTGCGCCCAGAACAAAAACTCTACTTTTTTAGAGGGTTCAAAATCTTCAAATTCAGAAAAAATATTTTCTAGCTCTTCTGGGTTTGCTTCTTCTATGATTTCAAATATTCTTTTCTTTTCTTCTTCTGAAAAGATGCCTATCTTTTTAACTTGTTTATTTTCGGCTGTCTCGGCAAAAATATAGTTTGAAAAAATAAAGATGAAATTATATATGAATATTATAATTATATTTTTATTAAAAATCATAATTGAATCGATTAAACAAGAAAACCCGGGTTAAATCTAAACGGCGCCAATATTGGCTAAAAAAAGGCATAAAAACCCGGCGTCAACATATTATGTTTAAAAAATTATTGCTAATTCGACGAATTTATAATATATTAGCCTTTATACCAATACAGGAGAAAACAAACAATGAAAAATATAAAAAATCTAATCTTTGCAACGTTAATATTGATTTCGGGCGCAATCTCGTTAAATTGCGGCGATGGTTCTCATAAATGCGAATTACATTATAAAGGGATGTCTGAAAATCAAATTGAAATGATTGCAAAAAGCTTAAGTTCAAAGCTTGATTTAACCGAAGAGCAAAATAAAAAATTAGTTCAAATAAAAAATGAAATTATAGGCAATAAAAAAGACATACAGCCGCCGAATAAAGAAGATTTCAAAACCAAACTATTACAATTAATTAAAAAAGATAAAATTACCGCTAATGAGCTAGACTCTGTTTTTTCAGAAAGACAAAAACAGCATGCCGAACATAGAATGTTTATGATGAAAAAGCTGGCCGAATTTCATTCGATTTTAACGGCGGAACAGAAAGAAAAGCTATTGAAGCATGTTGAAGAGTATAAACACAAAAAAAAGCATAAATGCGACCATTAAAACCGGGCCTCTACGCCAAAGGTAGGAATAAAAGAAAGACCTTCAGATTTCTTAAATTCAGGATTTACTCCCTGTTGGTAAGGTTCATTGTAGTCCCAGTCTCTGTGTAAAGGGCTAAAGCTATATACGTTTATGGCTTCTACATACCATTTTATAAACCCCCATTCGTAGCTTGTTTTTTTGGAATATCGTAAGTCAAGCCGGTGAGAAATGGGCATGCGCTTAGAAAACTTATCTCCGTAAATTGGCGTATGCCTGTCGCTGTCCGCGGGAATTTCGAGACTTCCCACAATGGGAGTGTAGGGAAAAGAACTGTAAAGTTGAAACTTTCCCTCGATTGTATGATTTTTATGAGAATAACCGGCTACCATTTTAAATGAATGTTCCTGTTCATACGTAAAAGGTAGATATTGATCGCCATATATATCTGATTCGAGTCCCGATTTATGTTTAGCCTGAGCGTATGTATAACTAAGCCAGCCGTAAAAATCGCTTGTATTTTCTTCTTTATCTTTTTTGAAAAGAATTTCAAAACCGTAATTTTTTCTTTTGCCCGCGCTTCTTGTCAGTACCAGTTCGTCGGCATCGTTAAAATGGGGATCGTCCTCCATTAAATCATAAAAGTTATTATAATAACCCTCGACTTGAAGGCTGTATAAATTAAACTTTTGCTCGATACTGAAAGATCGATGAATTGATCTTTCGGGTATGATATCCATTTCTGAAATGTCGGGCATTTGATTAAAATAATAGGGGTTTATCTGCAAAAAAGAGCTGTAATAACCTGCCGCAGCGGCTATCGTAGTTTGGCTGTCAAATTCGTAACTTATGGCCCCTCGAGGATCTATCGTCGTTTTTTTTGTTCGCTTAAGAAAATCGGCCCTAACGGCCGGAATAAATTTTAAACCGCCCGCTAAGAATTTATTTTCTACAGACGCGCTGTAAACAAGGTTATACCCCTTTTGATCTATATAAACCTCTTCCCATAAATCTTGTGTCCAGTCGGTGGGCCCCGGTTGGTAAGCTTTTTCTATGAGAGATTTGCCGTATGCGTTAAATTTGTAATAATTTATTTCAGATATAAATGACAATTGAGATGAATCTAATAAAAAAAGATCTTTCAAATATTCATATTTCAATTTATTCTTTATGCCAAAAATAAAAGGGTTTGAATTAATGCTTATACCTTGAAAAGCCTCGTTAATTCCCTCTCCTTCGATATCTACTTTTATTAAAGACTGATTTAAAACCGAATAAAAGACCAGAGTGTTTTCAAATTTGGCAGATTCTCTGTAATTAAACCGTAGCGATTGAGCATTAGATCCCACATCATTTTGCATGCTAAACCCCCCAAAAAGAGGGTCCATACCGTTTTCAGAGGCTTCTTTTTTCTCTTCTTCGCTCATATCAAAAGCAAACGCCATTTTATCTTGAAAGCCGAATAAAAAAGCCGTTACAGAATGCTTAGGCGTAAGATAATATTTTCCTTTCGCCTGATAATCCCAATATTTGGGAAACTGTTTTATATCTTGACCTGTTAGATATTCAATAATAGGCGGCAAAAATATCTCATAATAAGAATATCTTCCCGATAAAATCCAATATCCGATATTTTTTTGGTTTTTTGAGTCAGATATAATCTCTTCATGTGCGCCAAAAGGCGCTTTAATTAATAGATTTGATGAAATCAAACTTACCTCTGAATTGCCGCTTAAATCTTTCACGTTGTCAATTGTATTTATATCGATTACGGCTCCCGCGGCCTGAGAAAATTCTGACGGGTTGGCCGACGCGTACAAATCAACTTCGCTCATTAAATCGCTGGATATAATAGAATGAAGTCCCATAAAGTGTTGAGGCTCGTAAACCGGAATATCGTCAATAAAATATCGGTTATAACTGGCGGGTGCGCCTCGTATAACAAGAGGGCCAAAAAATCCCGATGTTCTTATTACCCCGGGCAAAGCACTTAAAGCGCTTATAGAATCTCCGAAAGAGCCGGGCACGTCTTTTATTTCCTGCGAGGTCATGGTATATCTTGAGATTTTTTGTATTTCGCGCTCGGCTTTAATCTCTAGCGTTTCAGCCTTTAATTTTGCAAGGCCCAAAAAGAAATCTTTGCTTGTGTCAGTTTCAATTTGAATTTCTGTTTTTAGAAGCTTTAATCCCGGAGAAGAAACAAAAATAGTATAAAATCCCGCTTTTGGTATTTTCAGAGAATAATAACCGTTAGCGTTTGTTCGGGTTTTTATTTTTAATTCGGGTATCGCAATCGTCGTAAAATCAAGGGGCTTCTTATCGGCAGAGTTGTATACATGACCCGATAGCGTAATATTTAAATTATCTTCTTGAGCAGAAACTAATTTTACGCTTAAAATAAAAATAATATAGATATATCTGATTTTCACGATCTGTTGAAATTGTAAAAAATGGCTGCCTTGTCGAGTTTAGTTTTTATATTTTATGACTTTTCCTTTAATGCGCATAATATTGACCGTTCCCATAAGCCAGTATTGCGTTATATTTTCCCAGGAAACGTCAATTAATTCGTCACCGTTTTTTTTCTGAACGGCGTCTTCAATGGCTCTGTCTAAATCGGGAAGCGGCGTAACAGAAAAAAGCCAGAATAGATTATAATTACTAGCCGCAGCCTCGCTTTTACCTAAAAACTCATATTCTTTATTTTCTTTTAAAGGTCTTACATTAGGTTCATATCCAGCAATTCGTCTAGATTGGTATAAGCATGCCTGTGAAAAAAGGGAAAAAAAAATAAAAATGGTCAAAAGCGTCAATCTTCTTTTCATAGCATTCGTTATTTTTTATCTGAAAACTTTACAACATCGCCCGTTACTACAATAGAAGTTTTGCCGAAAATAAGAAATTCGTATTTTTTTTCATACCACCTTAAATTAATTAAAGCGTCGCCTTCTTTACTTTTTACGGCGTTTTCAATTGCCTTATCAATATCGGGATAACCTAGCGGTATAAAAAACAATAAAGAATACACAGAATCAGAGCCTTCTGCTTTGCCCCTGTTTTCTTCAATAATCTTTTCTTGTAACGGCGTTGACGATGCCGTCATGCCCATAGGAGTTACGCACGCGTTTACAAAGAAAATGAAAAAGACTAAAGATAAAATCGTTTTCTTACTTAATTTATAAATTTTATTCTCTTTCATCTCTTTATACCTACATCCATATGAAAAAACAAAATTTTGAAGATAGTAATCAGACATATTGTCTGTCTTGTCAAGTCTTTTGATTTAGAGAATTATTCCCGTTAAAAAGGCTTTACAATGTTTTATATCCCTTTTTTTTGCCTGGTATGAGAATAAAAAATATTATTATTTCAAGCCTGTTATTTCTTTGTTTTTTTGAATTTATTTACGCCGAAAGCCGAAAAAGCTTTTGGATTGATTTGCTTCAATATGAGCCGGTGTCTTATGAACAAATAGTCTATGATCTTAAAAATGTCGATATAATTTATTTTGGCGAAAGTCACAGAATAGACAGACACCATGATATGCATAAAAGATTATTAAACGATTTATGCAAAAACGAGAAAAGGCCCATTTTATTGGGCGTTGAACAATTAGAGCATAAATTTCAAAGCGACCTTGATAATTATAACGGTAAAAAAATTACTTTTGAAAAATTGGCAAAAGATACAAACTGGAAAAAAAGGTGGGGCAATTATGAAGATTATAAGCCAATTTTTGAAACTGCAAGAACATGCGGTATGAAAATAATCGCCCTAAATGCGCCTCTAGAAGCGGTAAGGGAAATTGGAAGAAAAGGTTTAAGTTCGCTTTCAGAAGATGAAAAAAAACTTATTGCAAAAGATATTGATTTATCAGACGCCGCTCATAAAAAATATATTTCTCTTGTTCTTCAGGTACACGCTCATATGACGCCAGAGAAAACAGAAACGGTTTATCAGGCTCAGGTAACGCGCGACGAGACAATGGCTGAAAATATGGCCAATGAAATAAGAAATATGAAAACAAAACCGTTGGCTCTGGTCATTGCCGGTTCGGGCCATGTTGAATACGGTTTTGGCGTTCCTAATCGTATAAAGCGCCGGGTTCCCGATTTAAAACATAGAATAATTTTATTTTCTGAAAGCGGCGATTTGGTTTTGACCGAAACTGAAAAGGCCCAGTCAAAATCAATCTCGATAACTCACGACGATTTACATTTTTTGCCCGCGCCCGCAGGTAACTATGTTCATATAACCGAGCAAAAACCAGATTAATAATCAATAAAAAAATAAATTAATGTTTAAAATATCACGTCTTCTATATATTATAAGCTTATTTATTTTCTGCGCGGCGCCCCCAAAGAAAAACATAATCAAGCCTTATAGCTATTCAATTGACGAATTTAAGAAACAAAACTGGTACAATAAAATAAAAGTACTCGAAAATATTGAGGGCATTTCAAAAGAGGGCAATGAAAGAGACTTGCTAAACTCTGCCATAGAAGATAAAAATATTGCCATAAAAAAAGAAGCCTTGCGAAAAATTCAAAAATTAAAACTCAAAGAATATAAATCAAAAGCGTTAAATTTGACAAGTCATAAAGACCCCATTATTCGATGGTATTCTTTATATTTTCTTGAGGGTCTAGATTCTGAAAAAGAGATACTGCCCGTTTTTACTCAGAGATTTAAAGATAAAGAATGGCTGGTTAGAGAATCTGCATTTAGAGGCGTGAGAAAATTTGAAAACGAAAAAAAAACAAAAGAATATTTTTTTTCTATTCTTTTCAGCTTAGACGAAAAGAACCCTCTGGTATTAAGGCAAATATATAAAACTCTATATTGGTATGAAGATTCAAGAGCTCTTCCTTATTTATTAAAAAGGTCATACCATGCATCTACCAATACAGAGCTTATGTTTATTTTAATCGAGCTTGCCAGGTATCGCAATTCAGACGTTAAAAAAAGGCTAAGACAGGTTATTGAATCTCACCCCGACAGAGTTGTAAGAAATTTTGCATTAAAATTATATATTAAAAAATAATTTAAGGTAAAATTATTTTTTGACCGGGGTATATTAGCGCCGGATTTTTTATTATCTCTTGATTTGCGTTGTAGATATCTTTCCAGCGGTTGTAATTGTTATATCTTTTTCTGCTTATTTTGCCGAGAGTATCCTGCGGCTGTATCGTGTAATATTCTGCGGCAGCCTCTTCTTTTGGTTCTGGTGGAGGCTCTATAGGGGCTGCGGGTTTCTCTTCAACCTCATTGGGTTTTACTGTTTCTACTTCTTGAATTACTGCGGGTTTTTCTAATCTTTCTTCTTTCGATTTTACTTCAATATATTCTTCAATATCCTGACCGCCTGAGGTAAATTTAAGCAAAAATAGCCCGGCGATAGCGGCAATAATAGCGACAGGAACGCCGATTTTTTTTGATATCTTTTTTAGCTGTTGTTCATTTTCTTTTTTTTCAGGCAATTCTTTAGATTCTTTAATAATATTTTCAATAGCCTTTTTTTCTACAGCCTGCTTTTTTACCGGCTTTTTTGCCGAAGTTTTAGCCGTTGTTTTTGGTTTCGTTTTGATCGAATTCAATATTTCAACGGCCGTTTCGGTATATTTAAAAGACGCCAATTGTCGGATGGTTTTTATTCCAAAAGATTCTATTAAAAAATCAGATTCGGCTTTTTTTATGCTTAGAATCGCCGAGATACTCAAGGACCCTATATCTTTTCCCTTTTTTGTATATTCGCTTTTGGCGATTTTATTCTTAAATAAAACTTCAGCGGTTTTTGAGGCATTTTTTAATCCCTTTTCAATAATTTCAGAAGCCGTTTTAGAATGCTTAAATAAAGCAAGTTGTTTTATGGTTTTAATTTTAAAATGCTTATCGAGAAGTTTTGCGTCAATTTCGCTGATACCTCTAAGCGCATAAACCGGAGCGTTAGCAATTTTTTCTATAGATACATCTTCAAAGTTTTTTATTAGTTTATTTTGCAAAGATTTTGGTAAGTCCATTTAATTTCTCCTCTTTTTTATGTTTTTAATTTAAAAAAGAAGCCTGATTCTGTAAAGGATTTTTTAAATATTGTTGTTAAAATCTTTTAATAAACAAACGAAACGCCGGGGCAGTTTCCGGTTATTCAGTTTGTATAGGGTTCCGTACAGTAATCTTGATTTTCAGGCAAAACAATAGGCATGCAGTTAATCGTAGATTCTTCAGGGCATAAATAAATACCGCATGCGCCATTACAGTCTTCTAAGGTAGAATAAAAAAGACCGCAGTCATCGCCGCATCCACAGCCGCTGATACCTACGCAGGAACCACCGTCAAACGCGTAGCCTAAAAATGTAGAGCATATGCCATAATCATAAGCGGTTATGGTTTCGCATTGATTAGAATTGCCAATTTCTTCATTTTTCGGACAATATAAAAATGCCGTCATTGCCAATAGCATTAAAAAATATATGTTTTTTGATTTCATGTTAGCGCCGTATATAAAAATATTTATTTTTATATATAACGAGATTACGATTATAAAAGATCATATAAATATCAAATTAAATCTAGAAGATCAATCTTGAGCCTATTAAAAATCCCCAGAAGTTAGTTCTTCCCATCGGGTCGTTTGGCGATAGAGCCTCTCCTTTGTAAAAATAAGAAGGCGCAAATATTCCGCCGGCCGCGTAAAGGCTTAAGTGATTTTCAAAAGTAAACTCAAAAAACAAATCTGTTTCAACTCCAAGAGCTTTACCGAAACGCTCTTGCGCTTTTTGAGAATTTGTCGGCGCATCTTCGACGGCAGATTTACCCGTATCTTGAAAATACCACATATCGAGGCCAAAATATACTTGTTTAAAGTCAAAAACACATGAAAGACGGGCGGCAAGAGTTCCAGATTTTCTTTCATAGCCGAATGAATCTTTACCGAAACCGTCAACTTCTGTAATGTCTGATGGGTGCGCGCCTAAAAATTTGCTAAAAAGAAGACCGCCTATATGGTTTCCCTTGAAGCTTACAAAACCTCTGTTTTCTTCTCTGCCGTATTCATCGTAAACCGGCCCCGATGCGTAAAAAGCGTCTAAAGAAATACTCATGCCAAAGTTTGAAAAAAATACCAGCCCCCCGTTAAGAGCGTAGCCGTCTGCCGTGATATCAATATTTTTGCCGTCGGCGGAGTTCATTTTTCTGTCAAGGCCCGTTGAAACCGCCCCTTCGATAAAAAATAAAATATTTTCGCCGTTAAAAATCCATCTATTGCCGAAAACTGCGGCGTAATCGTTATCGGCGTAATTACCGTAATTTCCCTCTTCTGTGATATCGGCCCCCGTTCCTGATAAGGCTCCGTATCGGGCGTAAAATCCGTATAATTTAGTTTGAAGTTTGTAAGGGCCTGTTTTATTTTGGCCCCAGGCCGTAAGGTCTTTGCTTTCATAAACGGCCCCCGTTCTCAAAGAGTTTACATCGGCGTCAAAAAAATCGACTTTTTTATCGTCAGAAGAAAAATATCGGGTATAATTTAGAGTATCGCTAACGCTTGATCCCATTTTATAAAAATCAACCGCTAAAACTTTTAAGCCGCCTATGTTTTTGTTATAATATTGAAAGGTTACGGCGTCTAGATAGTCTCTTAATACATAATCTCTCGTTAAAGAGCCGATTTCAAAAAATTGCCTTCCGATTTTCATAGAAAGCGTTGAATCGGTCTTGTTAATTAAAAAGGCTCTTGTATAGAGTTCTGCAAATAAAAATGGATCTGAACCCGAGGTTAAAAAACTATTGTTTGACGAAGAGCCCGAAAGCTGATCGCTTCCCCAGTATCCGTTTTTATATAAGTCGATTTTAAAATCAAGGCGTTTGGTTACGCGAAAGTATGCGCTTACAAAAAAGCGGGATATTGCCGTTGTTATTTTATCGTCGGTATTTTCAACGGTTAAATTGTCGGTCTCGTTTAATTTTCTAAGATCTGCGTTGTTAAAAAGACCTCCTTCTGCGATAAAGCCGATTTTATATTTTATTTTATCATTTACGCCGGCTGTCATTGCAGACTCAAAATTAAAATCTCCCGAGAAGGGAACCTCGTCATAGTCTCTAAAGAAGTCTTTAGTTCGTTTTGCCTTTATTGAAATTTTCGTTTCTATATCGCCGTTAGATTCTTTTTTGTCAGAATTTGATTCGAGAGTTTTTTTATCTTCTTTTGAAGATTCGTTTTCTTCTCTGGAAATATTTTCAATTTCTTCGACAGAAAATTCTTGCGGATTTATATTTTGAACGTAAACCAGAAGCCCAAGAAGGCAAAAAAAGATTTTATGACGCATAAATTCGTATTTCATAAAGGCTTTTTTCTCGTTTAAACAATAATAATAGAGAGTAAAGAAAAATTTTAATAATATTTTGCTGTTTTATTCAGGCATGATTGACGCCTGTTGGCGTTATCGGGGCGACGGGCGCGCTCGATTTATTTTTTCTTTTTTACCTTAGCTTTAATTGTAAACTCGTCTGTTTTTTTAGTTTTTTGACGATTGGTAAAAGATAATGTCTTTGCCTTATCGACGGCAGAATCGGCTGGCAGTTTTTGCAGAATATTTTGAATTTCATTCCATTTTTTTTGCGAAACCAGAAGTAAAAGATATCTGGAATAAAAATCTTTTAGTTTAATATTCTTTTGCGAATAACTATTGAATTCTTTTTCCCATAGTTTTAACGCGTCTTTTTCTTTGCCCGCTTCTATTAAAATATTGCCGGCAATTACCGGCTTAAGGTCTAAGACGTTTATTGTATTGTCAAGATGATAAAGCCATTTTATAATTTCTTTATTCGATTGATTTTTTACCGCTCTCATGAAACGCGCGGCTGCATAATATTTTCTATGGTTTTTCTTTTCTTCGGCCGTTATTTCTTTTGATAATATAGTAGTTTCCCATTTTTTTAATATTTTATTTTCATACGAGCGCAAATCGCCCGCGTAGGCCGACAAAAAGTATGCGTAATATTTAAGCTCTTTCTTTTTAATTTCATTGCCGCAAAAATACAAATAAGAATTAATTTTTTTAGCCATAATCGCGTGAAGAAACCGGAATTGTTCGATTTCTGAAGAATTTCTAAGCCATATATTCAGGGCGGTTTTGGCAGAATTATTTTCTGCAAGATAAAAATAAAGCAACGATAAGTTTAAAATAAATAAAGGGTTCTCTTTGTTTTTCAGGGCAACCTTCTGGGCCAAAGCGTAGTCTTCAATCGAAATGTTTTGCAGAAAAATTTCATAGTCGTCTGTTTTTTTATCTGCCGCGTTTTCTTTAAGCGGCATACTTCCCGTTTTTATGAATTCTATATCAAGAGGCGACATGAAATTTACGCGCGGATTTTTTAGATTAGAGTACCCTTTTGAATATGCTTTTAAGATTAAAGCCTGCGCATTGGCCGAAAAACAAAAAAATAAAACAAAAACCGATAGTTTATAAAAAAAAGTATTTGCGAAAAATATTTTATTTTTATTCAAAACCATTACTTTACGAATTAAAATCAGGAGCTCTTTTTTCTAAAAAGGCCCTTAACCCCTCTTGCGGCTGGCCGGTTTCAAACAATCGCCCAAAGGCCTTTATCTCTTTTTGAAAATTTTCGTTTATATTTTCTTCTGAATAGGCGCCAATCAGTTCTTTGGCGCTTTTTACGGCTTCGCCGCCGTTATTTAATATGGCAGCCGCCATATTCTCGGCTTCTTGAAGCAAATTCTCAGGGGCGCATACCTTTTGGGCAATTTCTGCCTCTAAGGCCTCTTGAGCCTTTATTTTACTTCCGGTTAAAATCATATATTTTGCAAAGCCAATTCCCGCAAAGCGCGCCAGTCTTTGCGTGCCGCCAAAACCCGGAATTAAGCCGAGAGTCGCTTCTGGCAGAGCGACCGTTGTATTTTCTGAAAATATGCGGATGTCGCAGGCTAAGGCCAGTTCAAAGCCTCCGCCGAAGGCAAACTTTTCTACGGCGGCAATTGATATGGCCCCCATGTTTTCTATTTTATTAAAAACGCTGTGACCGAAACTGACAAATTCTTCGGCCTCTTTCGGGTTAAGTTTGCTCATTTCAGAAATATCGGCCCCTACAGAAAACGGCCCTTCTTTTGACGTTATGATAAAAACTCTGATTTTATTTTCTTCGATTTCAGAGAGTACGGCATCCAGCTCAGATAATACGCCCGAAGAAAGAGTATTTAAATTAGGAGCGCTCAGTTTTAATAAACCGAATTTCTCTTTTCGCGAAGATTTTAGTTCTACTTCTTTTATGGTATAGTCAATAAATTTATAAGACATGGTAATATTTCTCTTTTTTCTGCGCGTTCTGTTTCGATTGTTTTATAAAAAAATAAATAAAAACTATTATTTTATCCTTTTTTCGGATGTATCAAACTCAAAAACTCCATCCGCGTTGACTGCGATTTTTGAAAAACGCCTCTCATACTGCTTGTGGTTAAAGAAGAAGCCTGCTTCTCAACCCCTCTCATCATCATGCACATATGCTCTGCCTCAAGCACGACGGCAACCCCTAAAGGGTTTATCGCTTTTTTTATGGTCTCGGCAATTTCTTCAGTAAGCCTCTCTTGTACCTGAAGCCTTCTGGCAAACATATCGACAATTCGGGGAATTTTGCTGATGCCTATAATTTTACCGTCGGGTATATAGCCAACATGAGCGTGACCGTAAAACGGCAGCATGTGATGTTCGCATAAACTGAAAAATTCAATGTTATTGACAATGATCATGCCTTTGTTGCTTTCATTGTAAATAGCTTCGTTGATTAAATCGTCTAAATTTTGACGATAACCTGACGTCATAAATTCATAGGCCTTTGCGACCCTATCAGGGGTTTTAAGAAGCCCCTCGCGTTTCTTGTCTTCGCCAATCGACTCGATTAATTTCAGGGCTGCTTCTTTCGCGTTTTCAAGGTTAAAAGTATTGCTCATTTGGTTTTAATATACAATTATTTTATGAAAAGTCATATAAAAACAAGATGTCATGTTGAAAAGCATATCGAGCAGGTAAGAAAGGGGGTAAAAGACTTGAAGCGAGACACGGGAAACACGGGCAGGTATTTCTGGCCTTCCGGTCATACTTCTACCACTGTCGCCATTGCGGCGTCTCTATACAGTTCAACTGGAAATATCTATTTGGGAATTCTGGGATATTCCGCTTCAATTCTTATGGGTTTGTCACTTCTTGATGGAGACTTTCACTGGACTTCCGATATTTTAGCCGGCGCCCTGATGGGCCAGATAATTGGCTGGCGGGTAGGAGAGTCTTTCAGGTTTTCCCTTGCAGATACGGAAAAGATATCCACTGTTGAATTCATACCCATTCTGAATCCTGATAAATTGGGGTTTGTTGTGACTCATTCTTTTTGAGATTTTATTCAGTATATCCATGGTAGAATAGACATTAGAAGTTTTGGAAAAAAATGTTATATCCTATTCAAGGCTCGCTGCTTGTAAGATTAGTTAGGCGATGAAAACATTCAAGTACCTGTCTCAATTAAATGAATCTCTGCTTTTGCTCCTAATGCGTTTGCAACTTTTCTAATAAAAGGTAATGAAACATTTTTATAATTACCAGACTCTAGTCGAGCAATAGCTGGTTGGGAAGTACCTATTAAAGAAGCTAATTCTTTTTGAGTCATATTTTTTTTCTTTCTTAAATTTAATACCTCTCTTGATATCGTAAATTCTTCATCTAATTTATCAAATTCTTCTTTAAATTTCCTATCTTTCAAATTATCTTTTAATACTTTTGAATATTTATGAAGTTTCATTATTAAATTTCTCCTTTATCTCTGTCATTATTTTTACCGCTTTTTCGATTTCGGATTTTTTTAATTTATTATCTTTTTTAATGTAACCAGATGTAATAATATATATTCTATCTCTAATGTGGAAATAAAATAATCTAACAATATTATTGCTTAATTTAATTCGCAATTCAAATAAGCCTTTAATTCCTTTAATTTTCCTGGTATGTGGCTCTGATAAAAGTGGGCCAAATTCTTCTAATAGACCTATTGTTCGCATAGTTTTTGCTCTCATTTTTATATCTAATTCTTCAATAAACTCATTTGCGCCGTCAGATAATAAAACATCATATTTCACAATTGAATATACCATATATGATATATTGCGTCAATTAAAAATGTGGTACTTACCCCTTTTAACGGAGTCGACTTCCTTAATCCGCTTGTAATTCATATTTCTCTGGCGTCATGTGATTTATAGTTGTATGCGTTCATTTTGTAATTGATGAAGAAAAGACAAAAGGTGAATTTGAATTGACATTCACCAACCCAGAAAACTATTGCATCTGGTAAGGTTACTATATATCAAACATTGTAAAGGAGGAAACTGTGCCAAAAATAGTAGATAAGTTGACCGAGGCCGAGAAGGCCATAGAGGCTCGCATCAGGGAGCGTTTTAGCGAACAGCAGATGTGCGCCTATTTCCTGACCAAAACCATTCGCAGCCAATACCAGTTTGATGATGAGTTCGTATGTGGCTGGTACCAGGAGATATTCGACAAACCCCCGGAAGATATAAAAATGATGCGTCCTGAACTGGTACAAGCCTATACCCGTATGCTGATGTTTGAGCATAAATACCGCTTTCACATGGATTACTGGTTGAGACAGTATCAGGAAGGTCTATTAACAGAGATGGAACAGTTCTTTGCAGGCGAGGCGGGGAAGTAATCAATTTACTGAAACATCATATTGTCCTGAGACTGAACCAGGTAGCAGACACGATTGCGCCAAGGGTAATTTTTTTTATGCACTGACAATTCATATACTTTCCAGATTATTTTTAAATACTGGTTGACGACTTATATAAATACATCAAGAGCATAGCAATGAAATTAAAATTTGATAATAAGGGTATACAATGAGAATTGCTGCTATATACGATTTACACGCCAATACAGTTGCTCTGGAGGCCGTATTGCGCGACATTCATAAAGAAAATATTGAAATGCTGGTAGTCGGAGGAGATGTAGTCTCCGGCCCTAACCCGAGTGAAACTCTTCGTATACTTTGCAACATCTCCATCCCTGTCAGATTTATTCTAGGGAATGCCGAGTCTGACATCTTGAATCATTTGGCGGGAAAAGAATTCAATGGATTATCCCCTAGAGCTAACGAAGAAGCTATATGGGTTGCAAGTGTATTGTCTGATGATGAAAAAAAATTTTTATCCAGTTGGGGCTTTTCGTACAGTGTTGAATCAGATATTTTTGGTAAAATACTATTCTGCCATGGCACTCCTCGAAGCAATCAGGAGATATTTACGAAACAAACTTCAGATGAAGAGTTAAAATCTATTTTTAAAGATGTCTCTGCATCTCTGGTTGTATGTGGACATACACATATGCAATTTGATATCATGACAGGCGATATCCGAGTCGTGAATGCCGGGAGTCTGGGGATGCCATTTGGATTCACGGGAGCCGATTGGATACTTATAGATGAAGCTATCGAATTCAAGCATACTGACTACAATCTGGAGTCTGCTGCCGAAACAATTCGCAATTCGAACTATCCACATGCACAGACTTTTTCTGAAAATCATGTATTGAACGTTCCCTCAGAGGATATTATGTTGAATACTCTCACCAAATCGGGAGATAACCAACGTGAAAATAAACTTGTTTAAATGGAGCTGTTCTTTTTCAATGGCTTGTCGCTTTATATTTGACAAGACACAAACTTTATGTTAGTGTACATCTTGCCAATGGCCTCTCCGCGACATCATTGTAAAAATTTAGATGAGTCTCCGTTGTAAGCAAGTTGAATGAAGACTTTGAAAATGAAAAAGCTGAATAAAGAAACAATCGCCGTACACTCAGGAACCTACAAGGATCCTGTTATCAAAGGGGTAAATTCACCGATTTTTACTTCGACGTCTCATGAATATATTGACCAATCGATTCTGTATTATCCAAGATATTTCAATACTCAGAACCAGACTAATGTGATTATAAAATTAGCCGACCTGGAAAATGCCGAATCCGGAATTATTTTCAGTTCTGGTATGGCTGCCATCAGCTCTATGTTTCTTTCCCTGCTTTCTCCTGGAGATCATGCTGTAATTCATAATGATATTTATGGTGGATCACACAATCTGATCACACAGTTGCTGTCGAAATACGGAATTGAATTTACCTTCGTTCAATCGTCCCATATCGAAGAATTCGCAAAAGCAATTCGCGCGCAGACAAAACTAATCTATGTAGAATCTCCTTCAAATCCACTGTTGAAAATTGTTGACCTCGAAGCGATTGCAGAACTATCAAAAAGATCCGGAATTGTTTCCGTCGTCGATAACACTTTCGCAACACCTATACTCCAAAACCCGATTGATTTCGGAATCGATATTGTGATCCACAGCGGGACAAAGTATCTGGGAGGGCACAGCGATTTATCAAGCGGAGCCATTTTATCAAGTAACCATTTAATTGAAGTCATTAAAAATAATGCGATCAATTTTGGCGGTAATTTAGATTCGAATGCATGTTATTTACTTGAAAGAAGTCTGAAAACTCTTTCCATTCGAATCGAAAAACAAACCCAAAATGCATTTACCATTGCCAAATACCTTTCGACAAACCCAAAAATAGAAAACGTTTATTACCCTGGGCTTACAACGCATCCTGATCATATGCTTGCATCCAAACAAATGAAAGGATTTGGGGCTATCGTCAGTTTTGAATTAAATGACCATGACCATTTTCTTAAGAATTTAGAACTCATTACGCCCTCATTAAGTCTTGGTGGCGTTGAAACAATTATCTGCACACCTGCCAAAACCTCTCATGTAAAAATCTCTGCAGAAGAAAGAAAAAAAGCCGGCATAAAAGATTCATTGTTGCGACTGTCTGTCGGCATAGAATCTGTAGATGATCTCATTGCAGATATCGAGGCATCATTTAGAAATATAAAATGAGAACTTTGCTTAACAATCGGTTAAGAGGGCAGGTCAATATAACACGACGAACAATCATGAACGAACCATTATATGTTCCTTATATGCTTTAAGAACAATTCATGCATTATATCATGCGATACAGGTTTTTTCATAGAAAGCCACCAGAGAATTAAAGATAACAATGCTGCAGAGAACACCACTGCAGCGCCTTCTATCTCTATTGTAGTCTTTTTTTTGTCAAATGCTATCTGTAGCTGGTTTTTATAATATTTTAGCAAAATTGCTTGCACATGATTTCGCACTACTGGCATTTTGGGGTTCCCCAGAAGTAATCTGGCAAGTTTCCAGTTTTCTTCTATATGGCGAAATATCATTAGACTAAAATCATTGATGTTCTGGTCATGCTCTTTATCGTCTTCCGGTTTAAATATATTCTCAATGTCGTCGAGATTTTGCAGAAGCAAATCTTCTTTGCTGCGAAAATGAGCGTAAAATGAAGTTCGCCCTACATCGGCCCGGTCGATAATACTTTGAACACTGATATCTTCATATTCTTTTTCAAGAATCAGTTCTATCATGGCCTGTTTTAATAGATTTTTTGTACGCCGAATTCTCCTGTCTTCACGTTGATTGTTTTCTTTTTTACCGAATTTATGCATAGGTTTGTTCGCTAACGCTACATTTGCTGAAAATAGTGCCTTGACATTTCTCTGATAATAGTGTATTTATTGTCCACAATAGCGAACATAAGTATGATGTCAAACATTTGTTCGTGTTTGTTTTAATCTGTTTTCAAAGGAGAAGTGTTCATGAAGATAAATAACGATTTTATTCAATTGATTAATGTGTCAAAACATTATGAGATTGAGGCAGGACAATTTAAGGCGCTTAAAAATATCAGCCTCAATATTGCGCAAGGAGAATATCTGGCTATTTCAGGCAAATCGGGAAGCGGAAAGTCAACCCTTTTAAATATATTAACTGGCATTGATCATCCTAGCCAGGGTGAAGTCTCCATCAATTCGAGGCAGATTCATTCAATGGATGAAAGTAATCTTTCCGGATGGCGCGGGGCAAATATAGGCATTGTTTTTCAATTTTTTCAGCTGATTCCAACTCTCAGCATCCTTGAAAATTTATTATTGCCTATGGAGTTTGTAAATATTATTCCTAAAAAAGGTCGAAACACAAGAGCCCAATCACTTCTTTCTGATGTAGGAATTTTGCAGCATAAAGACAAATTGCCGGCAGCGCTATCGGGCGGCGAACAACAAAGGGCCGCAATTGCCCGGGCGATGGCAAATGACCCTCCGATATTGGTAGCGGATGAACCTACTGGAAATCTCGACAGTAAAACAGCTTTAGAAGTTCATACGATATTTAACAAACTAGTCGCTATGGGCAAAACGATAATTGTTGTTACTCATGAAAATGTCAAAAACAACAAATATGACAGAGTTATTACGCTTCACGATGGTGAGATTCAAAAAGCGTAAATCTGGGAAAGGAGATCAACATGAATGTAAGTTTAAAAAAATCATGGAATGACTTAAAAATTCATCCCGCAAGGACAATACTGCTTGTTTTTGCATTAATTATCGGTTTCTGGGGAATAGGGACGATTTTAGTATCGTATTCTATTTTAAATAACGACCTCAATGAAAATTACACCCGCACAAAACCAGCCCATGTCGTATTGAAATCCGATAATTTCGACAAGCTGAATTTGTCCGAATTTATATCCCAGTCTGAAATTGAGTCGGCTGAATTTCGGGATCTTTCCATGCAAAGAATAGAAGTGTATCCGGGAAAATGGCTTCCTCTATGGTTATTCGGAGTAGAGGATTTCAATAATTTCAATCTGGCAAAATTTTATAAAGAAAGGGGAAATAAAGTTCCAGATTCTGGCACAATGCTTATAGAAAGGGATGGTCAAAATGTAAGAATTTCTAACCTGAAGATAGGCTCAAAACCAAATGTCCGAATTGGTAAAAAAAATATCAATATCCCGGTTACGGGTATTGTTTTTGATCCGTCTCAGGCGCCCGCCACCCAAGATGCATTCATCTACGGTTATACCGATAAGAAAACCTTTCAGAAAATTGTCGGCGAATCGGCAAATCAAAGATTGATTTTTCGTTTGAATAATGTTGCCTCAAAATTGCAAATTGAAGAACGAACAAAAAAAATAATAAATGATTTTCAGAAAAAAGGAATAGTTATCAGCGAAGTTGTTATTCCGCAATATCAAGAGCACCCGCATCAGTTTCAATTGAATACATTACTGATGTTAAATGCCGCCATTGGCCTTTTAGCATTTATAATGGGCGCTGTTCTGGTATCCCAACTGATGTCGGCGATATTATCGCAGCAAATTCGACAGATTGGTATTATTAAAGCCATAGGCGCCTCAAAAGTTCAAGCGCTTAAGATTTACCTGGTTATGGTTCTTATCTTTGGCCTTGCTTCAAGTATTGTGGCCATACCGCTGTCTGTGATATCGGGTTATGGGTACGCTGAGTTTGTAGCCGCTAATCTGAATTTCAATATAATAACAACCTCATTACCCATTCCTTTGTATCTTTTGTTGGTTATTCTTGGGGTATTTTTACCCTTGCTGTTATCATTACCGCCAATTTTAAAAGGTATTAGAGTATCTGTTCATGATGCTATCAATGACTATGGAATATCTCAAAATACACAATCTGTAAAAATAGGAGTTCTTTCGTCATTACCCTTTTCCAGTAATATTACTCTTGCTCTTCGAAATTCTTTTCGAAGAAAAAAGCGTCTTATGGTTACCGTGTTCACAATGTCTCTGGGCGTGGCTATCTTCAGCGCTAGTTTTAATGTGAAGCGATCTCTGGAGGTTTTTCTTGCCAACTCGCGGGATAGCATGAAGCACGATGTGCAGGTCGTTTTAAAAGAGCAAGCGCCTTTGAAAACAGCATTGGAGCCTTTTGATAATTTGAACAATATCGAGAGAATGGAAACCTGGAACGGTGGAAAAGGACGTCTGCAAACGGATTTAATTTCAACCCCGAACGGTATTGGCATAGTCGCATTGCCACACAATACAGATCTGGTGAAATGGAATCTTATTGCGGGACGTTGGTTAAAGCCAACTGTACCTATCGAAATTGTGATGAATCAGCAGGCCATAGAAAAATTTGGAAAGCATACGGTAGGTGAATTTTATCCAATCAAAATAAAGGGTAAGTTGATCAATACAAAGCTCGTTGGAATTATCAAAGAATTTGATTCCCCTAAAATATACATTAATAAAGACCAATATGATGCTTTGGTAAATCCTAAGCATCTGGTGAACAGCTTGATGTTTGTTGCGGGGACCAAAGACTATAATAGTATTCTCGAATTAAAAAAAGAGATTGAGAATGCAATTGCCATGTCAGACTTGAATATTCTTTACGTAATGTCGCAGGCTGAACGGGCGCAGATCATTTACGATCATTTAAATATCATACTTATTATTCTTGTTTTTCTGGCATTCCTGGTTCTCATTGTCAGCGCGCTGGGAATGGCATCGGCGACAGGAATTAATATAATCGAGAGAGTTCGGGAAATCGGGGTAATGCGCGCCATTGGGGCTACACCCAGAATAATCTATAATATTTTTGTGACAGAAGGAATGCTTATCAGTGGCTTTAGTATAACTCTGGGGCTTCTCATGGCAGCCCCAATGAGTTATCTAGCATCCCGATTTTTTGGGGGGCTTATTCTCGGGGACAATACTTCACTCGATCTCACATTGAGTCTGTCGGGCCTTGCAATCACCTTTTTTGCTACCTTTATATTTGGATGGATTGCAAGCAGAGTTCCAGCTCGAAAGGCGATACAAGTTTCAACCAGAGAGGCGCTTTCTTATGAATAAAGTTAAGTATTTATATAAAATATCTTTTTGCTGATTTTATCAGGTAGCATTATGACAGCCACGTTGTAAAACCGAAAATTCGGATTAAACTTTGTTCGCAGACGAATTGAGGTTAATTCGCGCAGGTCTTCTTTTATTATGAGGCCCATTTGATTTTTATCTTTTTTATTCAATCTTGTTGACGCGTTATCCGTTATTAATAATAGCAGATAAAAATGAAACGAACCGCGAAAATAGAAAGAAAAACAAACGAAACTGAAATTAGTCTGTCGCTTAACGTCGACGGCAAAGGAAAGCTTTCGGGAGATATTCCCATTCCATTTTTTGAGCATATGCTCGATCATCTGGCAAAGTACAGCCTTTTTGATATTGAGTTGAACCTAAAAGGCGATTTCAGTATTGATTGTCACCACAGCGTTGAAGATACGGGTATTGTTTTTGGCGACGCCTTAAAAGAAGCTCTTGGCGAGAAAAAAGGTATTTACCGCTACGGTCATATGATTTTGCCCATGGACGAAGTTTTAACAACGGCGGCTGTCGATTTATCGGGCAGGCCTTATTTCAAATACAGCGGCCCTTCTCTTACAAATATGGGCCAATTCGGAATTTACGACTCTGAACTTACGACTGAATTTTTACATAAACTTTCAATTCATGCCGCCATGAATCTTCATATTCTTGTGCAATGCGGCGAGAATCGTCATCATATTCATGAATCTATTTTTAAGGCCCTTGGTTTTGCCTTTAGAAACGCCGTATCTTTTGATTCTTCAAGAAAAGACGATATACCTTCTACGAAAGGCCAGATATGACAAAAGATATGCCTTTCATTGCCGAACTTGATTTCGGTATGGGTAACATACGCTCTGTTCAAAAAGCCTTTGAACATCTTGGCCAGCATGTAACCGTAACCGATAAACCTGAAGACATAAAAAAGGCAGACGCCGTAATTTTACCGGGAGACGGAGCTTTCGGCAAGGCCATAGAAGAGTTAAAATCAAGAAAACTCTATGACGCGATTATTGAATTTCATGAAAGCAAAAAACCCATATTGGGAATTTGTATCGGTTTTCAGATTTTATTTTCTACTTCAGAAGAATACGGATCTCACGACGGCTTTAATTTTTTTAACGGGAAGATAACAAAATTTGATAATTCAAACATGACGGTTCCCCATATAGGATGGGCCCCCGTAAAATGGCAAAGTTCGGCAAGACTTTGCAAAAATATTCCCGACAATTCTTATTTTTATTTTGTACACAGCTATCGACTGCCCGGCGAAATTGAAAATACGATAGGCGCTTCAAATTACGGGGATGTTTTTACCGCGGCCGCAGAAAAAGAAAATCTTTTTGCGGTTCAGTTTCATCCCGAAAAATCGCAGAAGTGGGGCCTGAAGCTTCTCGAAAATTTTATTGATATTGTGAGAAATTAAATGCAGATAATTCCGGCGATTGATTTGATTGATAATAAGGTAGTAAGGCTTTCTCAGGGCGATTATAAACAGAAAGTAATTTACAGCGACAACCCGGTTGAAACGGCAAAAATCTTCGCCGAACATGGCTTTAAGCGCCTTCATATTGTCGATTTAAGCGGCGCCAAAGAAGGAAAAATTATTCACGCGAATCTTGTCGCAGAAATTAAAAAAGAAACCGGCTGTATCATTGAAACAGGCGGCGGCATTCGTTCTCTTGACGACGTTGAAACTTTATGGAAGGCCGGCCTAAACCCAGACGAAGATTTCATCATGATTGGCTCTTTGCCTTTTAAAAATAAAGAAGAATTTAACCGTATACTTGAAAATTATAAAAAAAATATTTTAATGACGGTAGATGTATGGGGCACAGACGTGAAAATCTCAGGATGGATGGAAGATACGAATATGCAAGTCGTGCCGTTTTTAAAAGAAATGAAAGATTTGGGCATAAATAATTTTCTTATCACGCAGATACAAAAAGACGGCATGCTTGAGGGGCCCGATTTTCAGTTATACGAAGAAGTTTTATCAAAAGTAGCCGATATAAACGTCATAGCTTCAGGCGGCGTATCGTCTACAAAAGACTTTGAACGGTTATCAAAAATAAAAGGCTTATCTGGCGCTATTTTAGGCAGGGCCTTTTATGATAATAAGATATCGTTAGACGAGCTGTAAGCGTCTTGCCTATCTTGCGTATTTTCAACGAGCCAGTTGTTTAAATCTTGAAAATTACCAAATACGCCTTCAGGGTTATATTTAAGTAAATCTTGCAAAGGATGGGCGCCGTATGCGGCCGCTATTTTTCGCACTCCCGCTGTTTGAGCCATTTGCATATCAAATGTGGTGTCGCCGACCATAACGGCATTTTCAGGTTTAATATCAAGCTCTTGTAAAATATCTTCAATCATATGAGGGTCTGGTTTTGCCCTGCACTCGTCTACCGTGCGCGTTGTCTGAAAGTAAGAACCTATGCCGCTTCTGATAAAATCGAGGTCAAGGCCGCGCCTGCTTTTGCCGGTGGCCACAGCCATTTGAAGGCCGTTTTTATGATGCTCTTGAACGGCTGTTTTAACTCCCGAAAATAAAATCATCCCGGTTTCGGCGGCTTCTGAAAAATGTTTTCTGTATGTTTCTAAAAGAAGATCGTGGGTTTCTGTCGGCGAATCAGGCGCTAAGACCTTTAGGGCCTCATACAAACCCAGACCAATAATAGATTTTGCTTTCTCTTCTGAGATTTCTTGTAAACCCAATTCTTTAAAAGCCAATAAAATGCTTTTTGTAATCAGACCGACAGAATCCATCAGGGTGCCGTCCCAGTCATAAATAACGAGTTTTATTTTATTGTTCATTTAATTAAATTGTTATTTCTTTGTCGCCAAAAATATGAATTCTTAGCATTTTTGTGAGAGGGTCAAACATTATAGATCTGCCTTGCTCGCCGCCCGTATTTTGCGATAAAACAGAAAGCCCCCTCTCTTTTAATACTTTCAAGGCGACTTCGGCATTGGCGTTGCCTATATCATAAATTTGCGATTTTTTTCTTAAGGGAAACATTGTGGCCCCGCCCGCCACTTTCGCCTGAAGCTCTCTAATATCAAAGCCTTTTTGAAGCATTTTATCGATTTGATGGTTAATCAGATAATCGCCGAATCTAAAGGGATGCCTTTCTTTATCGCTTGAATGAGAAGGCGTCGGCAGCAGAAAATGCGACATGCTGCTGTAAGTGCTCTCTGTTTTTTTAGATTTAGGATAAATAACCACCGAAACGCATGAACCCAGCGTAGTCTTGAGTAGTTCGTTTTTTGAAACAAACTTTACGTCAGAAATTGCCACATTGACAATTGTTCTATCGTGGGCGTGTTTTAGCATTATCAGTTGTCTTCTTTTCTTTGATAAGCGGTACCTTCGGGAAACCGTACCGATTTTACTTCTACATCGGCAAACTGAACCGTTTCAGAGTGACCAATGAATAAAATTCCGTTTTTATTTAACGATTTTGCGAATTTATTAACAATTTTAATCTGCGTTTCTCTGTCAAAGTAAATCATAACATTTCGGCATAGAATAACGTCCATTCCTGTAAAATAAGGGTCTTTTATAAGGTTATGATGTCTAAATGTAATATTCTTTTTTATTATCGGTTTTACCTTCAAGACCTGTTTGGCAAAAGTAATGCTCGAATCTTCGGTTTTTACTTTTTCAAAATATTTTGTTACATGCTGGGTTGACAGCTTTGAAATTTTTCTGTCGTAATATTCGCCTTTTTTGGCAAAATCAAGAACTTCCTGCGAAATATCAGACGCTGTTATGCTGTATTGGCAGTACGGATTTTTTTCTATAAAGTCGTTCATGATAATAGCAATGTCATAAGGCTCTTCGCCGGTAGAACATCCGGCTGACCAGATGCGAATATGATGTTTTTGCTCTTGAATAAATTTAGGCAAAATATGGTTTTTCAGAATATCATAATGACTCGTACCGCGCTGAAAATAAGTTTCATTTGTAGATACGGCGTCTAAAAAATGATAAATTTCTGATTTAGAGGTTTTTGGATCTTGTATAAACTTCCAGTATTTTTCATAGGAATCTAAATTTAAGGCCTTTAGTCTTTTTCGAAGCCTGTTGCCAAGAAGAGTTTTTTTATTCTGATTCATAACGATGCCGGTATTCTTGTAAACATAATTGGCAAATATATCAAACATACCGTCTGTTAATGAAAGCCCCTGTAATGACCCTAGGCTTAGATCTGTATTCGAATTAGATTCTTTTTCGTTGTTTTTTAACATGTTTTTAATAAAAAATATAAGCCTTAATCAGATTTTCGGCTTTATATTTTTTATATTCAGATATTTTCGGCGAATAAATAGTTATTCCGTCGTTTTTTGATTTGATTTTTGTTCGTTCGGGGTATCTAACGGCGTAACTTCGCCCGTAACGCTGGGCATTTCAAGCGGTTCTACCGCTTTCTCTTGGCTTGCTTCGTCTTTAGCGGGCGCAGCAGCCGGAGCCTCTTGTTGTTTTTCTTTTTTTAATTGCTCTTTTAACGCTTCAAGGCCGCTTGACTGGCTTTTTAAGTAGGCAATTACCAGCCCCAAGCCTATAAATATTGCAGCCAAAATAGCGGTCATTTTTGTTAACACGTCGGCTGAGCTTGAGCCAAAAGCTGATTGACTGCCGCCGCCAAGAATTCCCATGCCGGCAGAGCGGTTTGATTGCATCAAAATAATAAGTATTAATAAAACACAAACAATTACAAAGATAACTGTTAAAATAGAGCCAATTAAATCCATATGCCAAATTATGGTTTTTATACAGGCTGTCGACAATTTTTATGCTTGACGCCCTAAAAAATAAAATATTTTTGACTTCCTGAAAAATAATTTAAAATGATAGAAGCTAAGAATCTAACAAAAACTTTTGGCGATATTACAGCCGTTGACGACATAAGTTTCTCTATTCAAAAGGGAGAAATTGTCGGTTTACTGGGCCCTAACGGCGCCGGTAAGACAACGACTATGCGAATGCTTACGGGCTTTTACGACCCGGCAATGGGCGACGCAATTATCGGGGGCTCTTCTGTTATTAACAGCAGACAGCATGTTCAAAAAATGATTGGTTATCTGCCAGAGACAGCGGCTCTTTATTCAGACATGCTGGTTTCTGATTTTTTAAGATTTATAGGCAAGGCTCGCGGGCTTGACGACAATAAGCTTCAAGCGGGTATCGAAAAAGCAGTTGCGTCTACTTCGCTTGAAAAATATTTTTATAGACCAATATCGATACTTTCAAAAGGATACAAGCAAAGAGTGGGGCTTGCTTCAACGCTTCTTCATGACCCTTCAGTTTTAATTTTAGACGAGCCCACATCGGGGTTAGACCCGAACCAGATAAACGAAATGCAGAATTTAATTCGTCAGCTTTCAAAAGAAAAAACAATTATTTTAAGCACTCATATTTTAGCCGAAGTTGAGGCCACATGCCAGAGAGCCATAATTATTTCTGACGGCAAAAAGGTATTAGACAGCAGTCTTGACGATATTGAAAAGTTAAAAGAAGGCTCTCATCATATTCAAGTCGTTTTAAAAGGCAAGGTCTCTGAGGCTCAAAAAATATATGCGAATATCTTTAATGGCAATAACGAATCTGTTGAAACGGTTTCGTCAGATTCGTCAGAAACGCGTCTTCAGATAACGTCTTCTATGAAGGCCTCTGAAAAAGTTTTTTCAACCGCCGTTGAAAACAAATGGATTATTACAGAGCTTTTTACAGAAAAACTTAGTCTTGAAAATATTTTTCAATCGCTTACGGGGGGCAAATAATGAGCGCAAAATGTGCGGGTATTTCATGCGCCAATGTAGGCGTCGTTTTTAAAAGAGAATTTTTAAATTATTTTAATACGCCAATAGGCTTTGTTTTTCTGGCGATTTTTTCATTCATGATTAACGTTCTTTTTTTTGTTTTTACCCAATTTTGGGAAGCCGGTATCGCGAATTTAGATCGCTTTTTCGCTACCTTTAGTCTTGGCTATGTTATTTTTATTCCCGCCGTAACCATGCGCCTATGGGCAGAAGAAAAAAGGTCAGGAACCATTGAGCTTTTATTTACAATGCCTATAAGACATGAAGAAGCGATATTGGGCAAATATTTTTCAGCCTTGGCTTTTTTAGCCGTAGCGCTGGCTTCTACGCTTTTTGTACCTCTTACCGTAGCCGTAATAGCAGATCCAGACTGGTTTTTAATATTCGGCGGATATATCGGGGCATTCTTTATGGGTTCGGCCTATATTTCAATGGGTCTGATGTTTTCATGGCTTACTAAAGATCAAATTGTAGCTTTTTTATTTACAGTTTTGGCTATTTTCGTTTTATATTTGTTGGGGCTAGAGCCGGTTTTAGAGGCGATGGGTTCTTTAAAGCCTATTGCGGCGTTTTTTTCTGTAAGCTGGCATTATGAATCGTTATCTAGGGGACTTTTTGATTCAAGAGATATCATTTATTTTATATCTTTTAGCGCGCTATTCTTGTATTTAAATTACAGAAGCATTACTAACAGGAGATAAATTTGAAAAAGGTTTTGAAAAAATTTAACGAATCGCCCACAATTACCACTTCTTTACTTATTGTTTTGTTTTTATTACTAAACTGGGTAAGTTACGGCGCATATATGCGTTTTGACCTTTCAAATACCGGCAGGCTTCGATTAACAGACAAAACCAAAGAGATCTTGAAAAATCTGCCCGATAACGTTATTGTCGAAGGTTTTTTTTCAGGCGAAGTTCCCGCGTCTCATGTGCAGCAATTAAAATATTTAAAAGATTTCTTAAAAGAATACGCCGCAGTATCTAAAGGCAAATTTCAACTTATATTTCTTGACCCTGATTCTGACGAAGAGGCCAAAGAAAGAGCCGATTTTTTGGGAATTCGCTCGGCAAGAATGGGATCTATAGATCAAAAAAAGCAGGAGATTTCAAGCGTTTATTTTTCAATTGCGTTATCTTACGGCGCAGAAAATCAAATTATTAACAATGTCTTAAATGTAAGACAGCTTGAATATGAGCTTACAAGCAGAATTTATAAAATGGCGCATCCGGGCGAAAGAAAAATAGGATTTCTGGCCAATCACGGCGATTTTCATTCAAGAGACGCTCAGAAGCAAACAGACGCATTCCATTCTCTTCAGGGGTTTAAGCAAACCATTGAAACGGTATATGGCAACCTGGTCGATGTGGATACGGCTAAAAACGACGTTCCTTCTGATATAACAACGCTTGTTATCGCGGGAGTCACCAAACTGTCGCCTCTAGACATGTTTCGCATTGATCAATATCTAATGAGAGGCGGCAAGCTTATTGTCGCTCAATCGGGAATGAACCTGAGCTTTCAAAGCGGAATGGTGACGCCCGCGGCTCCCGAAATAATAGAGTTTTTCGCTAATTACGGCGTTTTGCTTTCGTCAAGCATGATTTATGAAAAAAAGAACTTCATGGCGTACAGAACAAGGGGCGCTCTTCCTTTTCAGGTTCTTGAGATACCGTACCCGCTATGGGTCGTAGCAGTCGACGATTATATGGATAAAAATAACATCATAACAAAAGAGTTGCCTAATTTGTTTTTACCATGGACAAGTAGCGTCTCGGCTGACGAAAATAAACTAATAAAAGACAGCGACACAAAGGCTTCTATATTGATTAAAAGCTCAAAAAGCGCTTATGAACAAAGCAATAATGTATTAATAAATCCGCAGGCTGTTTCGATTGCTTTTGAACAAGATAACCAGACAGTCAGCCAATATAATTTAGGAGTACTCATCGAAGGGAAATTCAAAAGCAAGTTTACAGCAGAAACTTTGCCTGATGAAGCGCCTAAAGATTTTATAAAAGAAGGCGAAAGACCCGGAATGATTTTAGCGGTAGGGTCTCCTTATGCCATTTCAAATATGGGCATTATGCAAAGCCAGGGCATCAACGGTTCGTTCTTTTTATCGGCCCTGCATTTGATGAACGGTATGAAAGATTTGGTAGAGATTCGTTCTACAGAAATTGAAAATCCGCCTTTGCCGGCTATGGAGCCCGCCAAAAAAAATACATTGACCATGCTTAATTTTATTCTGCCTCTTGCGTTTTTCGCGGGTTTCGGAATGATAGTTTTTTATAGAAGAAAAAAATTGGCGGAAATTCCCGTTTCTTCATTTGGCGAAAAGAAGAAAAAGAAATAAAAGGATGCATAATAAATGAGTTTTGCGAAAAATAAAAATACTATATTAGCGGCAGCCTGTGCGGTTTTATTTGTTATCGGATTTTTTAGCAATGATCCTTTTGGTCTGTTTGAATATTCATTTAAAAAAGCTCCCCTGATGCTGAAAAACATTAATTCTAACGATATAAAGAAAATTGAAGTTAAACAGGGCGATATGACCCGACTGGTATTTGAAAGCGCAAATGAAAATTGGTCGGTAAAAGCGCCCGAAACCCCGGTTCCTTTTAACGCGGATTCTAAAAAAATAAAAGACGGCATAGAAGAAATTCTTAAGATAAAAAAATATCATGAAGTAAGTTCAAGCAAAGAAAAGCACGCAGAATATGAGGTTACCGCCGATAAATTTCATATTGTTCTTTTTTCATCAACCGGCAAAATTCTTGCCGATCTTTTTGTAGGCAAAAGCGGAGCGGCCTTTGGCAGTTCTTTAGTCAGATTGGCCTCTGACGATGCGGTATACACGGCAAAAGGTAATTTTAAGGGCCAATGGAACCAGAACATAGATTCGTTTCGCGATAAAAAAATTGTAAATTTTGTTAAAGAAAATATAGTATCTGTAGAATTTCATGGCGCAAAAAGTTATAAGATGGTTAAAACTCCTCAGAATGCATGGGAATTGACGACTAGAAAAAATACAAAACCGGCCGACGCAAGTAAAGTAAACAGCATTTTAAATATGATTGTCTCTCTTGAAGGGGACTCTTTTCATCAAATGGAGGGCAATAAAAAGCCTTACGCTAAAATGACAATTACGCTTTCTTCTGGTACGCAAGAAGAAATATTCATAAGCGGCCCTATGAAAAATGATGAATTTTTTATGAAAAGTCTTTATATGCAGGGCTCTGACTGGATGAGCGTTCCGAAATACAGGGTAGATAGTTTGCTGCGTGAAGCTTCATATTTTGAACAAACCGCCAAAGCGCCTTCGGTTCAAGACTCTGGCATGCCTTCAAATAATGGGCAAGCGCCTTCACGCAGATAGTTTTTTTTAATTGACATTGTCTGTTATTTTGCTATAACTCATTATTGTGAACGCAAAAAGCGTTAAAAATAAAAAGTTTTTTTTTGATTATAGCGAAAAGATATGGCATATTTTTTACGCTTTCTCTTCATGGTTTGTTATTACCATCTTATTTACGGCCCAAATTCCTCAAAAATTAATACTTGAAGCGTACATAGAAGACGATAAAAAAAATCAACCCAAAGAAATTCGCGTATTGTTAGAAAATGAATCTGTAAAAAACAACGCAATAAAAAACGAGTTTGTCTTTCTTTCGACTAAAGAAGCTCAAGGGCAGGGAAAGTTTACAAAAGAAAAGAATTTTCAAGCGTTATCGGGTCAAGAAAAACTTTCTTTCGCTAAAATAGGAAATCCTGAAAATGCCGAGATTGAAAAAGAGACGTTAAAAAAGAAAGAATCAGATAATGAAAACTCTGTTAGAATTTCGTATAGACAACAAAAAGATATTCACGGTTTTAATG
This sequence comes from Spirochaetia bacterium, assembly GCA_029880265.1. Lineage (GTDB taxonomy): Bacteria > Spirochaetota > Leptospiria > Turneriellales > JAOUOS01 > JAOUOT01. Next base: position 200,401 of record JAOUOT010000001.1, on the reverse strand, counting down.
GCAAGTTAAAAACCGCTGAACAAGAAAAGACGCTGATTCCCTCAAATTATTTATTTCAAGATAAATTCGCGTTTTCATTTGATAATTACGGAGAGCCCCAGCTGCCAACGAAAGATTTTTCAGAATTTTACGATTATTTTCAAAACATGTTTAAAAAAATAAAAAGCAATTTTGCGCCTCCCGGCGGTCAGCCGCGCCCCGTCTACGGAGACGATTATCACAGCTTAAACTATGTTCCGGGAAAAGTCAGGTATAGAACGTTTCCTAACCAGACGATTTCTGTCGTATATGCGCTCGATAAAAAAGGAAATGTAGAAGAAATTGTCGTCTGGAAGTCAATGGGTTACGATTCGTTAGATAAAGCCTTTATAGACGCGATACAAAAGTCGAAAAATTTCGGACCGCCCCCTAAAAAACTTTTAAAAAACGGCATTCTAATTATGCCGGTTAATTTTCAATTTGTTACTTATTAATCGTTATTCTGGTTTATTCTAAGAAAGCTCCGCGCGCGGCGTTGGTTACCATTCGTCTATACCTTCTTAAATAGCCCTTAGGAACTTCTTTTTGAACAGGTTTTAAATTCTTCTTTCGTTTTTCAATTTCTTCGCCGCTGAGATCGACCTCTATAGAGTTTTCAGGTATATTGATTTTTATTATATCGCCTTTTTCAATAAGGGCGATTAACCCGCCTTCTGCGGCCTCCGGAGAGACATGACCAATGCAGGCTCCTCTGGTGCCGCCTGAAAACCGGCCGTCTGTGATTAAGGCGACGCTTGAGCCGAGGCCCCTGCCCATTATGTATGAAGTAGGGGCAAGCATTTCTTGCATTCCGGGGCCGCCTTTAGGGCCCTCATATCGAATAACAACTACGTCGCCTGAATTAACTTCTCCCTTTAGAATGCCGTCGCAGGCGTCTTCCTGCGAATCATAAACTACCGCCTTGCCCTCAAAAACAAGCATTTCAGAAGAGACTCCCGCCGTTTTTACAACGCATCCTTCTGGCGCTAAATTTCCGTATAGAACGCTTAAGCCGCCTGTTTGAGAATAAGCATTTTCGGTTTCTCTTATACAGTCAAACGGGTCAAACCCCAAGGATTCTTTATTGCGGCTAGAAGCAGATAGGTACTCTTCATGAGAAAGTCCCGCTTTATGAAGTACGTGACTGGGCGCTGCTAAAGTCATTTTTTCGGCTTCAGGCAAAAGCTTACCGCCCCTGACGTCATAATCTTCAATATTTTCTTTAAGAGTTTTTCCTGTAACCGTAACGCAGTCAGAGTGCAGTAATTCTTTTTTATCTCTTAATATTTGGCCCAAAATAGTATGGATGCCGCCTGATAAATGTACGTCTTCAATATGATAATCTGACGATGGAGATACTTTGCAGATATTCGGAGTTATTTTATCAAGTTTATTGACGCTTTGCATCGTAAAACCTTTAATATCGCCTTCTTCTGCCAGAGCCAGCGTGTGAAGCAGAGTATTTGTAGAGCCGCCCATGGCCATATCAAGAATCATGGCGTTTTCAAGAGATTTTTCGGTAATAATATTCGACGGTAAATAAGGATATTTTTCGTTTCTTTTATTGTATTCGTCTTCTTCTTTAGCCATTTCGACGATTCTTTTAGCGGCTTTCTTGAATAAATTAATTCTTTCTGTGCTGGTTGCCAAAACAGTTCCGTTGCCGGGCAAGGCAATGCCCAGGGCTTCGCATAAACAATTCATTGAGTTTGCCGTAAAAAGTCCGCTGCAGCTGCCGCATGTTGGGCAGGCATAATTTTCTCTTTCGGTTAATTCTTCTTCGGTCATTTTGCCTTCTTTAAGCTCGCCGATGCCTTCAAATACGCTTATAAGGTCGACTTTCTTGCCTGAAGGGGTTTTGCCGGCTTCCATAGGGCCGCCCGATACGAAAATTGTAGGTATGTTCAGTCTTACAGCGGCCATCATCATCCCGGGAACAATTTTATCGCAGTTTGGCACACATATCATGGCGTCAAACTGATGGGCCCTTATAACGGCTTCTACGGCGTCGGCAATGATTTCGCGAGATGGCAGAGAGTATTTCATACCGAAATGACCCATGGCAATACCGTCGTCAACGCCGATTGTATTGAAGACAAAAGGCATACCGCCGGCGTCTCTTACGTATTGTTTGAGCAAATTGCCCACTTCTTGCAGGTGAACATGGCCGGGAATAATATCGGTATAACTGTTGGCAATGGCAATGAACGGTTTTTTAAAATCTTCGTCTTTTACGCCTGTCGCTCTAAGAAGAGATCTATGCGGCGCCCGCTCAACGCCTTTTTTTATAATATCAGATCGCATGAATTCAAGAACAATGCTTGAAACTAGACGTCAATTCGATTTTAACGAAATTTTCTCAAGCGCAAAAAGAAGCTGGCCCTCTTTTATGGTTGCGTTGAGTTTAACGGCAATTTCGAGTACTTTTGCGTCAAACGGAGCAATAACGGCGTTTTCCATTTTCATTGCCTCAAGGTTGCAGATTTCTTCGCCTTTATGCACTATATCACCCGGGTGAATTGCGCCTCTTTCAGAGTTACCGATTCGCCAAACGGTACCGTCAATTGGCGCGCCAATTTCATTGGGTTTTTTCGCTATTTTAATTTCAGTCTTTTTAACCCGCGGGGTTTCAACCGGATGAACCATGGTTTTGTTATTGATTCTCATTACAACATGAATAATGCCGTCGTTTTCGCTGCCTATCGAAACCAGTTCTATACAGTATGGCATGCCCCTGTGCTCAAATTCAACAAAATCACCGGGATGTTTTAGGCCCTCATGCCATACGTTTGTGGGCAGTACAAGCGAAGAATCTCCATAATTTTCTCTAAATTGAATTAAGCCCAAAGCGTCTTTCGGGTGCATTAAGTATAAAATAAATTCTTCTTCGGTCGATTCGCGGTTTAGAAGTTCGTCAAATTCTTTTCTAATTTTATCAAGATCGTCTTCAGGAAGCGTATCTAAAGGCGATAGTTCTTTTCTTTCTTTTATTTTTTGCTGCCATTCTTCGCCAAAGGCGCTTTTATAAACCCATTCGTTGGGCCATCCCTGGGGAAGTTTGCCGTAATGACCCAAAATTAAATTCTTAAAATCGCCGGGAGCGTTTGCAAAAATAGTCAAAAGTTCGGCTTGTTCTTCTTTTGACATTGCCTTAAAGTCTTGTTTTTTTTCTTCAACAAATTTTTGCAGAAGTTTTATTATATGCGATACGCCCGCTTCGCCCCTTTCTTTTGCGTAAAGATTGATAATACCGCTGCAGGTAACCCATGTAATTTGAGATCCGGGGGTTACGTCAAAATATTTGATAATTTGATTGAATAATGACATTACCTTAAGAATGGCCGGCATGAAATTTAAAAAACCGCCTTTTTGCGCCTGCTCAAACGAGCTAGGGAAAGCTCCGCCGGGCATACGATGCTTAACGACGGTATGATCAAATCCCTTAAAAGGAGATTCTGCCCAATGATAATTATTGATCCATGCGCGCACTTTTTCTACCGCTTTTTCGGCGGCGTCGGCGTTTATATGCACGGGAATTCCCGATTCTTCAAGATAAGCATGCGCCGCTAAAACAGGCGCCTGCCCGTAAAAACGCGTAAGCGAGTCTTCCTGCACGTCTATGATTTTTGCGCCGCCCCGGGCGGCCGCTAAAATAGCGGGCAAAGCCAGGCCGTCTGTCGCGTGTCTGTGATATTGTATGATAAGTTCGGGATATTTTTGTTTTATGGCGTCAATTAAAGAATAAATTCTTTCGGGGCTTCCTACGCCGGCCATATCTTTAATGCATAAAATTATATGCTCATGACCCCCGCAAAGTTTGACAATATCTTTTGTTACTCTCAGATAATACTCGTTGGTTGTCCAGTCGGCCTGTGTAAACGATATAGCTGGTTCAAAGAGTTTATCTCTTTTCATGACCACTTCTGCCACTGTTTTCATGTTGCGAACGTCATTTAAAAAAGAAAAGCAGCGCCATACGTCAATATCTACTCTTTCAACCACATACTCTATAACGTTCTTAGAATAGGGCCTGTAACCCCATAAATTGGTTTCGCGTATTAACGTCTGCAGCAAGACATTGGGCATTTTTTCTCTTAAAATTCTAATCTCTTCAAAGGGCCCTTCTTTTCTGTTCATGACACCTACGTGCCATCTGGCGCCGCCATGGCATTCGGCGCTAAAAAAATTTGTTTCATTATAATGTTCGCAAAGAGTCTGCAGGTCGTGAATTCTAAGACGGTTTTTATAGTCAGATTGGCCGGCGTCTCTCATGCCGGTAGAGGTAAACATAACGCCTTTAAGAGAACGTACTATTGCCGTAATTTCTTTGGCTTTCATTGAAGGGTTGACCAGATTACTTATTTTCATTTCTTATTTACATCCAATTGCGTGGCCCAAGGGCCGATACTTCGGCCACAAAACGGGCAATTTTATGAAGCTCGTCGTCTACGCATGTTTCGTCAAGAGTAGAAACCAGCTCGTCAATATGCTCTTCAATAAAGCGGGTTGAAAAGTCGGCCGTTTGAAAAGCCTTATGGCGAATAATGCTTAATAGCAAAGGCGTAAGCGTTTTAATGCCTTCTATGCGTAAATTTCTGCTTAAAGTTCTTTCCATCGCGCTGATGGCGTCTTGCCGGTTTGCGCCAGATGTCATAATCAGCATAATTAGAGAGTCGTAATAAGGCGGAACCTCTGAACCCTCGTAAACCCCCTGCGCGACCCTGACGCTGTGCCCGGGAATAAGCTGAAGACGGCTTATTCTACCGAAAGAGGGGTTAAAAGTTTTCGGATCTTCGGCGTTTATTCGAACCTCTAAGGCCCAGCGGTTAGGGTGAATATCGGGTTGAGAGAATTTCAATTTTTCGCCCTGCGCAATATCTATCATATTTCTTACAATGTCATGACCCGTGATAAGTTCTGTTATGCCGTGCTCAACCTGAAGGCGCGTGTTTACTTCAAGAAAATAAAATTTTCTGGTATCGGGGTCAAAAATAAATTCCACGGTGCCCGCCGATACATAGCCGATTTCGCGCATTAAACGAACCGCTGTTACGCAAATTTCATTTCGCAGGGTCTCGTCAATGCTTGGCGAAGGGGCCTCTTCAATAATTTTTTGATTTCTTCTTTGAATGGTACATTCTCTTTCAAAAAGGTGAATGATATTGCCGTGATTGTCGGCCACAATTTGAACTTCAATGTGCCTGCCATATTCAATATATTTCTCGGCCAGTAATTTATCGTCTCCGAAAGCTTTTTTTGCTTCAGAAGAGGCTTTCGAAATAGCCGATGCCAGCTCTTTAGAGTGACTTACCTTAACCATGCCCTTGCCGCCGCCGCCTTTTGAGGCTTTTAATATGATAGGGTATTTAACTTTTTCGGTTTTCATCCATTTTTCGATATCGGCGGCCGACTTTACGCCGTTGACGCCCGGTATAGTCGGTACATTTGCTTTTGCGGCTAATTTTTTTGATTGAATTTTATCGCCCATTGATTTAATAACATTGGGCGGAGGTCCTATCCATATAAGACCAGCGTCTATTACCATTTGAGCAAATTCATGATTTTCGGCTAAAAAACCCCAGCCGGGATGAATTGCGTTTGATTTGCTTTTTAAAGCAGCGTCTATAATTCTCTCTTTATTTAAATATGATTCAATGGGCGGCGCTTCGCCGATATGCACCGCGCTGTCGGCTAAGAACACATGCGTAGCTAATCTGTCGGGCGTACTGTAAACGGCGGTCGTTTCAATTTTTCTGTCGCGGCATGTGTGAATTACGCGAAAAGCCGGAACGCCCCGGTTTGCGATGAGCACTTTTTTTATTTTTTTATTCATTGGCGGTCAGATACATCATAAATTTGAGATCGGGTATCAAGAAAAAAACATTATTTTTGTTTAAATAAATCATGAATTGAGTCTTTCGCTCCCGCTCTGTCATAGTCATTTTTATCGATTAAAACCAGCGATAAATTTTCTCGCTTAATTCTGCCGGCAATTTGCGCTATCTCGGCGTCTTTTTTTAAAGACGACGTCAGATATTTAAATTCAGTATTGCAGTTCGGGCACTTTTTTTCTTTAATATAGCTTATTCCTAAATGTTTACAGTTGGCGCACATTCCGTAAATATCTTCAATTAACAATAAATGTTTCTTGACATCACTTACGTCAAGATAAAGCCATCCCCTGATTGGTTTCATATTTTCGCTCATAATAAGAGTTCCTTAAAATATTGATATTGTTATTTATATTATCGTTTGTTCTTGCTTTATTATTAACTAAAGCGCCCATATGCCAATGAAACCGGGTTTTAATAAAAAAATGATATATATTAGAAGCCCTTACATTCGCCATATTTAAAAATATAACGAATGTAAGGTATAAATTCTATACTAAAGTAAGCTTTTCTTTATCTTGAATCTTCGGCCATTGAGATGGCGGCCTCAGATTCTTCAAGGCCATAGACGTCAAGACCTTCCATGATTTCTGGAAACTGTTTTTGAAACTCTTCCATTACTTTTTGTGTTAGGTCTATTCTTGCCTCTTGGGTTATAGGAAAGAAGATATCGATGAAATCTCCTCTTTTTGTCTTGTTTGATGGCATTCCCACAAAGACGCCTTTTTTACCCTTAACTATTCTAAGATTTTTTACCACATAAGTATCGCCTAAGGTGATATGAGCATAACCTAAGGTGTTTCTGCCGTCGTTTCGGGCGTATACTTGAGTTTTCGTAATCTCTACTGACATGTTTTCGCATTTCCTCCCCCACGCATGAATACAATATATTTGATTGCACAGATTCGGTCAATCTTTTTTTTGGTAATTTATTATATAAAAAATTCCGTTTTTTTTCTCTGTGTCTTTCGTGCGCCATGTTGTTGATTTTTACATAACCTCATAGCCAAACTCTGGGCCCGCCTTGCCGTTTTTTTTATTGTCGCGCATAGTTTACCATTTTATATTGCCCCCATGAAAAATACTCTTAAAAATATGACTATGTATCTTGGGTTTGTGTTTCTTATTTTTTCCGCGGCGGCCTGTAAAGACGACGGTTATTCAAAATTAAGCGAAAAAGACCAGGAGATAATTAATTCAAGGCGTGACAGAATAAAACCGAATTTGCCTTATTATTCTGACCGGTTTATTAAAAACGGGATGGCGCTTGAAATTGGGGCCGAGAAAAATTATGAAGAAGTTTATAGAAATTATGAGTTTTATGAGGCAAAATATGATGAAAATAAAAGAGTCATCGAATTTAAAACTTATGAAAAAGGCGAAATAAGCTTTATGGAGCGTTATTTTTACGACGAAAAAACACAAAAACTGTTAAAAAAAGAGATATATAAACCGTATGTAGAAAACAAAAAACCTGAGGTAAAAATATTCAATTAACCGGCGTGTTTTTTTATCCACTCGTCATATTCGGGCAAAAAATATCTTAATCGCGTTTTCTTAAATTCTCTGGTTGATTCTAAGATAAGATAATCTTTGCAGTTTATTTTCTCGGCTATCTTTTGGGCCGTTTCGCGTATATATTCCGGCGAAGGGCCGTGAAGCATAGAATATAAAGTATAAGGAAATTCTTCAAAACTCTCTCTCGAATAACAATGGCTAACGTCGGCAAAAGAAGCGATAAGATTGCCGGTTTCTGAGGCGTTTTCGGGCGCGACGTTCCATACAATCATACCGTTTGAACGAATGCCCAGTTTTCTGTGCATAAAGGTGCCTATATATTTACGAATGCATTTACCGGTATTTCGCGATATAAATTCAATTAAATCGTCTTCTTCGCAGCCGTTTTCGCCCGCTAATATTTCAAAAGCGTTTTTTTCGGCTGGCAGATTTTTTTGAACAGCTCTTATCAGGTTAATGTTTTTTTCGTTGATTTCAAGTTTTTCAATATCAGATTTTATTTCTGTTTTTTCAGATATGTTTTTCTGAGTTTCTAGATCCATCACTACGCCTATCTTAAAAACTTCTTTTTTCTTAAGCGGATGAAACTTTTTTATGCCGGTTAATTTAGATAGTATTTCTAATTCTTTTTCAACGCCAAAAGCTTCGGGAGAAGCCACGGTAAACCATAAATTAAATTCGTGATTTCTCTCGTAATTATGGGTAACCATCGGGTGAGCCGAAATAATATCGGCGGTTTTTTCAAGCTCATCTGTATTGACTCTGGCGCACACCAAAGCCGATTCATGACTTAAGTATTCGCCCTCCATAACGGCTGATATTTCTCTTAGTTCGCGGTTTTCTTTCCAGCTTTTTATTTGTTCAATAACCGTATCTTCAGTCTCGCCAATTTTTTCGGCGATTAAGCGGTAGGGTCTTTTGTCGGCTATAACCGATTTTTGTATCGTTTTTGCCAGAAGGTTTCTTTTTTCCTGATTCATTTAAAGTCCGGTTTGAAAAGCGCGCCATACGCCGAAAATTCCCGAGGGAGAATCAAGTTTAATTCTTTTTAATTCTTTATGTTTTAAGGCGTCAAAAATGATAAATTCATCGGTCAGATTGCTGGCGATAAAGGCCTTGTCTCCCCTTGGGGTAAACACCATATGATAGATTCTCTTGCCGAGATCCATAACCTTAACAGATTTCTCGCTAATTGTGCTTACAATTTCGACCTTGCCGTCGTCTTTTTCGCCTGAAAAGCTAATCCATATTTCTTTATGATTCGGATGCACAACGGCGTAAACGGGATCGCCCGCAAGTTCAATATATTTTTGAAAAGAATAGTCAATGCTTGAAATTACAGCCAGTCTTTTTTGACCGGGCAAAGGTATGAAAATTCTGCCGCCGGTAACGGCCCAGGCTTCCATATGGGGCATTTTAACCGGAAGGGTGTCAATATCTTTGGCGGCTTTAAAGTGAACCGGCTTGGCGACTGTTTCGTCGCTCCATAAATCGACCATGCTTATTTTTTCAGATTTAAAATGGCCCGTTACGTAATAACGGCCCTCGGGCGATATCAAAGCGTCAAAAGGATATTTGGCCACCGCTTTTATTTTGCGATTAATTTTATATCTTACGGGAACGCCCGGCTTTACTTCGCCTTCGGGAGAAAGCTCCCATATTTCGTCGAGATCCATTAAGGCGCATACAAAAGTATTATTGGCCCCGTCTACAAGACCGGTTGTTTTTGAAGCAATGCCTTTCATAATTTCAGAAGCTTTAATTCGGTGGGTGATTGTAAAAGTGTCGACATCGATAAAAGTAATGCCGCCTGGCTCATATTCAGAAACCGCAACGGTTCTGCCGTCTTGCGAAATGGCCAAACCGATAGAATTATTTGAAGTTTTTAAAAAGCCGTCTTCTTTCATGGTTTGAAGATTGACCCTCGTTAAAACTCCGTTTCTTGTGGCAATATAACCGTAATGAAGCTCAGGATCAAAAACCATACTGGCGTGTCTCATATTGCCCGATAAGGATATTTTGCCTATTAGCTTCATCTCTTTATAGTCAATCACCGCCATGCTTTCGGTGGCTCTTTCAACCACAAAAACCTTTGTACCTAAATTTTTCGTTACATTTTCTTTGCAATTTAGAGCAAGCCCCAGTAAAATGGCCGCTGTAAGTAATTTTTTCATATTGTCTCCTTTAGATTTAAATATTTTCAAATATAACAAGCCGGATCTTCGGCCCAAATATCGTTAAAAGCCGCCAGCGCCCTTTCTCGGTGCGAGCCCCTGCAAATCTCTACGTAATCGCATGCTTTGCACTTTCCCTTAAGATATTTGGTTCTTTCTTTTAATTGTGCGATTAATTTATTTTGCAGAATATCGCGTAAACCATTGTTTAAAAGATTACCAAGGGTTTCGTTCTGCCAAAACTGGTCGGGATGAACGTTGCCTTTGTAATCTACGTTTAATATTTTTTCGGCGGCAGAATTGCCGTTTCTTTTTTTCAGAAGGCTCCATATATCGTCAGCTTGCGCGGCGAAATTTTCTTTACAGTATTGATATACATAAACGCCGTCGGCGTCGTTGCCGCCGGTAATAATATTAAAGTTTTCTTCGCTATCAATAATTTCAAGAGATTTCTCGATAACCAGATTCATGATATTTTTTGACTCTTGTTTTTCAAGATCGTTGACCGCGTAGGCCTTTCCTCTGCCGCCGTAAACAAGATGCGAAATATAAAAGCGCGGTATTTCATGCTCCCTTGCTGTCTCAATCATTTTTATGAGACTGTCAGAATTTTTTTTAGTCAGGGTCATTCGAAGCCCGGTAGACATTCCGAATTCTTTTGCGTTTTTAAGGCCGGTTAAAGCCTTTTCATAGGCAGATTCTAAGCCTCTGTAATTATCGTTAAATTCTGGTTCGCCGTCTATGCTTACGCCTACATATTCAATGCCGCTTTCTTTTAACTTTTTTGCGGTATCGGCGTCAATAAGAGAGCCGTTGGTTGAAAGATGCGTTTTAATATTTCTTTTGTTACACTCTTGAATAATTTCAAAAATATCGTTTCTTAAAAGCGGCTCGCCGCCCGATAGTATAATAATTTTTACGCCAAATTCGCTTAACTTATCTAAAATTGATATCAACTGATCTAAGCTTAAATCGTCTTCAGGTTTTCTAATTTTCGCAGAGGCATAGCAATGCGGGCATGTCATATTGCAGTGATTGGTCAGGTTCCAGACAATGACCGGCGGCATATTGTCGACATAGCGGGGGATATCTTTCTTCAAAAACCCGCCGTCTTTACCGAGGCTTATCGCATATTTTAATATTTGCGTAACAGGAAGCACCTATATAGGTTTTTAATGAAAGAGAAGTCAGGTCGTAAATCTATATATTTATCGGCCGCGGTTGGCGCCGCCAATTCGAATGTTGCTTTTGCCGCCAGAAAATCCTTTTCGGGAGCCGCCGGTAAATTTTGAGCTTTGCCATGCCTGCGACGCCTTTGGTTTTACGCTTTCCTGCGTCTTTTCTTGAGCGGCTTCTTTTACAGAAATTTTCTTTTCTTTAAGTTCTAAGCCCTTAAGGCCATTGATAACGGCTAAGCCTTCTTCTCTCGAAGGGGTTTCGATATAAGCGATGCCCATTGGCTTGTCGGTTTTGGGATCTTTGACTAAAGCGACAGAATCTACTTTGCCGAATTTTTCGGCCTCTTTTCTAAGGTCATCGGCCTTAACTTTTTCAGAGAGATTTTTTACAAAGATTTTCATATTATCTTCCTAAGATACGACATAATGCCAATTTGAGTTAAAATTACAAGAATATTTTTTATCAGACCAATAATAAAATATATGGACGATATTTGTTTTATTATATTTTTTAAGATTAGAATGAAATTTGAAGAGTTGCTTATTTATATTTCAGCGATACCAGCCGCTATTGTGTACACCGAGTTTATTGGTTACTGGCTGCACCGTTTTATGCATATTGACAAAATAAAATACTTCAGTCTTTCTCACATGATTCATCATCTTAAACTTTACGGGCCTAAAATGCCAAAAAGAACCGATAAATATCTTTCAGCGGTAATTAACAGGGCCTCTATAGGCAAGGTGGGTCTTGAGTGGCTCATACCGGCGGGCGCATGCGTTATAGGTACGTTTTTTTTAATTTATCTCATAGGTTTTGATATTTATTTTAATTCTGTTTTTATTGTCGTTACCATTTCATGGATTTTAGTCAATTTTAATTATATACACGACGGAATGCATGTAAAAGATTTTTGGATGACAAAAAATAAGATCGTGAAATCTACTTTTCTAAAGGCCCGAAGACTTCACGATCTTCATCATATGGAACTCAACAATAAAGGACAAATGAACAAAAATTTCGGCATCAGTTTTTTCTGGTTTGACAGAATATTCGGAACATATCAAAAACATCCGAAGCCTTTTAACGAAGAAGGCTATGAGGCGGCCTTAAAACGGTATAAATATATTTTCTCTTAAATCTTGACCGGTTATGAAATCTTAAAGAAATGTCTATAAAAGATTAAAAGCAGGGGGTTGTGCAGAAACATCCAAATCGCGCCCTTCGACTCCGCTCAGGGTGCGATAAATCAATGTTCTTCGAGCGAAGTCGAGAAGAATAATGGTCTTTTTGCACAACCCCCTGCCATAAAAAAGGAATTATTATGACAGAAATATTTACAATCATCGGCTATGCGATACTTTTCGCCCTTTCGTTTGGTTTTGCCGCGCGTACCATTTTTAACAACTGGAAGTATGTAAAAGCGGGACAGCCCGAAGAAATTAAGGTTAACACAAAAGAAAGCCTTAAAGACATGCTGGTATATGTTATACTGCAAAAAAAATTATACAAAAAACCGCTTCGGGGAATTTTTCATGTTTTAATCATGTACGGCTTTTTAACATTTGGTCTTCATACGTTAAGCCAGTTTATCGGGGCGTTTTCGGCTAATCCCGATTTTTATATTCCCTCATATTTCGGGCATACCATTGAGAGCGTATATGATTTATCGCTTGATACCTTTTCTGTTCTGGTTTTTATAGGTATATTATACTTTGCCTTTAGACGCTATGTTCAAAAAGCCTATGAACTAGACAGACCCTCGGGGCAAAGCCTTCTTATCATTGTTCTTCTTTCTTTCTTAATGATCATGACCTTAGTCGGCGAGCCGGCAAAAGTCATTCTTCAAAACAGCGAGTCAATGAGCCCCATTAGAAATATTATAGCCGGTTTTTACCGTTCTATGGGGTGGGAAGACCACGCCCGAATCATATATTTAATCGGATGGTGGGGTCATGCCATATTTGTTCTGCCGTTTGTTTTTGTTATCAGAAAACTAAAGCACGCTCATTTATTCTGGTCGGTTATAAACTTATGGTACGCCAAGAGAAACCCTAAAGGCGAAATTAAATTTTTAGATACCGAAAACGCGCCAGTCTGGGGGGCCTCATGCGTTCAAGACTTCTCATGGAAGAAAAATCTGGAAGCCTTATCTTGTATAGAATGCGGAAGGTGCACGCTTGAGTGTCCGGCGAATCTTACGGGTAAAAAATTAAACCCTAAAAATATCATGATAAGCTTAAAGCACGGTTTAATTGATAAAATGCCGCTTTATTTAAAAGAAAAAGAAGCGGGTAAATCGGCTGAAGATCTCACCGCGAATGCCGAGCTTAAAATTATCGATAATCTAACTTCAAGAGAAGAGATATGGGCCTGTACGACATGCTATGCCTGTGTTGAGGCATGCCCTGTGGGAAACAACCAGATGGAGGCCGTGCTTGAAATGAGACGTTCGGTTGTTTTAAATGAAGGAAGTATGCCCACTGAGCTTCAAAGCGCTCTTGAAAATATTGAAAATCAGTCAAACCCATGGGGTCTTGGTTCTCATAAGCGCGAAGAATGGGCGGATGGCCTGGATGTTCCCACGATGGCCTCGTTAAAAGAAAAGGGAGAATCGGCAGATGTTTTGTTCTGGGTAGGCTGCGCCGGAGCTTTTGACGACAGGTCGAAAAAAATAGCGCGTTCTGTCGTTAATTTATTAAAAAAAGCAGGCATAAATTTTGCCATTTTAGGCAACGAAGAACAGTGCACCGGAGATTCAGCGAGACGAGCGGGTAACGAGTATCTTTATCAGATGATGGCGCAGGGCAATATTGAAACTTTTAATAAGTACAATGTAAAAGAAATCATCACATTTTGCCCTCATTGTTTTAACACGATAAAAAATGAGTATCCTCAGCTTGGCGGAAAATACAAGGTTTTGCATCATAGCCGTTACTTGTTAAATTTGGTTGAAAAAGGAAAACTTACTATTGATACCGAAAAAACAAAAGAGCTTGAACAAATTACATATCATGATTCTTGCTATTTAGGCAGGTACCAGGGCAATTTTGATAAGCCGCGAGATTTAATCAATAAGGCAACCGGCTTGACTGTCGTTGAGCCTTCTTCATGCAAAACGACTTCTTTATGCTGCGGCGCGGGCGGCGCCCAAATGTGGAAAGAAGAAGAAAAAGGCAACGAAAGAATCAATACGAAAAGAACCGCGCAGCTTTTAAAGACAAATTCAAAAACAATAGCTTCAGCCTGCCCTTTTTGTTTAACCATGATTTCTGACGGCGTCAAAGAGGCCCAAAAAGAAGAAAACGTCAAAACGCTTGACATTGCCGAAATTCTTGAGATGGCGGTCAAATAATGGCAAAAATACACGCGACTGCGCTAGTCGATAAAAAAGCGCTATTGGCCGATGATGTTGAAATCGGGGCCTTTTCAATTATAGGGCCCGATGTAACAATCGGGGCGGGATGTAAAATAGGCAACTATGTAGAAATCAAGGGCAAAGTAGATATTGGCGAAAACAATGAATTTTATCATTCATGCTTTATAGGAGAAAAACCGCAAGATTTAACCGTAACAAATCCGAAACCTTTTATAAAGATAGGCAATAGTAATATCTTCAGAGAATTCAGCACGGTTCATATGCCGTCTAAAGAAGGCAACGCCACAGAAGTAGGCAATAATAACTTTATCATGGGTACCGTGCACCTTGGTCACGACGTAAAACTCGAAAATAATGTAATTTTAGTTCAGGGCTGCGTGCTCGGCGGATACGTTCATGTTGAAAATTACGCATACATTGGCGGTTTAGCCGCCATTCATCAGTTTTGCCGTATAGGCGCATATTCTATTGTCGGAGGCTCTACAAAGGTCGTAAAAGATATTCCGCCCTATATAATGGCAGACGGAAGCCCAAACACAGCAATAGGCATAAACCGAATTGGTCTTCAGCGAAAGGGTTTTTCGCAGTCAGAAACTACCGCCATAAGAAAGGCCTATAAAATTCTTTATAGAAAAGGCATTTCTGTACCTACCGCTTTAGAAATGTTAAAAAATGATCTTTTAATATCATTAGATTCTAATTCTATAGAATATCAACGAATTGATTATTTTATTAATTTTATTCAATCTTCAGAAAGAGGCATTGCGCCTCATGCTCTTAGATAAGAGCTATATTCTATCAGGCATGCATGGCGCATTTGCCCATAGCATGCCTGATAAGCGTTTACATTGATTTTTAATTTTCAAGCAGGCTGTTTAAAGAAGCCAATAAAGCGTCAATGGGAATGCCGTATCCGTTGCAAACCTGCTCAAGCGTTTCAATTTCGTTTACGCCGCAGTGAGAACATCCGCCAAGATGATAGCCCGCTAAAACCATAGCGGCTTCAGGGTGCAAGTTTAAGGCGTCATTAACCGTCATATCTGCTGAAAATTGTTTTTGCGTTTCTTGTTCAGACATTTTCTCTCCTTAAATTATAATATTTCTGGTTTTACCAGAAAAGCTAAAATATTCTTTAGCAATTTCATATCTTCATTATAGAATATAACGATTTGCCGGCATTGTCAATTATATAATTGATTAAAGGTGAAAAATATTTACATCTATCTGACTTATGTCAAATTTAAGAGTCTCTATTTCATTTGTTCTAATTTATAATCGCCAAAACGGGTAAAATTGATTACATTAATCTTGTTTTAATAGACTTCTTTTTTGATAGCTTTATCAACAAACTTACCTGATAAGAGAATTTTATAAAATAATCAGTTTTTAAAGGATATATAATGAGAATAGGATACGATTTACGAGATACGTACGAAAAAGGCAGCGGTATTTTCGCGACAAAAACATTTACAAAGGGAGATAGGGTAATGATTGGCGTAATAGGCAGAGAATTGAAAGAAAATCATTCTCACGCGTCTCAAATTGCAGAAAACAAATATATACTACACGCGGGGCTTATTAGTAAAATTAATCATTCGTGTAACCCTAATTGCGGTATAAAAGTAAATGATACAGAGGCGCATGACATTGTCGCTCGAAGAACAATTGAGATTGACGAAGAAATTACATTTGATTACTCTATGCGAAATTATGAAATTAAATTCTTTCCCAAAAAGTGCATGTGCGGCTCTGATAATTGCCGCAATAAAATCACGGGCTGGAAAGACTTATCAAATGAGAAAAAAAACGAGTACAAGGGTTTTGCAGCTCCGTACTTGCTCGAACTTGACAAGAAACGCTTAAAAACAGCCGTACTAGTAAAGTAAAAGTATTTTCAGCGACTGCATACACGAAATTATTGTGTAGAAATTAAGTTATTTGCCTGACAACCGCCTGAGTTTTAAGAATATTTTTTCGGCTGTGTCTGATATCCCAGAATATCAATTGTAACATATTGAAACCCTGTGTTAACTAATTTATCATGAATATTTTGGCGCATTTGCGGCGAAAGGGCTTTTTCAATCTCGTTCATGTTAAACTCGATTCGCGCGAGCGATCCGTTTTCGTGATATCGCACCCGAAAGCGCCGAAAGCCAAGTTTGTAAAGAACATCTTCGGCGCTTTCAATTATTTTTAAAATACTTTCGGTTATTTCAGTACCGCTTGTTACCCTTGAGGCAAGACACGCCATCGCCGGCTTGTCATGCGTTTCAAGATTCAGCATTTTGCTTAATTCTCTGATTTCAGTTTTTGTTAATTCACATTCAAGAAGCGGCGATAAAATATTTTTTTCTTGAGCCGCCTTATGGCCCGGTCTGTGACCCTTTATATCGTCAAAATTTGTGCCGTCTGCGATATATTCATATTGATTTTTAGCGGCAAATTTAAGCAAATGAGAAAACAAGTCGCTTTTACAATAAAAACAGCGGTTTAAATCGTTATTTGTATAATTTTTATCTTCAAGTTCGGTAGTTGTTATTATTTCTATGGGCAAAGCGTGTTTTTTCGCTAAATCAATCGCGAAATCAAACTCTTTTTTTGATAAAGAGGGCGATTGGGCAATAACCCCTATTGAGGTTTCAGGGTTTAAGAGTACGGCCGTTTTCAGCAGAAAAGAAGAGTCGACCCCGCCAGAATAGGCGACAACCAAAGAAGAATGTTCTTTTAACCGGTTTTTCAGTTTTTTCCATTTTTTTAGAAGATTGGCAGAGAGATTTTCTTCGGCAATCATACGAGCACAACCAGTTCGTCCCAGAAACTTTCGGCAGAATAGCTTTTCTTTAAATCGTAAATATCGGCAATTGTCTGGGCTATATCAGAAGCAGTTTTTCTAACGCCTAAACTGCCGTGGCCCTTTGGCCTTAGAAACGGCGAGTAAACCAGAAGCGGAACATATTCTCTCGTATGCCCGTTGCCCGAAAATGTAGGGTCGTTGCCGTGATCAGACGTTATCATTAGCATGTCTCTTTCGCCCATGGCTCTCATTATTTTAGGCAAAAGCAAATCAAATTTTTCAATTGCTAAAGCGTAATTTTCAGGATCTCTATCATGACCATGTTTATCAAAATCGGCAAGGTTCGCGAATATAAAAGAGAAACCCGCCTCGTTTCGCACGCCTTTTACAATAAATTCAATTATATTTTCAATGGCTTCGGTCGTGTCATCGGCTTTTTTAGAATCGGTTATTCCGTTGTTTGAAAAGATCTCGGTAATTTTGCCTACGCAATACACGGGAATTTCTTTTTCTAATAAGTCATGCAAAAGCGTACCGCGCGAAGGTACCGCGGGAAAAACTCGTTTATTTTTGGTAATTTCAAAATTTTCAGGACTGCCCGTAAAGGGAACGCAAGTTACAGACGCAAAACGGTAATCGGCGGCAATAGAAATTAACTTTTTACACATTTCATACTGCGTTTCAATTTCAATCTTTTCTTCATTGGCTATAAAATAAAGCGACGAATCTTCAGAAGGCAATAAAATAGGAAATTTTGTTTTTTTATGTTCGTCTGCAAATTCAGATATGGCCTTTGTAAGACCCATGCCGTTTTTTATAAGATATTCTGTTTCTGTATTTTTAATGATATTATCTATAAATTCATCGGGAAGGCGCTCAAAATGCGACTGAAATGCATCAAATAAAGAAACACCGGTCATTTCAAAATGGCCGGATATTGAATCGGTACCCGTTGAGCGAAAGGCTATTTTACCGTAGAAACCCGAAGTATCTTTAATTCGTTCAACAGTTTTCATGTATGTCAGGTTGCCAATACCTAACTTTTCTAAATTGGGAACTTTAAGGCCCTCTGTTCGGCTGTCATGCACATGCGATATAGTATTGCATGTTCTTTCTGCATATAAAGCGTCAGGCATCGGGCCTACGCCCAATGAATCAAGAACTATTAGTATGGTTCTGTCTATGCCTTTGGTCACGTACTTAGTATCGTCTGAAAATACCGACTAATTTTGCGATAATCTGAGGATTGTCTTTTTCATGCAAAGGTATAATTTTATACTTTTTATTTTGCGGATGCAATTCATGAACATCTTTTTTCTTATGATAAGTTTTTAGTGTTACGTTATCGTCAATCATGGCGGCAACAATATCGCCGTTTTTTATCTCAGTCTTAAAGTCTTTTATCGACTGAACTATGGCAATATCTCCGTCTAGAATATCTGCGTCTTTCATGCTGTCGCCGCTTATTTGAAGAGCAAACAGATTTTTATCGACAGGCAAAAAAGACTTAGGAAAGGTCAAATGAGTCTCAATGTTTTCTTCGGCTAAAATGGGAACGCCTGCCGCAATTCTGCCCAGCAAGGGCACGGTGATTACGTCTTTCATTAAGTCAGATAAGCTGGTATGCTTTTTTGAAGGCGCGGGGTTTTCAGAAACGCCGCCTTTTTCGGGATATAATAGCTCCATACCGCGGGCAGAGCCGGCAAAAAGTCTAATATAGCCTTTTTTAGCGACGGCCCGAAGATGGTCATGCGCCGCCTTGGCCGATATGTTAAAATAAGCGGCGACTTCTCTTACAGTCGGAGGAAAGCCGACGCGGTCTATATGCTCGGCCAAAAACCCCATAACCTTGCTTTGCTTTTCGGTTAAGCTGAACTTGCCTAACTGACTGTTAACGCGCGGGCTTTTTTCTCTGTGTTTGCCCAGATCTCCATCGCCGGCATTAAAAGGATAAATGCCTTTTTCTATTTGTAAAATATCATTTTTTGCCTGAGATGAATTAGCCTTGTTTTTCATATACGACATAATACCGGCATGACTGACTATTTGTAAAGTAAAAAAATATTAAGTATTATATATGCCATATTAACAAGAATTAGAAGATATTTATTTAGTAAATTCTGCTCTTAAATAAGAAATAATCTCCCATATTTCGGTTTCGCTTAAATTTACGGATGTACCTGGCCCTTGGGCGTCCATATCGGTGCCGGGACTTCCTTTCTCTATGATAAAAAACAACTGTCCGTCGCTTCTTGTTTTCAAATACCCCGGTTTGCTGAACTCGGCGGGTCTGTAGGCCAAAACGGCGGCTTTTTTGCCGTTGCCGTCGCCTTTTTGGCCGTGGCATTTTTCGCATTTGCGACGATAGGTATCTTTACCGTTTGCGATTGATTCTTTTTTGCCCTCAAGCTCATTTTTTTTCTTTTGATACTCAGCCGGAGCGTCGGGCAGTTTCGGGGGCTTGTATTTACCTAACCCTGATTCTGAAGAATTTTGTCGTTCAGACGGCCCGCAGACAAAAAATAAAATTAAAGCCGATAAAAAAATAAATATATTTTTAGAATTTTTAAGCCTTGAAGAATGTTTCATATAAGCTACCCCATATTATTTATGTAAAATTAATTATGTTTATATTACCAATTTATAAGAAAATTGACAAAAAAAATAAAACAATTTACTGTACGGTTTCTTCGGGTTATGTGGCCGATATGCAAAAAAGAAAATTAGGCAAAAGCTCGGCAGAAATCAGCGTTATAGGTCTTGGCACCTGGGCGATAGGCGGCCCATGGCAGTTTGGCTGGGGCGAACAAAACGACGAAGAATCAAAACAAGCCGTCATCAAATCTATTGAGAAAGGCGTAAACTATATAGACACGGCCCCCGCTTACGGTTTGGGTCATGCAGAGAAAATTGTAGGCGAAGCATTAAAAGAAATTAAAGAAGAAGTTTTTATAGCCACAAAATGCGGTCTTGTATGGGACGATAAGGGCAGAATCAGGCGCCATAACAAGCCAGAAAGCATTCGAAAAGAATGCGAAGACAGTTTAAAGCGGCTTTCGGTTGACGCGATTGATTTATATCAAATTCACTGGCCCGACCCTGAAACCCCTGTTGAAGAAAGCTGGCAAGAAATGACAAAATTAAAAGAAGAAGGCAAGGTAAAGCACATTGGGGTAAGCAATTATGACGCGAATATGATAAAAGAATGCGAAAAAATATCGCATGTTGATTCGTCTCAACCGCCCTTTAGTCTTCTTAAAAGAGACATTGAAACAGAAATTCTGGGCCTGTGTCATAAAAACGAAACGGCAACCCTTGCTTACAGCCCTATGCAGGCCGGTCTTCTTTCAGGCAGTTTTACTAAAGAAAAGTTAGATTCTCTGCAAAAAGACGACTGGCGGCGAAAAGACGCCTTTTTTAAAGAGCCCTTATTTGGTCAAATCATGAAAAAAATGGTAATATTTAAGAAACTTGCCGAAGAGAAAAATACAACGGCGGGAGCCCTGGCTTTAGCGTGGGTTTTATCGAAAGAGGGTGTAACATCGGCGATTGTGGGCGCAAGAAACGAAAATCAGGCCGCAGAAAATACTAGGGCCGCAGAAATAAAAATTTCTGTTCAGGAACAAGAGTATATTCAAAATATTTTTGACATGTAGTGTTTGAATTCTTTTCTGACCTCAAGAAGAGTTGGGCAGCGAAATACTTTGAGTATGCTTTTAAAGTGCTACAACATTTACGGCAGTTTGTAACTAACTGCCGCCCCTCTAGTGGTAGCTTATCGACTTTAAAAGCTAAAAGTTGACGCGCACGACTCATATACAACTACTGCAAGGGGGGAATATGATAAAAACCGATACGCTTACTAATGTAAGCGAAAAGCAAAAACCCTATAATGAAAAGGGTATACATATTTTAGCCGAATTTTACGATTGCAAAAGCGGTCGTAATGAAATGCTTCAGGCTGACAGGCTTGAAATATTTTGTCATGAAAAAGTCAAAGACGTCGAATTAACCGAAGTCGGCAGAATATTTTACCAGTTTCCCGAATCGGGAGTTACAGGAACGATTCTTCTAGCCGAATCGCATGTCGCGATACATACATGGCCCGAGAAAGATTATTTATCTTTAGATATTTTTGTATGCAACGTAACCTGCGATAATTCTGAAAAAGCAAGAAAGCTGTATGACTATTTCGCTAATTTATTTCAACCCGAAAAAGTCAATTATCAAGAAGTCGAACGCGAATAATTTAATATAAAGCTTCGGCTTCTTGAAAATTAAACAGCAGGTTCATGTTTTGAACCGCCTGACCGGCCGCGCCTTTTTGAAGGTTATCTATAGACGAAATAATCGTCATTATTTTCTTTTTTTCGTCATAATGAAAAGAAAAATCTAAAAAATTGGTATTTTGAACATTTTTTAATTCTATGTCATTCGGCGATGAATACATTCGAATAAAAGGCTCGTCTTTTATTTTTTCTTTGATTATTTCTTTTATTTCATCGGGGGATGTCGTAATTTCGGCGCCAAAATAAGCGGCAGATTGAATGCCCCTAAAAAGAGGAAGCAAATGCGGCGTGAAGTTTATTTCAGCGTTATTTAGAAATTTTTGTACCTCTTGCGAAATTTCTGGCTCATGCTGGTGCATGCCTACTTTATAAGCGCGAAAATTTTCATGCACGCCCGAAAACGGCAGAGTATCTTTTTCTTTTCGGCCCCCCGCCCCGCTTGTGCCCGATTTAGCGTCAATAAATATTGGCGTTTTAATTTCTTTTAAAAAATCTTTCATAAACCATAAAGGCGCGATTGTTGCCGTTGGGTAGCATCCGGGGTTGGCTATTAAGCGGGCGCTTTTTATTTTTTCGCGGTTTATTTCGGGAATTCCGTAAACCGCTTTTTCCAGAGTTTCTTTATCGTTTCTTTTTAAACCGTAATAGCTCTCAAAAATATTGTCGTCTGAAATTCTAAAGGCCCCCGATATATCGATAACCTTAATATTTTCTTTTAAAAAAAGAGGCGTAAATTTAATGGATACCTCGTCGGGCGCGGCTAAAAAAATAAGATCTAATTTCGGCAAATCAGCGGCCGATTCGGGATGTTTTGAAAATTCTAAATTATCTAGAGAAGAGCTTTCTAGATAAGGCATTACATTTGTTACTTTTCTGCCTTTATATTCTGAAGAGGTAGCGTAAACTACCTCAATATATTCATGTTTAGATAAAATAGACAGCAGTTCTATGCCGGTAAATCCGCCTGCCCCTAAGATTCCTGCTTTTTTTTTTGATTCGCTCAAATTTTATTTCAATTTATTTTAAGACAATAACTTCTTGAATAACAACGTCGTTTACAGGTTTATCTCTATTGTCTTTTTCAACTTTCGATATATCTTCGCATACCTTTCTGCCTTTTACGACCTTACCGAAAACGGTGTGTTTGCCGTTTAGATAGGGATTATCGACAACATTGATAAAAAACTGGCTGCCGTTTGTGTTCGGGCCGGCGTTAGCCATGGCGATGGTATATTTATTCATGGGCACAGAAGGCAGACTGCTGTCAAAAATGTACCCTCTTGCTTCAAGAACGGTTTTTACGGGAAGCTCTGAAATTTTGTCAAACTCGGCCTTAATTTCTTTCATTCTCTTCATTCTTTCTTCGTTACTTTTAATTTGAAGTTTCTGAAATACCATGCCGGCGGCGTCGTTTTGATAATATTGATTATCTTTAACTTTTACTTTATCGAGACCAAGAGCGTCGGCGTTTATTTCGTCTTGAAAACGATATCCGGGGCCGCCTGAGCCGTTGCCTAGAAGGTCACCGCCTTGAATCATAAAATTAGGTATAACCCTGTGAAAGATAAGGCCGTTAAAAAAAGGCCTTTTAACCCTTGAATTAGACTGAGGCTCTGTAAATTCTTTCGCGCCTTCGGCAAGGCCCGTAAAATTATCTACCGTTTCAGGCGCCGCTTTTTTATAAAGTTCTATATAAATATTGCCTTTAGAAGTTTTCATCAATACAAGCGGATTGCTTTCGTCTTGCATTTTTTCTTCAAGAGAGCCCAATACAGATTTTTTCGATTCTTTGCCGCATACGCTTGTCGCGAAAATCGCAACAGCGGCCATGAGTAAATACGCTATTGTTTTCTTATACATATTTCCAAAAGTTACAATCATTTCATGCGGTCAACATCATTTAGATTTTAGACATCTTTACAAACTTTTGGCCAAAGCGGAATTTAAGTTAAAAAAAATAGAAATATTTTTTATTGAAATTCTATCTAAAACGGGAATTGCCCGTTTTAGATAGAAATATAGAGCTTAATACCAGTTGTATGAATTACTCACGTTATTGCCGGTATCTGATTCTGAAACTGCTTCATCGTTATTAACGATGAGGTAACCGGTGCCAGAAAAGTATAAACTATAAAAATATTCATAATAACTATAGCTCTCACCGGGAGATATGTTATCATAAATGAACGTACAATCGTCGTAGGTTGACGAACCAAATGAAGGCGCCCCAAACCATGGGTCTTCCCACCAGCAAACCTGAATAGCCGCGCCGCCAGTGTCGGCATTGCCTTCATTTGTCACGGTAAAAGCGACATAAGTATCAAACGGGTAATAACTCGTTTCATACGCAGAATCTATTGAAATTGTTAAATCTGGACCGTCAGACGTACAGTTTACCGTGCTCATCGCGCCAATTAAAGCGACTAATATTAAAATTTTTCAATCTTTTATTTTAATAATTCGTTTGAGATTTGGCCACTAAAAATTAATAAAGATTTAAATAAAATAATAAGTAACGAAATTACCCTTGTGTTTTTAATAAAAGTCATAAGCTTAGGGTTGAAAATGAGGCGATGGTTAAACATAAAAAAAGGGCCATAAGGCCCTTTTTAGTTAAAATTATATCTATAACAAATTTGTTGTTATAGATATAATAATTATCTTTTTATGATAAAAAAATATTTTTTACCAGTAATAAGCAATACCAGGGTCGTAAGTATTGTTATAGTAATTAGATTCAATTATCCAATCGTCATCATTTAAGATATACCCAAAATACCCAGCAGGATTATATAAATTTTTATCGCAAGCAAGGGCTACATATGCATACTCATAAAAATATCCATAACTACCCGCAGGTACGTCCATATAGAAAACGGCGGTGTATGTGTCAGCTGTACTAATTGTACTATTTGATGAACACATTATATCAACCCTTACGTTATATGCATCGGCATTTCCCGCATTATAGACAGAACCTGAAAAATAGTTGTTGCTACTGCCAAAAATTGGATACATGGGTGTTCCAAATGTATCTGGCTGTAAATCTGCCGCACAGTCCGTGGCACATGAATATTCGTCTTCGCTAGCGTCACATACATAGTCTCCACAGACATCAACCGTAGCGGTACAATTCACCATGCTTATAGCGCCCATTAAAACGCCTAACATTAAAAGTTTTTTCATATTTTTATTCTCCTTAATTAAACATGTTTTAATAAACAAGTTTTTCTTATTTTAAGTTGATTTCAAACCTTTAATTTGATATCAACTTTTCAATATTCTATCACATATCGATTTTTTTGTCAATAGGTAAAATTACCTATTTTTGTAAAATCTATTACTAGATAGAATATTTTTTTAATTCTAGATGTAATTTAATTTTGAGAGTAACTTCGTCAACTATTTTTTAAAAAAAAGAAAAAAATATTGTTGGGCGTTTTTTTAACAAAAAAATCAGGTAAAACCCCAATACTGGTTAATTGAATACGATTTATAGCTGTGAAAATGCATAGCTAGTATATTATTTTTCACGCTTCTAAAGTCTTTAATTCCTAAAAATAGCTTTATCCCATGCCAGAATAAATTATTTTTACTGACTTTTCTCTTTAATAATCTGTCTAGAAACATGACCAGTGAAATTCGTATCAATTGAGATACTGAGATTTTCAATTTTATGGCCGTATATCGTAAGAGTAATTCATCGGCCCCGTAGAGACAAAGCTGATGCCGGTGGGTTTTAACTGGCGCATCTCTTTTGATTTTCTCATGAATAATCTTTAACTTGTTGCTCCAGCGGATGTTTTTCATTATGGCTAACTGAAAAACACAATAACGTACAATCCATGAATAACTCTTGCTGTGCATTTGCGCAGCAAGAGTTATATTTTCCCAGATATGTACATCCAAATGTACATTCCAGACATTTTTAATTTCTTCTTTTGCCCATGCTGGCTGTTTCTTGCATTGCATATTATATAAATACCCTAAAATTTTAAAATCATTCCCTACAAAATACAATTTTTTTGAAAATTAAATTCTAGAAGCCCGAAATATAAAGATTGACGCTTTATTTCCTGTCTTATTTTTGACTGACATGAAAAACGAAAGTTTTATAATTTCTCAGGTGGTTTCATCAGGCGAAGCGACTACGGGCGCTCAGGCTCCAGCGGGAACTCCTCAGGCGCCTGAAGGTATGCCGCAGCAGGGCAGTACAATGTCTTTGCTATTTTTCCCTTTAATGATTCTAGTCTTTTATTTTTTACTTATAAGGCCCCAGCAAAAAAAAGAAAAACAAAAACGAGAGATGATAAAAACCCTATCAAAAGGCGATAAAGTCATCACAAGAGGCGGAATTTGGGGCGTAGTTGTAGGTATTAAAAACGAAAATAATATTGCTGTTGTAAAAATAGCCGATAACGTTAAAATTGAAGTAAGCATTGACGCAATAGAAGCCGCAAACCCAAAGCCTGCTTCGGGCGCGGGTGAAATAAAAAACGCAAAAGATAAGCCGAAAAAATAATTGGTAACAACAATTTATGTGGTTAAAAAAGCTTCAATTATTTTTCCAAAAAAAAAAAGATAATAAAATATCGGTCTTAATAATTTTTTGTGTTTTTTTTTCGACATCGGTCATGGCGCAAAATCAGGAAAGCGTAATTATTGAAGAGACGGATGAAAATAAAGAAGTAACAATACCCGTTTCTGACGAAGCAGATAATCAATCTGCTGAACCGCCGCTTGAAGAAAAAAAAGAGCAAGAAATGGGATTTGTCATCGAAGGAGAAAAACCCAAAATTAAAAAAAGGGCGAGAAAAAATCCAGAAGATATTTCAGAGCAGTTAAAATATGTTCCCGAAAATCCGTCTTTTTTATATGAAACCAGATATATTCCCGGAATGCGCGACGCTGACGAGTTTTTGCCTCCTAAGCTGGTTAAGACTATTATTGTCGAGCGTTTAGAGGGTCAAGAAGAGGTTGAAAAAAATAAAGAAATCAACCTTAAGCTAAAACTTCCAAATTATAAACAAGTATTGGTTGTAATGGGGCTGATTTTGGTTTTTGTTGTTTATAGAATGCGCGTTAGTAAAATAAAAAGAAGCGTGTTTACTCGAAAATTATAAGAAGAGAGGTACATTATTTTGAATTTAAGATCAAGGTTTTTAATAATAATATCCATCCTATTTATATCGACTCTTTTAATCTGGCCGAATATCGGCGAGAGAGTTGTAAAAGTATATTTTATGCCCGGTTTATCCGCTGAAAAAATTGATAATACAATTGCAGATATCGGCGATTTTTTGAAAAAGAATTATAAAAACGAATATGCTTATGAAAAGAAAAAAGAAAAAATATCTGAAAAAGACGCTTCAGAAGAGTCATATCTTCAAATTAAGGGTAATTTTGTACAAGCTGCTTTTTTGAATGAAATTTCCCGAATTGACGGGGTTGACGGCGAGCGAATTACTCTTGAAAAAATGTGGGTTGAAGAGTCTTTTATGGCGAAGCCTTTTAAGCTTGGTCTTGACCTTCAGGGCGGTATGAACCTGATCTTAGAGGCCGATTTTAAGAAGCTGCAAGCGCAAATCGAATCTAAATATCCCCAGTCGAAAATTGACGAATTAAAAGATAAAATTTCAAAGGCTCAAAAAAACAGCGAAAAAAATAGTTTAGAGGCCGAGCTCAGCATTATTGAATATGAAAGAGATTTCTCTGTTGAAAGAAAAAAAGACAGAATTCGTCAGGCCCGCGAAAAAATAAGATCAAGAATTGATAAAACAGGCGTTTCTGAGCCTTTAATAAGAATTCAGGGAGAAGATAAAATAGAAATTTCACTGCCAGGCGTAAGCTCTCCCGAACACGCAAAGAAAATTATTTCTTCTACGGCAAGAGTTGAATACCGTCTTTCTGAACCCACTGTAGGCGGCGCAGATTTTACCTCTAAGGCTTCGCAATATTTTGCCGAATATGCCTCTCTTGACAGCGAATCTAAGAGAGAACTTTTTATAAAAGACATCAAAGAAAAGATTCAGCTTCCCGAGCGGTATGACTTATTTGTATCGTGGGAAAAAAAAGTTATCGATACAGAAAACGTGCTTCGGCCGGCGTATTTTATGGCGCTTGAAAAAGAGGTGGCCCTTGACGGCGACGATATGGTAAATTCTTACGCCAACTTCAGCCAAGACAGAATGGAATATGAAGTTACATTTACGTTATCTTCAGACGGCGCCAAAAAGTTTGCCGATATTACGACAAAAAATAAGGGTCGCCGCATGGCCATTCTCATTGACGATAAGATTCGTTCGGCCCCTACAATTAATGAGCCAATTACCGGCGGAAGCGGGGTTATCTTTGGCTCTTTTACCCGTGCTGAAGCCAATGACCTTGCTTTAATAATTAAAGAAGGCGCCCTGCCTGTTCCCATGAATATCGTAGAAGAAAGATCAGTGGGCCCCTCTTTAGGAAAGGCCGCCACAGAAAGCGGATTAACCGCCATTATGTGGGGTCTTTTTGGCGTTGCGCTGTTTATGCTAATTTATTACCATGTAGGCGGTTTGGTAGCAGTTTTTGCCCTCGCTTTGAACTTATTGTTTATGTCGGCCATTTTGGCTCTAATGGATTTTACCATTACCCTGCCGGGTTTAGCCGGTGTTGTATTAACTTTGGGCATGGTGGTTGACGCAAATGTTATTATTTATGAAAGAATCAAAGAAGAACTGGGCAGGGGCAAAAATACAAAATTAGCGGTAGAGCAGGGTTTTGAAAGGGCCACATGGACAATTTTAGACAGTAACCTGACAACCATGCTTGCGGCCATTGTATTATCTCAGTTTGGCGTCGGCCCTATAAAAGGTTTTGCGGTAACTCTCTTTATAGGTATTTTATCTTCGCTTTTTACTTCTTTATATGTAACAAAAACTTTATTTTACTGGCTGGTATTTGATATGAACATAAAATCTCTGCATTTGGGCATTGGTAAATACAGAAAAGCGCTCCCTGTGGGCGTTAAAAAACAAACAAAGGAGGCCGTGTAATGTTTCCTTTTATGAAGCTCAAATGGGCAGCTCTTGCATTGTCCATATTATTAATATCCGGTTCATATTACGTAACTTTTTATGTACTTCAGGGCTTTACAAAAGGTATGGATTTTTCAGGCGGTATAAAATTAGAAGTTGAATTAAACGACAAAGTATCTATTGATTCGATAAGAAATTTTTTTAAGTCTCAGGGCCTAAACGCTCTTGTGCAAAAAGCGGGTAAAGAAAATCATGAATTGGCAAAAATAGAATTAGGCAGTAAAGAAGAAAAAACTTTACAAGATCTGGCCTCTAAGAATATTATTGAACTAGAGGCCGCCAAACTCTCAGAAAATTCGGTAGATTACCTTAAGCTTCTTATGCGAAAAGAATTATCTCCCGAAGATTCTGAAAAGATAAATTTTGTAGGGGTAGATCAAGTAGGCCCTACAATAGGAAAATACCTGACAGAATCGGCAACTAAGCTTTTACTTGTAACTCTGCTTTTAATTACAGTTTATATTACTTTTAGATTTAAATTTCGGTTTGCCATAGGGGCCATGGTGGCTTTGCTTCACGATTTATTTTTAACCCTTGGGGTAATCGGCTTTTTTGAAATTCCGTTGTCGATACCGGTAGTCGCCGCCCTTCTTACTATTCTGGGTTATTCTATCAACGATACAATAGTAATTTTTGATAGAATAAGAGAGAATTTAAGTACCGAAGATAACTACTCTATAGAAACAGTCGTAAATCAAAGCATCAATGAATCTCTAACAAGAACCATAATAACGTCTCTAACAACTTTAGTCGCGGTTATTGCCGTTTACTTCTTGGCGCAAGACTCATTGCGAGAGATGGCTTTGGTTTTAATTATCGGCATTGTAATCGGCACTTATTCGTCTTCATTTGTGGCAAGTCCGGTTATTGTGCTTCTCGAAAAATATTCAAAAAAATAATATATCGAATGCTTACTTTCAGTCTATTTATCGCGGGCTTTGTCTTTCTAATAAAAGGCGCCGATATTCTGGTTGAAGGAGCGTCTGATATAGCCCGGCGCTTAAGAATATCTGATTTGGTAGTGGGCCTTACGATTGTAGCCTTTGGAACATCGGCGCCAGAATTGGCTGTTAATATTATTGCAAGCGTCGAAGGTAATTCGGGCATCGCTTTTGGTAATATTGTAGGCTCTAACATCGCGAATACCCTTCTTATATTAGGTGCAGCGTCTTTTATTTATCCCATCAGGGTTCAAAAAAGCACGGTATATAATGAGATACCTTTTTCTATGCTTGCCGCTCTTGTTCTTTTCTTTATGGCAAATGATATTATTATTGATAATCGCTCTGAAAATATATTGAGCCGAATTGACGGATTTGTCATGTTGTCTTTTTTTTCTATATTCATGTATTATATTTATACTCTAGCCAGAAAAGGAAAAATAGGCGAAGAGATAAAATCTTCGGGAAATGTTTATAAATCTGTCGCTTATATTATTCTTGGCGCATTAGGTTTATATTTTGGCGGCGACTGGATAGTTACAGGGGCCATAGAAATTGCCCGCACATTTGGCTTGGGAGAAGATATTATTGGTCTCACCATTGTGGCCATAGGAACTTCGCTGCCCGAATTAGCGACTTCAGTGGTCGCTTCATTGAAAAAAAATTCAGATATTGCAATAGGCAATGTCGTAGGCTCAAATATATTCAATATATTCTGGGTACTGGGTCTTTCAGCTTCAATCAGGCCGCTTCCTATTTCAAAGGGGAATAATCCCGATATTTTGGTTGTTCTTTTTTCGGCTTTTTTATTGTTTTTATTTTTATATTTTATGAAACAGCATACCATGAAAAGATGGCAAGGTTCCGTTTTTTTATTCGGATATGTTTTGTATTTGTATAATCTGATTTTTTCAAGATAACAATTATTTATATTAGAATCGATATTCGACGCCCAATAAAATGCGAAAATATTTATCGGGTTGAAAAATCGCCTCATCAGCGTCGGCGTATGTATAATCGCCTCTCGGGTTATCGTCAGTAGAGTCTGGTTCATAGTAAAACTCACCGTGACCGCCTAATTGAGTTTTTTGAAAGATATCATAACCCGTAGAAAATTTTAATAAAAAATACTTTGATAAATCGAAATCTAATCGAATTGAAGATCCCGCTCCGTAAGCAGCAGAGGTTATGGCAAAAACTTCATTGTCTCCTAAAAAAGCAAAATCTGCGATATGTTTTACATACCGCGGCCCGGCCGTTATTCTAAAGGCGAAACCCTTCGTTTTATAAATAGGATAGGTAACGTCAAAAAATCCGATATAGATATTGCCTTCTTCTTGAATAACTCCGCCTGTATTATCGTTGATAAATATTTTTCTGGCGTCTTCGGCATTGCCGGGGTTGCTTTGATTAAAATATCCCGCACCTAAAATAAAGCCTAAAGGAAAATTTTTATGTAAATCTAATAAAGAAATCTCCAGTGTTCCTCCGGTAGAGCCCCAATGGCCAACGCTTGGGCCAAATGAAAGACTTTTGCCAAACACAGAATGGCTGTTTAGCGTCAATAAACCGGCGACTATTATTATATTTTTAATGCCCTTCATATTAACATTAGATGAATAAATTTCAGTATTTACAACAAAAATTTATTGAAAACTTTTAGACTGCCATAGAAAAAAGGTATGCAGAGAATCTAGATTCTAGATAATAAACGTTTATTGATATGCGTATTTTTGAATACTTTTGGCCCTTTATAAAACCCTTTATTTTTTTGGGAGTTCTTATATTAATAGGCAGCGGGGGATATATGGCCCTTGAAGACTGGACCTTCTTAGACGCCGTTTATATGACCGTTATTACGGTAACAACCGTCGGTTTTGGCGAGGTACAAAAGCTTTCTCAAAACGGGAAAATTTTTACAATATTTTTAATCATTGGCGGCGTCTTATTTTACGGCGCGGGTCTAAACGCTTTATTTAAAATTCTTTTAGAGAAAAGTTTTAAAACTTTTATGGAGGAAGCCAGAATGTTAGAGAAGATAAAAAAACTTAAAGATCATTATATTATTTGCGGCGGCGGAAGAATGGCGTTAGCCATAGCGCGCGAATTAGAGCGATCAAAATATTCGTTTGTTATAATAGAAACTAATCTTGAATCGCCGGTTAGCGCTTCGGGATACGAGTGGCTTATATTATACAAAGACGCTTTACTTGAAGAAACTCTTATTGAGGCGAATATTGATAAGGCAAAAGGTTTAGCTTCGGTTTTGCCGACAGACGCCGATAATTTATTTGTCGTATTATCGGCAAGGCGATTAAACCCCGGTATAAGAATAGAAACGAGAATCGCGAAAGAATCGACGCGACAGAAAATGCTTCAAGCGGGCGCCGATAAAGTAGTATCTCCTTATGCCGTCGGCGGGCTTCAAATAGCGAGAAGTTTTACGAAACCCATGGTAGACGATTTTCTTGAAATCGTTTTAGGAAACGCGAATTATGAGTTTGAAATGCTGGCAAAAAAAATCGACAAAGAACACGCTTTTTTAGGCAAGAGAATTCGAGATACCGACTATAGGCAAAAAGGCTATATTATCATTGGCGTTAAGTATGAAGACGGAAGAATGAAATTCGCTCCTGATTCTGAATGCGAACTTGAAGAAGACTGTGAAGTCTTGCTTCTAGGTTCGGGAATAAAAACGCAACTAGATTAAAATTTTCTAAAATAACATTAAATGAAACAGCCTCTTACGTTTAATCTCGAAAAAAAAGACAACTCTGCCAGAGCCGGACTTTTAAAATTTAAGTCGGGGCTTACTGTTGAAACTCCTGTTTTTATGCCGGTTGGCACGCAGGCAACGGTAAAATCGGTTACTCAAGAAGATCTCGAAGAAATCGGATATAAACTTATTTTAACAAATACATATCATCTCTATTTGCGCCCCGGGTTAGAAATTGTCGAATCTTTTAAGGGAATTAAAAATTTCATGTCATGGAAGCATGCCATGCTTACCGATTCAGGCGGGTATCAGGCATTTTCGCTTTCAGATTTAATTAAATATCGCCAAAACGGCGTAGAATTTAAATCGCATTTAGACGGGTCTTCTCACTTGTTTTCGCCTGAAAAAGTTTTAGATATTCAAAATATTATACAAAGCGATATTGTAATGCCAATTGACGATTGCGCTCCATATCCGGCTGATCAAAAAAGATTGAAAGAATCTCTTGATAGAACTCATCGGTGGATTGCAGAATCAAAAAAAATATGGCTTGAAAAAAATTATAATGAAAATCAGGCGCTTTTTGGCATTGTTCAAGGGGGCGTTGATATAAATTTTAGAAAAGAGTCTTCAAAATTTATAGCCGAATTAGACCTACCGGGAAGCGCGTTAGGCGGCCTTTCGGTGGGCGAAAAAAACAAAGACTTTTTAGAAGCGATAGCGGTCTGCAACGAATATTTGCCCGCTGAAAAACCAAGATATCTTATGGGAGTCGGATCAATACCCGAAATATTAAATTCTGTCGCTCTTGGCATTGATATGATGGATTGCGTATTGCCGACAAGAAACGCCAGAAACGGACAGGTATTTACCTCAAAAGGAAAGTTAAATTTAAGAAACGAGAAAAATAAACTGCTTGAAACACCCATTGATGAAAATTGCTCATGCAGGGTTTGCAAAAGATATTCTTTAGGTTACATAAGGCATCTTCACAAGACGAAAGAGATTTTAGCCTATAATCTAAGCACCTATCATAATTTATATTTCATGAAACAATTTATGGAAAATCTGCGCGTTTCAATTATATCGGGAAAATTTGAAGACTATAGAAAAAAGTGGCTTGAAATTTTTGGCAGCGGCAGTTGATTTACAGATAAAATAAAAATTATTTTTCATGGCCGTAGAGAACGGTTTTCCAGTAGGTTTTTATGTAAGCCAAGGCGCCGCCTATAAATAAAACAGCGATTCCGTATATGGTCCATTCTTTGTGGGGCAAATCAAGAACATACATTAAGCCCGATAAAGCGGCCATGGCCACGCCTCCTTTGCCCCAATAATTGGGCCTTCCGAGAACTTCTCTTTTTACAAGCAAAAAACCTCCGCCAAAAACGCCGATAATTTCGCGGATAATTACCAGAATAATAATCCATATAGGATATTCTTTCTTTAAATAAAGCATGGTTCCTACAGATATAATGGCAATTTTATCGGCAATGGGATCAAGGTATTGTCCTAACGGCGTCTCTTGCCCGAGCTTTCTGGCTAAAAAACCGTCAAAATAATCGGTCAATACCATTATAAAACCGACAAAAGCGGCATAATAATTATAAGTAGGATCGTTATCGGTTTCTTTCAGCAAGAACCAGATTACCGGGGCCAATAATATCCGAATAAAAGATAGAACATTTGAAATGGTTAATACTTTATATTGAAATAGCTCTTTAACCGTCATTAAACTTTCTTTTTAGCGTATTTTTATAGTATTTTCCCTTTTGGGTCCTACCGATACCCAGCAGACGGGTACGCCGCAAAATTTTTCAATGGCGTTAATATATTTTTTAGCGTTTTTCGGTAAATCGTTAAGCTTTGTATAATTTGTTATTGGTTCTTCCCATCCTGGGAGTTCTTCATAAATTACCTTTATGCGCTCAACGCCATAAGAAGGAAAATATGAAATTCGCTTGCCGTCTTGTTCGTAACCAACGGCAATTTTAATTGTTTTTAAGCTGTCTAAAACATCCAGTTTTGTTAGAACTATTCCCGTTAGGCCGTTTATTCTGGCGGCATGACGAACCACTTCAACGTCAAACCATCCGCATCGTCTTGGCCTGCCTGTTGTGGCCCCGTATTCATTGCCCAGTTTTCTAAGGGCCTCGCCTTCTTCATTGTATGCCTCAGTAGGAAAGGGCCCCTCGCCTACTCTCGTTGTATATGCCTTCACTATACCAAAACAATCTGAAATATTCCTATGGTTTACGCCTGAACCGATTAAAGCGCCCCCTATTGTCGGGTTTGAACTGGTAACGAAAGGGTATGTTCCAAAATCTACGTCAAGCATTGTGCCCTGGGCCCCTTCTAATAGCACCCGTTTTCCTGAAGCGATTTCAAGATTTAAATAATAAGGAGCGTTAATTAAATATTTCTTTAATTTTTGCCCGAGGCTGCGCAAGAAGTCTTCAGTTTCTGTAAGATTAATTTCTTTTTCATTGTAAATATTTTTTAAGATAATGTTTTTTTCAGAAATTAAAAGAGGCAGACGGTTTTTATAAAAGCCGTCGTCTAATAGCTCTCCAATTCTGATTCCGGTTCTGTTTACTTTATCGCCATAACAAATGCCAATACCCCTTTTTGTGGTGCCTATTTTGGTAATCGACATATTTTCTTCTCTTTTCGCGTCAATTAAGCTGTGGTAGGGTAAAAGAACATGGGCGTTATCGGCAATGCGAATTCTACCGTCGATTTCAATACCCCGTTTCTCAAGCTGGTTAAGTTCATCAAAAAAAGCATTCGGTTCAATAACCATTCCGCCGCCTAAAACGCAGACAGTTTTTGAATACAAAATTCCCGAAGGAATTAAATGAAAAATATATTTTTCGCCTTTGGCAATGACGGTATGCCCCGCATTGGCCCCGCCCTGATATCGAACTACAATGTCGGTGTTTTCAGCCAGAAAATCTATAACTTTTGCCTTGCCTTCGTCTCCCCATTGAGCCCCAACGATTAATGTAACAGCCATAAGGCCAAAGATTTTTTAAGAATCATTATAACAAATGAATTTTTATACATATAAATAATGCGCTTTCGCGTGTATAACAATCATTATTTGAAAAAATGAAAAAGACTTGCCAAATTATCGCGAGAATATTATGTCACATTAAGTATGATGGGGTATTTATATAGATTTTTAATTCTTTTCTTTACGTTTTTTTTATTAACATCATATGCGGCGGGCCAATCGAAAACGCCTGAAACAAAGGCAAATACGGTCGACAAATCTGTCGAAAATAATCAGCCTATAAAAACTACAGAAACTTCAGGCGATAAAGAAAAGACAGATTTTGAAAAATCGCTTGAAAAAGAGTTAAAAGAAACCGGCGAACCGGTCTTGAAAAGAGAGAAAATTTCATGGGTATGGCAGTTTATAAAAACACTGCTGGTTCTTTTTGGCCTCATCGTCTTTTTTTACTTCATATGGAAGGTTTTCTTATTTAAAAGAAATCTGCCCATTCTGGCGGCAAATGTATTTAAATTATGGCACGAGTTTCCTGTGCAACCAAATAAATCTTTGCAAATTATAGAGGTAGGCAATAAGTTTTTAATTTTGGGAATATCAGAAGCCGGTATTCAATTGGTAACCGAAATCAGCGAAAAATCGGCGATTGATCAGATTAAACTAGACTGCGAAAGAGAAAGCCAAATGGGCAAACCAGATTTTCTTTTAGAGCTAAGCAAAGCCGTGCGGCATAAAGTTAAAGGGTGGGTAAGTCCCGAAAAAAATATGCAAAAAGAGACTCTGCAAAATAAAGATTTTTGGGAAAATACCAGACAAAAATCTATGGGAAAGCTCAGTAAAATAAAAAGCGAAAAAGATTCATTGCGCTAATATGAAAAAATTAATTAAAATTATTAATAAGCATAAAAGAATTATTTTCATCTGCTTATTTTTTACAATATTTACGCTTCCCTTGATTTCTCAAGAAATTCCTATACCCAAAATTGACTTTAACATTACAGAGGCTCAAGGTCCTAAAGAAGTCGCGTTATCGCTGCAGATTTTATTGCTTATAACCCTATTAAGCATGGCTCCTGCTATTATTTTAATGCTAACTTCATTTACCAAAATTATTATTATTTTTGATTTTATTAAGAGAGCTCTTTCTCTTCAAAATATGCCGCCAAATCAGATTATGGTGAGCCTTGCTCTTTTTATGACATTTTTTATTATGGCGCCCACTTTTAACGAAATTAATGAAAAAGCTCTCGAACCCTATCTTGAGGGAAAAATTCAAGCCACAAATTTTTTTGAAAACGCGTCATTGCCTATTCGCGATTTTATGAGCCGTCAAATTGGCACCGAAGGCGTAAAAGAAGTCGCACTTTTTATAAAACTTTCAAAATCGCCGCCGCCTAAAACCGAGAAAGATATTCCGTTTTTTGTACTCGTGCCGGCTTTTATGCTTACCGAATTGAAAAAAGCCTTTATTGTAGGCATTTATTTATTTATACCTTTTTTAATTATTGATATGGTTGTTGCGTCTACCTTGATGTCTATGGGTATGATCATGCTCCCCCCTGTTATGATTTCTCTGCCTTTTAAGATTATATTATTTGTGTTAGTAGACGGTTGGTCAATGCTTACATATCAAATTGTCAGGAGTTATACGGGATAATGACAGAGGCCGATGTTGTCACTTTATTAAGAGAAGCCATATGGCTTACGATAAAACTGTCTTCGCCAATGCTGCTATTAGGTATGGGAGTGGGTCTTGTCATATCAATTTTACAGACCACGACAAGCATACAGGAACAAACTCTTACTTTTGTGCCGAAGCTGGTTGTAATATTGCTTTCGATAATTGTATTTGCGACATGGTTAATACAGAATATTACCGATTACACAAAGCAGCTATTTGAAATTATAGGAATGCATTAAAGAAATATATTCTTAAAATATTTTAGAATATATCTCTTTTTAATTAAAAACTTTATTATATGGAATATTTTGTAACGCAATTTCAGGTTTTTTGCGTCTTGTTTGCGAGACTATTGGCCATGTTCGGGGTTTCGCCTTTTTTTGGAGGTCAGGCCCTGTCTTATTTTTACAGAGTGGGTCTTGCTTTTTTAATTTCTCTGATTGTTTCTCCCGTAGTAAGCTTGCCTTCAGAATTTTATGATACGGTTAAAACAAAGTTTTTCATTACGCTTTTAGAACAGGTTTTTATGGGGGCCTTAATTGGCCTTAGTCTGCATTTTCTTTTCGCGGCATTTCAGATGGCCGGCGAGTTTTTCTCGGTTCAAATGGGTTTTGGTATCAGCGAGGTTTTTGATCCTATGTCGCAGACTTCATTGCCTCTTTTGGGTACCGTGAAAAACCTAATGGGCCTTTTTGTTTTTTTCGTAGGCGGCGCTCATCTATTGATTATTGACGCTATTATTTTTTCTTACGAAAAAATTCCCATTTTAGCCGACGGATTTTTATTAGAGGGCCTCAAACACAAAGGAATTTTAAATTTTCTAACTCTTTTAGGGTCGGGGATGTTTTTAGTGGCGTTAAAAATATCTCTTCCGGTTATGGGTTCTTTGCTTTTGGTATCGATTACTATGGGCGTTCTATCTAAAGCGGCTCCTCAAATGAATATATTAATGCTGGGGTTTCCGGTAAAGATTCTGGTGGCTTTTGTTGTTTTAGGCTGGCTTTCGCCCGCCATAATTGAAATGATGTCAAATCATTTTGATATATTCTTCAGGCATCTAGACGCCGTGATAAAAAAAATGTAAACTAAGAAGAAGTTTGATACTCTTTTATTGCGTCTCTTAAGTCAAAATCAATAATATCCGCTGCGGTAACCATATCTTTTTCTTCTATCGCTTTCATTAAATCTTGAAAAATCACGGTTATTTTCTCAGATGTCTCAATGGCCGTTCCCGTCAGATAAAGAACGTTAATGCCCTCAAACAAGCCTTCCATTAAATCATTTAACGCAAGAATAGCATGGGCCTCTTTGCCTATGGTAAATTCAGACGTTATTTTTTCAAGAAGACCGTCTACGCTTTCTAACTGGCTTAAAAATTTTTGTTTTCCCTTCTCGAGTTCTTCGGGCGATAAAGCCTTAAATCTATACTGGCGGCTTAGATCAAGTAAATGATAGCGAATTAAAGTCATATTTTGAAGAACCTTCATGAGGCCTTCGTCTGAATCTATATCTTTTGCCAAATTAGCCAAATCAGAAACTACAGCTTTCATATTCTTACTTTTTTCTTCGATGGGTTCGGGCGAAATTAAAACAATAAAGGCCTTTTCGATACAGTCTACTCCCTCTTGCAATTGTTCTTTTTCATCTAAACTAAAAGGAATATTCTTATAAAGTCTTTCGGCTAAAAAAGACCCTACTCTGTTTAAATATTCTAATAGTTCGTTAACCGTTGCAAGCGTTAAATCTTTAATATCGCCCACTTCTATTTCAATTTTATCGATTTCGTCAGACATTGGTTTTAGGCTTTTTGATTCGGTTTGAACCTTGTAGTCTAAAATGTAATAATTATTTTTTCCCGCCCATTCAGATACATGATCTATGATTTCAGACAGAGATATGATATCTTTAAGCTCAAAATCCAAAGGCTGATCGTTTATAAGTATTTCCATCTTATATATTATCGGCATTTTTCTGAACGATTTAAGTAATTATTATGTCTGATTATTTTTATTTTTGTTTACTGAGTTTGGGTCACGCGCGTTTCAAGCGCCAGAGCAAATCGCAAATATCAGGAATTTTCGTTTTTAAAAATATTTGAATTTCTTTCGTTTTCTTCTTCCTGCGCCAAAAATTCTTTTTGTATATAAATGCCCATATCTATTGATTCATTAGCCTGCGCAGATACGCCTTTTTCGTCAGGTAATTCATTCATCTTTTCGGTTTTATCGGGTTCAATATCGTTATCTTCAAAGGTTGCCCCTTTTTCAATGGCGTTTTTTAGTAACGCTATCTTTCTCATAAGTCTGCTTACTGAAGGTTTATTTAAATTTTCAAAAAGGTCAACAACGGCAATCTCTAAAGATACTTTAATTTCGCTGCTTTTACTAGTTTGAAATAAGTTCCAGTTAGAATAAATTTTATAAAGGCTCTCAAATACTAATACCAGTTCTGAGGCGTCCCATACCGAGACGCTTTTTTTCATCGTTTCAATTTCTGAAGAAGTAAACGACTCAGTATCGTCAATTCCCTTGTTTATTAAAAGAGCATTTTTAATAAAATTTAAAAAATCCCATAAGAATCTTTTCAGGTTTTGACCTTCATTATATAAGTTATGCAAGATTAATAGGGTCTGCTTTATGTTAGAACTTTTAAAAGATTCCAGAAATTCAATATGGGTCTGTACGGGAAGAATTCCCATAAGATTTAAAACTGTTTGCGCCTCAATCGGTTGACTGCCTGAATAGGCAATAATTTGATCTAATAAAGAAATGGCGTCGCGCATAGAGCCTTCGGCTTTTTGGCTTATAGGAAGCAGGGCTTCTTTATGGTATGGAACCTTTTCGGTTTCAAGAATATATTCAAGCCTTTCTTTTATATCGTTATTTGAAAATTTTTTAAAAGCAAAGCTTTGACATCTCGATAAGATTGTTTCGGGCACTTTATGCTGCTCTGTCGTCGCCATAATAAAGACCACATGAGGCGGAGGCTCTTCGAGAATTTTTAACAGAGCGTTAAAAGATTCGTTTGTAAGCATATGAACTTCGTCTATTATATATACTTTATATTTAGATTTCATAGGAGAAAATCTTGCGCTTTCTCTCAAATCTCTGATATGCTCAATGCCCCTGTTTGACGCGGCGTCCATTTCAATGACGTCCATATTTCTGCCTTCGGCTATTTCAACGCAGTTATTACAGGCGCCGCACGGTTTTGAAGAAGTTCCCTTTTCGCAATTTAAACATTTTGCCAGTATTCGCGCCGTTGACGTTTTGCCCACGCCTCTTGAACCAAAAAATAAATAAGCCTGTCTAATATGGTTATGTTCTAAAGCGTTTTTTAAGCTTTGCGACGCGTGAATTTGGCCTATTAAATCGTCAAAGGTTTTAGGACGATATTTTAATGCTAATGATCTCATATTAATATAAATCGTCCTTTCCGATGAATTCTTCATAAGGAATGCTCGGTTCGTCTGAAATATCGGGTTCGATTTTTTCAACAATGGCGCCGTCTTCGCTTATGTCGTTTTCGTTATTTTCAGGCATGAAGCTTAAACCGTGACTATCTTCGCAAATTTCTTTAGGTTCGGTTCCCGGTATAAAAAACTCGGGTTTGGTCTCTGTGCACTGAAGACCCGGTAATTGACCCGATATCGGGCATATATTAACTTCTACTATGTTTTCAGATTTAATAAGATAAGGCTCTTCGTCTTTAATGAAATTTTTCACTTTCAATTGATATTTTGCCCAAATGGGGGCCGCAACAACTCCGCCAGCCTGCCCCGGCCCTAAGCTTAACGAAGAGCGGTCATAACCCACCCAAACGGCGGCAGTATATCTTTCATTATAGCCCACAAACCACGCGTCTCTGTAATTATCGGTCGTGCCTGTTTTACCGGCCGCGTAATCTGAATAACCCTGGCTGCGCACCGAGGCGCCTGTGCCTCTGTCTACAATTTCTTCAAGCATACTGCTCATTACCGTGGCCGCTTCAGGGCTTATTATTTTTTTGGGTTTTCTGATGAGTTTATCGTAATCTTTTACAATCTTATTTTCAGAATCTGTAATGCGATGAATAAAAATATATGGAATATCTTCTCCGCCGCGCGCGAATACCGAAAACGCCTGCGTTAACTGCAGGGGGCTTACTTCATAAGAGCCGAGGGCTACCGATAGATTAACCGGCACTTCTTTTTGCGGAACATGAAGCAGGTTGGCAATATCTGGGGCCAGGTTTTTTAACCCTGATTCGCGGGCGATGGCAATAGACACTAAATTTGCTGAATAACGAAGAGCTTCTCTTACGGTAATAAATCCGCGATAGCCCCTTGAATAATTTGAGGGAATCCAATTGCCGCCTTCTGAATCAAGAAAAACCAAAGGCGAATCGGGAAAAATCGTAGCCGGCGTTATTTTTTTTTGCTCTAACGCCGCCGCGTATAATAATGGCTTAAACGTAGAACCGGGTTGTCTTTTCATTTGAATCGCCCTGTTTAACTGGTTTTGAATGTTAAAGGGGCTTCCCCCTATCAGGGCGGTTACTTCTCCGGTTTTGTTATCAATTTCTACCAGGGCGCCTTCGACTCTCTGCGTTCTATTTAAAAAGAATTCTTCGTCTAGTACGTCGACATAAAAATTATCGAGATTTTTATCGCCGCCTAGCGCCAGATTAAGTAAAAGAGCGTTGTTCTTTAAGTGTTGGTGAAAGTAAATTTGGGTTTGATATTGAAGCATACTCCTTTTAATTTTAAATTCGGGCAGATCAAAAAGAAGAAGCGCTAAATTTGTAATACTTGAATGGCGCTTGCCGAACTCGGTAAGCTTTGTAAACGTAAATTCGCTTGAAATTTCATTTTGTTTTTGCAGCGATTCCCACAAAATGTTTTGAGCGTGCTCTTGGTGGTCTAAATCTAAACTGCTGTAAATGGTAAAACCGCCTTTGTATAACATATCTTTGCCGATTTCTTTCTCTAATATCTGTCTAATTGTTTCAGAAAAATAAGGCGCCAAATCTACTCTCTTGCCGAAGGCGGTAACAGACGGCGAGATATTTAAGCCGGCGTAGTAATCGTTCATCTTTTCGTAGGTTTCAATTGCCTGAGCGTCGCTGATAAAACCCATATCAATCATTTTTAATAAAACCTGCGACATTTTAGACATTGATAACCGGGGATTTTTTATCGGCGAAAATCTGTTTGGCGCAGAAGGCAGAGAGGCTAAGATGGCGCATTCGCCCAAATTTAATTTTTCGGCTTCTTTGTTAAAATAAAAACGCGAGGCCGCCTCAATACCGTATGTGCCGTGCCCAAAATAAATTTGGTTAAAGTACATATTTAAGATTTCTTTCTTTTCAAAAATTGAATCTAAATAA
Organism: Spirochaetia bacterium; assembly: GCA_029880265.1. GTDB lineage: Bacteria > Spirochaetota > Leptospiria > Turneriellales > JAOUOS01 > JAOUOT01. Next base: position 158,365 of record JAOUOT010000001.1, on the reverse strand, counting down.
ATTGAAAGAAAAGCCTCTTTTATTTTTCGCTCATAGGTGCGCGCTCTATCGGTTAAAATAACTTTCGATAATTGCTGGGTTATGGTAGAACCGCCCTGCCTAACGCCGCCTGCTCTTAAATTTGACAAAAATGCCCTTACAATAGCCTGCAAATCTAAGCCGTAATGCTCATAGAAATGATTGTCTTCCATTGCGATAAAAGATTCAGGCAGACATTTGGGAACCTTATCAAGATTAATCAAAATTCTCTGGTCATAAAAAAAGGTCGTTATTAGCCTCTCTTTTCTGTCTAATAGCTTAGAAGGCAGAGGCGGCGTATATTCGCGCAGTTTATCTACCGCTTTTAAGTCGATCATCATGAAAGCGGCCGAAAGAAAACCAAGAGAAAATATAATCGCGCCTATAATAAAAGCTCTAAAGTGAAGTAAAAAATTCGGCTGACGCGGATAAAGCTTGCGTACAATAAATTCAGATATTTTTACCAATATTTCGATTAAATTTGAAAGCATATTAATTAAACAATTGAAGACTCACAAGACTCTATCCCTTTATTTTTTAGCAAAACAGTATGTAAATTTATATTTACGCTATTTGTAAAATACCGCCAATTATACTTGCTTGACAACCTGAAGCTCTTAACCCCCCTCTATTTTTGTCCTATTAAGCACGCAAAAGCTCCTGTGGCTATTCACAGCCGTTATAAAGTATTTTTAGATTTCGGCAACGCCAAAGATTATCGCAAAAAACTAAAGAAAATAGAAAAAGATTATAAAGATATTTCAAAATAATACTTTCAATTAAAGAACCTAATCGTCTAAAATACGCCTTTCGTTTACCTGCTTAAGAAGCAAATATTATATGGGATTTCGCGCGCCAGAAAAATTATATGTATAAAAATGGCATAAATATTTCTTTTATGTTACATTGATATAAGTCAAAATTAGAAAAGGAGACTAATGTGAAAAAATTAACGACAACTTTTGCCAGAATTATTTATGCAGTTCCTATTGGCATTTTCGGATTATTTCATTTTATGAAAGCTGAAAATATGAAAGGAATGGTTCCCGGCTGGTTGCCCGGGCAAATATTTTGGGTTTATTTAACCGGATTATTCTTGCTTGCCGGCGCAATAGGTATAGCGATTAATAAGAAAGGAAAATTGGCGGCGATGCTTTTAGCGGCATTAATAGGCTCATTTATTTTATTTGTTCATGTTCCGGGTCTTGTAAACGAACAAACAATGCAAATGTCTATGATGTCGCTTCTTAAAGACATGGCCATAATCGGTGGAGCCCTTGCTTTAGCCGGTTCATTGCCTGAAGAATAAAATAATTCATCGGCGAGAAATTAATTATCTTTCGCCGATTATTTTCACTTTTTTCGATACAAACTCGTTATCTTTAATATAAAATCTCCATGGCAGTTCTTTGCCTTCTGAAATGCCTATTCGGGTTGTTTGCAGAATATTATCTTTTGCTATCATTTGGCCTTTAGTAATAAAAGTCTTATTTTCTAATAAAGAAATTCCGTTTTGTTCGGTAGTAATGCTTAAAGCTTCGCAGAGTTTGGCGGGGCCGTTAGTTAAGTCTTTTAATTTATGTCTTTCTCCTCTGTTTTTTTTAACGATATCAATACCTTCTATTACTTCTGCGGCTCTAATTAAAACAGCGGCCGCCGTTCCCTCTTTTTCGGCGACAACATTCATGCAGTAATGCATTCCGTAAGTAAAGTACACATATAAATGACCGGGCGGGCCGAACATAACCGCGTTTCGTTTTGTCTGACCCTTGTGCGCATGGCAAGAAGGGTCGCCGTTTTCATGATAAGCCTCTGTTTCGACAATTTTTACGACAATCTGATTTTTTCCCGTTTCGATTACGAGAAGCTTTCCTAGCAGGTTTTCAGCTACAGTAAGAACCGGATTTAAATAAAAACTTTGAGGCAGCGGTTTTAATATTTCAGCCATCTTAAGTAGACACAGATAAAAATTGAAAGACTTTGTCAAAGAAGATGCGGCAGCCGCTTACAATTTGCGGGAGGTTGTTGGCGCCAATATGATTAGAATTACGTTCAATAATAAAATAAGTTGCCGTTATGTTTCATTTTTTTCATATATCATTACAGATGAATTTTTTAATACAATATAAATATCCGATTTTATTTGCGGGATACTATTGCGCTTTTCAGGGCGGCATGCAATTTTATAAATACATGAACGAAGATCCTAATCCGAAAACATTGTTTTTATACGGGTTTATGTTTTCAGTCGGCGTATTTATTATCGGGTTTTACGCAATATTATCTCGTCAAGGCAAAAGATAATATTTAAAATATTAAAATAAACCGGTTTTACAAGATATCGTCAATATCGTCGGGAATTTCTGATTTTGCCGCTTCAATATTTTCTTTTTGTATATCGCGGTAAATTTCTCCCCGAAAAACTCGTACATCACGGGGAGCTTTAATACCAAGCTTAACCTGATCGCCTTTAACGTCAACGATCATTACCTCGATATTATCGCCTATGATAACAGATTCATTGGTTTTTCGGGCCAATACAAGCATTTAAGAACCGATTCCTTTTTGCAAAATCTCAAGGAAAGGAGCCCGTACAATATGCTTTTCATTGGCAGAAACAAACTGGGCGGCCTTTCGATTTTTAGGATTAATCAATAAAGGGCCCTGTAAATTAGCGGTCATTTCATTGGGCTTTCCCTGCGGAACCGTGATGATTATCCAGCATTCAGTTTGAGTAATATCTTCAATACCTAATACCGAAAGAAATTCTTCTTCAATTTCTGGTCTATAATCGGGAAGGTGTATCGCGGTGTTTACCACCAGAAAGGCTAAATCAGAATTTTCAAGACTTTGCAGCCAGTAAAACTCAGATTTTTCTTTTACCGATATAAGAACATATCGTTGATATTCTTCAAAGGCAAAAATACCTTCGGGAAAATGAAGAATCTTATCTTCTTCAACTTCAATGTTTCCAAAACGCTTTGTGGCTATCTTCATTGTACTCTGCGTCATCTTAGAAAATCTATCAGGGAAGGTTTTATCATTTTAGAGCCTACTTGAAGAGCATAATTATGAACATTCTCAAGCCACTTAAGATCCATAATTGTTTCAACCACGTCTATAGACTCATTTTTTGCAAGTAATTCTTTTACATAGCTCTCGTCCCATGTAATTCGCTTCTCATGCTGCTCGAGGCGATTTACCCGGGCCCCAATTTCTGCCCTGTGCCGCAAAACATTTTCGATAGCCAAATCAATAGCCTCAAGATCCCGGCCGCCAATTAAGGCCTTATCGTTATTAACAAAATCGTCTCTAAGCTGTATAACCAAATCAAATGCTGAAAATCCGGTCACTGTCGCAGAAGGGTTGTAATTTCCCGGAGGCTGGGGATCGCTGCCGTTAATAAGTCCGAGAGTTTGTAATACGGTACCTTCTTCTACGTCGTCGAGCCAAATTTGATGGGGCGTTGTGCCCGTTAAAATAATATCGTTTTGAGCGCCTCTTGAAGCTTTTACTTCAATGGGAGCGTTGTTTATCTTATCAATGATATCGTTTAACGTATCGCCTGAAGAAACTTTTATTTTGACTCCGTCAATGCTGAATACCTGATCACCCTGCGCGATAAAGTTAGAAGAATCACGGTTGCTTTGTATGGCGGCGTTAGTGCCCCAAAAAACTCTATTGCCCGGGGTTCCTATTATCATTTCTTCGCCGCGCTCGATTTCGCGCTTTAACGCTTGTATGTCTCCCTGATATTGTACGCCTACTAAAGCGTTTGCGTTTTCAACTCCCGAACTTCCCGAGTGCGTGTAAACGGCCAAAAAAGGATCTCTTTCGATAACGCTGCCGCCGAACAAACTTCGGCCCGTGGCGTCTTTTATATTCGCGATATCAACAAGCGAATTTAAGTGCTGGTTTATTTCTTTAGCGATAACGTCTTTTAATTCAAATTCTGTATATATGCCGTTTGCGCCCTGAACCGTAAGTTCTCTGATTCTTTGAAATACATCTGTAACGCGGGCCAACTGGTTGTCGGTAAGATGAAGCCTGTCTTTTGATTCGTTAATATTTCTGCCGTATTGGTTGAGCTCTCTCACCCTGCTGTTTAAAAGCAGCTGACTGGCCGCCGCGACAGGGTCATCAGAAGGAAATTGAATTTTCTTTCCTGTGCCGAGGTTTTGCTGAGATTTTTGGATCTCATATTTTTGCTTGTTCAGTGTATGAACAAGACTGTTGCTAATCATTTGGTTTGTTACGCGCATCATAATATTCTACTCCTTTAGAATAAACGGTTAATAATTCTATCAAGCATTTCATTCATTACCTGAATGATTTTTGCCGACGCATTATAGGCGTGTTGAAACTGAACCATATTTGCCATTTCTTCGTCTAAATTTACGCCCATAACCGATTGTCTCATGTTTTCAAGGTTTGTCATGATAATTTTCTGGTTTTCTTCATGATTTCCCGCTTCTCTGGTTTGAATGCCTATTTTAGAAATCAACGCATTATAAAAGTCGTCCGTTGTTTCATGGTTCCCTATCATTCTCTTTTCATGCCTTAGAGCCTGCGCTATTTTTAAGGCGTTTGATCCGTCTTTGAGGCCATACGATTCGTTTACGTTGCCTGTTCCGCCGATATCTTTGCCTCCCGCGGCGGCAATTAAAGCGGCGTTGCCCTTCACTAAATCGCTTATCTCAAGAGCTCCCGCGCCGTGAAGCGTAGGAGTCAAAGTAATTCTGTCTAAATTAGACTGTAATTTATTGATTTCATCGATTCTCTGATAGTCAAAAGCCCCGGCTGCTCCCGAGTTTTGAAGAATTCCCGCATAGCCGACTAAAAGCTCGCCTGAGTCTTCGACATGGCGAATCATAAAGTTCTTTCGCCAATCGTCATCTGCGGTAACCGCTTTTAAGGCTAAATTATCCTGATGATTCATGTAAGCCACAACGCCCGCTCCTGATTTGTTGATTCTGTCAATGATAGAATCGAGCGTATCGTCGGGACGATAAGTTATGTTGACGGGCGTTTCATTCTCGTCGTTTTTCACAAATGTCAACGTTCCCGATACGCCTACGGGCTTGTTTGATTCAACGGCGTTTCTGCCGGCCATTTTAAAAACTGTCGAAATATCGTCCTGACCGTCGCCGTTAAAATCGAAGTTTCCACGGATGTTTCTTGATAAGGTCTTCATCTCAAAGAAATCGATATTGGTTTCTTTTGTTAACCCAAAACCGTCTCTGTGAACTTCATTTACGATATCAGCGACGTTTACGGCCAGTAAATCTAGCTTGTCTATATTTTCTCTTAATACCTGATCTCTTAATTCTAACAAAGACTGCATTTTTCCGTTTTTAAATAAAACATTACTTTGATTACTCTCCCAGACAACGGCGCTTAGCCCCTCATTTTCGGGACGCGAAACAACCTGAAGTTTGTTTTGAAGTTCGCCCTGTATAAGCATTTGTCCGCCTATATAAACAATAAGCTCGTCGGGGTCGCTTTTTTCGACAGAGATATCGGCCAAAGCCGACAGCTCTTGCAAAAGCTTATCTCTTCTGTCTAATAAATCATTCGGATTATCGCCAAGGGTCTGGTGTTTTAAAATCTTTTCATTAATATCGCGTATTTCATAAGCAAGCGTATTTAACTGGTTTACATTTGCCTGAATTTCAAAATCGATCTGCTCTCTAAGCTCTATAAGCTTATCAAACGTGCTTCTTAATCTAAAGGTAAGCTCTTGACCGCTGGTTCTTACAAGCTCTCTATGCGAAAGCTCTTCAGGATACTGCGACAACTCTTGCCACGAGGCCCAGAAATTGTCAATTTGAGCCTTAAGAGATTCTTCGGCGGGTTCGTTATAAATTACTTCTATATGATGGAGGTATTTTTGTCTAAACGACCAGTAGGTTTTGCCTTGTTCGGCCTGATGAATTCTGCCGTCTAAGAAATTGTCGCGAACTCTGGTTATGGCGCTTATTTTTGACCCCTGACCTATGGTGCCCGCCGTTAAGGCTCTATTCATCGCGGGATCATACAGCGGATTCATGGCCGTTATTTCTACTCGCTGTCTGGCGTAGTGTTCGTTGCTTGCGTTTGCAATATTATGACCGGTAACTTTTAGGGCCTGCTGGTGAACCATCAGCCCCCTTTTTCCTATTTCTAAACCTGAAAATGTCGACCCCATAGTAGTCTCCTTTAGCAGTCGGCGTTTACAAACATGGGAGTTCTTCTGCCGTTTGAAGAATTTTGCTTATTTGCTTCGGCCGGATTATAATCGTCGTCGGCTTTTATTGAAATTTCATCAATAATGGCCTTGAAAAAATCTGTACTGTCGTTAAGCATTTTACCTGTTGTGTTCACAAGAGAATCAAGCTCAACAATAACTTCCTGCAGCGACTGTTTTTCTTTGATAAGGCTTTCTTTTATGTCTTGATTGATTTCTGGCCATTTCTCGATAGTAGAAAGCTTTTCGGGCACGGCTTCGCCTTCTCCTTTTTCTTTGGCCATTTCTTGAACAAGAGAATTTCTGCGTTCTTCTCTTCTTTCAATTTCGTTCATTTCATTTAATTGGTCGTCGCATAATTTTTGGAGCATCGCGCCGTTTCTTTCTAGAACAGCTTCCTGTTTTTCTTGTTCAATTCTAACCAAGTTTAAATAAGAACTTTCTTGCTCTTTTAGTAATTTAAATAATTTTTCTGCCGATTTTTTCATATTTATTCTCCTAAAGACCCGCTTCAAACAGTAAAGCAGGCAAAAAATACATTAACTCCTAACGATAATGTCGGAAGATTACAAAAAACCTTTATAAAAATAAAACGATGCTATTTTAATTATTTTAAAGTTCTTGAAAATTTGAAAAGTTTAAGACAATTATATATTTTAATTAAAAATTTTATTGACTGCCTGTAAACTCATCAGGCAAAACATAATTGGGCATAAAAAAGAGCGATTAAAAGGCTTTCATTAATCGCCGACCAATAATAAAGGAAACGCAATGAATTTATTGAAAAACATGAAAATGAGAAATAAGTTTTTTCTGATGATATTTTTCCCTACCGTTAGTCTTATTTATTTTTCATCCATAACCACAAAAGAAAATTATTATCAATATAAACAAATGATTCATCTTCAAGACTTAGTCGACCTTGGCGTAAAGATAAGCCGTCTGGTGCATGAAACTCAAAAAGAACGCGGGATGTCTGCGGGTTATTTAGGCGCAAAAGGCAAAAAATTCAAATCTGAATTAGACAGGCAAAGACTTTTGACCAATGAAAGAAAAAAAATTCTCATTGAGGCCGTAGATAATTTTGACGCAACCGTGTTTAGTTTAGAATTTGCAGATAAACTGAAAGATACCATGTCTACAGTCGATAAAATCTCTGAATGGAGAGAAAAGGTAACAGCCTTGATTTTTACCGGGGCCGAAGCTGTACGCGAATATACAATGATGAACACAAAATTATTAAATATTGTGGAACATATCTCTAAATTAAGCGAAAACGCCGAAATATCTACGCTTTCTTCAGCTTATGTTAATTTTATTCAGGGCAAAGAAAGAGCGGGAATTGAAAGAGCGGTTTTAAGCAACACATTTGCCGCCGATAAGTTTCTTGGTAAAAACTTTCTTAAATTCATTAATTTAATCAACCAGCAGGAAATTTATACCAATATATTTTTAACTTACGCAAATAATGATCAAAAAGCGTATTTCAACGATAAGATGAGCGGCGAAGCCGTAAGAAAAGTCAAAGAAATGGAAGAGATTGCGATTGAAAAGGTAAACGTAGGCAATTTTGGCGTCGACCCCCAATACTGGTTTAATACAATTACAAAAAAAATTAATTTATTGAAAGAAGTAGAAGATAAGCTTTCTGAAGATATTCTTATAAAAGCCGCTGAAATTAAAAACAGCGCGATGATTAGTCTTATTTTGATATTACTTTTGGCAGCCGCGGCTTTTTTTGTTTCTGTTTTTTTTGTTTTTATTATAGCCGCTTTAAGCGTAAAGAGGCTAAAATTGAGCGTAGGGTCTTTAAATAAATTAACGTCAGGAGATATCAATATTGAAATCGAAGACGAAGGCAAAGATGAAATAGGAGAGATGCTTACGGCAATGAAAGAAATGATAATATCTACGAAAGAGTTCTCGCAGATTTTAGAAAAAATATCGCAGGGCAATATCTCTGTAGACGTAAAGCCGCGTACAGAAGCCGATGTTATGGGAAATTCTCTCAAATTAATGTCAGAAAAACTAACTCAAATAATAAAGAATATTATTGAAATTTCAAAATCACTATATGACGCTTCGCAAGAAGTCAGCCGGTCTGCAGATATGATGAGTTCCTCTTCAGGTGAACAAAGCGCCAATGTCGAAGAAGTAAGCGCCACGATTGAAGAATTAAGCGCCATTTCGTCAAATAATTCAGATCACGCAAACCAGACTCATATGATGGCTTTGGAATCTTTTAAAGAATCTGAAGAAAGCGAAAGCGCCGTAAAGCAAACCGTAGAAGCCATGAATACGATTACAAAAAAAATAAATGTTGTTCAAGATATAGCCTCTCAGACTAATCTATTGGCCCTAAATGCCGCTATTGAAGCGGCCCGGGCGGGTAAATACGGCAAAGGATTTGCCGTGGTGGCCTCAGAAATTCAAGATTTAGCCGAAAAAAGCGAAACAGCCGCTAAAGATATCAACGAACTTGCGCTATCTTGTCATAAAATCTCAGTAGAGGCGGGTATAAAAATCAATAAAGTAATACCCAGCATAAAAAAAACAACTGATAATGTGACAGAAATTAACGAGGCTTCAAAACAGCAAAATTTAAGTCTTCATGAGATGAGTAAAGCTTTAGAGCAGTTAAATGAAATAAGCCAGCAAAACGCCGCCTCATCAGAAGAATTGCTGGCGACGTCGCAAGAAATGCGCTCTCAGGCAGAAAAATTAAAAGAAGTTGTTTCTTATTTTAATTAATTATTTTTAGTTCTAGCCGGTAAATCTTCGAATTCGCGGCTCAAAATTCTCTTTAGTTATGGGTTTTGCGATAAAATCGTCGGCGCCATATGCAAATATCTTGTCTCTGGTTTCTATTCTGTCGTCTACTGTAATTGCGATTATAGGAATTTCATTTGTTATTTCTTGACCTTTAATCGTCTCTAAGAATTCAAAACCGTTCATATCGGGCATTTTAAGATCTAATAATATCAAATCGGGTCTTTTTATTTTCATGAATTTTAACGCTTCAACGCCGGTACCGGCTTCGATAAACTCAACATTAAGTTTTTCAAGAGATTTTTTCAAATAACTTCTCTCTGCCTTATTATCGTCAATAAGCAAAACAAGGGGCACGGCGACAGGAAATTCAAGATGAATAATACATCCCTCATTTTCTTTAGATTCTATTTTTATATGGCCCTTGTGGGCGTTCATGATATCGTTAACCAGGGGCAGCCCCAAACCGGTACCCAATTCGCCGCTTGTACCCTTCATTGACGTTTTTTCTTCGTACTTAAATAATAATGGGACAATATTTGCGGGAATTCCTCTGCCTGTGTCTTCAACAGCAATGGTCAGGGGATTATTTTTTATTTTATAAATTTTTATAGTATCGCCTTTTGAACAAAATTTTACGGCGTTTGATATCAAGTTTGAAAAAACTTCTGTAGTAAGCCGTTCATCGGCATACATACGAGTATACTTAGGAAGTTCATTGATTATCTTAACGCCTTTTTTTTCAGATGAATTATGATATTTGGGAATAATTAAATTAATAAGATTCTCGGCCTGTAAAAAAGAGCATTTTGGTCTTATCATTCCGCTTTTAATCTTGCTTAAATTTAATACTTCGCTAATAAGTTTATTCATTTCTTCGGCGGCTCTTAACCCCTCGCTAACCCACTCTTTTTCTTCGTCAGAAAAATTATCGTTTGATTGCAGCATTTGAAAATATCCCGATATCGCGCTTAAAGGATTTCTTAAGTCATGAGAGACCAAAGCTACAAACTTATCTTTTAATTTGTTGGCGTTTTCTGCCTCTTCTTTGGCTTTTCTCAATTCTGTTTCGGCTTGTTTTATTTCGGTAATATCAATTACAATGCCCCTGACCCCGGCCGGCTTTTTATCTTTATAAACCGCTGTCGCATAGATAAGCGCCCGAAAAGTTGTGCCGTCTTTTCTTAAAATTGTATATTCATTATCTCTAAAGTATTTGCCTCTAATGATTTTTTTTAAATTTTCTTCAACTCTTTTTCTTTCTTCGGGTATAAACAATTGAAGCGCATGAATTCCGTTTTTAATGTCGTTTTCTGTGTAACCGTTAGCTTTGCGCCCGGCTTTGTTGCCATAAGTAAAATAACCTCTTAAATCCATTTCAAAGATGCCCTGCGGCAAAAGGTCGGCCATATCTCTAAAGCGCTTTTCGCTTTCGATTAGAGCCTCTTCAATCTTTATTTTATCAGTGATCTCTTTGACGACAGAAGCAATCGCGATAATGTCTCCCGTCTCGTTTATAATTGGAGTATTGTGCCACTCGCAAATAATGTTACGGCCTTCTTTTGTTATATTATGATAGATGCCGCTTTTACTTCCTTTTTTAATCAAAATGTTCTTTAATTTTTCAACATTAGAATTTTCGCTCTCAGGTAGAATAATTTCTGTAGGCTCTTTGCCAAAAACCTCTTCTTTTTTAAACCCAAAAATTTCTTCGGCCGCGCGGTTCCATTCAATAACCTTAAAATTGGTATCCCACTCAATAACGCCAAGGGGCGTTTGTTTCAAATGAAGGCGATATCTTTCTTCTGAAGCTTTTTGGGCCTCGTTAGCTTTAGATAATTCGGTTGTTTTTAGCGCTACTTTTTCTTCAAGGTTGGCCGTATAGTTCTGGTTTTCTCGAAAAAGAATCGCGTTTTCAACGGCTAAAGCGGTCTGGTTTGATACCGTATAGTAAAGCCTCAATTCTGAATCAGAGAATTCTCTGGGCTTGCCCACTGTGCCGAGAATAAAAATGCCGATAACGCGGTTTTCTATAATCAGCGGAATATATAAAAGCGAACGCAAATTACGGGACGTAACAATTTCTCGTTCTGCCGCAGATAACTCGGCTTCTTCAGTCTCGGGTATAGTAACCGGATATGATTCAGTTATGGCTTTTTGTATATGCGGGTGATCGTTCAGTTTGGCTCTTCTGAAAGTTTCAGGAAATTCATCAGGTAAAGGCGGCGTGGCAGCGCCGAGATATAATTTGTCGCCTCTAATGAGATAAATAGCGCCGCTGTCAAGCTTGGCTAGGCGAGAAACGCTGTCAATGGTCGTTTGCAGCACAGTTTCAAGGTTTAACGTTTTTGTAAGGGTATGGCTTATGTTAAATAAGGCCGACAGTTCATTGTATACTTTTTCAGACATCGTTTTCATTTTGCTTGCTTTCGACCTTATTAGTTTTCTTTTAATAAGAAACGTGCGATTTAGGAAGTCACGAAATAAACAAAGAACAATAAGACAATTGATTATAGATACGAAATTTTCTATTAAATTATCATTTTATATCGTTTATCAGATTTCTTGTTAATTTATATTCGCCCATCTCGCACTTTTTTACTTTTCATTTATATAATAACCAAAGAAAAACGGCAATATTTTATAGCTTTAACCGGTAAATCTTCGAATGCGGGGCTCAAAATTTTCCATTGTCATCGGTTTTGCGATAAAATCGTCGGCGCCAAGGGCAAATATCTTGTTTCTTGTTTCTATTCTGTCGTCTATGGTTATTACCAGAACCGGAATAGTTTTTGATAATTCTTTTTCTCTGATAATCTCTAAAAATTCAAAACCGTCCATATCGGGCATTTTAACGTCTAATAATATTAAATGGGGAATTTCTTTTTCGAGAGCCTCTAAGGCCTGAAGACCGGTTTCAGCTTCTGAGAAATGAAGATCAAGCTTTTCAAGCGATTTCTTTATGAACTCTCTCTCGGCCTTGCTGTCGTCTACAAGCAAAATGCGCGGCGTTACTTTGGGAACTTGAAGATAAAAAGTACTGCCTTCTTTTGGCGCAGATTCTGCGTAAACTCTGCCTTTATGGGCTCTCATAATATCATTTACTAAAGGCAGGCCCAGGCCTGTTCCGCTTTCGCCATGAGTGCCGCGGGTAGACGTTTTTTCTTCATACTTAAATAATAAAGGAAGGTTTTCAGGACCAATGCCTGCGCCCGTGTCTTCTACCGCAATAGTAACGGGATTTTCTTTATGTTCATAAATTCTAATGGTATCTGCGTTTGAACAAAATTTTATCGCGTTTGATATTACATTTGATAACGCCTGTAAAAAAAGATGTTCGTCGGCGTATATTCTTGTATTTAGAGGCAGCTCATTAACTATTTTTATGCCTTTTTGTTCTAATCTTCTGGTAAAACTTTTAATAATTTTTTGAACAATTCTTTCTGCCGAAAAGAAAACAGGCTTTGTTTTTATTTTGCCGCTTTTAATTCTGCTGACATTTAATACTTGCGTTATTAAATCATTCATTTCTTCAGCGGCTCTTAAACCTTCGTGAACCCAATCTTTTTCTTCGTTTGTAAGAGATTTTACGTCTTCAAGCATCTGAAAATATCCCATAACGCCATTAAGAGGGTTTTTCAAGTCATGCGAAACAAGGGCCAGAAATTTATCTTTTAGCATATTTGCTTCTTCTGCCTCAAATTTAGATTTTTTAAGTTCAGTTATATCGGTAACAAAAGCGACCCCGCCCGCCGGTTTTCCGTTTTTGTCTTTTATTGTTGTCGCGTTAAACAGGGCGTTAATATCTTCGCCAGATTTAGATTTTAATACAATCTCATAACTTCGATTGAGCGTTGTAGATATTTTCGACGTCTGGGCCCTGAATATTTTCGCGTTTTCTTCATCTACAAAATCAACGGGCTTTTTACCCAGCATTTCTTCGCGGCTGTAGCCCAGCATTTTACAGAGAGACTCGTTAACGTCAATAGTTTCAAGATTTGTATTGATGAGCCAATAGCCTTCAAGAGTAGTACCAATTATTTCGCGGTATCTTCTTTCGCTTTCGGCCAAAGCTTCTTCGATTTTTATTCTACCGGTAATGTCTTTGACAATAGAAACAACGGCAACCACATTGCCTTCATCGTTTGTTAACGTAGTGTTGTGCCATTCGCATGTAATGACTTGGCCCTTTTTTGTCAAATTCTGGTTTACGCTGCTTTCGCCGCCTTTTTTCTTTAATAGAGAGGCCCAGAGTTTATCAACATGTTCTTTAACATATACGGGTATGATTATATCTGCCGGATGTTTACCCAAAGCTTCTTTTCTGGTATAACCAAATATTTTTTCTGCAGCGGGGTTCCATTCGATAACCCTGAAGTTTTTATCCCATTCAATGATGCCCAGCGGAGTTAGTTTAAGATGAAGCCTGTATTTTTCTTCTGATATTTTCAAATTGTTCATGTTTGTACGCAAATCTCTTTCTTCAGTTTTATTCAAACTTTCTTGTTCCATTAGCTTACCTCTCTCTAATAATGTAATAGTTGGTTACAGAACAGCGTCGATTTATTTGATTCTATTATTTTATTTATTATAAATTATTACGCGTGAATCGTCTATATTTTATAGGAACTAATAGAAAAAAATGGCGGTTGGTCTAATTTCTCTTTTATATATTTTCGTTGTCGTCGCGATGCGCGAGAAATTTGGCCGTTTCTTTCAATAGTTCATTTTTATCAATAGGTTTTCTCAGATGACCATCGCAAATATCTTTTATTTCAATTTCATCATTCTTCATGTCAGGGGCGATTAAAACAACAATGGGTATCAGCTTTGTTTTCGAATTTTCTTTCAGTATCTTTACGGCCACATATTCTTCTATAACCTGCATTTTTAACGCTATAAAGATTAAATCAGGTCGAAATTCAAGGGCAAAATCTACTCCCTCTTTGCCGTTTTCGGCTTCATAAATTTCAAAATTATATTTTTCAAGAAAGCCCCTGATTTTCGCTCTGCTTTCATGCACATCGTCGACAATCAGTATTTTCGATTTCTTAAAAACCAAATCTTTTAATGTCTTTTTATCTTCTTTTTCGTCAGATTCAAAAACTTTAGCGGCAATATTTTTTATGGTAACCGAAAAAATAGACCCTTTATCAACCGCGCTTTCAAGAAAAATGCTCCCTTCCATTATTTCTATAAGCCTTTTGGTTATAGAAAGCCCCAGCCCGGTGCCGCCGTATTTTGAGTGAGACTGATCTGTAGCCTGCAAAAACGGATCGAATATTAACTTCTGATCTTTTTCTTTAATGCCTATGCCCGTATCTTCAACCGAAAATTTCAGGTTAAACCTATTGTTATCATTTTCGAAAATTTCTTTAGAAGCCGATAGCCTGACATATCCCTTTTCGGTAAATTTTATGGCGTTGCTTACCAGGTTTAATAATACCTGCCTCAAACGAATTTCGTCATGAACAATCACCTCGGGAAGATTCTCGTCAATATTTACCAGAAGATCAAGATTTTTTTCAGACGCCTTTTGAGAAAAAATGGTTTTTATTTCGTTAAATAATTCGTGCGCGTTAAAGGCCTTGTTTTCAAGATGAAAAGCTCCGGCTTCTATTTTAGATAAATCTAAAATATCATTAATAAGATGCAGCAAAGTTTTGCCCGCAAGTTGTACCGAATTAAGATACGATTTATGTTCAGGATCTTCAATTTCTTCAAATAAAATACTCGTAAACCCCATAATGGCGTTCATGGGGGTTCTTATTTCATGGCTCATGTTGGCGAGAAATTTGCTCTTGGCCCGGTTCGCGTTTTCGGCCGCCATGCGAGCGTTTACAAGATCGGCGTCGTCTTTCATTCTTTCTTCTTCAAGCCCAATGGCTGAAGCTAAGATGCCAAGAATTTCTCTCTGGTTTTCGGTCAGTTGAATATTACGCTGAAAGACTACGCATAAAGAGCCTATTGTTTCGTCATAACGCTTTATCGCGTGACCCGCATAGGTTTCAAGTTTATACGCGGTCACATTCGGGTCGGTTTTCGCGTAGATTGATTTTTGCAGATCTTGAACCAGAAAAACGCCGTCTTTCTTCAGTTTAATTACGTCATAGCAGATATGACCATCGGGTTTATCATACGGGTTATAATCGGCCGGAGCGTTCCACATTCCCAGCGAACAAAGCATGCCCTCAGAAATTCGGTTATATAAGGCGCAAACGCCTTCAAGCAGCTCACCGGCTAAAGCGGTTATTTTATTTATATTTTCTTCATGGTTTTGCGTGAAAGTTAAGAATGTTAAATTGATTTGGGTCAACTGTAATTGGGCGGCTTTTAAATCTTCTTCAGATAAACGCTCTTTTTCTTTATACTTTGACATCAAATAATTGAATATTAAGATTATGATATAAACGATTAAAAAGATAACGATTAGCTCATGCTGAATGCTTTTTCTTTTTTCATTTAATTTAGAATCAGGAACCTGTGAAATCATATACCATAGTCGGTTTTCGATTTTTTTATCATTAAAGACAGCCGAGTTTTTTGAAAAATCTCCCATTAATTGAACCGGATAAATTTTTATAAAAACAAAAATGCCGTTTTCGGTTTCAATGGTTCCTTCTTTGCCTGATATGATTTCGCTCCATTCTTTGGGAAATCTATTTTGAAACGTAAGATCTTTTTTTTCGGCATACATGAAACCCCATTCATTTTCTTTTAAATCGCTTTTTAGCCAGTATCCTTCGGCGTTTAAGAGACTGTGTATGTCTGAATCTTCTTTATTATTAGAATCGAAATCTTTTAAGATATAATCGGCCAATATATTTATTATAAGTACCCCCCTCTTGTTTTGATTTTTATCAAAAATGACAGTGGCGATTCTAAGCATGGGTTTTAATGGTATTTGAATTTCTTCGTTTTCTATGTTTAAATCAATCGGCGAAATATATATTTCATTTTTATTTAATTTTATACTTTCTTTAAAATAATATCTTTGATTTTTATTTTGAAGCTTCGCCGTTTCAATAATAGAAGAATTGCCGTAATTGTAATTAACCCTGATTTTCTCAAGCCCCGTATTATCAATATAGCGTATTTGATCGTAAATATTTTTATATCGCAAAAATTTTAAAAAAGTCTGTGTCGTTTTTAGTTTATCATGTTTGCGTTCGGTTGCAGAAAACTCTATCAGCTCGTCTGATTCTGAAAGAATCATAAGATCTGAAAATATAGTGTTAACGCTGTGCTTAAGACTTTTTAAGCGATTGGCCGTGTCTTCTTCGGCGTGGGCCTTGTAAAAATTATAGTAATTGTTATACCTAATTAAAAAAATTGTATAAAATAAACCCGATAAAGAAAGAAAAATTGCTACAGATTGAAATAGAAAAAAATTCTTTGCATTTCTTATGAACTTAGGCATATATCTTTTTTTTCTTCATTCTTAAACAAATAACACCCCCCAAATTGCGCATTTTAAACAACTAATCTCTTAAATAAGAGTTATTTAGCTTTTTTTATATGGAATGTTCTCATTATTTATGCTCTGCGTCAATATGTTTATTAAGCTTGACCTTTTTGAAAAGTACTGGCGCCATTGCGGCGAATCGAAAAGAATGCCTTTTTGCGACGGTAAACATAAAGAGCTGTAGCGTTGATTGTCTAAAGTATGGTCGAATCTCGCGTTATGCTGTTATATTATTCTAACTTGTTTTTATTCTGTCTATAACTAAAGGTATCGCTTTTAAGGTTTCTAGCAAACCCGAGACGTCATATTTGTTGACATGAAAATCAAGTTTATCGGCAAAATATATCAGATGTTTGTTTTCATATCTTTTATTCATTTCTTTTATTTTTTCTGAAAACTCTCTAAAATCGCTAATTGAAGAAGCGTCTGAAAGATTTTTGCCCTCTGGCTCTATTTCTTGTTCTATCTGTCGTAATAATTCAGATTTTAGGTCATTATTTTGCCATGCAACATCGAAGCTCTTATCGCCTATAATATATTTTTCAAAATTTGAAACAGCGTCTTCTTTTTCTGAAGCCGGTTTTGTCTCTTCAATGCGGTTAGAAAGATATTTTGCCGTTTCTTCTATTAAATCTTTTTTATGAATTGGTTTTCTTAAATATCCTTCGCAGATTTCTCTAATTTGGCTTTGTTCGCTTTTTACCACAGAGGCGGTTAAAACGACAATCGGAATTTGTCGGGTTTTTTCGTTTTCTTTTAAGATTTTAACGGCTTGATGACCGTCCATTACGGGCATACGCATATCCATGAATATCAAATCAGGAGAAAATTTTTCGGCAAAATCTACGGCTTCTTTGCCGTTTTCAGCCTCAAAAATTTCAAAACCGTATTTTTCAAGATATCCTTTTATCAATTCTCTGTTCTCGAGAATGTCGTCAACTACAAGAATATTGGCTTTTTCAAAGACATAATTTGGAGTTTTTTCTTTTCTCTGTTTAGATTCTGTTTCAAAAGCGGCCACGGCGACATTTTTTATCAATACAGAAAAAGTTGTTCCTTTGCCGGGGGTACTTTGCATTGAAATGGATCCATCCATCATTTCTACGAGCCTTTTTGTTATCGTAAGGCCCAAACCCGTACCGCCGTATTTTGAATGAGATTGTTCTTTAGATTGTAAAAACGCGTCAAATACCGCTTTTTGGTCTTCTTCTCTTATGCCTATGCCCGAATCTTCAACAGAAAATTTCAGATTCAACATGCTTTCGTCGTCGTCAACATATTCTTTGGCGACCGATAATTTGACATGGCCCCTGTCTGTAAATTTTATCGCGTTGCCAAGCAGGTTTAAGAGTATTTGCCTGAGTCGAATTTCGTCTTGAACGATTGCCGTCGGCAGATCTTTTTCTATTTCGAGAATAAAATCTATATTTTTTTCAGAAGTTTTTTGCGAAAAAATAATTTTCATTTCACTAAAAAGATCATGCACATTAAAATTATTCTTTTCGATACTTAAAGCCCCGGCTTCAATTTTTGACAAATCAAGAATATCGTTAATTAATTTCAGCAGTGTTTTGCTTGCAAGTTGTACCGAATTTAAATATGATTTCTGCTTTTCTTCGATTATATGCTCAGATAAAAGACTGGTAAAACCCATAATGGCGTTCATGGGGGTTCTTATCTCATGACTCATATTCGCTAAAAATTCGCTTTTGGCGCGGTTGGCGTTTTCGGCGGCCATGCGGGCGTTTACAAGTTGGGCGTCGTCTTGCATTCTTTCTTCTTCAAGCCCTATGGCCGAGGCTAAAATGCCGAGAATTTCTGTCTGGTTATTGGTAAGTTGAACGTCGCGCTCAAACACCACGCACAAAGAGCCAACCGTTTCGCCGTAGCGTTTTACAGCGTGACCGGCATACGTTTCAAGTTTATAAGGCGCCACATTCGGGTCGGTTTTCGCGTAAGATGTATTTTGCAGATCGCGAATTAAAAAGACGCCTTCTCTTTTCTGCTGAATTACGTCATAACAGATGTGCCCTTCTGGCTTATCAAACGGATTATAATCGGGCGGAGCGTTCCATGTTCCCAGAGAGCAAAGCATTCCGTCAGAAATACGGTTATATAAAGCGCAGACGCCGCCAAGCAGGTTACCCGCCAGAGCCGTAATTTTATTCATGTTATCTTCATGGTTGTGCGTGAACGTTAAAAACGCGTTATTGATTTCAGTCAGCTGCGTTTGGGCCGTTTTTAAATCTTCTTCAGATTGTTTTCTTTGAGATATGTTTCTAAAGTAGCCAAAGTGACAAATTCTGCCATGATATAAAATATAGTTGATTGAAATTTCTACCGGCACAATTTCTCCCGATTTTTTTCGATGAAGCGATTCGATAGTAAGATTTTTTATCGATTTAATTTCTTTTACGTGTTCCGGCAGTTTTTCATACGTAAAATTGGGATCCCAATCGGGAATTCGCCAGGTCAGTATTTCTTCTCTTGGGGCCCCAAAATGTTTTACCGCCGCCTCATTGACAAAGGTCATTCGACAATTGTCGTCATCGTCAATCATAAAAACCGGGTCGGCGGTTTTTTCAATCATCTGGCGGTAAAGTTCAAGTTCTTCGCGGTTTATTTCTTTTTCTGTAATATCTTGAACGATAGAGGCAACTCCGACAACTTTACCTTCGTTGTTAACAAGAGTAGTGTTGTACCATTCGCAGGTAATGGTTCTGCCGTCTTTTGTAAGATTATTATTTGTGCTTCTAGAGCCGCCTTTTTGTTCTATGAGCGCCTGCCAAATCTCGTCGACAGCGTCGTCTTTGACGTTTTCAGGCAGAATGATTTCTGTAGGATGCCGGCCCATGGCCTCTTCTTTAGAAAAACCGAAAATTTCTTCGGCTGCCGGGTTCCATTCCAGAACCTTAAAATCGTGATCCCATTGAATAACCCCCAGAGGCGTCTGCTTTACATGAAGAGCGTATTTTTCTTCAAATAAACGTTCTTTCTCTTGATGTTTCGTCATCAAATAATTAAAAAGTAAGATTATAAGATAAACAATTATGAATATAAGTATTAATTCATTTCGAATACTTTTACTTTTTTCGCTTAATTTTAATATGGGAACCCGCGAAATAAGGTACCAGTGATATTCATGGGCTTTGTGATCAATAGAGACAGCCTTGTTTTTTTGAAGGTCTGCCATAAACTGAACCGGGTATATTTTTTTAAAAACAAAAATACCGTTTTCTGTTTCAATGGTTGCTTCTTTTAAGGAAGTTATTTTTTCCCATTCTTCGGGAAATTCCTTTTGAAATTTAACGTCTTTTTTGTCGGCATACATAAACCCCCATTCTTTTTCTTTTAAATCGCTCTTTAGCCAGTATCCTTCAGCGTTTATTAAACTGTGAATATCTGATTCTTCTTTGCCATGAGAGTTGAGGCTTTTTAATATATAATCTGCCAACACGTTTATGATAAGTATTCCCTTTTTATTGTCGTTTTTATCAAAAATCACGGTCGCGATTCTAAGTACGGGTTTTAATGGTTTTTCAATTTCTCGGTTCTCTATGTTTAAATCCATCGGCGAAATATAAATTTCATTTTTATTTAATATGATGCTCTCTTTAAAATAATATCTGTCGCTTTTATCTTGCAGTTTATGATTTTCAATAATCGCTGTGCCGCCGTAATTGTAATTGATTCTGATTTGCTCAAGACCGTTATTGTCAATAAAGCGTATTTGATCGTAAATATTTTTATATTGTAAAAACCTGAAAATATTCTGGGCGGCTTTTTGTTTATTATGCCGGCGCCCGGCTGAAGAAAACTCTAAAATCTCTTCTGATTTTGAAAGAATCATCAGATCAGAAATTATATTGTAAACTCTGTTTTGTAGCAGTTTAGAATGATTGGCTACGTCTTCTTCGGCATGATTTTTTAAAAGGCCGTAATTATAGTTATATCGAACCAAAAAGACTATATAAAATAAGGCCGCCAAAAAAAGAAAGGCCCCTGCCGAACGAAGCAAGAAATATTTTTTTACCGATTTCATGGGTTAACAATAATATCGTTTGTTTTATAAGTTAAGCTTAATTTTAATAGACAGGATCATTATTAGTTTATATGCTGCCCGTCAATATGGTTATTAATATAATTATTTTTGCCTTTTTTTCTATAATTTTTATTTATGTATCATGGCCCTATTTAAGAAAATTTTCGTCACGGGGCTTTTATCGGTTTTTTGTTTTTGAGAGCATTTTAATTTTAATACTTATTAATTCAAAATACTGGTTTGAAAACCCTTTCTCATTATTTCAGATTCTTTCATGGATCTTGCTTTCTGTATCTGTTATTCTGGTAATCACTGCCGTTTATAATTTGCATAAAAAAGGCGCTCCGGTAAAAGGTATTGAAACGACAACAAAACTTGTCGACAGGGCAGTTTACAAGTATATAAGACATCCTATGTATGCTTCTCTTTTTTATTTATGCTGGGGTTCTTTCTTGAAAAATATTTCTATTTTAGGGGCCATGCTTACCTTCGGCGTAACCATTTTGCTTGGCCTAATTGCCAAGATTGAAGAAAAAGAAAATATAGAAAAGTTTGGCGATAGTTATCTTGATTATATGAAAAAAAGTAAAAGGCTATTGCCTTTTGTATATTAGGGGTTTAGATTATGACTGTAAACGAATTAAAAGAACTTGAAAAGCAAATTAAAGAATCAATAAATGAAAGAAAAAAGAACATAGAACTTTTACAAGACGCCCTGAAACCGATATCGCCCGATATTGCCATTGGCAGGTTATCGCGCCTTGAAGCATTAGGCGAAAAAGGAGTACGCGAAAAAAACTTAAGGGCCCAGCAAGAAAAACTTGTTAAACTTGAAAGTACGCTTGGTCGCTTATCTGACCCTGAGTTCGGCATATGCGCCAAATGCGGCAAAAGCATACCCATAGAAAGAATACTGGCCGTTCCCGAAGCTGAGCTTTGCGTAAAGTGCGCTTAAGTTAGAGTAAATTACGCGGGCCGTTTAATATTTATTTTGCTATTTGTAAAATTTATTGCATATTAACACTATGAGCAATCCAAAAATATACGATAAAAAATCAATGCATCTTGAACTTGAGCCGGGCGAAAAATACTGGTGTAAATGCGGCGAATCGAAGAGCCAGCCTTTCTGCGACGGCAGTCATCAGGGAACAGATTTTTTGCCTGTCGCTTTTACTATTGAAGAGAAAAAAAACTATTCTTTGTGTTTGTGCAAGCATACCAAAAATCCTCCTTTTTGCGACGGTACGCATAGAGGGCTTTAGTTTTCTTTTTTTTTAAAAAATTCATAAATAATTTGACCCCCACGAAAATTTCTTATATACATTATAAAAAACATATTAGTATAATTTATATGCCGTAAAGATATTACAAATTAAGCGTGGCGAGACTTATGAATGGCAAAAACTGAAAAGAAAACCGAAACAGATAAGAAATCTGAAAACAAGAAAAAAGATACAAAATTAAAACCTAAACAAAGCTCTTCAAACAAAAAAAAGTTCAAAGATAATGATTTAGTTTTAGTGGGCATAGGCTCTTCGGCGGGGGGTCTTGAGGCCCTTTCGCAGTTTGTATCTATGGCGCCAATCAACGCGAATATTGCTTACATTGTAGCCCAGCATATGTCGCCGCATCATAAGTCAATGATGACCGATTTACTCTCAAGACAAACCAAACTGCCGGTTATGGGCATTAAAGCGGGCCTAAAACCAGAGCCCGATACTATTTACGTAACTCCGCCCAATACAGATGTATTCATTAAAAACGGCCGCTTGCAGCTAAGAAAGCCTCTTGCTGAATTCAGCCCCAAACCTTCTGTTGACTATTTATTTTTAAGCATGGCCGAAGAGCTTGGCGAAAAAGCGATTGGCGTAGTTTTGTCAGGTACCGGCTCAGACGGGTCGCACGGCATGCGCGCCATCATTGCCGCAGGCGGTATAAGCATAGCCCAAAAACCCGAGACGGCTAAATTTGACAGCATGCCGGTTTCGGCAATAAAAGCCGGGGCCGACCTCGTGCTTGAACCGGCAGAAATAGGAACCCAGCTTTTAGATATTATCTCGCGTCCCCGCTTGCCTGTTTCTGCGGTAAAAGACATTGAAGAATCTGAGAATACCATGCAAAAATTAATTCGAATGATCTATGAGCATACAAAATTAGATTTTTCAAATTATAAAGAGGCCACATTAAGCCGTCAAATACAGCGTAGAATGACCGTTTTTCAAATTGAAGATTTGGCTTCTTACATAAAATACGCAGAGTCTACCAAAACAGAACTCGCGGCCCTTGCTTCTAATTTTATGATTTGCGTAACCTCTTTTTTTCGCGACCCCGAGGCTTTTGAAGCTTTTCGTATAAACTTAAAAGAAATCTTAAAAACAAAAAAACCGGGAGACCACATTAGAATATGGGCGCCCGGCTGCGCCACAGGCGAAGAACCCTACAGCATCGCGATACTTTTAGCCGAAGAATTAGGCGCAGCGCTTGAAAAATATCAGGTTCAGATTTTTGCCACAGACGCGAACCTTGAATCAATACAAACCGGCCGAAAAGGGCTGTATCTCGAAACTTCTATAGAAGGTATTTCGCCTGTTTTGTTAAAAAAATACTTTAAGCAAAAAGAACGTTTTTTTATGCTAGATAGAAAAATTCGCGATATGGTGGTATTCGCGAACCACGATTTGGTACAAGACCCTCCTTTTGTGCGTGTAGACGCCATAAGCTGCAGAAATCTTTTAATTTATTTTAAGCCCGGTCTGCAAGAAAAAATATTTCGAATATTTCATTATTCATTGAACCATAACGGTATTTTATTTTTGGGCAAATCAGAGTCTGTTGGGCAAAATCTTAGATTTTTCACAGAAATCAATAAAAAGTTAAAAATCTTCAAAAGAATTAACATTGATATAAAAATTCCTGAATCTACATTTAAAAACAGCCCTTTAGCCGTATTACCGGGGCTAAACCGGCTCGAAATCAAGAAAACCGTAGAGAAAGAACTTTCTCTAACAGAAATTGCCGATAAAACATTGAAGAATCATTTTGTACCGCCCAGCATTTTAGCAAATAAAAACGGCGATATTCTGGAATTATTCGGAGACCTTTCTCCTTTTATTAAATTCAAATCAGGTAAAGCCGATTTCAGCCTGTTTACCATTATAAATGCGTCTATAAGGGCAGAGCTCAGGGCCATTATGCAAAAAGCCATGAGATCGGGCAGTAAAACCTATACAAACTCTTTTGAAATTACGGCAAATAATGAAAAAAAAATATACCGAGCTGTTGTGGTTCCCCTTGATGAAAGTGAATTGAAAAATGAAGCTGTTCTGGTAAGCTTTGAAGCCATGCGCTTAGTTTCGCAAAACTCCAAAAAAGAAGTACGGCTCGATAAAGCTGCCGCAGAAAAAATGGCAGAATTAGAACATGAACTTACGATAACCAGAGAATCTCTGCAGACAGTTATCGAAGAGCTTGAAACCTCAAACGAAGAACTGCAGTCATTGAATGAAGAATCTCAGGCCGCCAATGAAGAACTTCAGGCCTCTAACGAAGAACTTGAAACTTCAAATGAAGAACTGCAGGCCACAAACGAAGAGCTTACCACGGTAAATGATGAACTTTCATTTAAAACTAACTTATTAGCCGAGGCCCTTGACGATATGGAAATCATTCAAAATAGTTCAGACAGGGCCATTCTTGTTGTAGACAACAGTCTGAACATAAGACGTTTTAATAATAATTCATTTCTATATTTTAAGATAGATTCGGGTTTAAAGACTCCTAATTTAACAACCACTCCGTTATTATTTGAAAACGAAACATTTATACAAGCAGTAAGAAGCGCAAACAAAAACGGAAAGTCGCACAAATCTCAGTTTCAAATTGCTAACCGCTTTTGTGAGCTTGAGATATTTCCCTATAAACACAAACAGACCGAAACAGACGGCGGCGCCATTATCAACATACAAGATATCACAGAACGGGCGGCCGCGCAAAAAGCCATTGAAGAAAGCGAAGTTCGATTTCGTTCGATGGTAGAAAACGCAGGCGACGCCATTTATATTCATGACCGGTTTGGCAAAATAATCGATGTAAACAAGGTCGCGCTTGAACAAACCGGTTACACGCGCGAAGAAATGGTCACTCTTTCTGTGGCCCAGTTAGACGTTGGCATCGATTTTTCTGATTTGCGAAAAACATGGGATATGGGCCCCGCTGATCCTGAAAAATATCCGCTGAATATTGAAACGGCCCATCGCCGCAAAGACGGCTCTGTTTTTCCCATAGAGGTTAGAATCAATCTTATTCCGCATGAAAATGATTATTTATACTTAGCCGTAGTGCGCGATATTTCTGAAAGAGAAGAAACTAAAAAAAAGTTAAACGATAAAATAAGAGAGCTTGACTTTCAAAAACTTGCCCTTGACAATCACGCCAAGGTAGTTTCTTTTAACGATAAAGGAGAAATCATTTACGTTAACAAGAAATTCTGCGAAATAACCGGCTATACCGAAAAAGAACTGTTGGGTAAAAAATATAATATATTTAAAACAAACGAAGATTCAAAGGGCCTTTATGAGGCTGTGCTAAAAACCATTGAAACCGGCAAAATTTGCCAAAAGAACATAATAAATCAAAAAAAAGACGGCAGTCTTTTCTGGGCCGATTCTACCATCGTTCCTTTCACCGATAAAGACGGCAAAGTCTTTCAGTACATTGCCATATTAACCGATGTCACAGAGCGCGTAAGCGCGCAAACCGAGGCAGAAAAAGCCAGCCGGGCCAAGTCAGATTTTTTATCGGTTATGAGCCATGAACTTCGCACCCCGTTAAATGTTATCATGGGGTTTGGCCAGCTTTTAAGCGGCAGCGACGCGCACCCCCTATCAGAAGAGCAGTTAAAATGGGTTAATTTTATTCAAAACAGTTCAGAGCATCTTCTCGAGTTAATCGACGATATTTTAGATCTGTCAAAAATTGAATCAGGAAAAATTTCGCTTGCCGTTGAAAACATGATTCCTGAATTAATAATATTTGAAACGTTGCCTATTATTGAAACCATGGCCAAGAAAAGAAACGTAAGCTTTGACTTGAAATCAAGCTTAAATTGTACAGACTGCTCTATACCCTGCGCCATAAACGCCGACCCTGTGCGTTTTCGCCAGATTTTGCTGAACCTTCTCAGCAACGCCGTCAAGTATAATCAAGAAGGCGGCAGCTATGGTCTTTTATGCGAAGTAGATAGTGAAGATCAGATTCGTTTTACGGTGACCGATACGGGCAGGGGTATTCCTAAAGAAAAACAAAGCGATATATTTAAGCCTTTTTACAGGGTTGAACCGAACACAAGCGATATCGAGGGAAACGGCATAGGGCTTTCTATCTCGAAAACCTTAACCGAACTGATGGGCGGCAAAATAGGATTTTCAAGCAAAGTAAACAAGGGCTCAGAATTTTATATTGAATTTACTATGACAAAAAGAGAAAATAATTTATCTGTCAATAAGAAAAAAAAGAGCCAAAATATGCTTACCGGTAAAGCTGCGGCGTCAGTCGACAAGAAAGTCGTTTATATTGAAGATAATCCGGGCAATTTATATCTGATGCAGCAAATTTTTAGCAATATAAATTCTACAAAGATGCTTTCGGCGCATAACGCAGAAATAGGGCTTGTTCTTATAGAAAAAGAAAAACCAGATCTCGTTTTGATGGATATAAACCTGCCGGGTATGAACGGTATAGAGGCCCTCAAGAAATTACGAGAATATGATATGTTAAATAAAATTCCGGTCGTAGCCGTTTCGGCAAATGTTATGAAAACAGACATTGAAAACGCAATGAAAGCCGGGTTTGACGGATATATCACAAAACCCTTTGATATCGATGAAATAATAAAAATAGTTTCTTCGTCATTAAATTTGAAAATCAAAGATAATCATCAAATACATAAAGTATTTTAGGCCCATAAATTCATAAATCACAATCGCTCCTATGAGCCGTTGTCAATTTTTGTAGCTTGACATGAGAAATAAAAAAGGACATATGTCACTCGGAGGCGACATGATAAAAAATAACATCCAGGATTTTGTGCTGAATCACGCCCGAAAAGATAAAATAGAAATAACCATTTACCTTAGCAATGGCGTTCCCTTAAAGGGCAAGGTCATAAGCTTTGATAATTTTACCATTGTAATATCTGGCAGCGAGGGTAAACAAAGCCTTGTTTATAAACACGCAATAACAACGGTCAGCCCGTCGAAGCCCATAAGGTTTCATCTGCCCGAGATAGAAGATAATCCTGCAGGGTCAGAATCTAAAGAAAAACCAGCGGAAGAAAAATAAACCTATTGAATGGTATCGAGTTTCGTTAAAGTTACCATTAGACTGCTGGCGGTGTCAGCAATTAGCGCGGCTTTATACCTGAACATTTTGACAGTACCTTACGGTTACAGCGGCATTCTATACGAAAAAATTGACGGTTGGCAAAAGCCTCCGTTAGAAGAAGGGTATCACTGGATATCGACAGGCTTTATTCCCGAAAAATGGAAACTCTATCTGGTTGATTTATCGCCTCCCGCTATTACCGTTGACTATTCAAAAGGTTTGAAATATTCGGGATATCTTAAGCTTTCAGAGGCGTTTAATCTGCAGATATCTCTTCGCGTCAAATATACCATAAATCAAGAAAGTTCTTATCAGCTTTTAGAATATTTAGAAGGCGATATTGCGTCTTTATCAGAAAGAATAAGAGAAAAAATCAAAATCTTATTAGATTTCAAATTTTATGAATTTTATAAAGAGCAGACCGATATACCCGTTTTGAGAGTAAAATTTCTTGATTATCTTACCGCTAACAGAGAAGAAAATTCTTTTTCTGCCGACTTTAAGAATATTTTCTCGCATGAAAAAATCAACCTTATAAAAATAGACGTCTTAAAAACATATGTTCCTGACGAAGATATTTACGCCGAACAAATAAAAAATATTGGCGAACTGTTTAAAGCGCGGCGCGAGGCATCTATCAATAAAATTTTTAACGAAAGCGCGGTCGAAAAAATTCGTTTTGAAAACGAAGCGGCCGTTGAAAAGGCGCGAAAGATTTCAGAGTTAATCAAAGAAAACCCCGCCATTTTAGATTATTTAAAATTTGAAGAGATCAATAAAAACACGAAAGTTGTTTATATTGACGGCGAGTCAAAAAAATCAAACGTGAATAGAAGCCTTGGCGTCTCAAGCTCT
This sequence comes from Spirochaetia bacterium, assembly GCA_029880265.1. Taxonomy (GTDB): domain Bacteria; phylum Spirochaetota; class Leptospiria; order Turneriellales; family JAOUOS01; genus JAOUOT01. The sequence continues at coordinate 130,609 of JAOUOT010000001.1, read as the reverse complement.
AATGAAGCATCTTCCGAAGATACAGAAGGCAAGGTGCCCCCTTTAAACAAGCAATGAAAAATAAAAATCCATATATATTAATTTTAGCCGGCGGCTCGGGCACCAGGCTTTGGCCGTTAAGTCGAGAAAACATTCCCAAACAGCTTTTGAATTTATACGGTAAAAAATCTTTAATTGAAGAAACCGTAAGCCGTTCATTAAAACTGACCTCGAAAGAAAGGTTGTTTATAGGAACATCGGCAAAACTGAAAAAAGCCATACAAAAACAAATTTCATGGCTAAAAAACTCAAATTTTATTGTAGAACCCGAAGGGAAAAACACGGCACCTATCATCGCTTATTTTTGCGCGCTTTTAAAAAAGCAAAGCAAAGAAAACGCGTCGATTGTAGTTTTATCGGCCGACCATTTCATTGAACCAGCCGATAAATGGGCCTCGGTTATCAAGCAAATCATTAACCGAGACGATAAAAAAATTTATCTACTGGGAATTAAACCGACGCGCGAAGAAACAAATTACGGTTATATTGAAACAGGAAGAACCCTGCTTGAAAACCGGTTTTTCGAAATTGACGGTTTTAAAGAAAAGCCCGATTTAAAAACCGCTAAAAAATATATTAAATCAAAAAAGTTTTTATGGAACAGCGGCATGTTTATCTTCAATGTTGACGTCTTTTGGGAAGAGTTAAAAAAGGCCGATATGAAAATTGCCGATTGCGCCGAAAAATGCGCCAAAAGCTCAAAAGAATTGAATCAGTATTTTCCCATGATGCCGAATATCTCTGTCGATCACGCGGTTCTTGAAAAATCAAAAAATCTTGCCGTCGCGGCCGCCGATTTCAGCTGGGACGACGTAGGAAGCTATATTTCTTTTTTTAGAGTAAATAAAGCCGACAAATTCGAAACAGTTTGCTATCCGAAACCTAATTATAAATCAATTGATTCATCAAAAAATATTTTATATACAAGTCAGAATATTAAAAAGATTGCCTTATTAGGCGTAAGCGATTTAATTATCGTAGAAAAAGACGGTCTTTTGCTGATTGCCAACCAAAACGAGATTGATAAAATAAAAGATTTAAGAAATTTATTTGATAAATCTGATTTATAAAAACCAACCGTCTTTTTTTAAATAAAACGAACTATTAAATCAAAAATGCGAAGGCCAGGCTTAACATGCCGCCGCCAGGTTGTCTTTTTTTTAATTGCTCTTTTGCTTTGTCAGATAAAACCATCTCGTTTTTAATTGTATAATCGCCCTTTTTCAAGGGATGACCATACCCAATTTCAAGTTGAAATCTTACGCTGCGCGATATCTTAAAATTATACAAGTAACTAAAATTTATTACGGTTACCGGGGTTAAATCCATCGTTACTTTTTCAACCGTTCCCGATGCTGTTTCATAATCTTCAATACCGTCTTTTGCGCCCGAGTTGTAAGAGGCGCCTATGCAAATAGCGCTATTAAAAGGGTAATTAAAATAATATCTTAAGGCAGTTGATAGTCTTGCGCCCCACAGACCGGCCCCCATACCTAAATTTAACGAAATCGGACCAAATAAATGAAAATCTGTTCTTAAACCAAATAGACCCGTAAAACCGTTATACCCCGATTCAAATTCAATGGCAAGCCATTTATCTGAGGCATTTATAGCGCTTGAGACATCTTTATCTTTATTAAAATATACGGTTTCTTGAGTATGATATACAATTTTGACGACTTTAATGCGCTCAACCATATTAAACGGTATATCGCCCTCAGGGTCATATTCAATATTGTCGTTTGTTACTTTTATGACCTTGCCTTTGATGATTTTCTCTTTGCCATTTTCTTTAATGAATATTTCATCAGCCACGACGCTTGTCGTGATAAAAATTAAGAAAACGAACAGCTTGTAAAATTTTAACATAATATACCCCTATAAAATAATAAGATACAAAATTATGCGGTTAATATAATGTAAATTAAAAAAATCGATATTAAATCCAAATATTGACGCGATATCTAATAAAATGAATGCGGGTATAGAAGATTAAGTTAATAATAAAATGTATTATCTGAGAAAAATTATTTGTATAATCGTTTTTGTATCGGTAAAAGCAATCTTTGCAGTTCCTTTAAATTATGATAAACAAACTGAATCATATAAACTAGGGCCCTATTTTGAATTTTATGAAGATAAAAATAATTTATCAATTGAAGAGATCATAAAAAGCAAAGACAATTTCTCTTGGCAAATCGACGGAAGAGATACGCCTAATTTTGGCTATTCAAAATCTTCATACTGGGCAAGATTTAAAATTGATTTTCAAAAAGAAACTACAGAGCCTGTCTCTTTATTTTTAGAATATGCTTATCCTCCGACAGATAATATAGAGTTTTATTTTCCAGATAAAAACGGCAGTTACATAAAAAAGGTTTCAGGCGATAGAAAAGCGTTTTCAGAAAGAGATATTAAATACAGATATTATGTTTTTGAGTTTTCGTCTCTGCCGGGTCAAATAGCCGAATACTACATAAAGGTTACAACAACAAGCTCAGTTCAACTTCCCGTAACGCTTTGGTCAACAGTCGGTTTTATGGAAACTAAAACGACTGATATGTTCATAAATGGTTTATACTACGGGTTCTTGATTATCATGATTTTATATAATTTAATTCTTTTCTTTTCGGTGAAAGATAGAAGCTACCTTTTTTATGTATTTTTTATAAGCAGTTTCATTTTATTTGAAGCCGGGCTATCGGGCATGGGTATGCAATATTTATGGCCAGAAAGTCCTAAATGGAACGACCTTTCTATTCCTTTTTTAATTCTGACTCCATTGGCGACGGCAATTTTGTTTACACGTTCTTATCTTGTAGTTTCTTATTTTATGCCAAAATGGCATAAAATTACAAATTATATTATTGGCGTCTTTTTTCTCTTCGCGTTTATATCTTTCATGATGCCCTATCGAGTTAGCATTATATTGGCTATTGTAATGGCAATATTAACCTCTCCGTTATTATTATTCTTAGGTTTTCGATCTTACAAATTAAAATATCATCCGTCTCGCTTTTATTTGCTGGCATGGGGGGGGCTATTAACGGGAATTGTGCTATATGCGCTAAAATCTTTGGGTACTTTACCCGCAAATTTTATTACAAACAACGCGATTCCTTTAGGGGCGACTGCTCAGGTAATCTTGCTTTCATTAGGTTTGGGCGATAAAATAAATTTTGAAAGAAAAGAAAGAGAAGAGCAGATAACAAGAACAAATAAGGCATACAGCAGATTTGTTCCCATGCAGTTTTTACAGTTTTTAAATAAAAAAAGCATTATTGACGTTGAATTAGGCGATCAGGTTGAAAAATATATGACCGTTATGTTTGTAGATATTCGCTCATTTGCGACTTTATCTGAATCGATGACGCCTGAAGAAAACTTTAATTTTTTAAATTCCTACCTGAAAAGAATTAGCCCTATTATTAGAAAAAATAATGGCTTTATCGATAAATATATCGGCGATGCCGTAATGGCCCTGTTTCCTGAAAGTCCCGCGCAGGCATTAACCGCGGCTGAAGAAATTTTTGTGATGTTAAGACGATATAATAAAATAAGAGAAAGGCAGGGATACAACCCCATTGATATCGGCATAGGAATTCATACCGGCTCTTTAATCTTAGGAACAATAGGCGAAAAAGAAAGGCTTGAAGGCACGGTAATTTCTGATTCGGTAAACATTGCCTCGCGCCTTGAAAGTCTTACAAAAAAGTTTGGCTGTCATATTATCGTTAGCGATGATATTATTGCAGCCTGCCATGAAGACGAGTCTCATATAAGATTATTGGGTAACGTAAGAGTTAAAGGGAGAACTCTTCCTCTTGCTATTTATGACGTGTTTACTTCAGAGCGCGACGATATAAAGCAAGAAAAACTTGCAAACAAAGAAGTGTTTGAAACCGCTATTAATTTATATTACTCAAGAAAATTTGACGAGGCGGCCGCGGTATTCAATAAAATAAAATCTGAATCAAAAATAAACGACAAGGCTATCGAATTATATTTAGATAAAATCAGCCGAATTGATAAAACGGTCGGCTCTGGCTTAGGAGCGTAAACTAAGGCGTTGGCCGGTATAGAAAATTATTAATACTATGAATTTAATTTTTTTCGTTTCTCTGTATAAAGCAAGACCGTCCAGACAAAAGCAGAGTGGCTCCATGTAAGAGGCGAAACGCAAAGAGCAGAACCGTTAACGGGATGCACCTGCTCGGCTAATACCCCTGAGGCAAAAGCATTTTTCCCGCACCATTCAATATAAGGCAGGGCTTCTTTAAGTTGTTCATGATTTTCTGATTTCTCGATAATATAATCTGCCAGCCATAGCGTTGAAATAAACCATGGGTTCCCCGGAATGTCTTTGGGGCAATCTTCGCTTCGCTGGTATACGTCGCCCTCGTATCTGGCGCAGCCTTCAATAGGCGTTTTAAGCCACAGCTTTTCTTTTATTGCTTTGGCTGTTTCTTTCATTCGCTCGTCTTTGGGGCTTAAAACTCCCATTGTGGTCAAACTTAAAAGGCTAATATCAATGACTTCATCGAGTTTGTATCCTCCCTCTATTCGAGAGCCTGAACGGGCATAACGCTTAAGACCGTCATGGTACAGGTATTTTTTAATCGCTTCGGTCATTTCATTTGCGACATTATCATAATTTTCAGATAGTTCAATATCCTTAAAAATTCGCGCAAAGTTGGCCGCGGCTCTAAGCCCGGCTATGACGGTTGCAGCAGTATATGTATGCGTCGCGTAACGCTCTTCCCATAGATCATACGAAGGTAAAGGCAGCAATGTTTCAGTATCTCTGTAGCTTACTAAAAAATCGGCCGCTTTTTTAATAAGCGTCTCATAAAGGGGCCGAATAAATTCAATATCCCGCAAACCCTGATAATGTATCCATAGGGACCATAGAGTCAGGGCCGTAGAATCTTCCTGAATGGGAAGAACCTCTTTTCCGTCTACCAGCCATGAATGCCAATTGCTCGCAAGCGATCCGTCAGGATTATAATGCTGGAATAAATATCCTTCTTCTGATAAAATGCGGGCGCAATAGTCAAAATACTTTATGCATATATGGTAGTGACCAGATTTTGACAGCGCCGCCGCGACAAAAGCCCCGTCGCGTCCCCAGGAATAAGAGTAGGTGTCTTTTCCGAAACGGATTATATCTGAATCGGTGGCCGCTATAATGGCCCCGGTGTTGTCAATTTGTGTTCTAAGCACAAGCAGGCTTCGGTTAAAAATATCAGTGATTGATTCAGGCAGATCGTTTAAATCAATTAAACTTTTTCGCACCCATGCTTCCCAATACTTCGACGAACGATTGAGCAGCTCTTCAGGCGTTTTTTTGTGAACCTCAAGGTTCAGCTTTGCCACTTCGTCATAGTTCATACCTGCCGCTATCCAGTAATATGTTATTTCTTTGCCTTTTGCGTCCAGATTTAGCCAGATTCCGACGGTAGAATGAGGCGAACCCCATGCAGTCGGCTCGCCGCTTAGTTCGCCGGTTTCGGCCTCTTCAGCGGTTGCAAGATCTGTGGGCGAATTTTTTCTGCCGCAGGTATAGTGCTGCATGCCCCACTTGTGCTGCGCCCAGCAGCTAATTAAAAAATAGCGATGTACTTTATAGTGAATTATAGAGGCGCTTCGCGGATCAAAATAGGCGGTGCCGCCAATGTCGTTACCGTAAAGGTTAAAATCGTGACTAAAAAATAGCCTGACCTGACGGGGTTTGTCTTCAAGGTTGGCGACTTCAATTTTCTTAACATAGACGTTTATATCTATATCTACCACATCAGAACATCTAAGTTCAATGCCTAAAGATGCGTTTCTTAGAAAAACGTTTGTAACAAGACTGTCGTTATGATATCTGATATTTTTTTCCCACTCTGGGCCCATCCAGGAATAATGGCCGTCTACCCAAACGCCAAAACGAAAGGGATGACCGCTGGCGTGGTTTTCCTGCCCGATAAAAGGAAAATAAATATCGCGAATCTGATAATCTGAATCAAAGTTCAGCAGAAAAGAGCCGTTACTTACAGGGATATCTTTTGGCATAAGGTTCTCTCGTTAATAATCCATTTATAAAGCTCTGCATATTTTCGGGACATACTCGCTATAGAAAAATTGTCTTTAATATGATTTCGACAATCATTCGAATTAATTTTGTCAATCTCCATTACGGCTTTCGCCATCTCTTCTATAGTGTCGACTACGAATCCGGTTTTGCCATGCATGACAATTTCAGGCACAGACCCTTTATTAAGGGCCACAACCGGGGCGCCGCAAGCCATCGATTCTATCAAAACAAGACCAAATGGTTCGCCCCATTGAATAGGAAAAAGAGTCGCCCGCGCAAAATGGTACCAAAGTTTTTTCTGCGAGGCGTTTACTTCGCCAATAAAGATAATCTGTGCGTCGCTCTCAAGAATGGGTTTCATGACGCGTTCATAATAATCGTTTTGATCGCTTTCATTAATAGAGCCTTGAGATTCAACTACCAGATCAATGGATTTTCTTATTTTCGCGAAAAATGCTCTGTCTGCTTCTTTGTTTTGTATATTGCCGGCGATGATAAGACGAGAACCGGTTTTTTTTGCAACCTCTATGGCTTTATCTTGCCCTTTGTCTGGGGTAATTCTGCCAATAGAAAACAAATAATTTTCTTTTTCGATGTTCTTATTAAACGGATAGTCCTCAAGGTCAATGCCATGGTGTATTACCTTTTGACCGTTAACCAGGCTATGATGTTGTTTATTCTGGTATTCGCTGATAGGAACAAAATAAGCGGCAGATGTAGAATGCAAAGACTCGTTCCACTTGTTAAATTGCCCCTTCTCTTGCGCTGGCACATGAAGAGTCATCACTATCGGAACGGAGCTTTTAGTAATTCCTTTATAAATATATTCCATCATGACAGCGTCGTGCACATGAATGATATCAATGTCGCCCTTTTTTATGCGATCAAGCGATGCCGACAGGTGATATTTCATGTTTTTGCGCTGCTCGCGCGTATTTTTACTCCAGTATTCACTGAAGCTTTTATCTATGGTTGTAACGTGATCGCCGGTAATAGAAGAATCGCCGGAGCAGGCAACAATAGAATGGTGCCCTAGATCATGCAGCCCTTTATCTATATTATAAATAACTGTTTCAATGGGCCCATAACCAATGTCTTGCTTAATTGGCCTGTTCAGCGTAGCTATTTGAAGTATGTTCATATTTATTTTTCCTTTTTCTTTAAAAATCGATCTTACAAAATACAGTCGAAGTTCAACAATATGCGAGCCAATCGCAATAAATTTGATAGGTTTAACCGAAACACAGATGAACCGAAATCATTTGCGCCGTATCTAATATAATCGTGTTAATGGTCTAGCAGGTAATAGAGTTGACTTTATTTAGACTATTTAAGAGCCGCTTTATAAAATTAGAGCCTCTTGAATTTCGAGTTAATAGAATTATTCAAATCTATATGGGACTTAGTTTCACCCATTTTGCAAATGTTGACATTTGTCAACATTCATTACCATGAAATAGAATTGATACATTTTGTAAAGGTATATTTATTTAAGATTATACAATCTTTCTTTCAGCGTTCATCTGTATTGAGCGCAGCCTAAATATGACCTCTTTATAAAATTCTAGCGCTTATTTTTTTGTTTAAAAACTGTGTAAATTTTATATTGTGTAAATAAATGAAAGCTTCAATTGATATTCATATCGAAAAACTACCTGAAGGTGTCTATCTGGCAACCTCGCCTTCTTTGCAGGGTCTTATTGCCCAAGGCAGAACCATTGCAGAAACCCTTGAAATTGCAAGAGATGTTGCCCGCAAAATAATCGAATCAAAAATCAGTAAAGAAGAAAAACTAAAAGATTTAAAACCTGTTACCGACAGCTTTGATTATTCACTCATAGTAAACTATTAAATGGGCAGATTATCAGGATTTAAATATCGCCAGATAATCAGAAAATTAAAAAAATTAGGTTTTTATTTTGACCGTCAGGCGGCTGGTTCACATGAAATCTGGTATAATCCGGCAACAAATAAAGATACTACCATCCCAAATCATGCCTCAAATATGCCAGAAGGTACCCTAAGGGCAATTCTTAAGCAGGCAAATATTGAACCGGATGAATTTCTTGATAAGTCATTCTGTTAGCCACAGGTTTAAACCTGTGGCTAACAGAATGGGCTTTGTGCAAGCCGCCATTATAAGACTTAAGAATATTAACCCTTACCCGTCGATGAGCAAATGCACGCGGTATTCTAATTCTTTAAATGCCGGGCCCAAGTCTATCCAGATTTCTTTGTCGTTCCAGAATACAGATACGGGGCGCCAGTTGTCTTTATAAAAAATAAAGGCCTGTAAAAAGACGGTTTTTTCGGCAGATATCTTGTATTCGATTTTTGCCTTGCCCTTATCGTCAAGTTTTCCTTTCCAGATTTTATTTTCGCCGGCGGCAACAATATTTATTTGCAGCAAAAAAAAGATTATAAGAAAACGATGAAAATAAAATCTATGAATAAATTTATCGCCATATCTTTTTAATTTTAAAGAAGCCTTTTTTTTTGCGCAAAACATGATCTTAAATAACAATATTTTATATTTTTATGGCGGCTTCCTGGTTTATAAAAACCATCCGCCAGATATTTTCATTTAAAAAGGGCTCGAATAAAAGCTGGCCGCTGAATTCAATACTGGTTCCCTCGGTTAATACCTCGGCTACTTCTTCTTTTGAGCTGAACAGGTAGAACTTTACTTTTTCTAGTTTGCGGCTTTCGGGCTTCAAGATTAAAAGATAAGGTTTTTTAAGCTTGGCTATCCATCTTGATTTTGATATCAACTCATCGGGAAGCTGCGAAAAATCTTCTAAAACCTTTTCAACTGTTCCGCGACATAAGTATATTTTATTTTTTAGCCCGATTCTTGCTCTTCTTTTTTTCTCTCCCTTGCCTAGAGAAGAAGCGATTATTTCGCATGTGCTTTCTGCGGTGGTTAATTTTTCTTCTTTGTTTTTATTATTGTTTTCGGCATGCGAAGAAAACAAAAGAAAAAAAAGAAAAGGCAGGCTAAGCAATATTTTTTTGCATACAAAAAGCTTTTTGGTGGTTCGCATAGTAGTTTCTCCTTTCGTGAAAGACAGAAAATCCGTTTTTTTGATAAAACATCACAGCCGGATGGTTTGTCTCGTTGACTTCTAAAATTATCGTTTCAGCGTTATAATTCTTGCTTAATTCATAGACCTTGTTCATTAAAAGCGAGGCATATCCCTTTCTTTGAAATTCGGGCAGTATTCCTACCTTTCTAATTTCAATATTTTTATCGACAATAGACGCCGATAAAAAACCAATCGGTTCGTCTTTAGAATTTTGCATAATATAGATTTCTACAGAGGGGTTATCAAACTCGTTTTGCCACTGCGTCTCATTCCACGAAGGGTTAAAAAGAGCTTTATCGAGAGCGCATAATATTTCTATGTTTTCTTTTGAAGAAGAAAGAGAAGATAAAAGCCTGCAAATTTTAGTTTCGTTCATACTATTAATTAGATATAAACCTATAAAATACAATTTAAGGCGTCAACCTGTTTTCTTGTTGTGACCGCGCAATAAACGTTAATCGCTTGTTTTCTTTTATAGAAATAGTTAGAAAAACAGTTGTCGAAGCGTAAAATATATAAAAACTGGAACCATGGCTGGTCATTCAAAATGGGCGAATATCAAACACCGAAAGCAGGCTGCCGACGCAAAAAGAGGCAAGATTTTTACCCGCTTAGCGAAAGAAATTACGGTTTCAGCAAAGCTTGGCGGCGGCGACGAAAACAGCAATCCACGGCTTAGAGCCGCTATCTTAAAAGCCCGCGAAAGCAACGTTCCCAAAGATAATATTGAAAGAGCCGTTAAAAAAGGCACGGGCGAATTAGAGAGCGATAATTATGAAGAGCTTGTCTATGAAGGGTACGCGCCGGGGGGCATAGCCATTATCATTGAAGTATTAACCGATAAAAAAACTCGCACGGTGCCTGAAATCAAAAACATTTTATCAAAAGCGGGCGGCTCTATGGCAGAATCGGGCTCTGTCAGCTATTTATTTGATCATAAAGGCGTTATTTTAATAAAAGGCGAAAATATTAACGAAGAAGAACTCTTAGAACAGGTAGTAGAATGCGGCGCCGAAGACTTTGAAAAAGACGAAGAAAATATTTATGTCATAAAATCGGCTAAAGAAGATTTTCATGCGGTATTAGAGGCTTTTTATAAAATTATTGAAACCAAAGGCTGGGAAATTCTCGAATCTGAGCTTCAGTATGTTCCTAAAACGCAAATTGCCCTAGATGTAGATAAAGGCGGCGCCGTAATGAAACTGATTGAAAATCTCGAAAATCACGACGACGTACAAAATGTCTTCAGCAATCTTGAAATATCCGAAGAGTTAATTTCAGGCTAATGCTTTATCTTGGCATAGACCCCGGTTACGGGCGCATGGGTTATGGGTTAATCAAGCAAACCCCAAAAGCCGGCAAGCCAGAATTTATAGACGCCGGCGTCGTTGAAACTGCTTCAAATTTGCCTATAGGCGAGAGATTAGAAATTATAGAAAAAAAAACAGCGGAGCTCTTAAAAAAAAAGAAAATCTTCGCATGCGCGGTAGAAGAAGTCTTTTTCAAGAAAAATCTGACAACCGGAGTAAAACTTCTTCAGGCAAGAGGGGTCATTATTCTTACTTTGCATAAAAAAAATATTCCTCTCATTGAAATTTCGCCGACAAGCATGAAAAAAATGATTACCGGCTACGGCGCGGCCGATAAAAGACAAATGCAGAAAATGATAGCCAGAATACTGGGGCTTTCTTCAATGCCAAAACCCGACGACGCAGCCGACGCGCTCGGGCTGGCCATATGTTCGTGGCTGAGAACAAAAAATAACAGACTTAAATGATATATTCTATAAAAGGTAAAATAATATCGTTGTCGCCGTTTTTTGCCATTATCGAGTCGGGCGGCGTAGGGTACGGGCTGCATATACCGATAGAAGTTCACGATAAATTAAGCAAAGAAAATCAAAAAGAAATACTTCTGTATACCCGCTTTATTCAAAACGAAACCGAGCAGCATTTATTCGGATTTTTAAAAGAAGTAGAGGTTAAGCTTTTTGATTTTTTAAGAAACCTGCAGGGTATAGGCCCTAAAATGGCTCTTAATCTTATGTCAACCGGCGGATCTTACAATTTAATCAATATGTTGATTCTGGAGCAAAAAGAGGCCCTTTTGAAAATTCCGGGCATCGGTAAATTAAAGGCAGAAAAAATACTGTTTGAGTCTAAACAAAAAATTAAAAAGTTAGAAAGTCTCAAGCAATCTATTGCCGCAGAAGATATCTCTGGGGATGTTTCGCCGCAAGCAAGCTTAGAGACGTCGTTTGAAAATCAAATTGAAGAAGCTTTGGTTTCGTTAGGATTTCAAAAAAAAGAAATTGAAAACGCAAAAAATAAAATTTTAAGGCTAGATAAAACAAAACTTCCGGCTGAAGAAAAAGGCGTTTTACAAGAATGGGTACGACTTTATTTATCTTTGATTTAAGCTTTGAAAAGTTAAGTTTTAAGACTATAAGCTTCGATATTATCTTAACTTTATTCGATTACGTTACCCTCGACTACTCTCGGAAGCTTGAATTTATGAACAAGTTTAAGACCTTCTTCCATTAGAGTTTCAAGCTGTTTTAATTGAGACTCAAGTTTTTCAATTTGATCTACGTTATCAGACGTAATTTCATTTGCCCGGCTCATATCTTCTGTTATTTCTTCGGCAGACTGATTTTGAAGTCTTGTGGCGTCAGAGATTTCGCGCGCCAAAACGGCTACTCTTTTGGCCCTTTGAGCCGTTTCATTAACAGCATCGCTTTGCAAGGCGTCAAATTCTCTTACAACCTTAATATCTTTAGCCAAGACTTCCATTGAAGCGATAATTTTATTAAATATTTCGCGAGTGCCTCTTACCTTTTCAGTTCCAGTTTCTACTTTTTGATTCGCTGTTCTTAAAAGCCTTGATATTTCTTTTGCCGAAGCCGAACTTCTTTCTGCAAGTTCGCTGATTTCATGGGCCACAACGGCAAAGCCTTTGCCATGCTCGCCGGCTCTGGCGGCTTCTATAGAAGCGTTCAAGGCTAGAAGGTCCGTTTGATCGGCTATGTCGTTAATTACGTCAATGATGCCTAAAATGCGCTGCGAAGTTTCAAAGATTTCTTCCATACTTAGCACAAGCAATTGTACGGCTTCGCCTCCCGAACGGGCTTGATCCATTGTCTGCGAGGCCTCTTTGCTAATTTGACGCTGAATTTCTTCTGATTTTGAAAACGAATCTTGAAGATCTTCCATCGCTTTGCTGTTTGTTTCTGCGCCGTTAAGCTGTTGCTGCGAAGCTTCTAAAATGCTCTGTGTCGAAGCAGAAAGTTCTTCAACGGCCGCCGAGGCTTCTTCTAAAAGAGCAGCCTGCTCTTGATTTGATCTTAAAACTTCTCTTACTCTTTTTGCCGCGTCATGCGAATATGTTGTTGACGCGGTTCGCGAACCGGTCAAAGCGCTTACGAGAATTCTTAAATGTTTCGTGGTTTCGTTGATAAAAAACTCAAGCTTACCCAGTTCGTCATTCCCGTGAACGATTAGTTCTTTTGTTAAATCTCCGTAGCCGATTTTTTCAATGGCCGAAGCCGAATTTTGAATAGGCATTGTAATTTTTTTGGTAAATAGATATATTAAAATAGAGTTTATAATCAACAGAAGAGTTGAAATAATCAACGATAAAAGCAGGGTATTTGTCGAATCTTTTCTTACTTCGTTGTTATCGGCTCTTGCTATGACGGCCCACCCTAAACCGCTAAATTCGCCGACCCCTGATTCAGTTTCTATAGAAGCCAGAACTTTTTTGTTCATACGCATATCAAACATTTCTTCTATAAGAGGTTTGAATTTATTATCTTTCCATTGGTGATACAAATTATCGTTTGACAGTCTCAAGTTATCTAAAAAAGCTCGGTTATTCGATTGAAAACTCTCCCATATCACTAAACCTTCTCTGTCTACGAGACTGACTTCAAAAGTATTAAGATTATTTTTCAATAATTTAAGGTTGTCTATAAAAACAGGCTCTAAGTTTTCAATAGGTATCGCCGCCGCGACACAGCCTTCAACAACGCCTCTTTTTTTTACGGGCATTGCAAAAATTATATTATTTGAAGAAAGTTTTAAATCTAAAAAACTTTTGTTCTGCCTGATGGTTCGTGTATAAAAAGGAATTTTTCTGTCTTTTTCTTTACATCTGGTAAACCAGTCTATCTCAGAGTCTTTATCTCCGGCGATGATTACCGTCTTCCAGTTTTGTTGTAAAGATCCTAGCAGCGCGCTTGACTTAATATTATCTCCGTTAGATGATTTTGTATTTATATTTCGCAGCCTACCGTTTTCGTCAAATATCATTATATTTGAATACATTGTTTTATAACTTACATAAGAATTCAATTCATTGATAACGTCTGAAGAATTTGTCTGGTCGACACCTTTTTTAACAAAATTCTCTTCAGATAAAAGCTGAATATCAGTATAGCGCTCGGCCATATTATGGCTGATAAAATCTTTCAAATGAGCGGCGGTTTTAGCAAAGTTTTGAGTTATTTCATTTTCAACAACTTTATTATATGATAATAATGTAAAGCCTCCGGCGACTATTGGAATCATAAGGGCCACAAGAAGAAACCACATTACAAGTCGAATTCTCAACGATTTTTTTTGCTCAAACAGCGTTTCTTCGACTTTAGAAGAATCTTCTTGATTAGAATTTTCTGTGTTTTTTTCGTTTTCCATTATTTCTACGTTTGAAAATTCTTGGTCTGATTCTATTCTTGTTTTTTCAGATGTCGACATATAATTGATATTATCGGCATTGGTTTAAAATATATTAAAAAAATTATAATGCCCTTTTTTTATCTGTCCCATAGTTTATAAAGCTGTCTTTTGACATTTTTTATAAAAATCATCAAAAAAATTATAGAAGCATCCGACATTAATGAAAATGGAACTTTCAATTAAAATATGGGAAAAAAACGGCGAATATGTGGCCAATTGTCCCGAATTAGATATATTTTGTTATGGTTTGAATTATAATCAAGCACGCGCGCGAATAAAAAAAGTAATTTTATTTTACGCTGAAACCGCTCACGATCTTGGCTATAATATAAATCCTAAAGAATTAATCGCGTCTTTAGACACAAATATGCCCAAAAGAACGGGCAGTTACGCAAATTAATAAAAAAAATAAAAAAAAGTTGCTTTTTTTTTTAATATCTTATATATTCTTCCCGCATAAGGAATCTATCGCATTGTATAAATCCGATATATAATACGTAGTATTATAAACCTCTAAAACTTTGTTGTAAATAAGACGACGAAACAAGGCTTTATGTTCGAATTATGCAAAATATGTTTTTTAAAAGAGAGAGATACGTAATAACCGTAATTAAAAAGACTTGAAAAATAATTGTTTTGGCCTTTTTAATAAAGTAAAATAAGTGGAGAAAAATTAGTGGAACTAGAACAACTGCCCGAAATTCAAAAAATAATAAATATAGGAAAGTCAAACGGCGAAATAACATATGACGAGATTAATGATATTTTGCCCGAAAAACTTATTAATTCTGATAAAATTGACGATGTTTTCATACTTTTAAACCAATATGGTATTGAAATTGTTGAAGAATACGATAAAAAAGCGCTTTCTGAGAAAAGCGAAAAACAGACAACAAATTATTCTGTTCAAGTGTCGATCTTAGGAGAGCAAAAAGTTCCTAAGGCATTAATAACCCAGCTAACCGAGTTGGGTTATGAAGTAAAATTACCCGAAAGCAAAGTCTTTACGGTGCAAGATCTTGCCATTCAATTAATGAATAACGGATACGAACTTGAAATACTTTCGCAGCTTTTAAGTAACCCGAAACTCAGACCGGCTATGCCAAAAAAGAAAACGGCCGCCTCGGTAAGCGAAGCTGACGACCCGATGAAGTTATATTTAAAAGAAATCGGAAAAATTTCTTTAATATCGGGAGATAAAGAAGTTGAACTTGCAAAAAGAATAGAAAAAGGCGAAATTATTATAGAAGAAGCGGTATTGAAGTCTTCGCTTTTAAGACAGTCTTTTATCAGATATTACAATAAAATTGAAAAAAGACATATACGCATAACCGAAATATGCCGCGCGTCTAAAACATATTATATTCCCCAGAGCGAGCAGGAACTTCTTAGAGAAAATTTCTTAAAAGAAATGAAGCCCGTGATAGATATCGATAAAGAAATATTGCAGCTAAAATCAAAACTAAAAAGATATACCCATAAAAGCAAAAAACATCAGGAAATTTGGGCAGAAATATTAAAATTAGAAGATAAATCATCTAAACATGTTTTAAAGGTTGGAATTTCGCAAAAAGAATTAATTAAACATGTAAATAAAATAAAGAGTATGGTTTTTCGTATTAAAGAAATAAAAAGACACTTTTTGCGCTTGAAAGAAAAATATGGCCGCGATGTGAAAGCTATAAAAGCTTATAACAGGCACATTGAAAAAAATGAGGATCTTGACGTTGTCGAGAAAGAAATGGACTGCACCATAGAAGACGTAAAAAATATCATCAAAGATATTAGAAATAACGAGAGAAAACTAAGAAGAATGGAGCAAGAAGCAGGGTCGCCGACTCTTATTATATTATCATGGGGTGAAAAAATAGCGCGGGGACAACGCGAAATTGAAACCGCAAAAAAAGAATTAATTAACGCAAATCTTCGCCTTGTTGTTTCTATCGCAAAGCGTTTTGCCAACAGAGGAATGCATTTTTATGATTTAATTCAAGAGGGCAATATTGGTCTGATGAAGGCTGTTGAAAAGTTTGAATATCGAAAAGGATACAAGTTCTCTACCTATGCCACATGGTGGATACGTCAGGCTATTACGAGAAGCATTTCAGAACAGGCCAGAACAATTAGAATACCAAGCCATATGATCGAGCAAATAAATAAAGTAAATCGTGAAATAAGGCTTTTTCTGCAAGAAACAGGCAGGGAACCCAATGACGATGAAATTGCCGAAAGACTCGGATGGCCCCCAGCGAAGGTTAAACAGGTTAAAAATGTAGCGAAAGATCCGGTAAGTTTAGAAACTCCTATCGGCGAAGACGAAGACTCTGAGTTAGGAGACTTTATTGAAGATAAAAAAGCCGAAAGCCCGATGGCGGCAACGGCTCAATCAATTCTTGCCGAACAAATACAGCAGGTTCTAGCTACCCTACCGGCGCGCGAACAAAAAGTAATAAGAATGCGTTTTGGTCTTGACGACGGGTATACTCATACTCTTGAAGAAGTAGGTTATGTTTTTAAGGTAACCCGAGAAAGAATACGTCAGATTGAGGCGAAAGCGTTAAGACGATTAAGAGCGCCCACTAGAATGCGCAAATTAAAAGATTTTCTTGATTTTTAATTTTATTTTAGAAACGCTATAGTTGCATAAAGGCGTCCTAAATATTTTTTAAGATTATCGTCTTTTAAAAAGAAGATTACGGTATATTTTCTATAATCGTCTTTAGAAAGCGGAACAAATTTATTACTGAATAATTCAGGCGATTCTATTTCAAAATCTTTATAATAATCTTCTAATTCCGTCAGAATTTTTCCGCCAATTTGATTGATATAAGATAAAAGAGAGCTTTCGGCCGCTTCCCAATGAAACTGGGTAAGATTAAATTTAGCGGCAATATATGGCAACACTAATAGTTTGGTATATCCATCCATACCGATAAAAATTTTGCCGTTGATATCGCCCTTGAAACCTAAAGATGCGCAAAATTCATAACAGAGACCCTCATTATTGGTTTGGCCATAGGCTTCTCTCATCATATTGATATCAAGCCAGTCTGCAGAAACTTCAATAAAAGACGACGAAACGGTTAGTATAAATTTTTCATCCTGAAAGGGATCCATTATTTTATATATTAACCTAAAATTCCCAGGCTTCCCATAATTTTATTGCCTCGTTTTTTGCGTCGGTCTCAGATAGATTTCCCGCAAATAAAAATATAACGCCGTCTTTTCTAAACAAATATTGACTTTGTATTTCATTTTCTTTCAAAATCACCGGATAAGATTTATTTTTATAATCCCACTGCGTTAAAATGCCGCTTTTAATGTTTTTTTCTGAGACTATGGTTTGCGATATAAGATAGTTTTGAGCCTCAGAAGAGTCTTCGAATATTCGAAAACCAAAAATAATTTCTCTTTTTGCGCTTTGCCATGGAGCATAAAAGAATTCTTTAAGATGGTCAGTATTAGGAACAGGCTCATTAAGCGCAAATAAAACATTTTTTATGCTGGTTTCTTCGCGCAAAAGAAGACTGAACTCAGAAGGTCTTGCCGTGCCTTCTGGCATGCTTATTGATAGAATATCCAGAAACTCTTCCCATTCTTTTCTTTCTAAAGATCGGTTAGAATATGCGCTAACCGAACGAAAGCCCTGCCAAAAACCGGCTTCTTCGCCGGGAACCAGAAAATGGCTCCAGCGGGCCCTTTGAACATTTAGAGAGCGTAAATTATCGATTTTATTTTTTCTTAATTCTAAATAAGCGCCCAGAGCATGATTTTCAGATTCAAACTCCGCCATTTCAACCACGATTTCTGTTCCTGTTTCTTTTTGAATAAATTTTACTGATTCTCTCTTCTCAATAGTGTATCCCGCCCAGTTTTCAATTTTATGGGGCTCTTTTTGTTCTTTGACTTCCCAGTTCTTGACATCGTAGGGAAGTTCTTTCCCAAAGCTTTTACAATAAAAGACAAAGCATAAAAAAGATAATATTAAATATTTTTTTATCATAAAATACCGCCTCCTATTTCTGACATAATGTATCCCATTGTTTTATTTTCTACCGCAATTTTTAAAGCCAATTCTAAAGTTGAAAGAAAAGAATCAACGCTGCCCTTTACTTTTTCTTTGGGAACAACGGCACCATAAACGGCGGTATGAGAAGAAAATGCCTCGTATACAGATTCTCTTATTTGAGCAGCGACCGATTTATAAAATTCATATTCTAAATGTTGTTCAGATTTACTTAAATTGCTTACATTAAATAAAGCGATAAATTTGCCTTGCTCTAATCTGCAAATGACTGTTTTTGAGTCTCTCTTTTTGTCTAAAATAGAATAAATTTTTCTGCCCCATTCATTTATGCCGCTTATATTTTCTAAAAACGGCTCTATTTTAAAGATTATAGCGGCAATATTTTTTTCAAACTGAATTCTTTCTTTAAGTAAAAAATAAAAATACGGATAATTATAAAATCCCGTTTCTTCGTCAATGACAGCCTTTTCATAAACTTTTTGCACAAAAACAGATCGGGCAAAAGACGATACCGTCTCTTGCATATCATGTATCATATGAATTTCGGGTATGTTCATGTTAGAAAATTTACACCAAAATACGCCTGTTAGAATTTCTTTATGCATAACAGGTAGATAATATTCTGAACCGCTTTCTCTTAGAATAGGCGTGTTCCAGTTTTCAGGCTCTCCAAACTCCTCTAAAAAGTCGGGAATTTTTATGCTTTCTCCTTTAACGTATATTTCGCCCCGCTTTTGTAATACCGGCAACCACCTGTTTTTTTCGCGGGAAAAAAATGCCGTTTTTGGACAAAAATATTTTTTACTCAAAAGATCAATAAAGTTTAATAATTGTTTTTCATTTAAATATTTAAACGAATCGATAAGCCCTGCATCATTGTTTTGTATTTGAGATTTCTTGGTAGAAAAAGTCTTATTCTTTATGAAATCGGTATTATTCGAAGGATGTTTTATTTTCTCGTTTCGAAGAAAAAAATACATATACGATAAAAATACAAATACGCTCCATAAAACAGCCGAAAAAGTTAAATATCTTAAAAGCGGTACGCTTCTTACAGCGATAAAAAAACTATCCGTAAGATTTTTTTCGGTTTTCATTAAAAGATAGGCGTGATTATTTTGGGATTGTATATCAAATTTTATCAGCTTATGGTTTTTCCAATGAGATTTTGATTTTATATTCGAAAAATTTCTCAATAAATTGTTGTATTCCTCAGCGGTAAAACGTCCCGGTTCAAACATACTGCCTTTGACATAACCTTTTGAGTCGGTTAAAATAAGGGCCAACAGAGAGATGTCTTTATCAAACAAAGAAGAAAATTGATCAAATATTTCTTGAGAGTCTTTATATTGCGACAACTTTCTTATTTCACGCTCTAATGCGTTAATATCTGTAGGTGTCGATTTTTTATAAACAAAAATCAGGGAAATTAATAAAAATATCCAAATAGAAAAGAATATTGTTAACAAACGATAGCTCATTTGTGCATATTTTCGGCTAATTTTGAAAATATCTTGACAATAGACTTTTATTATAAAGTTCAAGCGTATACATAGCAAAGGCATAGTATAAAAGAAAAAAATAACTTTTCTTATGAATTGCTTAAAACAAAACGAATGAAAGCGCTGTTACAAAAATTGCGGATTTTTCGCATAAAAAAATTTATAAACCATCTTCATTCTGAAATTTCTGAAAAGATTAAGGTTCAAAATAAATCTTTGATTGAATTTGGTAATTTACGAAAAAGCGGAGTTTGGGCCAAAAAAGAACCGGATACAATAAAATGGGTCTATGAAATTGACGTATTATCAGAAAAGCCGCTTTCTTTCAGCATTATTTATAATATTTTAGATAAAACTTTTTCTTGCTATTCACAAATTGGTCTTAAGAACGATATCAGCAATATATTGCAGTTTCAAACAAAAAATTATGACGAGCTTTTCAGAAAAATACTGGAATTATCATTGAATATTCCGGCGTTACGCGAAAGAATGATGAGAGAGTATGTTTATTTGCAATCGGGGCAAAATCCAAAACAGAAATGGAAAACGTTATTTAAAAAAGACGCAGATAAAGACAAAGAAAAATTCTTAATTGGCATAGTCAATACTCTTGAGAGTGAAAAGAAGATTTCGACAGACGAAAAAAAAAGGTTATATAAATACATTGAAAGCCTTCTTTCTTAGCGCACTAAATTATTTTTTATTCTATAAGTTAAAGTGCAATTTTGAGAATCGTCAAATTCTTTGTTTATGATCTCTCCGCCTTGAATATGGACGTTAAAACTTTGTTTTCCGGTTTTAAATTTTACGACTTCTCTTTGCGCGCATAAAAGAGCGTTCTCTTGAGCCGTTGTCTTCCTTTTTACTTTTCCATTTGCGTCTCGAGAAGCGGGCGCGCTGACGGCAACTTCAATAAATTCGTCAACCGTATAGGCAGCCTCTTTTTTTATTTCGCATTTTGGCATTATGTACTTCTTTTCAACAGCCTTTGAGCAAGAGAAAAGAAATATACATAAAAATATTTTACTGTATTTTATCATAGATCTCGCTCCATTTTATATCGCCAGATTCTGTTTGATAATATTCAAGCAAGGCGGCCATAAGCCTGCCTGCGGCGACGCCTGAACCATTTAAAGTATGCACAAGATCATTTTTTCCCGTTTTGGAATTTTTATACCGAATTAAACCCCGCCGCGCCTGAAAATCTTTAAAGTTTGAACAAGACGATATCTCGAGCCATCTTTTTGCGCCCGGCATCCAAATTTCTAAATCATACGTTATAGAAGAAGAAAAAGATGTATCAGCCGAACATAAAAGCGCGACCCTGTAATGCAAATTCAGTTTTTGTAAAATTGATTCTGCGTCCGCCAGAAGGCTTTCAAGCTCTTCGTCTGAGTTTTCGGGCTTGCAGAATTTTACCAGCTCAACTTTATTGAACTGATGAACGCGTATAAGGCCCCTGGTATCTTTACCTGCGCTACCGGCTTCTCGTCTGAAGCAAGGGGTTGCCGCCGTTAAATATAACGGCAAGTCTTCTTCTTTGAAAATTTCATTTGAATATAGGTTGGTCAAGGGAACTTCAGCGGTAGGAATTAAATTCAAATCGTCTCTTTCAAGTCTATAATACTCTTCTTTAAACTTTGGGTATTGGCCCGTATTTATCATGCACTCGTCGTTAACCAGAAAGGGAACAAGTCTTTCTTTATAACTTTTTTTTTCATGCTCTTTGAGCATAAAAGATATTAAATCTCTTTCGAGCCGGGCCAGTCTCTCGTTGTAAACATAAAAACGAGAGCCTGATAATTTTGCGGCTCTTTCAAAATCAAATAAATTGTTTTTTTCGCCTATTTCATAATGGGGCATGGGCGTAAAATTAAACTCGGGCTTTTTACCGAATTCTCTTACAACTTGATTATCTTCTTCGGTTTTTCCCAAAGGAACTTTTTCATGAAGAATATTCGGCAGATTTAATTGCAGGTTATTATATTTTTCTTCTGCATTGAGAGTTTCTTCTTTAAGATTTTTAATTTTATCCGATATGATTTTTACTTCTTCTTTAAGGGTCTGCGTTTTTTCGCCGCCGCCAAGAGAGCCTATTTCTTTGGATATTTTATTTCTTTGAGATTGAAGCCGCTCAAGTTCCAGTTGATTTATTTTATAACTATTAATTATTTTTTCGATATTCATTGAAATATCGTTCATTTGCCTTTTTTGAATATTTTCTAATATTATAGCTATGCCTTCGTCGGTTTTTAAGAGTTCTCTGTTTATCATAATGTCAAATAAGCGAATCGAAAAACTATGTAAAACAATTTTTTATTGACGCCGTCAAAATAATGCCGGTTTTGTCATAATATTCGCAAAAAAAGCTTGAAGTCTTAGCGAAGTACTTATAGAGATTTGCCCATGGAACAAAAAATAAAATCGCCTACAGCAAGCTTGAACATATTTAATATGTTTAAGCTTTTTATAAAGGCTCTTTTGACCGAATCGTTTACCTATAACATATTTAAGAATCCGTATATTTTTTTCGGATTTTTAGCCGGTTTACAGGTGCCGGCCGCCTATGTTGTGGGAGATTATTTTGGCTCCATAGGTTTGCGCGAGCATGACGTAAAACATTTTTTTGTATTTTTTAAGCATTGGGTAGACCTTCATCTGTCTCAGCCGGTTTTCATGGCTGTTTTTGATATCGCAACAATTGCATTAGCGATTGTTTTCGGAGCATTGGGTACAATTAACAGAAATATACAGCGTAAAAAAATGGCCGATATTTTAAATAATATACATATAGGCATAATGCTGATTGATCCCCAGTTTAATATTGAATCTGATTATTCGTCTATATGCGAAAAGATCTTCGGCACAAAAAAACTCGCGGGTAAAAAAATTGAAAATTTACTTTTCCCTTCAAAAGAGGGCAGCAGACAATTTTTAACAAATTATCTCAATGAAATATTTAATCATGAAATGTTTATAAATGAAGATATCAATGAACATAATCCTTTTAATATCATCGAATATGAGAGCGAAGACGGCTCTAATAAAAAAATTCTCGCCGTAGAATTCTATCGCGTATGGAACGATGTTATCATTAAAAAAGTTATGGTGCACATAGAAGATATCACCGAAACCGTAAACTTAAAGAAACAGCTTGAAGAAGCGGCCGCTTCTGCCCGCACTGAGCTTGATAAAACGGCTCAAATACTTAACGCAGGCATTGAATTATACCAGCAGTTTATACAAGAAGGAAACAATCTCATAAAGCAGATAAAAACGTCATTAAAAGGATTATTTTCTCAAAGAGACGTTTCAAGAATTAACGAAGCCCTTCTCTTTTTATCGCAGTTTAGGGTAAAGGCCCTGAATCTTGGCTTAACCTTTTTAGTTCGTAAGACCCACAATCTTGAAAAGGTTCTTCATAATATGAAACAAAATTTTTCTTCGCTTAATGAAAGCATGGTAAACGAAATCATTACCGCTATAGACGAATTGCAGAATTCGATGGAAGAAGATTCTCTTTAAAATCTATTTTGAATACGCTATAATATCATGCATTCGAATGACGCCCGTAGGCTTCTTTGATTTATCGACAACCGGCAATATATAAGTTTTCTTCTCGTGCATAATCGCTAAAGCTTCTTCAACCAGAATTTCAGGATACACAAAAGCGGGCTCTGGGCTCATGATTTCTTCGGCAGATTTTGACATTAATCGCTCTAAACTTAATTCATATTTGTCAAGAAGGCGCTTTAAGTCGCCGTCGGTTATTATGCCTCTTAAATGACCTTTAGAGCCTGTAACTAAAAGCGCCCCTAAATTGCTCGAAACCATTTCAGAAAGCACGTTCTTAAAAGTTTCTTTTTTTGAAACCGCAAAGTTTTTAGCGCTCGGCATCACGTCTGAAACTTTTGTTAAGATTTTTTTTCCCAAAGAGCCCGACGGATGAAACCGGCCAAAGTCTTTGACTTCAAATTTTTTTATTTTGATAAGAGCAGATGCGATAGCGTCTCCTATACATAGCGAAACTGTTGTTGAAGCCATAGGAGCCAAATTGAGCGGACATCCTTCTTTTGTGATCTTAAATATCACTGGCGCTTCGGCTTCTTTGGCTAAAGCGCTGTTTTCTACTTGAGTTACAGCGACCAGTTTTGCGCCTAAAACTTTAATATTGGGAAGAAGCTCTATAATTTCTCTGGTTTCTCCTGAATTGCTGAAGGCCAAAACAACTTCTTTAGGCAGAATATTGCCCATGTCGCCGTGAAGAGCGTCAGCAGGATGTAAAAATACGGCGGGCGTTCCGGTTGATGTAAGGGTTGCCGCGGTCTTGCGGGCAATAAGACCCGATTTCCCCATGCCGGTAACAATGATTCGGTTTGAGCTTGAGGCCAACAGTTCGGCGGCTTTTTGAATTTGTAAAATAAATCGATTATTTTCAAGATTTATTCGCAGCGACTCAACCTGGTCGGTCAACGTATTAATAATGGTTTCGGTTTGATTTTCGGCCATTTAAAACATTTCTTCTTGAACGCCCTGAATTTCATTAGAATCGGGTATTCTATCGTTAGCGATTTCTTCGGCGACAACCTCGCCGTTTTTCTTCTTTTTTAAAACCATCCACTTGCCTTCGGCCTCTTTTAGTTTTTTCTCACAAAATTCTTTCAAGAGAACGCCTTTCTCATATAACTCTATTGATTTTTCAAGAGATTCTTTCCCTTCTTCTAGAATGCCGGCTATCTCTTCTAATTCTTTTAAGGCTTCTTCAAAAACCAGATTTGAGGGCAATAATTTTTTGCTCATGCGTAAATTTGTTATTATTGGACAATTTGTAAATAATTATAAACCTGAGAAACCTCGTAATTTAACCAGGTTTTTTAACTGTTGATTTAATCTAATTCTTCAACAGTTTTCTTTACCAGATCAAAGAGCTGTCTGTAGCCAAATTCCTGAAGAGGGCGCCCATTTACAAAAAATGTAGGCGTCTTTTTCACATTCAAAAACTTACCGTCTTCTATATCAGTATTTATTCTATTCATAATTTCATCAGATTCCATGTCTATTTTTATTTGACTAATATCCAGACCAAGATCGGGAAGATAGTTCCATATAAGCATAGGTTTTGGATTATGGTGGTCGCCCCATTGCGGCTGCATTTCAAAGAGGGTAGTCATTGTTTCCCAGTATTTATTCTGATTTCGAGCAGCCTCAAGTATCTTTAGGGCAAAAATCGAATTTTTATGAAAGGGAGCGTATCGAACTACAAGCTTTACTTTACCATTAAAATTATTAAGAATTTTTTTTACAAAGGGATAAAATTTTTTACAAGACTCGCATTCGGGATCCAGAAACTCTACAATTTCAACGGGAGCATTGGTATTTCCATAAACCGGACTGTAGTCTTTTACCAGTCTTTTTCTATTATTCTCTAATATAAGCCTTTGCTCTTCAGCTTTTTTGTTTTTGAAATAGTAGGCGGCCCCTGCAAACAAAGCCACCATAATAAAAGCCGTTAGGGCAATCATTTTCTCTCTATTTTTCATGATAAACTCTCCTGTAAAAAACAATCATTGTTATAATTAATAAAGTAAAGGCAAAAAGAGAAAGAGCCGGTATTGTTATAAAACCAAGCCAATTGATATATTTTATAGAGCATGGTATGCCTTGAACGCACGGCGAGGCCTCTTCAGGAATGATTTTTAACTGTACGAGATTATGGTAAAAAGAGAAAATCCATCCGATTATAATTAGAGGACCGGCGTATAATAGTATATTTTTTTCTATTTTATATATTGAAACGAAGAAAATAAAAACCAGGGGATACATAAAAACTCTTTGATACCAACAAAGAGTACAAGGAACAAATTCCATAATTTCACTAAAAAATAAACTTCCCAAAGAGGCAATCAGCGCTATAAGCCAACCGGTAAAAAGTATATTATATGCGTTTTTATTGCTCATAATTACAAATCTATTCAAACTTTAGAAAGACTAAGCTTAAAAACTAATGGTATTGTAAACTTTTTAACCCTGCTCTCTTTTAAGTAAGAAAAAAAATTTATTTTATATTGATCTTAATTCGCGAGTTTTCAATTTTATAAATAGTTTGATTTCCTTTTATTTCTTTGGAACGTTTTATTATTTTCTCTAATATAAAAGACGCGAAAGGTTCGTTTGGCACAATCGGTATAAATTGTCTTAAATCGAAACTTTCTTCGCCGAAAGTCATTGCCTGCTTATTGTCGACATAAAGAGGCAGTATTTCTACCGATACCGGCGTTATCGTTTCGTTTAATTCGCATTTAATCAAGGCGATTATCGAAAATAAATATTCTTTATAGTTTTCAGGATGCAAAGTTCCCATGCTGAAGTTTCCTAACGAATAAAAAATAACGCCATGCTTGTATCGTTCAATGCCCTGCACCACATGAGGGTGATGGCCAAATACGATATCGGCTCCCGCATCAATGACTTTTCTATAAGCGTTTCTATATTTTTTTCTCGGCCAGTGGGTATATTCTTCGCCGTCATGAATTGAAACAATAATAAGATTATTTTCTTTTAATGATTTTATATCTTTGGCCGCTTTCTTTGCTTCGAATATATTATTATAAATAGTGTCATTATTGCCGTAAGCCAAAAAAGCTATTTTATATTTATCTTTAATATTTATATATGCGGGGGCCGAAGCTTCTTCTGCAGATAATCCGGCGCCCGCCCAGGCGTAGGGAATATTGTTATTGTATAATAATGTTTTTTCTTTAAGATGCCGCAATGTTTCTTGTGTTCCCTCAAGACCAGCGTCAAACATATGATTATTGGCCAACGAAAATAAATTAAAACCCGCCCATAAAATATGATCCAGCTCTTCGGGCTTTGAAACGAAAGCGTATTCTTTTTTAATTTTTGGTTTTATCTCGGTAAAAGGAGATTCAAGATTGATAAAAGCGATATCGGCTTCTTGAATGATGGGTCTTACATACCGGTATTTTCTTTTGCCGAGCTTGTTGGATATTTCTGACGATTCAAAGTTGTCGGGATGCACGAAATCTCCTACGGCCAGTATTTTTAAAAATTCTTTTTTTGGGGCGTTTATTTCTTTGGTCTTATCTTTGGATGCATCTGAAAAGAGAAAAGGGTTCAATGCATAGAAACCGGTAATCAACAAAAGATATACAAAAAAATATCGCAATAATCTGTTTTGAAAAAGTATTGTCATTTGATTATAGATATATTTTTTATAATTTTAGTCATATAAAAATCTATACTTGTATTTTCGGAAGGCTCTAGCGCCCAAACAAGCGTGTTTATTTTATTTTCATGCTTTATTGAAACGGTCAATATATATAATATTTTCGGTTTTAAATTGATAAAATCTAAAAAAACATATTTTTTTAATGTGGGCCGAAAATAAAATTTATCTTCAGTATAGCGTTTCATTAAATTTTCTTCATTTTCAGAAGAAATCAGAGGATGCCAAAAATAAAAATTTTGTTTTTTTATGTAATCGTCAATATAATTGATAACTACTTCAGAACTCATTGTAACGCAGCCAATCCATCCTCCGGCGCGCTCTGCGGGAAGTCGAATAAGATACTGCGAAGAAAAGGGCTGTATTTGAAAAATAAGCCGAGACGGCATAAAAAATTTTTCTATGAAATGAAATTTTTCGAGATTCCATAAGTCGGGGGTCTTCCATTGAATACGGTTGGTTTTTATTATATTATTTGAAAGCTTAAGCTCGCTGTTTATCGAAGAAGAATTCGCATAATAATCTCCTCTGGTTTTATAAAAAAAACCCGTGAGCAAAAAATTTGTAAAAAGCAAAAAAATCCAGGCCGTTTGAGCGGCTAGTTTGCCTATCAGTTTCTTTTTTTTCGCGAAATAGTTTGCAAAAAAAAAGAAAAGAAAATATAAAACAGACGCTAAAATCAAATAAATTGAAACCGGCATGTAAGAAAAAATTAAAATATTTAATAAAAAAACAACGCCAGCCGTATGCGCAATAAATTTGTTAAGTTCTTTTTTTAATAGAAAAAAATAAAGCCAAGACGCCGCGAAGTTTACAATTGCAAAAAATAAAGCGGGCGCGATTTCGCCGCTTTTTAAAAAAATAAATAAAAAAGATAACGCCGCGATAGTCGCCGCAGACGCCTTTTCTAAGAAGGCAAGATTTTTTTTATGAATTTGATTTTCAATGACTTCTTTATCTATTGTATTTATTGTTTTCCTCTGAATGATTTCCGTTATTTATCTTTGTAGGTTGCTTGAATATTTCTAAAGTCGTCGACGCTCTGTTGAAAAACATCTATAATTTCAGGATCAAAGTGAATTCCTTTTAATTTTATAATCTCATCAACGGCCTCTTCAACGGGCCAGCCTTTTTTATAGGGCCTCTCGCTGGTCAAGGCGTCAAAAACGTCTACGACGGCCACAATTCTGGCAAAAAGAGGTATTTCAAGACTTTTTTTACCGTAAGGATACCCCGTACCGTCCCATTTTTCATGATGGTATAACGCAATTTCAGCGGCTTGTTTCAGTAAATCTGACCTCGAGTCGGCTAAAATATCATGCCCTATAATCGTATGTTTTCTCATAATATCCCATTCTTCTTCGGTTAGCTTGCCGGGCTTTAGTAAAATATTATCAGAAATGCCGATTTTGCCCACATCATGCATTGGGCTTGCGTTAATAATCAAGTCAATTTCTTTCGCGGTTAAGTTCATTTTTTTTCCGAGAATTTCTGAATACTTACTTATTCTAAGAATATGATTTCCCGTTTCGTTATCTCTGTATTCAGACGCCTTTGTCATCTTTTGAATAATCTCAAGACGAGACTCATAAAGCTCTGCTGTTCTTTCTGCCACTTTCTCTTCAAGAATAATATTCTGATTTCTTATTTGATTGTGTAAAAATCTTACCTCAAGCATATTTTCAATTCTTGTCAACGTTTCAAGCTGATCTATCGGTTTTGTAATAAAATCTTTCGCGCCTTTAGCGAGAGCGTTTATTCGAACGTCTCTGTCAGAGTCGGCGGTCAAAACAATAACAGGCAGATAACTATTTTGTTCCGCTTTTTTTAAAGCGTCTAATACCTCAAAACCGTCCATATTTGGCATTCGAAGATCAAGCAAGATAAGATCAAAATTATTGCTTTGATATAAATTTAATACATTTGTCGAATCGGTAGTCGTTTTAATGTTTTTATATCCGCTTTTTCTAAGCACTTTTTCAATAAGTATGATATTAATTTCATTATCGTCGACAATTAGAATTTTGGCGTTATGGTACTTGTTATTCTCGTTCATTATTTTTAAGTATTCTTTCTTCTCTTCTAAAAGCATTATTTTAGAATGCACATGATTTGTCAATTTGTATAAAGAAGTAAATCTACAGATCGAGGCGTATATTTTAATAAAAAGACCGGTACATCTGTAAAAGTAGATTCAACCTTGGTTTTTATGGAAAAATTTTCAGCTAAGGAATTTATAGAGTTAATTGAAAATATAATTAATATTTATTTAAGTATTAAATTATCCAATTAAAGATATTAATTGTTTTGATATTTGTAATTGTAGAAAGATAATCGATCACTCGATTTTTATTATCTAACAGAGGCCCTGTTGTATTTAATTTTTTTATCTTTACGGATAAGAATGTTTAAATTCAAATGCCTGTACTATTATGAAAAAATTAACGGCTATTGTATTATTTTCTATAATTTCGTTCTCTTTGAATGCAGAAATATTTATACCCATGGATGAGGGCCAAAAAGATCATTTAAAGGCGTATGGGTTGGTATATCAGACTCTTGAAACAGGCGATAAGGCAAAGATACTGTTAAATTACAGGGGCGGCTCTTTTCTTTTGCCTGAAACCAGGTTTGTCAAAAAAAACGCCGTTTTGAGCAATATCAGTTATGAGCGTTATTCAGAAGAAGAAAAAAGAATTGTAAAAAATAAAATTGAAACAGAAAATGTATCTGAGCTTGAGTTTGAGAAAGCTCCTAAAATTGCCATTTATAAGCCGCCTTCAACCGAACCATGGGACGACGCCGTCACCATGGCGCTTGAATATTCGGGAATTCCTTATAAACAACTTTGGGATAAAGAAGTTTTATCGGGCGAACTGCTAAAATATGACTGGCTGCATCTTCATCACGAAGACTTTACCGGACAATACGGCAAATTTTACGCTTACGCAAAAAATATGCAGTGGTATGAATCAAGAAGGCTTCTTTTTGAAAAGACGGCGGCGTCGATGGGCTATAAAAGAGTGGCCGACCAAAAAAAAGACGTGGCCATATCTATTCAAAGGTTTGTCGCAGAGGGAGGATTTCTTTTCGCGATGTGTTCGGCTACGGATACTCTTGATATAGCTTTGGCCGCCCAGAACGTTGACATTGTCGATCCGTTAATTGATCAAACGCCTGTTACACCAAACTTTCAGGATAAGTTAAAATATGAATTTACTTTCGCCTTTGAAAACTTCAAAGTTTATTCAGACCCCTATCTTTATGAATTTTCAGATATCGATATAAATCCGCAGGCCGAGGGCATATTGCAAAATAAAGACTCTTTTTCGCTATTTGAATTTAACGCGCATATAGATCCGATACCGTCTTTATTGACGCAAAATCATGAAAAAAGAATCAAGGGCTTCTTAGGGCAGACTACGGCGTTTCATATTGAGAAAATAAAGCCCCGAATTTTAATTTTAGGTCAAACGCTCGGAACATCAAGGGTGAAATATATATATGGCGGCTATAAAAACGGATTTTTCAGTTTTTACGCGGGCCATGATCCTGAAGATTACCAGCACCTTGTAGGAGACCCGCCTACAAACTTGAATCTTCATAAAGACTCGGCGGGTTATAGATTGATATTAAATAATATACTGCTTCCGGCGGCGAAAAAAAAGAAAAAGAAGACCTAAAATCATAAAGTTCTTGACAAACTGAATAAATCCTTTAATATAACCAAAATGAAAGTACTAAGAAAACAAAAAGATTTGAGTTTCGGTACTAGCCCCGATAATGATCAAGGGTTAAAATTAAATCTTGAGTTTGATGAAGATACTAAAACGGCTTACGGCGAAACAACTTTGGCGGCTCACTTTCAGGGTCATAAGGCAGATCGTGTGCATCCCGGCATTATAGCTCTGATGCTTGACGAAGTGATGATGAAAATAAACCAATCAATGAATCTTGAAGTGCAAACCGGCGAGTTTACCGTGAGATATCTTCAGCAAGCTAAAACAAACGAGCCTGTCTATCTTAGAGGCTATTTTGTTAAAAAAAATAAGAAAATAATCGAAAATCGGGCGGAACTTGAGGACGATATCGGTAAAATCATCGCGAGAGCAAAGGGTAAATACATAGAAATTGATCCCCTTGACGAAGCGTGATAACGCAAATCAAAATATAAACAGCCGAAGTGGTGAAACTGGTAGACGCGCTGGACTCAAAATCCAGTGAGGGCAACCTCGTGCCGGTTCGATTCCGGCCTTCGGCAATTGTTATATTAATTTTTAATGTTTGTATATTTTAAATTCTGTTTAATTATTTTCGCGTCTTTTTTGTCAGAAAAATATTGAATTGAATATTTTTTATCTTTTGAAGTTGTAATATCAATATCCATATAAGAGCTTAAATCTAAGAATATTTTTTTAACCGGATTATAAAATACAAGGTTTCCTACGAGATCCGATGTTTTTTTTAGAATTTCTTCTTCTGAAATTAAATTTTGCTGTGTCGGCAATATAATATCTTTTATTTTATGATTTTCAATTAAACCGGCAAGCGATAACTGCCTGCTTCCCGGTTCGGTTATCTTATAGAAACCGTAATTTTTTAAGAATTCAATTTCCATCAGAATAAGCTCTAAAAAGTATTGAACCGTAATTTGATAACTTTCAATTAAGTCGTCTTTTATTGGATTATTTTTTGACTCTATTTCTTCGCGCAATTTGGCGATTTTATATAAACTCTCTTTTTGCATATACAAAGTTTCGGCAAGGTTATTTACCACCGGATAAATTTTCATTGTATTCATGTGCCTAAGGGCGCTGAAAATCGAATCAAGAGTTTTTTTCAAATCGGGATATTCAAATAAAACGGGCTTTGATAATTTTAAGTATCGAAAATTCTGAATTACAATAGCGGCAAATATGAAAATGACATTCGAAGCGCATTCAAATAAATGATTTAAAAGAATTGAAGGAGATTTTTTTTCTTTTTCGGCGTCTAAAAAATCTTTATATGATTCTGCAATGGGAAAAGGATACTCGTGTAAAACAATGTTATTATCTAAAATATTTTTTGTAATATCGGGAGTTTTCGATTTTGTCTCAAATATTTTTACGCTGGGATTTCCCATTAATAAATATCCCGCCCATGTGAGATCCGTAGAATGAAAATTTTCCCATGCAAAATGCCTTGATTTCTGAAGCGCGACGCCTAACGGCTCTCCTTTTAATATTTCATTATAAAATCGAATGGTAAAATCTATGGTCTGCCTGTTGTCGGGCACTTCCCATATCGTTCCTATGTAATTAGTCTTTCCCGTTTTTAGAAAAGAGCTGGCAAAATTTGAATACCATTCTTTACCGTGTTCGTCTTTGGCGATGTCTCTGCCGCTTATACATGAATTTGAAAAAATGAGCGTAGGCGACGCCCCAGAAAGCTGAATTTCTCTGGCTCTAGCGATTTTGTTTCCGTATAGAATCCATCCGTTTTCTGATGTCGCGCTGGTATAATGAAGATGACCGCAGTAATGAATTATATCTTTGTTTTTTATAAAATTCAACAAATTTAATTTTGTAATTTGTTTTCCGCCCGTAAGCTCTATGTTTAATTTTTTTTCGGGAAAGTTTGAGCTTAGATGTTCAAAAAGATTTTCGCCCTCAATGCGTGCCCATTCTAAATCTTCGGTAGGGTCGGCAATGATAAGCATATTGACGGTTTCTTTGGCGAGAATGTTCCCAAAAGAACTATGCTGGCCCTTTACGCTTTTTCCCAGATAAAATTTTTGCCATAAGAAAGAATCTCCGTCGTGAAGTATCTCTAAGGGAAGAGAAGCGAGTTTTGAATCTATATGAAAAAAAAGATAAGCGTTTTCAAGTCTCTGAAATAGTTTTTGTATCGCTTCGGGAAAAAACTGTCTAAAAAAAGCTTCTCCTATTTCTTTTAGTTTCTTGTTTAATTTTAAATTTTGAAAAACCGCCGCCTGCTTTTCTTCGTTTTCGGGCGGCATTGTCGATACCGACCGCGCCAGTTGGGCCACATAATGCAGCTCTTCAATAAATTCTTCTATTAAGTCGTCGTCTACGACAGACTGCATGTCTTGTATATCTTCAAGAAACGGATTGTCGATAAGGTTGTCTTTAATAATATTAAAGATATTTGTATTGCCTACCCTATCGACAATGACTGTAATAAGAGGCTGTTCGTTTATGCTCATTTAAACATTTCGTCTATAAGCTTACTGTACATTTCTGTAACAACATGCCTTTTAACGCTTAATTTATTTGTAAGCTCAAGTCCTTTTTCAAAGGGTTTAGGAATAAGCCGAAAAGTCGAAATTCTCTCAAATGTTTTAAACCCGGTATTCGCGTTTATAAGTTTAGATATTTCAGATTTATATAAAGCGATAACGGCCGGATCTTCTATCCATTCATTTAGGCCCGCTCCTTTAATTTGATTTTGTTTTACAAAGCCTTTCAGTTCCTCTTCGTTTGGAACAATTAATGCGCCGATATTTTTTTTGTCTTGCCCCACTACCATATTCTGATCGATATAAGAGCTTTGCTTTAATCTTTCTTCAATCGGGGTCGGTTCGATATTTTCTCCGCCTAAAAGAACTATGGTGTCTTTTGTTCTTCCCACGATACAAATATGTTTATCAACGGTAAGCGCAACAAGATCACCTGTATTAAACCAGCCTTTATCGATTACTTCGGCTGTTTTTTTCGGATTTTTATAATAACCCTTCATAACCTGAGGCCCTTTTATGTATAAAGTTCCCCGAGCGTTAGGTATCTTTGTAACGTCTTTACCGGTAATCGGGTCAATTAGCTTTATTTCAGTTCCCGATAACGGAGGTCCTACGGTGCCCACCACTAAATGTTTCGAAGGTCTAACCGAAATTACCGGAGACGTTTCTGTTAATCCGTATCCTTCTAAAATATTTATGCCTATAGCCGCAAAAAAATCGTCAATATGGCCGGGTAAAGCTCCGCCGCCTGAAATTGAAGCGATCAAATTGCCGCCTGTAGCCGCTCGAATTTTCTTGAAAACTAAAATATTGCCCAATGCATTTAAAGGAGCGGTTAAAACGACTAAAATAAAAGCAATGATTTTTAAAATGATATCAGAGACAGGGTTTCTTTTCTTAAACAGTCTTTCCTGGTTTAAGAGTCTCTTCTTACTGTGAAAATAAAGTACTCCTATACTTTTAAAAACGTTAAAGATACCTTCTTTGCCGCTTTTTTTAATATTGCCTATAATTTTATTATAAACCCCCTCCCAAATTCTAGGCACCGCCGGAACATGAGTAGGTTTAATATTTCTCATATCTTCGCCAATATTTTTGATATCGGTATATGTTATTGATAAACCATATGTATAAAAAAGATATTCTGACGTTCTGCCAAAAATGTGCCACGGAGGCAGCAGGGTTAACGCTTTATGTTCCGGTTTAAAATGAATTATTTTTTGTATTTCATTTAGCTGTGAAGCAAAGTTTGCCTGCGTAAGCATGGCCCCTTTTGGCTCTCCTGTAGTGCCTGATGTGTAAATGATTGTTGCAATATCTTCTGGCTTTATATTTTTCTGCCGCTTCTCAATTTCTTTGACTTCTTTGCCGCTTTTTTCTATAATTTTTCGACCCTTTTCAAGTAGCTCGTCTAGCATTACGGCTTTTGAAATTTTCTTTTTTGGCTTTTTATTATCAAGAACAATATATTTTTTAATCGTATGTTTTGCTTTTTTAAGAGCTTTTTCAATTTTTTCAATTTCTGCAGTATTGATAACCAGAGCCGTTTTGCATCCCGCATGCTTTAGTATAAACGCAAGTTCGTCGGCCGTCGAATCTGTTCCTCTTGGTACGTCTACGGCGCCTATCATTTGCAATGCGAAATCGCCCAGGCTCCATTCATGCGAAACGTCTGCGATTAAACCTACATTTTCTTTGGCCTTAACGCCAAATGAAATCAGGCCTATCGCAAACTCGTTTACTTTTTTTTCAAGCTCTGCAAAAGTAAGTTCTTTATAGTTTTTTCCCTCGCGCCATCTGACAGCAATTCTGCCTGAATGCGAAACAAAAGCTGTTTTTAACGCTTCAGTTAATGTCGTATACATAATTTAATTCTCCCTTTTTGTTTATATTCTAATTGCCAATTTATAAAATATATTTCAAATTCAACAATATATTTATAAAACTTTTCTAATATATATTTTCTATTTGGTCTCGTCAAGAACAAATATGATTACTTAGCCTTTTTAATCAACAATTCCTTTTCTTTTCTAGATAATCTTTTTATTGCCGCTTCTCTTTTGTATGCGGCGCTTAAATTTTCTAACTCTTCATGATATATAAGTTTTACCGGTCTTCTTCCTGAAGTATATTTCGCGGCCCTGCCCGATTGATGTTTTTCAATTCTTTCTTCTAAATTTAAAGCCGCTCCCGTGTAATAAGTCTTGTCTGAGCACTTTAATATATAAACAAACGCCATGGCTAAATCTTTTAACTTCTGGTTTTATTGGTCGACGCCGATAACGCTTCAGACATTTCAAAAACCATAGAGTCTGAAAATAAAATGCCTTCTTTTGTAATCGAAAAATTATTATCCGATAAATTTAACCAGAGCCTTTCTTGAAATGTTTTTAATACTTTAAGAAAAATAGATTTTTCCTTAATCGTTAAAAACTCGGTTATTTCTTTGAAAAAGACCGGTCTCAATAAACGAAAAAAACCGATAAACAACTCTGGATTATATTGGGCTTCTGAAATTTCTTCAGTTAACTCTTTTTCATATTTCTTTATATTATCGGCGTTTTTTATTCGAATTTTACCGTTAAACGAATGCGCCGACAATCCTATACCGATATATGAATTATAGGACCAGTATATCATATTGTGCCGGCATTCAAAACCGCTTAGACAATAATTTGAAACTTCATAGCGCTCAAATTTTGCCTTTTCTAAAATCGGTAAAAAATAATTATGATGCAATAAAGCTCTTTTATTTGAAGCTTGCGGCTTTTTTCTGTTGATTGTTTCTTTGTATAAAGGAGTTTTCTTCTCTACTGTTAATTCATAAAATGATAAGTGCGTTATATTTTTGCCTAAAACATAGCTTAAGCTTTGTTCAATATCTTGAAAGGTTTGGCCCGCAATACCGTATATTAAATCAACATTTATATTCGTAAAGCCGGCGGCTGCCGTATTGTCAAAAACTTTCTCAAGAGAATTTTTATGAATATAAAGCCTTCCAAGGTATTTTAATAATTTTTCATTTAAAGATTGTACGCCGATACTGAGTCTGTTAATTCCCGCTTGTTTATATTCTTTCAAAGAAAAATTTAATTTTTTCGCCTGTTCATATAAAGACTCGGGATTTGCTTCCATCGATATTTCAATATCTGATAATGTTTTTAAATTAAAAATTGCTTTTACTTCTTGCAAAAAAACATAATAAAAATCAGGAGAGAACAAAGAAGGCGTACCGCCTCCAAAAAAGATACTTTTTAAATTTATATTATATTGAAAATAATTTAGTTTTTTATATTCTAAATCTCTCAAAAGATGTTTTAAATATTCTTGCTGCGAGTCTTTGGTGATTTTATCAACGGGAAACGATACAAAATCGCAGTATGAGCATTTTTTAACGCAATAGGGAATATGCACATATAGGCCGGTATTTGATTTCATTTTATAAAAATTCCGGAATATGTACGGGGCGCAGTATGCGCGCCCGATAATTGTTAATAATGAATTAGCGAATAAATATTATCGCCGGCGAGAGATTTTAATCTCTTTCGGCCCTTTAGGTCGTCTAATTCAATAAGGAAAGCTGAGGCGACGACATCGGCGCCCAATTTACTCAAAAGCTTAAAGGCCGCTTCAGCCGTACCACCTGTCGCGAGCAAGTCGTCTACTAAGGCTACCTTCTGCCCCTGATGCACGGCGTCGATATGAATTTCTACCGAATCTTCGCCGTACTCAAGCTCATAAGATGCGCTTTCTGTATCAAAGGGCAGCTTTCCGGGTTTGCGAATGGGCACGAAGCCTACGTTCATTTCATGGGCCAAAGCCGAGCCTATGATAAAACCCCTTGACTCTATGCCGACAACGAGTTCAATTTCTCCGGCGGCCTCGATGCTAATCTTAAACCATTCAATCATGGTTTTCAACGCCTCTTTGTCTGATAAGACCGGCGTTATATCTTTAAATTGTATACCAGGCTTGGGAAAGTCGGGTATATTTCGAATTAAACTTCTTATCGCGTGTTCCATTTTTTTCTCCTAATTTATTTTTGTATAGATATTTGCTTCCACTTTTCTGATAAATGCTCTATCGGCTCAAAAAAAGTTGAATATTTTACCTTATAGGCTAAAATCAGGCTCTTAGCCTTAAAGGCCATTTTTGAAAACCGGTCTTTGATGTCATCTATTTCACAGTTTACAGAAACAATTAGATATTCGCGGGGAGATAGTATAAAACACTTATCAGTAGCTTTCATGCGCGAAATAAATTCTTTTTGAATTTCGCCAATAAGCTGTCTCGAGAAAAATTCGCCTCCAAATTCCATATATTTTTCAAAATTCTCAAATTTATAAAAAGAGAAAGTGACCGGTTGGTCGTTTTCAAGCGCCGGATTGATCTTTTCGAGTATAGTTTTATTGACGTCTTCAAATAAAGGAGAAAAGCGTTTATCTGCCTTAAACGTGTCGGGCAAATAATAGCGTAGAAAAACTCTTTCTAATCTTTCAAGTCTATCTCGTATATCTAACGCCTTAGGATATAAAACAATTAAAACATATTCTTTTTCCAGTGAAGTTACTTTTTTTAACCTGCACGCAAAATTTTCGCTATGATACAAAAAATCTAAAGTTTCATCTATCTCTTTTTTTTCTTCGGCGACAAAATTAACTTTTTTCTTCAATGTTTTTAATATTTCAGATTTAACGTCGTTAAGTATTCCGTATTGAAGAAAAACATCTTTTTCTTCAATACCGTAAAAAAAGGCGCCTATAACGGCCGAATTTATAAACTCAAAAAATAAATAGTACTCAAAATAATTTGTATAAATTTTATCGCTTTTATTTGATATACGCGACTTGTAGTAATCTAGCAGTCTTTCGCATATTTCTTGGGACAATTTATTTTCTCTTTGAAGTCTTATTAGATACTTAAAATCAGCCTTTTGAAAATCGGCGTGTAATATTTCTTTTTGACTATCGCTCATCGTTGTTTTTTGGTTAATTTTAAAAAGACTTCGCGCGCTTTATAGCTGCTTCGAACAAATGTTCCCGCTTCGGTATGCAAAAAGCCCATTTTATTTGCCTTCTCTCTTAATATATTGAATTCTTGTTCTGTGTAATTTTTTTTCACAATTGCCTGCTTTTCAGAGGGTCTTAGATATTGACCTATCATGAGTATGTCTACGTTGGCTTCTTTAAGGTCAATCAATAATTGATTTATGTCTTCGTTGTTTTCTCCGAGGCCGGTCATGAAAGAGCTTTTGGTAATTATATGGCCGCTTATCTCTTTTATTTTTTTAAGAGTTAAAAGCGACGTCTGATAGTCGGCCTGGGGGCGCATCTTTTTTGAAAGTCTTGATACGGTCTCAATATTATGCGCTATAACCGCGGGAGACGCCTCTGTAATTATTTTTAAAAACTCTTCTTTTGCGTGAAAATCAGGTATTAATACCTCGACAAGACATCCGGCCTGATTTAATTTCTTAACGAGAAACGCAAAATAGTTTGCCAATTCTTTTTCGCTGTCGTCTCTTGTGACCGAGGTTAAAACGACATACTTCATATTTAATTTTGAAACAGCCGATAAAATAGCGCTTGTTTCTTTTTCTTTTAACGCTTCTATAGAAAGAGGTTTTCCCGCGTGAACATGGCAAAAAGCGCAATTTCGCGTGCACAAGTCTCCCGCTATTAAGAACGTAGCCGATTTTTGACTTGAGCATTCGCTTCGGTTAGGGCATTTTGATTGTTGGCAAACGGTATGAACTTCTTCAAACGAAAGCAGAGGGGCCGTATCTGCAAAGTTCCAGACGATATTTTTTTTTGCTTTTAAGGCGTTCAATATTATTCTTCCGAATTTTTTGTATTATTCTGATCGAAATTTTTGGCAATCTTGTATGAGTTTGCAAGCGCGTCAGAAAGTCCCATGCCCGAAAAATGCCATCCTGAAAGTTGAAACTCTGGAAAAGGAGACAATAAAGAAAGTACGTCTTCTTTCCATTCGTGATACCCTAAAAAATACTTCGGCATACCCTGTTTGTAACGATAGATTTTATACCATAAAGGAGGTTTTTTTATTTTAAATATTTTTTTTAATCCCTCATATTGCATGGTTGACACCTCTTCATCGTTAAACAAATCAGAGTCTCCGCTAATCATCGTTTTGGTTAAGAATAAATGCTTTGGAGCCTTGTGTGAAAATATATTGCTTGAGAAAAGAGTTCCTAACATGGGCATTTTTTCTTTGCGCGGAGCTAAAAACCCAAAGCCAGGGTAGCTGAAATTATTTTTATCCCATGCCTGAACAACCACGGTCATCGGCGAATACTTCATTTCATTGAGTCTTACCGAGGCGGGCTTGTTCATCTCTTTTATAATTTGCGATAACTCGCCGGGCGATACTGTAGAGATTACTTTATCAAACGGACCGTATTTATTTTGTTTTGTATGTACATAATATTCATTTCGCTTGTTTATCACGCGTTGTATTTTTGTATTTTCAATTTTTACTCCTTTTTCTTTTATAGAGTTTCTTAAGGCTTCAACAAAGGTTATCAGACCGCCTTCAAAAGAATACATTCCCTTTTCAAAACCTTCAAATGCGTTTTCGCCAAGTTCATTTTGCCAGTACTGTTTTTTTTCGGCTATAATTTTCTTAACAGCCTTTATTAAAGACGGCGTATGTTGAATGGCTTCATAAACATCGGGAAAAGCCGACGAAAATTCTAAATCTTCGGCTTCTGTGCCATATACGCCGCGGGCCACCGAAGACGACAAATATTCGGCAAATTCTTGTCCGAAAATATTTCTTGTGCCGTCAAAAAAAGACATCCCCGGCCAAAGAGAAAATTTCTTTTTTAGGGCCAATATTAATTTAATTTTTTGAAAAAACGACATGGCTGAAGTCGTAAGAAAAGAGAGCGGCCCTGCGGGAAGCTTTACCAATTGACCTTCTTTTATAATATATCTTTTAGCTGCCTCTTTTTGGGCCTGTTTTAGTTTATCGCTGATATTTAGTTCTTCGCACAATACTTTTAGCAGGGGGGTTCTCATTTGAAATGTTTCAGGGCCTTTTTCAATAATGCAGTCTTCATAAATTTCTGTCTGCACCTGACCGCCAATTTGGCCCGATTCAAAAATTTCAATATCGGGAGCGTCTTCTCTTTTTTTTAAAAAATAAGCGGTACTAAGACCGGTTATACCCGCTCCTAAAATGGCGATTTTTTTCATGGGTATTTCTTTATTTATTCAATCAATTTGTAAAGCCTAAACTTCTGAGAAAGTTCCAAAAATCGCAATCTTATTGAAAATAGCAGCCATACCATTTTTACTTATCGAAAAAAAATTCTTTACACCCGAAGTTCTATAAGATTACATATAACTAGAAAATAAGTACTGAAAATAAGAACAAGTAATACATAATTTTTCAAGATTATATGGAAGCGATTAAAAATACATTGCCAAAAATAAAAATGACATGGAAAGAGCGCTTGACCATTCTCAAACCATATCTTGGCGATCGTATTTATGAACAGATAAAAAATGTTTGGCTGATAATTACATATCTTATTCTGTTCCAGTTGATAATTTTAAGGCTGCCAATAGTAGATTCTATTATGATTGCCGTAGGTATTGCTATCGTTTTATTCGGCTTAATGCTTTTTATGGAAGGGCTCACTCTGGGATTAATGCCCTTTGGCGAAACTATCGGCGCTACTTTGCCACAAAAAGCCGGATTAATTATTATTTTAAGTTTTGCTTTTATGTTGGGTCTTGGGGCCACGTTTGCAGAACCGGCTATTGCCACTTTGCAGCTAGCCGGAAGATATATAGAACCCGATAGCGCTCCTCTTCTTTATTCTCTATTAAATGAGTTTGCCGGTCAACTGGTGATTGCCGTAGGCGTTGGCGTTGGCATAGCGGTAATTTTTGGCGTTTTGCGATTTCTGTATTCATGGAGCTTGAAAGTACTTATCTACCCCCTTGTCATATTGTTAACATTTTTTACCGTCTTTGCGAATTTTAATGAGGCGCTTAACCCGGTAATTGGTCTTGCATGGGATTGCGGGGCGGTAACCACCGGGCCGGTAACCGTTCCCCTGGTACTGGCGCTCGGCATTGGAGTTTCGCGAATTGTTTCAGGCAGCTCAGGGGGAACCGGATTTGGAATCGTAACATTGGCGTCGCTTTTTCCTATTATAGCGGTTTTTTCATTGGCCTTTGGTCATTTGGGCCTTGATGATTATTACGGAAGGCCAAACTCGAAATTGAAATTTGACAAGCAAGCAGCAAGCGCTCATGTCGCTTTAAGCGAAGAAAAAAACAAGCCAAAAGAACTCGCAGAAACGGGTTATAGCTTTGAAGACTTTGAAAAATTTAGAAAAAGCGGCAAGGTGCCTGCAGGATCTGAGTTGTCTTTTAAAGGCGATATGAAACTTGACGAGGGCAAAATTATCATTGATAACGCCTCGATCATTGTTAAGAAACGATATGGTTTTAGAGCAAAAATGTCCGATTTGCGTTTCTGGGATGACGCTCTTGATTTTTTTGAGAAGCTTAAAGATTCTTTAATAGGCGCCGCTCGGGCGATATTGCCGCTTTGTCTGCTGTTATTTCTCGTATTAAGAGGAATATTAAGAGAAAAGATTAAAGGCAGCGATGAAATAGCCATTGGAATATTTTTCGCTCTTATTGGTATGTCGCTTTTTATGCTTGGAATATTTCTGGCCCTTGAGCCTCTGGGTAGTCAGGTAGGTCAGAATATTTCTTCAAGTTTTACCGCAATCAAACCGTATGGTGCTCTTGGCATGCATGGCCCCTTGTTTGAAAATAAATTTATTGGGCAAATTGCGGTTATTTTATTCGGCTTTGCCTTGGGCTATAGCGCAACACTGGCCGAGCCCGCCTTAAATGCTTTAGGGGCGACAGTAGAAAAGATAACTATCGGTTCGTTTAGAAAATCATTGTTAATGCAATCTGTCGCCGCAGGCGTTGGCATTGGTATCGCCGCGGGCGTCGCCAAGCTGGTTTTTGATCTGCCCCTAAGCTGGATGCTGTTGCCCCCATATATGATACTGCTTGTTTTAACTTTTATATCGTCAGAAGACTTTGTTAATTTTGCCTGGGATAGCGCCGGCGTAACAACGGGACCTATCACGGTTCCTTTGGTGCTGGCCATGGGGTTAGGAATAGGTCAATCAATAGGCGCTCTCGAAGGTTTTGGAGTTCTTGCAATGGCTTCGGTATTTCCGATTTTAACGGTTCTAATCGTCGGCAAACTAGTACAACAGAGCGAATCGTCAGAAACTGAAGAAGAAGTAGAGGCTTAAGTTCAATGTCGGTATTAAATAAACATCAGAAATTGGCTTTGATTTCAATTATTGTTCGAAAAGGTTTTGCCGAAAAAGTAATCAGTCAAGTGCAGGCCGCCGGCGGTTTGTTTGGTATCATTGTTAAAGCTCGCGGCAGTATGCGCCAGGGAAAAAAGGGA
Organism: Spirochaetia bacterium; assembly: GCA_029880265.1. Lineage (GTDB taxonomy): Bacteria > Spirochaetota > Leptospiria > Turneriellales > JAOUOS01 > JAOUOT01. The sequence goes on along the minus strand of JAOUOT010000001.1, from coordinate 88,173 downwards.
TGGTTTAAGCCGCTTTCAATTTCTCCGGAAATGGAAAGTATGTTAATTCTCACAACAAAAGAGACGGCTGAGAATGTTCTTCAGAAATCAATTCTCGTAACTGAAATTAATAAAAGAGCAATTGGCGCGGTAAAAAGCATACCTCTTTCTAAGGCATGGACAACAGAATACTTATCTACAAATCATAAAGAATTTGAAGTTGTAGAAAAAAGCGCTCAAGTAAAGCCTCAGGTAAATCTGAGTTTGATAACATGCGTTTGTCAGCGCGGTAAAGCCGATGAAATTGCGGCAGCCGCAGTGCGCGAAGGGGCGGCCGCGCCTATAATCCATTTTGGCGAAGGTAAAGGCGTTCGAGATCGAATGGGACTCTTAAAGATTGCCGTTAATCCTGAAAAAGAAATAATTGATGTGGTTGTAGACGAAATGGAGTGCGATAGAATTTTCAATGTAATGGTTGAAGCGGGCCGTCTTTTTGCTCCTGGCATGGGTTTTATCTATACAACTAAAGTTCCCACGGGGTTTATAAATTTGCATACTACAGTCAGTTCTTCTCATACAGAAGCTACCACAGAGCAGATTGTCAAGGCTATTGACGAGCTAAAAGAAAGTAAAAGCTGGCGCATGGCCGATATAGGACTTGCTTCTGTGAGGCAATTTAAAAGAAAACAAAAATCTGATTTAATTAACTTAAAACTTATAACGCGACGCGGTTTAGGCGATGAATTCATCAATACCGCTATGCATACCGGAGCTCACGGGGCCACGCGCGTTTATGGAAATTTAATTGGCGGAGAAAAACTGAAAAGTATAACCGGCCGCATGATAAATGACGAGAGAGAGGTGATTGATTTTCATGTCACGCCTGAAGTCGTTGACGATTTATTTATGGCTTTTGATAAAATTTTGACCGTGCATGAATCAAAGAATAGCTTCGTACTAGAAATACCTGTTCCGCGAGCGGTAACTTATTTTGGATAAGGTTTTTATTTTCTTCTTTTCGCTGCTTGTTTTCTTATCTGTGAGGCAAAATCAGGATAGTCTTTTAAAACTTTTTCAAAAGCGTTTTTATGAAGCATATATAAATCGCAGTAATCTGCCGCTCGAATTGTAGCTGTTCGGGGCGAACTTTCTAAAAGAGCGATTTCTCCAAAAAAGTTGCCCTCAGAAAGCGAAGCTACAACTTTATTATTCGGCTCAGCCAATACTTCAAGATCTCCCTTGCTTATAAAGTACATAACTTCGCCAATTTCGCCTTTCTCAACTACGAGATCTCCAGGAGTAAAAACAACAGGTTTAAGCTCTAGAACCAGAGCTTTAATCATTTCTTGCGAAGCGCCCTTAAACATGGGTATTTTTTCAATAATATTTTTATTTAAGTGCATTGAAATATCTATTTTTATTGAAGGCGGTAAGTCAGAAATCATTTGTGTTTCGTCTGAACCTAGGCGGCTATCCCATAAATATTCATAATAATGAATAACTCTTTCTTTTATATTTTCAGGCACTTCGCGGTATTTTAGAAAGGCGTTTATTTTTTCCATTTTCTCTTGATAATTTGATTTTGATATATCAATATTCGCCAGTAAAGAAGACACGTTACCAATAACATAACCGTATATTCCAACGCCAAGAATCATTGTTATCATAGTGTATATTGTTTGGGGGATGGTTTTAGGCGTAATATCCCCATAGCCAACGGTTGTAAGCGTTGTGATTGTCCAATATAAAGACACTATGTATTGGTTTGCTCTTGAGCCAATTCTTTCAATACCATCCAGATAAAGCCATCCGCATGCCATCCAGTGAGCGACAATCATGATCCAAAAAATAAAAAAACCAAGTCTTAATACGCTTGGATTTATCATTTTTAATATTTTCCAGCGATGAGTTATATTTTTTGAATCAAGAATATGAATAAGTCTAAGTAGTCTTAAAAAAAGCATTATTTCCATGAATAAAGCAAAGTTTCCATTTTTATCGACTCCAAAAATTGGATAATCTCCCGTAAAATAATTATAAGGCAGAGATGAAAGCAGGTCAAAAACAAACCATCCTCGCAAATAATTTTGAAATACAATTTTTTTATTTTCAGAAAGACGTCCGCTTATAACCGTTTTTGTATGTATCGTTAAAATTATATCGGCAATCAAGAATAATGGCGTTATAAAATCAATAAGCAAAAGAAATCCGCTTAATTCATATTTCAAAACAAACCTAGACGGCACCTCTAGAGCCTCTATCATCACCAGTAAGAAAATAATAATATTCCAAATTTGTTTTAATTTATTATGTTGGTCTATCATAAAAATGCATCTAGATTAAGAAAATATATCGCATATCCAATTAATAATTTTTTTTCTTTCTAATATATTTTCGTCTATTTGCGGTTTTTAGTAAAAAGAAAAAAGAGTTTTCGTTTTGTAACGCTTGATATATTTGACCTTCTTATATGAATAAAAACTATCTTTTTACTTCTGAATCTGTATCAGAAGGTCATCCCGATAAAATATGCGACCAAATTTCAGACGCCGTTTTAGACGCTTATCTTGCTCTTGACGAAAGTTCGCGCGTTGCCTGTGAATCGTTGATAACGACAGGGCACTTGGTAGTGGCCGGCGAAATATCGTCTAAAGGAGAAATTTCTAAAACAGAAATTGAAAAGTTGGCCAGAAATGTTGTTAAAAATATAGGATATACTTCTGAAGAACTCGGTTTTGACTCCGAAAATGCAAATGTTGACGTAAGAGCCCATACTCAGTCTCCCGATATAGCGCAGGGCGTTATAGGCGAAGGTCTTTATAAAGAAGAAGGCGCGGGCGATCAGGGCCTAATGTTCGGATACGCTAATAATGAAACAGACGCGTTAATGCCGATGCCAATTTATTATTCTCATCGTATTCTTCAGGAACTCGCAAAAGTTCGCCACAATAAAACTGTAGATTTTCTGGGTCCCGATTCAAAATCTCAGGTTACCGTAAAATATGTAGACGATAAACCGGTAAGTATTGAAACTGTAGTGGTAAGCACTCAGCATTCTGAAAGCGCGACAAGAGAGCAAATTTCAGAAGCGGTCATTGAAATGGCCGTTAAAAAGGTAATACCGCATGAATTTTTAAATAATACTAAATATCTTATAAACCCGACAGGCAGATTTGTCGTCGGAGGTCCCCACGGAGATTGCGGGCTGACGGGCAGAAAAATTATTGTTGATACTTACGGCGGCTACGCCAGACACGGCGGCGGCGCGTTTAGCGGCAAAGACCCCTCAAAAGTAGACAGAAGCGCGGCTTATATGCTAAGATATGTGGCTAAAAACATCGTGGCTTCGGGTATTGCCGAAAAGTGCGAAATACAGGCCGCATACGCAATTGGGGTGGCCAAACCTGTTTCAGTGTTGGTAAACACATTCGGTACAGGAAAGTTCGACGATGAAAAAATTGAAAAATTAGTATTAGAAAACTTTGATCTTACCCCAAAAGGTATTCGCGAAACTCTTAACTTAAGAAAGATAAAATACCTGCCAACCGCCTCTTATGGGCATTTCGGCAGAGAAGGCGATTCCTTTACCTGGGAAAACACCGATAAAAAAAATGTCTTTCTATAAGAATATCATTAGTTTAAATCAATGATAAATAAACTCAAATCTGTTAGATTCATTTCTAGTAAAAAAGATCAATTCATTATTAAAAGCGTCGATCAGATTGTATAGTAAGTATGCGTAAAATAAAAAAACGATTTGGCAAACACGGCAGAGTTTTTAGAGACACCCGAATTAATAATGAAATTACAGAAGAAAAGGTTCGTCTAATTACAGACGACGGCGCTAAATTAATCTCTATAGAAGAAGCGCTAAAGATGTCTAGAGAAAGCGGCGAAGATTTGGTAGAAATCACTAAATCAAAAGACTGGCCCATTGTAAAAATCATTGATTACGGTAAATATAAATTTGAAAAAGCAAAAAAAGATAAAGAAAGCAAGAAAAAGCAAAAAGTTATTCAAATTAAAGAAATTAAAATGGGTCCCAAAATTGACGTGGGCGATTTTGAAAGAAAATGTTTAATGGCAAAGAATTTCTTACTAGAAGGAGATAACGTAAAAGTGTCGATGCGTTTTCGGGGAAGAGAAATGGCCCATACCGATCTTGGTCTTGAGAAACTTCAAAATTTTGCTAAAAATATTGAAGAAGATGCCGTGGTTGAGAAGCCCCCATCTTTAGAAGGGCGAATTATGTCTATGATTTTAAGACCAAAAGGCAAGAAAAGTCAAGATAAGCCCAAGCAGGTTGAATCTATACCTGAATAATTTTTCTGATTTACACTATATTCTTTTTTAAATTAATGATCAATTTATATAGGCCAGATAGCTCAGTCGGTAGAGCAGGGGACTGAAAATCCCCGTGTCGGGAGTTCGATTCTCTCTCTGGCCAATTTTTTTAAGGTATTATAAATTCAATAATATTTGAGTGATCTGATTCTCTATAATCATGGTAAGCGGTAATCGTAAAATAATGCGCGCCGTTTGTGAGCTTTCCGTTTGTTATATCTGCCGCAATTGAATAATAAAGTTGGTTATTAATTTCTTGAAACAGATCTTCATATAAATAATAGGTTGAAGGCGGTTTATCATACCAGTATAATAAATACGTATCTACGGTCTCGCCCGTATCGGGGTCGACCGAGGCTTGCCATGATATTACTCTGTCTCCTGCGCTATAATCGAACGGATTTATTATTGGCGTTGTCGGTTTTTCATTACCCAGAATATTTTCATTATTTTGATAATAATCTTCTTCAATAGGGTCATGCATGGCGCATGCTGTTATTGTGTTTAAAGAAATAAAAACGATGATAATCTTTTTGTATGCTTTTAATAACACGTTAATTGTCTCCATATTTAATGATTTCGAAACGTGTCGACAATGTATTGTTGAATATCCGAAAATTATGCAGGATATATTTTGAATCTGAATATATTCCCGCCTGATTAAAGTAATTTCGCGCTTTATCTTCTTCTTTATTAAAAAAATAAGCAATAGCCGCGTTATTTAGGTATTTGGCCCTGATTTCATTATCTTTAATAAATTCTATTTTTGATTCTAATAGCGCGATAACTTCTTTGTATTTGCCGTTAAAAAGATAATCATAGCTTGTTTCTAAAGCGTTATCTTCGCAAAATAAGAACAATCTTGTTTCTTCAATATGTTTTTGATCGTTTTCTTCTTCCCATGGGGCCGCAGCGGGCGTTATTTTATTTGATAATTTAGGGTTTGAAATTACTTTATAATACCTGTAAGGCAGGGTTATCTCATATTTTAAACCAATGGTTTTTACGCTTGAACAATTAACGATAATAAGAATAAAAAGAAACGCCAGATAATTAAATATAGTATTAACGCTTTTTCTTCTCATTAGAGATGTAAGATATGCTTTATGTTGACAACTTGTCAAAAAAAAAAAATATAAATTATGCGTTTATTTATAGGGTTAGGAAATCCCGGCAAAAAATATGCCAGCACAAGGCATAACGCAGGCGTTAACGCGCTTTTAAATATATTTTCTGATCTAAAATATAAAGAAGATAGAAAATTACTTTCATATACTGCAGTCTATCAAAATAATGAAGAAAAAATTATTATAATATTTCCGCAGACATTTATGAACTTATCGGGAGACGCCGTCTCAAAAGCGTTAAGTTTTTATAAAATAAATATTCAAGACGCGGTTGTTTTTCACGACGAAGTTGAATTAAAAGAAGGCGAACTTCGGTATAAATTTGACGGCGGTCATAAGGGGCATAACGGCCTTAGAGATATTATTCAAAAATGCGGATCTAATTTTCATCGAATACGTTTAGGGGTAGGCAGACCTCCCGACGAAAGAATTTCTGTCGCAGATTATGTTCTAGCTCCCTCTGATTTAAGTTTTCTTCCGTCGAAAGAAGAAATATTGAATCTTCTTCATAAGAATAATTTATTTGGCTGAAATAAATGGCGGATATTTTACGTAATTTTATTCAAATCTTACTAAAAAGATTTTTTTTCTGTCATATTCTTTAATGAGTTGGGGCAGATATATAAAAAGCTCGTCTCTTTTTAGAGGAGTTTGAATTGTTTTCAATATGCCATAACTGGGAAGCGAAAGTTCAAGCCATGCGTCTACGTCAAAATCGTCGTTTCCGTTATAGATTTCAAGCTCGTTTAGAGTTTGCCCGAGAATAAAGTCGCTGTATGAATCATTATTGTAATCGCCTACCGTAAACCCCGGGAACAAATTTCCCTCAACGTCGAAAGAAAGCGAAACGCTTGTTTCTTCACGCATTTCTTTTTTTGAAACAGAAAAAAACTTTGCGCTGATTGAAAGTTTTCTTCGAACAATGTAATTAATAAAAAAGCCTACTCCGAGATCTATTGTTGGCATGATTAAAATATTTTTTGATTTAAATTTTGCCAGCAAGGGCGCAAAAAATCCGCCTTGTTGTTCATAAAATATCTTGTTTTTCGGATTCGGAAGATTGTTTTCTCCCCAGAAAATAAAAACTTCTGTTCTTATCTTTAAGCCAAGACCCTTAATTATTGAAAATATTAAATCGGGCTGTTTGTCGTCATTGAGATCGGCAACCTCAAAATAAGAAGCGTAAACGTCTTCAAGTTCAACGGGATAAACTCTTACCGATATATTTTCAAACGGGTTATTATTTTGGCTCGCGTAAAAATAAACCATTGCTTTTACCCTGCAGTAAGCGTCTATAACCCCGTCATTATTAAAATCTTGAAAATATAAGCGCGGCACAAAAGACTTTGCCGTGATTGTATTAGAGCGTCTGTCAGAATTTTTCCAGATTCTGTCAGAAAATACGCTTTTAAATTCATAAGGCAGATCTTTTCGCTTAACCCATTTTTGCTTTACGTTTTCATAATAAAAGAAACGCCCTATTCCGGGAACAACTATGTCAAAATCGGAATCATTATCGATATCATAGCCTAAAGTAAGCCTTTCTATATCAATGGCGTTGTGCGGAGAAAAAAGCCTTTCTCTAATAGGCAGTTTTTTTCGATTTCCGAAAACTGATCGGTTGACCTGATAACGAACATAAATTCCGTTAGGGGTAAGCTCTATAAGATCGTCCAACTTGTCGCCATTAATGTCGCCAAAGTCAAAGGCCGATACGTCTGAAGAAAAAGTTATAGAAGATTTGATCTTAAAATTTTCGTCAAGAATCATCATTAATTTATCTTCTAATGCATAGTATGAGTTATGATCTTCAGAAAAAAAACTGCCAGCGGTTTTCGGTACAAAAGGCAGCGAAGTTTCATAGATTTTCGCTTTAGTTATTTTTGAGTTTTTATCTTTCGCAAAAAAAGGCTCGTTATTTAAGAAAAAGAAGAAAATAGCAAAAAAAAATATTCGATGAATTTTCATGACATCTGTTTATGATATTTTTTCAAGTCTTGTGTATTTTAAAAGAAATTTTCTCGATTTATTGTCTTCAAAAAAAATGTGAATTTTCTGAGCCTCTCCCGAACCTTCTAATTTTAATACCCTGCCCATTCCGAAATTGGGATGCAGAACTTTTTCGCCAGGTCTGTAAGCGGCGTTAGAATTCGAAGAAGTTTTATCAGATTTTATATCGCCGCTTTTTACCATGTTAGGAAAGCTATATGTTTTCTGCCGGTATGGCTTTGAAGTCGAGAATTGGCTTTCTTCTGTATGAATCATGTTCTCGGGTATTTCAAGCAAAAACTGCGAAGGCTCAGATGTCTGGGTATAGCCTGTCTTAAATCGCGTTCTGGCCCTCGTTAAATATAATTTATTTTTTGCTCTGGTTACCGCAACATAAAAAAGTCTTCTTTCTTCGTCTGGCGTTCCGTCTCTTTTTGATAAATAATGAGGAAAGATATCTTCGTCCATGCCGGTTACAAAAACCGTATCAAACTCAAGGCCCTTAGCGTTATGAACCGTCATAAGATTTACGCTTGGCTTTTGATCATCAGCCGTAGAATCTTCGGCCGATGTATATAAGCTGATATTTTGCAGATAATCAGAAAGCAGCGCGTTTTTATTTGTTTGCTGAAAGTGAAGCATCGAATTTCTTAATTCTTCGAGATTTTCAGAACGGCTTGTTCCTAACAGCCTGTCTTCTTCTTCAATGGCGGCTCGAATGCCGCTTTTCTCAAGCAAATCTTCTAAAAGAAATCCGAAATCAATAATGCCTTTGGCGCGATTGCTTAATTCAAAAATCGAGTCGTAAAACTTTTTTATTTCTTCGGCGGCTTTTTTGCTAAGCGATATTTCAGATACATTTTTTAAAACTTCAAAATAATCGGCCTGCCTGTTTAATTTTTTATTAAGCTCGGCGCGGTATTCTAATATTTTTTCAACAGATTTTTCGCCGATTCCGCGCGAGGGCGTATTTATAATTCTCATAAAAGAAGCGTCGTCAAAAGAGTTTACCATAAATTTTAAATAAGAAATAACGTCTTTAATCTCTTTACGAGAGAAAAAAGACAGGCCCCCGAAAATTCTGTAGGGAATATTTCTTTCCAGCAATTTTTCTTCAAACAATCTTGACTGCGAATTGGTTCGGTATAATATGGCAATTTCGTCTGCGGATATATTCGCTCTTGCAGAGTCAACCAGACGCGCAACCGATTCGGCTTCTTCATAGTCGCCTTTAAGAAGCTTTAATTGGGGCGTGACCCCCTCTTTTCGCGCGGTCCATAGTTTTTTGGGCATTCGGTCGTGATTTTTTTCAATTATGCAGTTTGCTAAATCTAAAATCGGCTGTGAAGAGCGGTAGTTTTGCTCAAGCTTAATAATTTTAGCGTCAGAAAAATCTGAAGAAAATTCAAGAATATTTGTAACGTCGGCCCCTCGCCATCCGTAAATAGCCTGATCGTCGTCGCCCACTACGCAGAGATTTCTGCTTTTCGCCGCTAAAAGCTGTATCATCGTATACTGCGCGTGATTGGTATCTTGATACTCGTCGACTAAAAAATATTGATATCGATTTTGTACCTCGTCGAGCGCATCGGCATTTTCACGAAATATTTTAACCGGAAGATAAATTAAGTCGGCAAAATCAACAGCAAGCGAATTTTTTTTCTTTTCTTCGTATAAATGATAAAGTTCGGGCAATATTTCTGAAAATTCATACGCTTCAAGATCAATTTCATCGGCTAGACGATCGGGGGGTATCAGCATATCTTTAAAAGACGAGATTGTTTGAATAAAATACCTGACCTGCGTTTTATTATATTTATCGCCAAAAGAATTATTTAAAATAGATTCGATGGCTCCTTTTTGATCTGATTCGTCCCAAATGGTAAACCCTGAAGGGTAATTTATGATATGGGCGTATTTTCTTAAAAAATATAGACCAAGCGAGTGATAGGTGCGAATAATACAGTCGGCGGCTATAGGCCCCGCTAGAGACAATGTTCTCTCAAGCATTTCTTGCGCCGATTTATTGGTAAAAGTAACGGCGATAATTTTATAGGGCGCCGCTTTTTTCTCATGCAGAAGGTAAGCAATGCGGTGAACTATAGTTCTGGTTTTGCCGCTGCCCGCGCCCGCAAAAATAAGCAGCGGGCCCTCGGTATGCTCAACGGCCTCTTTCTGGGGTTCATTCAGGTTTTCAAATATTTCTTCTAAAAAACTCATCGGTATACTTCATAATAGGGAAAAAGGCTAAAATTAATATTTTGAGGCATATTTAATTAAACCCTTCTGGCGCAGAAGGCGGCAATCGTAAAGTAAAATTTCTTTTTGGCGTTAATTTTTTTCATGCCATGAAATTAGATTTGTTGTATACTGTAACAATACAATGATTAAGAAAAAATTGTTTATTTCGATGTTTGCTTTGGCTATCTTAGCGGTGTTATCTACGGGAATTATCGGTTATTTTATAGGAAAAGATCGAATTTCAAAAGAAATTTTCAATAAACTGACTTCTATAAAAGAAAATAAAAAAATAAGTCTTAAATTGTATTTTGATGACAAAAAAAGCGAAATAAAAACGCTGGCTTTAAGCGAAGCTACGGCGGCCGCATTGCGGGAATTTAATAAAGGCTATCTTTTAAGCGATAAGAATATTCATATCAATAAAAAAAACGAAGAAAGTCTTAAAGCATATTTTGAAGAGAATTTCTTTACTAAGATAAAGGCTGAAAATAGCGAAGATAAAATAAAACCTTTTGACTTTTATAAGCCGCAAACAGGAGCCGTCTATTTTCTGCAAAACAGGTATATATCTGAAAACCGTCATCCTGCGGGAGAAAAAGATAAATTAGTTGCGCCAAAGAATAAAAGTTATTATGATGTGGCACATGAACGATTTCATCCTTATTTTAGAAAGTTTATTAAAGAAAGGGGTTATTATGACGTTTTTTTGATAGACTATCAAACCGGAAATATAGTATACAGCGTTTTCAAAGAGATTGATTTTGCGACAAGCCTGGTAAACGGGCCCTTTAAGTTTCAAAGCATCGGAAAACTTTTTAACAAAATAAAATCAGAGCCTATCGCTAAAGATTTTTATTATATAGATTTTGATCAGTATGAGCCTTCTTATAACAGACCTGCCGCCTTTATCGCTTCGCCGATAAAAGAAAACGAGAAAATAATCGGCATACTGATTTTTCAATTATCAATTGATGAAATCAATAAAATTATGACAGCCGACAAACGATGGAAAGAAGAAGGCCTTGAAAATACGGGCGAATCGTATTTTGTATGCGACGATTACAGAATGAGAAACGATTCGAGATTTCTTATCGAGAAAAAAGACGAGTATTTCAAGAGTCTTGACCAATTTATATTATTGAAAAATATACGGGACAATATAAAAAACTTTAACACCACTATATTGTTTCAGCCCGCCGCGGGCAGGCACGTAAAAATGGCAATGCAGGGTCAATCTGGTCAGGGGATTTTTGAAGATTATCGTAAAGAATCTGTACTGGCTTCATATGGGCCGGTTGAGCTTTATGATAAGAATTGCGCCATAATTTCTAAGGTTGATCTTTATGAAGCTTTTTCTCCCATAAACGATTTTAGAAACTGGATATTAATTATTTCTTTATTTTTATTTATACCGGCGTTTATAACCGCTCTTTATTTTTCTAAAAAAATATCATACCCAATCATGAAATTAGCCGAAGGAATTAAATATCTATCGAAAGGCGAAAAGCCCGAAAAAATTCAAATCAACTCAAAAGACGAAATAGAGTATCTCGCCGAAAGCTACAACGAATTAATTGACAAGCTTGAAAAAACGACCGTTTCGCGCGATTATATGAATGAAATATTAACGTCTCTAAGCGATATTTTAATTATTGTATCTTTAATTCAAAAAAACGGCGGTTATGAAACCAGAATTAAAAAAGTAAATATCTCGGCTGAAAATATTTTAGAATATTCAGAAAACGAACTGACGGGAAAATCTGCCGATATCATATTTCTAAACAATTCTGAAAATTATATTTTCTCAAAGTCAAAAATAGAAGAACTGTTTGATTTCGGTTACCTTTCTGCCGATGAAAGGGTTTTGAGAAAAAAAAACAAAGAGAAAGTACCCGTCTTATTGTCGGCCACTCTTATTAAAGATCAAAGCTCCGAAGAAATTCATGTAATATGCGTGGCGCAAGATTTAAGCGTTTTTAAGAAAACCCAAAAGGCTCTTGAAAAAAGTCAGGATTTCTTAAAAAGAGCGCAAAGAATAGGGCATTTAGGCAGCTGGGAATGGGATATGGTTGAGAATAACCTCTCATGGTCAGACGAAGTCTACCGCATATTTGGGGTAGAGCCGCAGTCTTTCGGGGCCACTTATGAGGCGTTTTTAAACTATGTTCACCCTGACGACAGAGATATGGTTACCAATGGTGTAAATGTAGCGATTAAAAATCATGACGCCTATAAAGTGAATCATCGCGTTGTCAGATCAGACGGATCTATTCGCATAGTTTTAGAAATGGGAGAGGTTTATTATGAAAACGATAATCCCGTAAAAATGATAGGAACAGTTCATGATATTACCGACATTAAACAGACCGAAAATGAGCTTTTAGCGGCCAAAGAGGTTTTTAATAATTCTATTGAAGGGGTCATGGTAACAGACGAAAAGGGGAACATTGAATATGTAAATAAGGCTTTTACAGATATAACGGGATATAAGCCAGAAGAAGCGATTGGTCAAACTCCCGCGCTTTTGCGTGCAGACGATCAGGATGAAAAAATATTTTCAGAAATGTGGTCTAGACTCGAAAAAGAACGAAAATGGGAAGGCGAAATCTGGAACCGCAAAAAAAGCGGAGAAGCATACCCTCAGTGGCTGACGATAAGCGCTTTTCAGGACGCTTTCGGGAAAACAAACCGCTATATAGGTATTTTTCATGATTTAACCGAAATTAAAAAGAAAGAAGAAGAGGCGGTTTATCACTCATCTCATGACCCATTGACCAAACTGGCGAACAAGCATCTATTGACCGATCGGTTAGAGCAAAGCATAAAACAAAACGATAAAAATCATCTTATTGGGGTCGCGTTTGTGGGAATCGACAGATTTAAAAACATAAACGACTCTTTTGGGCATTCAGCCGGAGATAAGCTTCTAAAAGAAATCAGCGAAAAACTTAGAAAAGTTATAAATGAAAATGATATTATCTCAAGATTTGGCGGCGACGAATTTGCCTTTGTTTTAAGAGATAAAAAAAATCTTGCCGAAATTATTAATTCGCTTCATTTGATTTCATCGGCTTTCTCTCAAGCGTTTAATATTTCTGATAAAAAGCTTTATATAACAGCCAGCATTGGCGCGTCGGTTTTTCCTAATGACGGTAAAAATGCAAATGAACTTTTGACAAGAGCTAACACCGCCATGTCGAGAGCAAAAAAATCGGGCGATAAAAAAATTCTTATGTACACTGAAACGATGAATACGGTAAATATTAAAAGGCTAGAGCTTGAAACCGAGATAAGAAAAGCCATCGCAAATAATGAATTTGTTCCATTTTATCAGCCAAAGCTTAACATAAAAACGGGAAAGATAACCGGAGCAGAGGCGTTAATTCGCTGGATACATCCAGAAAAAGGAATTATAAGCCCGGGCGAATTTATACCGATTGCCGAAGAAACCGGTATGATTAGCGCAATGGGCGAAATTGTATTAAATAAAACTTGCGAAGATGTCAGGCGCTTAACAGATTTAGGATATAAAGATATCAGTATTGCCGTTAATTTAGCGGCCGCGCAATTATTTGATTCTCAAATAATCGAAAAGATAAAATCAGTTATTGAAAAAAATAAAATAAAACCCGAGCAGCTCGGCATTGAATTAACCGAAACTTCTTTAATGAACGATATGCAAAACGCCATTAATATAATGAATAAATTAAAAGAAATGAATATTACTATATATATTGACGATTTTGGCACGGGTTACTCGTCTTTAAATTATTTGAAACAATTTCCGATTACGGCATTAAAAATTGATCAATCTTTTGTTAAAAATATGCTGGAACATCCCGAAGACGCTTCTATCGTTTCTGCCGTAATTTCTATGGGGCATAACCTGGGGCTAAAAGTGATAGCAGAAGGCGTAGAAACCGAAGACGAGCTTCAGTTTCTTCAAGAAAGTAAATGCGACGAAATGCAGGGCTATTTGTTTTCGCCCCCCGTTAAAAAAGAAGACTTTATAGAGATGTTAAAATCTGGTCGCTCTATAAAAGAAAGCGTTTATTGAAATTAGAATCAGTTTTACCTGTTTTCTTTAAGCCAGTTTTTAACCAGTGAAAGATATGGGCTCTTGGGGAATTTTTCATTAAATAAAGAAATCAAAAATAATACGTCTTTTGAAATTTTTTCATTTTCTTTTTCAAAGTATGTTTTTACAAGCATCAGGTATGCTCTTTGAACTATTTCTCTTTTTTGCCCCCATACTGGTCTTCCTTCGTGATAATCAAGAGAGGCCTTTCGCAGATGAATTATCGCTTCTTCGTATCGGTTTAATTTTAAAAGAGCGGTGCCTCTCGCTAAATATAAGCGCAGGCGTAATTCTTGGTTAGAGTTCGGTTTAAGTCTCCAAATTCCTTTTTGAGCCGACCATAAGGCCTCAATCGGTCTTTCGGCCAAGATTGCTTTTTCGGAATGCTCTAAAAATATATCAGACGAAACGCCGCATTTTAAGGAAATTTCACTAAGCTTGGCGTATGTTTTCTTTAGATTTTTTTCTTTTGTTACAAATGTTGTATCGCAGTTCTTTGAATATACGCCCGATGAAAAAAAGAAGGTTCCCAATATAAATGCAAAAAATATATTTAAATTATTTTTCATGAAGCGTCTGGAGTTATTTGTTCATATATAATAACGGATACCAGATAGGCTAATCTTGAGAAAGAGAATAAGATTTATCTTCGTTTTAGAACTTAAACGCACGCTTGATATTAGCGAGAAAAGGTTATTTTTAATGGAATATTAAAGTTGTGTTAAATATAATTAAAGAAATTACTGCTTCTATCGGGATAATGCAATTCTTTAGAATTGGCGATTTCTAGCTTTTCAGATACAATGTTTATAATTGATTCGCAAAAATTTTCTTTCAATAGAAAAAGAAGATGACTGGGCGAATTTAGTATCATTCTTTCATGCCCATTAAGTTTCTTACTTAACTCTTTTTTTAATTCTTGAAATTCTGATTTTGTTATAGCTTTTTTAGGGTAGATATGCAGTATTTTAGCGGGTTCTCTGCCAACGGCTGTTATCAAATTCAATTCCTGGGTTAAATCTGCCGCCTGGTTTATTATATCGTGAATTTCTTTTTTTTGAAAATAATACTTTATTGCAGGCGAAAGTTCTTTTATTGTTTTTTGGGCCTGTTCTATGATATTGTCTTTATTTTCAGCATCTTCGTCATACATAAAATAAAAATATCCGTCAAAATGATATTCTTTTAACGGAATAATTAAAATTTCTTTTAATTTATCTAAAACATCGGCAGGAAAACGTTTAGTAAAGAAAATATCGTTTTTATGATTTTCGTCAATTTCTATAAAAACAGGTTTTTCTATCGATTCTTCTCGAATTCTAAAATCATTTTCCAGCATATAAAAGGTTTTATCAAAATCTGAAGGTAAGTTTTCTGATAAAACAGTCTGATAACACCCCAGGTCTTGCCTGAAATACAGCAAAGAAGAGGCGCTTGCGTTTAATTTTTTTCGAAACAATGAAATTAAATCTTTTAGTTCGCCTATACTTATGTCGTCAAAATAAATTTCATTTAATTTAGAATCAAATTCGTTAATATTCGCTAAGTTTATTTTCTCTTCAATTTCAGTAATTTTATTTTCTAATAGATTATTTTGTTCATGCGATTTTCTTGGGAGTATTGGCTCTTCTTTCTTTACTTCTTTAATTAAGTCGCGAAGCTCTGGCGTAAATATTTTTTCTGACTTTTCTTTTTTCAGGCGATTTTCTTCTGGTCTGACAATTTCAGTATCGATATTTATAGATTCTTTGTTTTCTTTTGTTTCTTTGGCCTCGCGAATAACTTCTCTGATATCGTTGATTAATTCGCGCAATTCGGGAGTAAACGCTTTTTGTCTTACTTCTTGCTCTTTATCTGTAACCATTTCTTCTGAAGAGAGGCTTTCAATTTCTTTTGAAACCTCAAACGTCGCTTCAGGATGCTTTTCAAAGGTATCAAGAAACTGAAATTCTCTTTTTACTTTTCTAAGTTCCAGAGTTTTATCGGGCGATACTTCTTTATCAAGTATAGAAAATATTTCTTCATCGTCTTCATCTGGCTTTTCTTCTTTTTCAATTACCGCGGCTTTAACCGATTTTTCAACCGGCATATCTGAAGTTCCAGTATAGGTTTTTCTAAGATTTTCCAGGCCGCTTTCCATTGAAGTTAAAGCCTGTTTTTGCGTTTCAAGAATTTTCCTTATGTTTTCATAATTGTTTTTAACCTCAGGCGTAGAAGACTCTTTTTTTGAATCTACAATAAAATGAATGAAGAGGCTAATGGCAGAAATAGCTAAAAAATAAAAACTGATAGAATGAAACAGGGGCCGCGAAGGCTGTAAAAAACCTAAATAAAAATTTTCATTTTCAATATAATCTATCGAAAGGTCATAATTTTTCTCGTCTATTTTAATATAGTAAAAATATTCATTGTACAACCTGTTTGACTCTAGAAAATTCATGAATATATTTTTTTGATTGTCGTTTAAAAAAGAAACAGGCGCGAGATAAACGCTTTTTGCAGACGGAGTGGTTAAAAATACGCCAAGATTATCGGGCGGTTTTAAGAGTTTCCATTGTATAAGCAAGAAGCCGAGTAAATTATCGCCGTTATTTTTTATGATAAAAATACTATACCATCCGCTTGATAATAAGAAATTTTGACGGTTCAATGAAGAGCCGGCCTTTTTTATAAAAAGAATAATTTCTGATAAATAATTTTCTGAAATAGTCTGCCCTATTATATGATATTCAGAATCAATAAGCGCGATATCTTTTATTTGTCTGTTTGATTTTTTAATCTCGTTAAGGTTGTCTTCAGTAAGCATCTTTACAAGAAAAAATTTATCCCATGAGCCGTTTTGAGATTGTTCCTGTATCTGAGCAAAGGCCCTTGCCTGTTCTTCCTGCAAAGTATGAACATATCCCTTTAATAATTCATGTTTTCTTGAGGGTTTAATATAATAATTTTCCAGGAAAAAGATTAAACCGGCAAAAACGCAAACTATAAAAAGTATTTTTTTTACGCTTAACTTTTTTATCATTTTAAACTGCTAAACAACAGGCCTTTCTTAGATACTCGGGCGATTAGCATTTCTTTTATACTTATTTTTTTAAGTAAATCTCTGTTAATTTTTTGATTATCCGACAATAATACTACTGCTGCGTTATTTTTCAGCTTAAATATTAAGGCGCCTTTTATATTCTCGGCGTTCTTCAGATATTTACCCCTCATTAGATAGCCTAAAAGGTTTTTTTTAAGCATATTTATATTTTGATTTTTAATAAATTGTCTGCCTGTCTGCTCAATTATTTTTTCAAAAATTTCGCGGTTTTTACTTTTTGTAAGCATTCTAAAAAGTTCAGGGGTCGGTACAAGAACCTTGGTGAGTTTTTTAGCGTTTTTTCCGTTAAAGGCGGCAATAGTATCGGCATAGAGTTCATTGCCTAAGTATAGTTTTGCGGCTACGTCGTAGCTTCCTGTTTTGCCGCCCATGGGAACCAGAAACAAACCCGGTTTTGCGGGCAATTTCGAGCGCATGAGTCCGGTTCTTGTTATAGAAACTTTTTTTCCCGAAGCCAATAATTTTTTTAAACGCTCAATCTCTGCCCGAAGTTCCAGTATTTCGTCAATATTTTGGGCTCCTTCGCCCACTTCTACTTTTGCAAACGATATATCATGTTGAATTATGTAATCTTGCACAACGCGATTGCCGGCATAATCTATTGCAATAAAAAATATTTTGTTTGAGCCTTTTTCAAGGTTTAGAATTCCTTCAAATTCGCCCTTAACCGTATCAAAATACTCGATATGAGCCGAGGGAAACACATTTAACTCAAAACTTGAGGCGTCGTTAACAACGCCTTTAAACTTAATTGACTGCAATCCCGTTTGTCTCGGAAGCGGACGAATAAAAAGGTTTGGCTTTTGTCTGTCTAAATAAACAGTTTCTTTTTTCTTTTTTAATCTGCCAAGCTCGTCAACTGTTGTTATATTAATTTGATTTTGGCCTTCTTTTAAGTTAGCGTCAAACACGTATGTTCTGGTATTCTCATTCATTTTTACCGGTTTTCCGTTTACTAATATTCTTGCAATTCCTCTGTCGTAAGATCCTTTTATTGTAACAATATTTTCCCTGAAACTTTTAGATTCGGGATCTATTCTTGTGTCTACATTATCGCTTCCCGATTCTATATCAGCAGAAAAAGGGGAATGCTTTTCATCTTTATCGTCAATATAAACAAGCTTAATTTTATTTACTTCATTTCGAATCAGCGGCATCTTATATGAAAAGCTTTTATCTTTTTTAATTGTAATTTGATGTCTATTCGGCAATAAATAAATCTCCTTAGGCAGCGGTCCTAAGACATAGCCGCTAATTTCTACCGAATCTTTAATGGTATATTCGGGGATCTTATCTTTTTCAATTTCAATAATTGTACTGCTGATTCTTATATCAATAGGCTTTGTAGATTTTGTTGAGCTTCTGCCCGCTTTGTCTATGGCAGTAACCTGAAAAGTAAATAGACCCTCTGTTTTAATAGGCGCAACCGCTTCAAATTCATAAACATTATTGCCGGTCGGGGTCAGTTTCGCTTCGATTTCTCCCGGATGAATAACTACGCGATCCAGATTTTCGTCGGTTGCGGTACCGGTGATAATGGCAAGATTTGATTCTATTCTATTCTTATCTATCTCGTTGACTGTAAGCTGAGGAGGGGCTCTATCAACCATATATTCTTTAGATATTTTAACGGTATTTTTCGCTATGTCAGTAGCCTCGATAAAAATTGTTTTTCCAGAGGCTATGGGATAAGGAAAGCGAAATGTTTTTTGCTGCCTGTCTATTGAAACTTTTACGCTTTGATTTCCAATTTTTACATTTAGGTTTTCCAGATTCATATCAATATATCTGCCGCTTACCATGACTTCTTTTTCGCCGGGTTTAGGGGTTCTGAAAAAAATACTGATCTGGGGCGGCGTTTTATCGACAATAAACATGCCTGAGGTTTGATTTTCTCTATTATCGCTGTCTTTAACCCGAATTAAAATATGATATTTTCCCTCTTTGAGACTTTTTGTGCTGATCGTGCCCAGTAAAATATCTTGTCCGTTTTCGGGGCTTTCTACATCAATACCTTTTCTAAGCCATTTGTTATCGGTTGATTCTATTTGTTTATACGAAAGCTCTAATGAAGATAGACTGACATTTGATAAGATGGTTCCATATATTTCTATATTTTCCTTTTTTTTATATCCGCTTTTTTGACTTGAATATGAAACCTGCGGTATAGCTTTATCGCCAATAAAAATAGAGCCTCCGTCAGTACCCAGGTAGAGGTTATTTCCGTAGACTATTCCCGAATATACAGACGGTTCTTTAATGCCTTCCTGCGAGTGAAAATTTTGAAATAAAAGAGATTTCTTTTCTAATCTGCTTAAGCCGTCAAAAGTTCCCACCCATAAATAGATACCGTCATCCATAAGGCATTGAACATAATCATCGGCTAGGCCTTCGACAGCAGTATATGGTTCAAAGCGCTCTGTGCTTTTATCAAAACGCGAAACGCCGCCGCCCATGGTGCCTACCCAGATAGCGTCAGCGTCAATCGCGAGACTGGTTACAAGCGAGTTATTCAATCCGTTTGAAGCGTCATAGCTTATCCAGAAGTCGTCATTTTTATCGTAATAGCTTATGCCGTCGCCTCCGCCCGCCCAAATTACGTCTCCATCTATCGCAAGAGCCTGTATATTATCGCCTGCAAGACCCTCAATTGCCGTATAATGTGTCCAGTCATTATTTTGAAATTTATCAACGCCAAGCTGCGTGCCTACATATAGAGTTCCTTTATCAAGCAGTAATACGTTGATTTTATCGTCCCCTAAGTTTTTTTTGGCTTTATTGTAAACGATAGTTTTCTGTGTACCGGTATTTAGTTTTCCTATACCCGAAGGCGTTCCCACCCAAACTGTTTTCTCGTCAGGCTCTACAGCAATTGACGTAATAAAGTCGTCAGGCAATCCGTGCTTTTTGCCGTAAACAACCAAGTCTTTATCAGAAATATCATAACGGACCAACCCGGCCGCAGTTGCAATCCAAAAATAAGAAGCGGTAACTTTTATATCTTTAATAAAAGGACTCGGCAATTTTGCCTGAAAATTCTTAAATGTTACTTTTGCATAAATATTTGACTGAAAAGCGGCAATAAAAAGAAAAGAAGCGCAAAATATTATATATTTATTTTTATTGAAAAATTTCATTTTTTCATATTTAAAAGCGGCTTGAGAAGCGGTCGAGCCTTATTATAATGTCATTATTTATGTATATTATCGGCCTAAAATTATTATTATATCCATTTATATTTTTTATAAAAGCAGGGTCGCTTATTGTTTAAGAAGTCAATAATTTGAGTCGCGCAATCGGGAAACAAAACCGTTTTTTCTAAATTTATAAGAGGTATCCACGCAAAGTCAATAAGAGTTCCGTCAGAATTTACTTTAAGCACGCCAGAGAACGATTTTATCTGAAAAACAAACTGTAAAATATGATTTTTATCAACGCCATTCGGAGGAATTGATTCTCCTATAAACGCGCATTCTCCGATAGACGCTTTTACGCTTAGCTCTTCTTCCCATTCTCTTTTGAGGGCGTCTGTCATTGATTCTCCGTTTTCCTGCGCGCCGCCTGGCAGTAGAAAATATTCTTTATTATTTTTTTTATGTTTTACCAATAAAAGAGATTTATTTTGAATAAAAATTCCTGCTATTCGTATTCGTCTGTTTGGCATATGTTAAGTATTAAGGCAGACTTGTTAAAACAGCCCTTTAACGTCTAAAGGCGTGATTTTTATCTGTTTTCATGCGCTGTAGGAATTTCAGGAAGTCTTAGCGCATCAATTGCTTCTACAAGAAATTTTTCAGTCATGTTAATAACCTGAGGAATAGGCAAACCCTGCAAAAAAGTAGGTTTTTCAAACCTTAGGTTAAATTCAACAATGTCGTTTTTATTTAAGCAACGGTTGCCGCCGGTTCTTATATCGTTGTTGATAATTTTCCAGAAGTCTCGATATTTTTTTATCAGTAAAGCGCCTTCATTTAAAAATGCTCTTGTATGACGCTGTTTCATGTCTTTTAACTGTAATTTCACGTCATCTCTTACGGCAGAATGATAATCTTCAATAGTTTCTATTAAAACTTTAAGTTGACGTTTAAAACTTTCTATACCGGAATAATGACTGTCTCTTTCATTAGACATCGAAAAGTCAAGTTTAATATGAGACTCTCCTAAGGCCGGTAAAAATTCAATTTCCCATACGTTAAAAATCGAAGCCAATAAGTTTATTTCGTCGTCTTCACAATGAGGCGAGATTTTTTCGACTGTAAAACGCGATAAAATTTCATATTTTTCGATAGTTCGGTTTATATTTACTTTCTCGGTATGAGACGAAGACCTTTCAACCAACGATGCCGGTATGCCGTTCGGACAAAGTTCGTCTATACGATCTTTTATTTTCTTTAAATCTATTTTACTTCGATTTAATTGTACTTCGTTTCGTGAAGTGCGAATTATCCCTTCATATTGTTTCGCAAGATTTTGCAGTTTTATTATTTCTTTTTTTTGTTCTTCGGTTAGCGACATTACTACATTCCAAAAATATAACGATTCATTGTAAAGTAATTTTTTACATTACAATTCTCTATCATCGGCCATTGGCGTGATTGTGATTTGTAGAATATTTTCAACCTACATTTCATACTATTAATTTTTATTATATAAACAAAAGGAGAAATCGAAAAAAAAAAGAGTTTATTAAATCGCTTTTCTTTCTTTTTCGTCGATGTAGACCTTATCGCCGATTCGCCAGGCAAAATGCCTTGCTGATATTAATATTTCAGTTAATTTATCGCTTAGTTCAGGCGAGTTATTGACAAAATACATAGGATGTACGCGAACAACCTGAATATCGCTTTGATGATCTTTATAATGAATAAAAACGGGAACTTTTCCGGGAAATTTTTTTAATGTTTCTTTTAAATTTGATATTTGTTCTCTAAGAGAGAGATTTTTTGAAGATAAAAGATGTATATGGAGACTTTTTTCTACCATATTTTCAATTTCTTCTACGGCAGAAAAACTGTTAGCCGTAAATATTATATTAACCATATTCTCGTCTCTATGTATGGTCGCCTTAATATTCATAAGAACTACGCCATTTTCAACAATGTAATCAATACTTTTTTGATAAAGCGAGTTATATACCCTAACCTCTATTTCTCCTGAAATATCAGAAACAGTAAGAGAATAAAAGGCATTGCCTCTTTTTGGCGTAACCATTTTAATTTTCTCAATAACGCCAAGAATATTAATGAGCCTTTCTTTACTAACTCCGTCGTCAATATCGTCAATATACGTGATATTTGAAAAATCTATCATGTCTTTATACATATCTACGGGATGTGAATTTAAATAAAATCCTATAATTTGTTTTTCAAGCATCAGCTTTCTATCAGAGCTCCACTCTTCTTTGTCTTGTATCTCGCCGACTATAGACGCGGTATCGCTGTCTTGAAAAAGAACTTCCTGCCCGATTGATTTGTCTTGTTGCTCTCTGCTTCCAAAAGATAAAATATTTTCGAGATTATCATATAAAGCGGCTCTTGATTTATTAAAGCAATCTGTAGCGCCTGAAAACGTCAGCGATTCAAAGGTTTTTTTATTAAAATATTTAGAGTCGACTCTTTTGGCAAAGTCAAAAATATTTTGAAAAGACCCTTGCTCGCGCGCTTTTAATATGACCTCTACCGCTGTTCTGCCGAGGCCCTTTAGAGCCAGTAAACCATACCTTATTTTCTTATCGTCAATAATTGTAAAATAAAGGTCTGATTCGTTAATATCAGGCGGCAATACCTCAATGCCCATTTCTCGGGCTGTTCTAATTGAAGATATAAGTTTTTCGGGAGTTTCAATATCGGCGTCAAGGTTTGCTTTAATAAATTCTATAGTAAAATGCGCTTTTAAATAGGCCGTCTGATAAGTTATCATGCCGTATGCGGCAGAATGAGATTTATTAAAACCATACTTGCCGAATTCTGCCATCATATCAAAAAGATCAGACGCCCATTTTTCGTTATGGCCTTTCGCTTTTGCCCCTTTCATAAAGTCGGTTTTGAGCTTATCCATTACGTCTTGCTTTTTTTTGCCCATGGCCTTTCTTAAAGTATCCGCTTCTGCCATTGAAAATCCGCCTATTATCTGCGAAATAAGCATGACTTGTTCCTGATAAACTATTGTGCCGTAGGTTTCTTTTAAGATGTTCGCCAGGTCGTTATGCGGATAAGTAACTTTTACCTCGCCATTGCGCCTTTTAATATATTCTTCGGTCATTCCCGATTGTAAAGGTCCGGGTCTATATAATGCTATACAGGCAATGATATCTTCAAACTTTTGAGGCTTGGCCCGTGTTAACATCTTTGTCATTCCGTGGTTTTCAACCTGAAAAATGCCGCTTGTCTGCCCTTTTTGTAAAAGTTTAAAAACAGATTCGTCGTCTAAAGGCAATTTATCAATGGGAACTTCTTTGTTATGTCTTCTTTTTATTTCATTTAATGTTTTTTGGATGATCGTTAAGTTTTTTAACCCCAGAAGATCCATTTTAACAAGACCTACTTTTTCAAGCGGACCTTTGTCATATTGAGACATAACGGCGCCTGTTTTCGTATCTACCGCTAGAGGAATAATTTCTTCGAGTTTTGAAGGGGCTATCACTAAACCGGCGGCATGCTTTCCCGCGTGCCGAGGCAGCCCCTCTAAGGTTTTGGCAATTCTCCATAGCTTTTTTTCTTGTTCTCCGCGAGCAAAAAACTTTTTTAGCTCTTGCGTTTCTGTTACTGCGTCGTCAAGAGAAATGCCCGGCGTATTTGGCACGGCTTTGCAGACGTTATTTATTTCAGAAAAATCAAACCCTAAAACCCGAGCGACGTCTTTAATTACAGCCTTGGCCGAGAGCCTTCCGAATGTTATAATTTGCGATACATGGTCGGCCCCGTATTTATTTACCACATAACTTATAACTTCTTCGCGTCTATCTCGGCAAAAATCGATATCAATATCGGGCATTTCGTTTCTAGAAGGATTTAAAAACCTCTCAAAAAGAAGGCCGTATTTTATAGGGTCAATATCGGTAATGCCCAATGAATATGCAACCATCGAGCCGGCGGCCGAACCTCTTCCCGGACCAACAGGTATTCCGTTTTGTTTTGCATATGAAATGAAATCGGATACAATCAAAAAATAACCGTCAAAATTCATTCGGCCAATGACTTCTAATTCTGTTTTTAGCCTATCTAAATATTCTCTGGGAACTTCTGATTCTTTAAATTTACTTTTTAGCCCTTCAAAAGAAAGTTTTTCAAGATAGTCGGCAAGCGAAATATTTTCAGGAGTTTCAAAGCGGGGCAGAAGAGGCGTTCCAAATTCCATTTGCAAATCAACCATATCGGCAATTTTTTGCGTATTGTAAAAAGCTTCAAGATGATCGGGAAAAAGTTGTTTCATTTCAAGGGCTGATTTCACATAGAACTCTTCGTTAAAACCGAAATTTATGACTTCGTCTATTTTTTTCTGCATTTGAATTCGAAGCATGATATCCTGGGCGTCTCTGTCTTCTCTTTTCAAAAAGTGAGCGTCGTTTGTAAGAATCAGGGGGATGTTTGTCTTTTTATGAATTTCAATTATTTCTTTTGAACAAATATCTTGTTCGGGAATTCCGTGTCTCTGTAGTTCCAGATAAAAATTATCTTTTCCCATTATTTCATTTAGATACCCGGCGAGGTTCAGGGCTTCTTTCGTATCTTGTCTTAAAATCTTGCGATTTATTTCTCCTGCCAGACAACCTGAAAGCCCGATTAACCCTTCTGAGTGTTTCGCTAAAAGCTCATAATCAATGCGAGGTTTTCGGTAGAACCCTTCTGTGTAAGATTTTGAAGATAATATAGATAAATTTTTATAACCTATTTTGTTTTTTGCAAGCAAAACGAAATGATAAGCTCCGCCGTCGTTAATTTCGTCTTTAGCTTTTCGCTCAAAACGGGACGACGCAACATAGAATTCGCACCCTAAAATTGGTTTAATGCCTTGTGAAATGGCTTCGCTATAAAAATCTACGGCCCCGAACATATTGCCATGATCGGTGATGGCAACAGAAGTCATGCCTTCGGCTTTTACGTGAGCAATTAGATCTTTTATTGGTATGGCCCCGTCTAACAGCGAGTAAACAGAGTGAAGATGCAAATGCACAAAAGTATCTGAAATAGATTTTTTTGCGATTTTTTCAACAGAATGATTTTCTGCGCCATGGGACATAATGTCAAAACATAGGCGCTCTAACAGATGTCAATTGAAAGTTTATTTTTTATATAAAAAATAAAAAAACAATGGACAATACATGTAATTTATGCGCATGGTTACAACATTGCAAAATAGACAAATAGACAGTGTGCAAAATTAATTATTGTCATAAGGTGATGATAGAAAGCAAAAAAAGGGATCATATATCTGTAAACTTGCCGAAATTAAATTATCTGATATGTTTCTCGGGTCAAATTTATTTTTGCCTATCGAATTTTTAATGACAATAAAGTGAATTTTAAAGGCGAAAGCTAATAAAAATTAGATAAATATCTCATTTGAATGAAGGAGGAGATTATGAGAAAAAACAAAATGATAAAAAAGTCAATAATGGCTTTTTTTTCGATATTGCTGACATCAATGATAGCTTGCGGCGGCGGCGGCGGAGCCCCTGAGCAACCGGCTCCAAAGGGTCAGTCTGCTGTAAAAGATGATGTATCGGCGGCAAATGCGCTGCAGGTAGCAAAGTCAATACCCGATTTTTCTACTTTGGTTGCGGCGATTGAAGCTGCCGGAGTGCAAGACGCGGTCGTAAACGTAGGTCCGCTTACAATTTTTGCGCCGCTTAATTCAGCATTTGACAAACTTCCTGCGGGTACCGTAGAAACTTTGGTAAAGCCTGAAAACAAAGGAAAGCTGGCTTATATCTTGACGCACCATGTCGCGCCCGCAAATTTTCCGGTAGAGACGCTGGAAAAAAATATTCGCAAACAGCGTCGATTAGGCATGGCGTCAGGCAAAACTCTGGAAGTTACAAAAAAAGGCAACGATTTAATGGTCGGCGGAACAAAAATTCTTAAATCGGTGAAGGTCAGCAATGGCTGGATTCATGTCATTGGCGACGTACTTGTGCCTTCAGATAAGTAGAGAACTAGAACTTAAGGAGCGCTTGACGAATGAAAAAACTAATTATTTTTGCTGCATTATCGGTTGTATTCACATTTTATTGCGGTGAAGAAAAAAAAGAAGAGCCAAAAGAAGAGGCTCTTGTTCCAATTGATCCAAAAGACGATATAGGCATTGGGCCCGTTAAATCAATGCAGTTGGCTGATATTGACGGAAAACTAGTCAAAGAGGGCGAAAAGGTCTTTAAGCTAAAATGCGCCGCTTGCCATAAGATGACCAAACGTTTGGTAGGGCCGCCTTTAGAAGACGTTACAAAAAGAAGACGTCCTGAGTGGATCATGAATATGATTTTGAATCCTATTGAAATGATTCAGAAGAATGCGACAGCTAATGCATTGTTGAAACAGTACACTGCTCCTATGGCACAGCAAAATTTGACTGAACAAGAAGCTCGATCTGTTCTGGAATATTTCAGAAAGTATGATTCGGGTAAAAAATAAAAATTTAACAAAAAGTATGAGGTAAAAAATGAAAAAAAAGACATTGATAACAATTGTCGCTCTTTCTCTGCTTGCGGCGGTTGCAGGTTTTGCAAACTGTGGCGCAGGCGCTGGAGGCGGCAAAAGCATAGCCGAAAGAGCCTTTGTTCCACCGGGACAATATGACGAATTTTACGGCATGATATCTGGCGGATTCAGCGGACAGCTTTCAATTATCGGGCTGCCTTCGGGACGCACTTTAAAAGTGATTCCTGTTTTTACGCAGGACGGAGAAAAAGCGTATGGTTATAACGAAGAAACAAAACCAATGCTTATGACTTCGCATGGTTTTATTCCCTGGGGCGATTCGCACCATCCTGATATTTCTCAGACAAACGGCGAACTTGACGGACGCTGGGTTTTCATTAATGAAAACAACACGCCGCGTATCGCGCGAATTGATTTAAGTATCTTTGAGACTGTAGAGATCATAGAAATCCCACATGCGGCCGGTAACCATGCTTCGCCATACTTGACAGAGAATACAGAGTATGTTGTAGCAAGTACCCGTTTTGGTATACCTACTCCACAAAGAGATATGCCCGTTAATCAGTACAAAGGTAATTTTAAAGGCATGACCTCTTTCGTAAAAGTAGGTAAAGACGGCAGAATGGACCTTGAAAAAGAAGGTTTTCAAATCTTAATGCCCGGTTTTGACTATGACAAGGCGCACCCCGGTCGAGGTAAATCTCACGGCTGGTTTTTCTTCACTACTTATAACGTAGACGAAGGACATACGCTGTTAGAAGTAAACGCTTCTCAGAAAGAGAAAGATTATATTGCGGCGATCAACTGGAAAAAAGCTGAAGAGTACTTAAAAGCCGGAAAATTCGAAACATGGAACACAAACTTTGCTCATAACGTATACGATGAGCATACGCATATGGCTACAACAAGCTGGGGTAAAAAAGTAAGAGTATTAGATCCTTCTAAATTACCAGGCTTAGTTTATTTTCTTCCGATTAAAAAATCGCCACACGGATGCGACGTTGATCCTACCGGCGAGTATATCGTAGGAAGCGGTAAGCTTGAAGCTCAGGCGACGGCTCACTCGTTTACTAAAATGTTAAAAGCAATTGAAGAAAAAAAGTTTGACGGCGAAGCTTATGGTATTCCGGTTCTTAATTATGAAGCTGTTCTTGCCGGCGAAGTAAAAACCGGTTTGGGCCCTCTTCATACAGAATTTGACGGAGAAGGTCACGCTTATACATCGTTCTTTATTTCTTCTGAAATTGTAAAATGGAAGCTGGGAACCTGGGAAGTTGTCGATAGGAAACCGACTTTTTATTCTGTTGGTCACTTGATGATTCCCGGCGGTAACTCAAGAAAGCCATTCGGAAAATACCTGCTTGCAATGAATAAAATTACAAAAGACAGATATCTTCCTACTGGCCCTGAAGTTAACCATTCTGCGCAGTTGTTTGATATTTCAGGCGAGAAGATGGTCATGATTAACGACTTTCCTACTCACGGAGAGCCTCATTATGCAGCCGGTATTCCCGCTTCTAAAATAAAAGACAGATCTGTAAAGATATTCAAGCTTGAAGATAATAAACACCCTTACGCTGTAAAAACTCCCGAAAAAACAAGAGTTGTACGTAAAGGCAAAGAAGTTCATGTTTATATGGGCATGATTCGAAGTCACTTTGTGCCTGACGTTATAGAGGGCATTAAAGTAGGCGATACGGTTTATTTTCACCTTACTAACTTTGAGCAAGATTATGACGTACCACATGGTTTTGCGATGATGGGTCAGCAATCATCAGAGCTGTTGGTTATGCCTGGTCAAACAGAAACCTCTGTTTGGTATCCTAAAAAACCTGGCGTATGGCCATTTTACTGTACAGACTTTTGTTCGGCATTGCATCAAGAAATGCAGGGCTATGTACGAGTATCGGCGGCAGGTTCTAATGTTCCTATAAAATATACATTAGACGACGATCCGGTAGATGTAGAATAAGCGAAAAACAAACTCGCGTAAATATTTTCCGGAAAACCATGCTTTGGTTTTCCGGAAAATTCTTCTTAAAAAAAATAAAAAAAATAAAAAAATATTTCCGGTTTTCATATTTTAGAGTATTATAATATTGTTATTGATAAGATATGTCAAAAAATGGCAATGATCTTAGAGTAACAAATAAAAGCAAAATCAAAAAATCTTGATTTTATAAAATTAAATTACTTTTAAGGAACAAATAAGGAACAAAAATGTTAAACTCAGTTAAAACAATATTATCAAATATTCTGCAAAAACTAATTGGTAACGATAGAATGTACTCGCGGGTATTTATGATAGCAGGCGGATTTCTTTTGCTGACAACTCTTTGGCTGCCACTATGGAACATTCAGCTTGAGGCACCGCAGTATCCGCACCCTCTTGGAATGAATATTTATCTTGATAAAATAATGGATCAGGGAGAAGATACACATGATATAAAAAATATTAATATATTAAATCATTATGTGGGAATGAAAGAAATTCCAGAACACATGGCAGAGTTTGAGATTTTTCCCTATGTAATAATGATTATGGGGGCTATATCCATTCTTTTTGGAATAATAGGAAATGATAAGCTTTATCTTCTGTGGTTTTTAATTATGGCGGTTTTAGGAAGTATAGGCCTTTATGATTTCTATAAATGGGAGTATGATTATGGTCATGATCTTGACCCCAACGCAATCTTAAAATTTAAAGACGAGAACGGAAACCCTATGGGGTTTCAACCGCCCGTTATTGGTTCAAAAACAATCTTAAATTTTGTGGCGCACTCGTATCCTCATATTGGGTCTTTTGTGATATTTATCAGTATGGGCTTGGGTCTTTTAGCTTTTTATATTCGTTATGCGGCTAATAAAATTAAAAAAGCTTAAAGATTATAACTAGTTAATGCGATTTTACTATTTTCTTTTAGTAATCGTTATTTTGCCGCTTTATACCTCGGGTTTTATTGCCGCTAAGTCACGAAATGTTTGTTCTCTTTGTGAGTATAAAACAATAAAAGCGGCGATAAAACACGCCGATAGCGGCGATGAAATTATCTTACATAACGAAGTTTTTACAGAAAATAACATTGTAATAAAAAAAAGCTTAACTCTTAGAGGCGAAAAAGGCGCTGTCATAGACGCCAATAATAAGGGAACCATTCTTCTCATTAAAGCTGATAATGTCAAAATAGAAAATCTAATCTTTAGAAATGTCGGTTACAGCAATATTAAAGATTATGTGGCAATTCTTGTTTATAAAAGCAACAATTTTACAATAAAAAACAACTATTTTGAAAAAGTGTTATCAGGCATAAAAGTAGAGAAGTCGAAATATGGCTTTATTGAAAGCAATCAAATTTTCAGCGGCGATCAGGAACAACATGCTATCGGCAGCGGAATTAATGCGTGGGATTGCGCTTATTTAATAATAAAGAACAATAATATATATGGCATGCGAGACGGCATATATTTTGAGTTTGTAAAAGATAGTTTGATTGAAAATAATAACGCATATAATAATTATCGTTATGGATTGCATTTTATGTTTTCAAATAATAACGCGTATATAAAAAATAAATTTTATAAAAATGGCGCCGGGGTAGCGGTCATGTTTTCTAAGTTTATTACAATGGAAAATAATGTATTCAGTGAAAACTGGGGAACAGCTTCTTACGGCCTTTTACTTAAAGAAATTTATGACGCCGAAATTATTAACAATGCGTTTCTTGAAAATACAATCGCTATACATGTTGAAGGCTCAACCAGAGTCAATTATATCGATAATTATTTCAAATCAAACGGTTGGGCCATAAAAGTAGCCGGAGCATGCTATAAAAATATAATCAAAAAGAATAATTTTTCAGGAAACGCATTTGATCTTTCATATCACAGCAATATTAATGATAATGAGTTTGATAACAATTACTGGAGCGATTATACGGGGTATGATTTAAACAAAGACGGAGTGGGCGACGTACCCTATCGTCCGGTTAAGCTGTTTTCTTATTTAGTAAGTAAAAATCCCGAGGCAATCATATTGCTGCGAAGTTTATTTGTAGATATTGTTAATTTTTCTGAAAAAGTATCGCCGATATTCACTCCAGATAATATCATTGATAAAAATCCCGCTATGAGAGAACATGAATGATTGAATTTAAAAATTTAAAGAAAAGTTTCGGAAGATTAAATGCTTTAGAAGATATAAATCTAAAAATTTCAAAAAAAGGAGTATTTGCCATTTTGGGGCCTAATGGCTCTGGAAAAACCACATTAATTAAATGTATTTTAGGTATGGTAATTCCTGATCAAGGCAGTATCTTAATTAACGAGAAAAATATAATAAAAAAATGGGAATACCGAAACGATATAAATTATCTGCCGCAAATTGCCGATTTTCCGGCAAACTTAACCGTTAGTGAATTAATAGAGATGGTAAAAGATTTGCGCGCCAAAGAAGCGAATGAAAGCGCTCTTATAGAGCTTTTTGGCCTTGATCCTTTTCTTGATAAAAAACTAAGCATTTTATCAGGCGGAACAAAACAAAAAGTAAATTTAGTTTTG
Organism: Spirochaetia bacterium; assembly: GCA_029880265.1. Taxonomy (GTDB): domain Bacteria; phylum Spirochaetota; class Leptospiria; order Turneriellales; family JAOUOS01; genus JAOUOT01. Next base: position 57,099 of record JAOUOT010000001.1, on the reverse strand, counting down.
GCTTTTATGTTTGATAGCTCAATTATTATTCTTGACGAACCGTCAACCGGGCTTGATCCCTTGTCAATAATTCAAATGAAAGAACTTATTGAAACCCAAAAAAAAGAAGGTAAAACAATTTTAATAACCACTCATATTATGAGCCTGGCCGAAGAGATATCCGATGAAATTGTTTTTATGCTTGAGGGTAAAAAGTATTTTCAGGGCACTATTGACGAGATAAAGAAAAAAACAAAAGAAAAAACACTTGAAAGCGCAATCGCCAAAATTTTAGGAGGCAGATAGTTGTTAAAAATATTACGATATAGTTTTTCAGATATTAGTCGAAGTCAATGGAGTTATTTTTATTTTGCTTTCTATTTTATTATTGGCTTTACTCTGTTATTTCTTAGCAGCGATGTATCAAAAGCTGTAATAACCCTGGTCAATATAATTCTAGTGCTTTCGCCTTTGATAGGAACGGTTTTTGGAGTCATCTATTTTTATAATTCTAAAGAGTTTACCCAGTTATTGCTTGCTAAGCCAATTAAGCGCTCGACGATATTTATAGGACAATATCTTGGTTTATCTTTATCGTTGTCTTTTAGTTTTGTTCTCGGTCTGGGGTTTCCTTTTTTATTTTACGGAATATTTCGCTCTCCAGCGATAGGCGATTTTTTTTCATTGCTTATTTCAGGAGTTTTTTTAACATTTATTTTTACGGCTCTGGCCTTTAATATAGCTTTGAGTAATGAAAATAAAATAAAAGGATTTGCCGCGGCAATTTTGTTGTGGCTTTTATTAGCGGTGATTTATGACGGTTTGTTTCTGATTTCTCTGATGGTTTTTAACGAATATCCCCTTGAAAAGGTTTCATTAATAGCTACAGCGTTAAATCCTATTGATTTATCGAGAATACTGGTCTTGTTAAAACTAGATATTTCAGCTCTCTTGGGCTATACAGGAGCTGTTTTTCAAAAATTTTTCGGAGGCGGTTTGGGAATGCTAATTTCGATATTTATTCTCATGCTTTGGACAGTTTTGCCGATTTTAAGAATTATGCAAAAAATTGAAAAAAGGATTTTTAATGAATAATAATTATTTTAGCAATTGTCTAAAATCAGCATTCTTTATCTTAATTATTGTTTATAATATTACAGCCTGCGGCGTTCCTAAAGAACCCGTAAATTTTAAAGCGGGGGAACACGATTGTCATTATTGTAAAATGAAAATTTCAGATCTTCGATTTCGCGGTCAGGTTGTTACGCATAAAGGAAAAATTCATAATTTTGATTCTATTGAATGCCTGAAGGCCTGGTCGGGCGCCAATATGTCGAAGATTAATTCGTCATGGGCGGGCGATTTTATGCAAAATGGAAAATGGATAGATTTTAACAAAGCCCTAATATTAAAATCTGATAAATTAAAATCTCCTATGGGGGCCGGTCTATCTGCTTATGAAACCAGAGAACTTTTTAATAAGGCCGAAGCGCAATACAACGGATCTTTAATTAGCGGCGAAGAATTTAACTTATATATCAACGAATGGAAAAGCAAGATATTTAAAAAACAACCCCGCAGATAATCTATTTATAAATGTCTAATTCTAAACAGAACTCGTTTGAAAAAACTAATTATTATGAATTGGCGTTGAAAAATCTAAATTATTTACACCGGCAAAACAATATATATTTTTCAAGTAACTACAAATTTGAAAATTTCTTAAATGATATTAAAAATCCTGAGATATTTACTTCAGTTATAGAAAAAGATCCATATTTTTCTGTTAAGAAAAATGATATATGGTATCATTCAAGAAGGGATCCTGTAAGAGAAGCTAAAAGACAGTTAGATCTTTTTATTCGGGAGCGCAAGTCAAATTGCAGGCACTTGATATTTTTAGGTTCGGGGGCGGGCTATATGATTAAAGAGGCTTTTGACGATGAAAATATCAAATCTATTCTTCTGATAGAGCCTGATTTTGAAATGCTTTTCTATTTTTTATCGCAGGATTTTTCAGACTATATAATACAGAGTAAAAAATTATTTCTGTATGCTTATAATATTGATTATGACGTAAATCTAGAGCCAATACTTCCTTTTTTTCAAAATAAAACAATTGAAAGTATTTTGGCCGTTAACCACCCTCCCGCGCTAAGAGCGTTTCCCGAAATATATCAAACTTTACAAAAGTCGTTGTATGATTTATTTCAAAAAAGATCGGTTAATCAGGCGACATTAATTAAATTTCAAGATTTATGGAATAAGAACATCTGCTTAAATATAAAAGATATAATCTCAGGCAATACCCTTAATGAATTAATAAAAAATAAAATAAGCAAACCCATTGTTATCGCCGGAGCGGGGCCTTCTTTATCTGACAGTTATGAAGACTTGAAAGCATATCGCGAAAGATATTTTTTAATTGCGGCAGATACGGCTTTTATACCTTTAGCGAAAAATAAAATCGTGCCCGATATCGTTATTTCTGCGGATCCGCAGGCGATAAATACTTATTATTCTCTTAATTCTGACGTTAATAAATCGGTTTGGGTATTAGATCCTGTTGTGTGTCATTCTATTTCTCATTTTTTAGCGTCAAAAAAATGCAATATGGTATGGTGGGATAATCCGTTTTATTTAGATGAAATAATTCGCGGTATAACCAAAGATAGAGGAGAAATTGCCCACGGAGGCTCTGTATCTACAAACGCTTTTGATATCGCAATTAAACTAAAAGCTTCAAAGATAATTTTAATAGGACAAGATCTTTCTTTTTCAGATAAAAACGCGCATGTTAAAGGTTCGGTTTTAGAATCGGTTCTTTTTTTAAAAACAGATAGATTTGTAAAAATTGAAAATCATAACCGTATGCAAATGAAATCTCTGCCGCCTATACCGGTAAAATCTATTCATAAAAATACAATGTCTGCTCTTTATACCAATGCAAAGCTTAAAATATTTATCGATTGGTTTGAGAATCAGGCGTCAATTTTATCTAAACAGGATAATGTAGAACTTTATAACGCAACGGCAAACGGAGCTCTTCTAAACGGTTACATTCATAAATCATTACCCGAAATATTTACAGAAAAAGACGAAAACATAGATTATAATATAAAAGACGCTCTGATAAAGAACTCTGAAAAACATCTATCTCAAAATTTATCTGACGCTTATCAAAAAATTCAATATCTTTATACTGACATAATGAAGTTAAAAAAGTTATATTCTGAAAATCTGAATCATTCGACAGATTTAATTAAAACAAAAGACGAAAAGAAAAAGATAAGACTGATATCTCAATTAAACGAAAATGATAAAAAAATAAGAAAATACAAAGAAGCCAATAAAATATTATCGTTAAACGCGCAAAATATAATTCTTGAAATAACTGAAGGTTCGGGAAAGCAGACAGCCGAAGAACTTTATCGGGCAATGCTGAAAGCCTGCGGAAAAACTACATATCTTTTTAAGAAAAGTATTTCAATGCTAAATCATATCCCAGGTTAATATCGGATTTTTAGAGGCCTGCACCTCGTCAATTTTTCTAACGAAAGAGTTCAATGGAGAGTTTTTTATTTTTTCAGGCTCTTTTTCTATTGTTTCAAAAATATCTTTTACCGCGTCAATAAAATCGTCCATTTCTTCTTTTGTTTCGGTTTCTGTCGGCTCTACCATAATTGCTCCCGGAACATTCAGAGGAAAATAAACAGTAGGGGCATAAAAGCCCCTGTCTATTAGCGCTTTTGCAAAATTCATGGTTGTGATATCTTTATCTTTTAAGGTATTGTGATTGAAAACAGCCTCATGCATAGTGGGTAATTTAGAAGCAATGCTTAGATAAGGCTCTAACCTTTTGCGCATATAGTTGGCGTTTAATACGGCTCTTTCTGCAGATTTGTGAATTTGATTTCCCCATTTTTTAATATATACCCATGCTCTTAAGATAACCGCAAATTGACCATAACAACCTTTAATTGCCCCTATTGACTTTTGGGGTTTGTAAAACTCGTAAACGAGACGTCCTTCTTTTTCTGCGCATTTTATATGCGGCTCGGGAAGATATGGCAACATTCTCTCTGAACAAACCAGAGCTCCCTGCCCAGGCCCGCCGCCGCCGTGCGGGGTTGAAAAGGTCTTATGTAAATTCAATTGGCTAAGGTCTACCCCCATTTTTTTGAAAGATATTTTGCCTATCAATGCATTTAAATTGGCTCCGTCTACAAATAGCAGCGCTCCTTTTTTTTCTAAAATATTTTTTATTTTTAAGGTTTCTGATTCAAATATTCCTAAAGTGTTAGGATTTGTTATCATTAGCGCGGCGGTATTTTCATCTGTAAGTTTTTCTAACGCCTCTATATCGGTTAAACCCTGTTCATTTGAGGGCACTTTTTTAACCTGAAAGCCTCCCATTGCCGCTGAAGCCGGATTTGTGCCATGAGCAGAGTCTGGTATTAAGATAATATTTCTTTTTTCGTTTCTTTCTTCAAAATAATTTCGCATCATAAAAACGCCCGCCAATTCGCCGTGAGCGCCCGCTGCCGGCGTCAATGTTGAACCGGGCAAATCAACTATTTCAGCAATGGCCTGTTGAGTTTCAAAAATTATTTGCATGGCACCCTGCGAAAGGTTTTCAGGAAGATAAGGATGTAATTTAGAAAAAGAAGCGTTATTGGCCGCCCATTCATTTAATACGGGGTTGTACTTCATTGTACATGAACCTAAGGGATAAAGGCCGTCTTCCCATGAATAATTTTGCCTAGCCAATCTCGAATAATGACGAACAAGCTGAACTTCTGAAAGTTTTGGATAATTATCTTTTGGCTTTCTGATATCTTTTAATAAAGGATGAGATAAATTGTCTTGTATATCAGATTTTGAAAACTTATGATCTTTATCTATTTCGTTTAATAAGCGTTCTTTTCTAAAGACCATCCCCGATAATGTGTATCTCTTTTTATGGCTCATAATATTATTTTTTTAAGCTTTCTTTTTTGGTTAGAATTTAAAATGCAGATTCGTTGTATAGCAAGTTTATAAAACAAACAGGCTAAAAAAATATAAGTTGACAGTAGGCTTTTTGTTTATGAACTTCTCAAATAAATAAATTTGCAAATATAAAGAGGTTCTAAATGGCGATAATAGACCGCATAAAATATGACGCATCATCTGACGAACTAGTATGGCGATTTCCTACCGATCAGATAGTATGGGGTTCTCAATTGGTTGTAAACGAAGCGCAGGAGGCGGTATTTTATAAAGGCGGCCAGGCTCTTGATGTTTTTGGGGCCGGAACATACACGTTAAAAACTGGAAACATTCCTTTGCTTGAAAAATTGGTAAATATTCCATTTGGGGGAGATACTCCTTTCGCGGCCGAAGTATGGTTTGTTAATAAAAACGCTTTCACCAATTTAAGATGGGGAACTAAAACGCCAATTCAGGCGCAAGATGCTAAATATGGGCTCTTTATACCGGTTAGAGCATTTGGACAATACGGAATTAAAATCAAAGACAGCCGTCATTTTTTAACAGAAATTGTTGGAACGTCTCATAAAACGACTACTGAAGATATCGACGGTTTTTTAAAAGGCGTTATTACCAGTAAACTTTCTGATATTATAGCGGAGCTCTTAAGTTCAGGCGATTTGAATATTGTTACGCTGCCGACTCAAATCGACGAAACTTCAGAAAAGGCAAAAGAAAAACTTAAAGAGACTTTTGAAAAGTATGGCTTAGAAATTATTGAGTTCTTTATCGAATCGATTAATGTTCCTGAAGACGACGCGTCGGTTAAGAAGCTTAAACAGGCTCTTGCAGATAAGGCAGAAATAGATATTTTAGGCGAGCGGTATCAGCAAAAGAGAATGCTTGATATAGGCGAAGCCGCCGCCACTAACGAGGGCGCAGGCAGCGGTCAGATGATGGGCGCGGGAATAGGAATGGGAATGGGAATGAATATGGCGCAAATGATGGGCGGCATGATGGCTCAAGCGGCGGATAAGATAAAACCGCAGTCATCAGTCGAAGACCCCGCTATTAAATTACAAAAAATTAAAAGTTTATTTGATCAGGGTCTAATAACTCAAGATGAATTTGACTCTAAAAAGAAAGATATCTTAAATTCAATTTAATCAGGTTATTATTTTGTTTACTGAAAAAAAATCGGCTGCGACTATCATAAATGCGGTAGATAAAGAATTAAAAAATATTATTCAAGAAGATTTAATAATCTTACAAAAAATAAAAGATTTCGTTATAGAAACCGGGGGAAAAAGAATTCGCCCATTGTTGCTTTGTTTTTTAAGCGAGATCTATGAATCTGAAAGATCGGGAGCTTTTACTTTAGGAGCCATTACAGAAATTATACACGCCGCAAGTTTGCTGCATGACGACGTTCTTGACGACTCTATGACCCGACGCGGCAAACCTTCAGGAAAGTCATTGTTTGGCAATAAAGAAGTGATTTTAGGAGGAGATTTCTTGCTTGCATGCGGAATAAAAAAACTTAATGAATTTAAAAATCATAAGCTAATGTCTGTTTTTACAAGAGTAATTCATGATTTATCAGTCGCGGAACTTCTTCAAATGGAATACGAAGCACGCGAAGATATTGATATTTCAATTTATTATAAAATAATATACGGAAAAACTGCGTCTTTATTTCAAGCCGCCGCCGAGGCTGCGGCAATTTGGGCCAAATTATCAAACAAAGATTTCACAAAGCTTTCAGACTTAGGAAAAAACATGGGTCTTTTTTTTCAAATTAGAGACGATTATCTCGATTATTATAACGCGAAGCTTCTAAAGAAAGATCCGTTTCAAGATTTTGAACGAGGCATTTATACTTATCCCGTAATTATCGCTAAAAACATCGAAAATTACGGCGTAAGTATTAAGAGTTTTTTTACTAAACCAGTGAAAGAAAGAAAAAAAGAATCAATTCAAAAAAAGTTTTTAGATATTCTTACAAAGTCGGGAGCAAAAATCGAAACAGAAAAGAAATTAAATAATCTTGCCGATCAAATTTTGACCGGTATTCAATTTTTGCCTGATAAGCCTGAAAGAAGTCTTCTTGAATCGCAGTTTAGAAAATTATTAAGTTTTTAAGTCAAGAGATTTTATCTATCGTCTTATGTTAAAATAATATATTTGAGCCAATGTATCCTTTTGCGCCCGATGTCTTATAGGGCGGCAGAAGAACATAGTTTTGGTTTAAAAGATTTTCGCCTTTAAGGAAAAAACTTACTGTAGGGTTAATTTTTTTATCGATAATTACATTTAAAAGCGTATATGGTTTCAAGTAGGTTATCTCGTTGATTATTACCGATCTTTTACCGGTGAACAACAGCTCGATTCCGATATCCCATGTACCGGGCGTGTAATGACTCTTTAAGTAGGCCGATAATGGCGATCTTAAATTTACCTGTGTATGATGGCGTTCGGCTTTTAGACCAATTTCATAATAGAGATCTTTGCCAAAATTTTGATCTAATGCAATCTCTGCGTAAAGTAGCTTAAAATTCTTGTTCTGATATTCGTATAATCCGTCTGTCATGTAAAACGGTTCATAATAAAATATAAAATAAGAATATCCAATTTCAATTTTCAGAGCGGAATTTTTACTCAATGAAAAACGATTTTGCCAGCTTAGTTTCCATTCGTCTTCAGGTTTTTCGTAATATGTAAGATTAGAGTAAGATTGATGAATAAAGTTTTCATAGGAAGAAGGTATTTTTGCCGTTCTTTCAAATATTAATTTTGAGCGCCAATCGCCGTAAAAACTGTCAAAAACAAGATATGGTCCAAAAACAGAGTTCATATTATTGGCAAAAAAAGTTTTTAATCCGAGGGTAGCGCTTATTTCCCATGGCGTTTTATTTTCGCCGGAATATGTTTTATAAATAGGAAAGATATCCCAGACATTAATGCTGCCGCTTCGATAACGCTGTTTTGTATCTGCGTAATGAGTTTTCATTTCTGCATACCAGAAACTCATATCGGCGCTAAAAGAATTTCTGCGCCCAAAAATATAATGCCAGGTTCCGTTTATTTCGGCTTTATGAAATGAAGAATTTGTTTTAGGAAGAATTTGCTCTTCGAGATCAGAGCCGATATATTGACCTTTAGCCGAGATGTTCAATTTTTGAGAGATGCTGGGCCGAAATTGATTTTGTATTTCAAGCTGCGCCCCTCTCTTAAATTGCTTAGAGTAAGAGCTTTCATTTTGAAGACCATGCAAATCGTCGTCATACATGATTTTCATCATTAACTTATAACTGTCGTTTATATTAAAATGACTCACCAGATTCAAATTATCAATGGAAGTTTCTGAATCGGTATAACTTTTATTCTTTCTTCCCTCTGAATCTTTTTTTAATCTTGCGTATTCTAAAAGATAAAGTCCAAAGTCGTCTTTTTTTGTTACATAAATATCTACGCCCAATGTATTATATAATCCATATTCGGTTTTGATTTGGGCTCTCTTTTCTATTTTTTTCACGCCCCTTTTCTCTTTTTTTATTATTTTGTCGGCCCCTTCTTCCCACTCGCTGATTTCAGTATCTTTGGGAGCCTTAATAATATCGCCGTTATGGGTAGTTTCGATGATTTGCTCATCTTCGCCTTCTACGACGATCTCTTCTTTATCTATTACACTTGATGACTTTTTAGAGTCTGTCGAATTATTTTCTGAAACGTCTAGCTCGTCTTCTAGTGAAACGCCATGTTTTTGACTAAATAATTTATTTGAAGAGTATAATAAAAAAATGCAGGTAATAAAAGCCAATTTTTGAAATAATCTATTCATATAGAGCATTTATGAAATCTTTTGAACTTAATATAAAACTTTATTTTTTATTCTTTCCATTACCTCCAGGGCTTTCTGATAGTTGCCGCTTTCCATATATCGTAAACCCAGCTGTATGGCTATACTGCTCGCTTCGATTGTTTTTTTTTGGGGGTTGTTGTAAATAAACTCATATTTTTTCTCTAACTGTTCGAGGGATTCTTTATTATCTTGTCCGTATAAACTTTCTCCCTGTGTCTGAACCGAAGAGGCATTTAATATAAATTGACTTTCTATTTCATTACTTATATCCATTTTTATCTTTCCCTTATTGTTTTATTTTCGTCAGATGTTTCAACTTTTTACAGTAATTAATTTATAAAGTTTTCAGTGACCGCAAAAAAGCGTCTTAAAAAACGCTTTACAACACAAGAAAGTTTTCTTATATCTATATTTATAATAGTTTAAGGTAATGCTTATGATTGAAAAAATTCGACCGGCCCTATTGGGCTTATTTTTTGCAAATATTATACTGACATCGTCCTGTTTTGACGCTTTATTTGTGAAGAAAGACGCTCCTCAAGAAATCTTACCTGAAGATCCTGAATTAATATATGTAGACGATTCCAACGCTATTTTTGATCAAGCTTCGTTTGGCGAAATAAAAAGCAGAATAGGATCTATTCGAAGCGAAATTCAGTATATTAAGAAGAATGTCGTTATTGCTAATCAAAAGTATGTCGTTATTAAAAACCGATTGGCCGGGCTAGAAGGACAGTCGCCTGCGATACAAGAAACAATTAAATTATACGATATTCTTCAAAATCAGGGTATGGTAGAAGAAAATAAACTACAGCTAACCACAAATGATCAAAATATAAAATATCATCAAGATCTAATGGAATACTACCGCTTAAATAAAGATTTTGAAATATCAAAATTGCGGGTAAAACATGCCGAGTTGGCATTAAATATTGTTGAATTGCAACGATCTCTGTTAAAAGAATTAGAAAGCGCTTTTGCCTTAACGCCTGAAGATATTAAATACTTAACAGATTCGTCTCAGTCTTACGATCCGGGCTATATGGATGTTGAAGTATCTGAAGCCGATAAAAAAAGCAGAGAAGTGACATGCCGCGAAATGAGCCATATTTTTGCTATTGATGTTTGCGCCATATTGGGGCAGTATGATCGAATCGTAAGTCTGGCCGATAAAAGAAGAGAATATCTTAAGACCAAACAAGAAGGTATGATGAATATTCGAACCAACCTAAGTAATTCACAGAATAAATTGGTTCAAGCCGGGCAGCCATTCGAAGTATTTTAATAATATTCAATAATCACGGGTTTTATAACCCTTATATAATCAATTACCATGAAAAATAATTATAAGTATAAAAAAAAAATATTTTATAGTCTTTTAATTTTTATAATTCATATAAACGCCGCATCTCTCTTCGCTGTAGAGGCAAATATTAAAATCATTACAACCGTGAATAGCTTACAGCGTTTTGAAGGGGTAAGAATTCATCCTGAAGATTATATCTGGGTACGCTCCTGGGAAAAAAAAGGTTCTTACGGAATACAGCATAATATTTACAATCTGAATACTCATGAAATAATTAAACTGCCTGACGTAAAAAAGCTTATGCCGCCCGCTCCTAAAATGCCAAAATACAGAAAAGGCAAAATAGAAAAATATAAATCAGACTTAACAAAATTTCGTTTTTCGGGAAAATACTGGCATTATACCTATCATACAACGGGTGACTTGGTTTTTTATAACCCTGAAAAGCAAACTGCAGGATTTATTTTTTCAATTAAGTATTATAAACGAGATAATAAAGAAAATCCCATATGCGCCGACGGAAGCAAATCTGAATTTATAAAAGAAGTTTCGCAATATTACTGTAAGAATATGAGACAATTTGTGCCTGAAAATCAGTATATTATCGAAGAAAACGTGAAAGAATATGTAAAAGTTGATCTTAAAAGTAAAAGAATCATTTCTCGTACCAAGATACCCATTGACGGACCAATCGAATTTCAAGACAGCGCGTTTGATTTTTTTATAGGCACAGACATAAGCGAAAAGTATTTATATTATTATTACTGGGTCAAAGATCTGAATAATAAGCTTACCGTATATATCAGGGGAGTTAATTTAGAAACGGGAGAAATTGAAAAAAAAAATCAAATACCCCTTTTATTTGAAGTTAATAAAGAAAGTTCTTTCTATACATACGGCAAATCGTCTGATTTTTCTAAATTTATATTTTGGCAAAAAAACGATAATAAAAAACCAAACCAGTCAAAGGCCCGTCTTATTTATATTGTAAGTTTAAGTAACTTTGATGTTCAAACGGTACCTATAGAAGGCGATGCAAATAAGAATTCGATACTTTTTTTAGATTCAAACGGAAAATATCTGATAGATACAGAATATGATACCGGAAATTTAATAAAATATGATTTAATTGGAAAAAAAGTCGATATAAAAACGCGCGTATCAGAGAAAATATTTGACTGGGTCTATCATAAAAAAAGCGATCATATTTATGGTTTCAGCCAAAATCATATTGAAGTAAGAAATTTTAATAATTTCAATCTTTTGAAAATAATAAAATATGAAAATATTTTTCCTGATATTGCTCAAGATACTTCGATTTTATCTCATGAACCTATATTTAAGTCTCTATCTGGAGATAAGGCCGCGATAGGAATCTTAAAACAAAGCGGAAGTTCTGCAACGTCAAATATGAATGACGGATTTCATATTATTCAGTTTACTGGCTGGTAAAATATATTTTATTTTTATGAAGAGAAATTATCGCGCCGGCAGAAATATAATTATAACCAATTAAAAATAGTTAATTTCACCTATTTTTTCCATATTATCGTATGTTACCTGACCCGTGTCGATATATGATTTGACGGCTTCTTCTTCGTTTATTGATATTAATTCATATATATCAAGTTCTCCGATTCTGCCTTTAATATTGCTGAAATCTGTTTTTTCTACGTTTATAATATTTTCGAGTATATCGCGCACGCTTCCGTCAATTAGTATATCTGTTTGCGCAATTTTAGTTAAAGACTCAAGCCGGCTGGCGATGTTTACGGGGTCGCCTAAAACCGTATATTCCATTCTGTTATGCGATCCTATATTTCCCGCAAATACTTTGCCTGAAGTAATTCCTATGCCAAATTTAATAGGATCTATAAACAATTCAGATCTTGAATCATTGTATATTTCAAAAAAATCTCTAATTTTTAAAGCCGACCTTATCGTATTATAAGCGTCGTTGCCGTACACTACCGGACATCCGAAAGTAGCGATTAGACCGTCTCCTGTAAATTTATTTACCGACCCATAATTCGCGTAAATTATATTCGTAATATTTTCAAAGATATCGCATAAGAATTTTGCAAATTCATCTGCCCCAAGTTTTTCGGCTAAACCCGTAGAATTTCTTAAATCAAAAAATAAAATATTGGCGAATGTATTGATGCCGCCTAATTTTGAAAAATCTTTATCTTTTAAGATTTGATCCATAATTTCATTCGAGAAAAATTTTGAAAATATCTCTTTTTCTTCTCTTAATTTGGCGTTCATTTCATCAAGGGTTTGGCGCTTTCTCGCTAACTCTAAAAGATTTGCCATTTTTATGGCCAGTTCAGTTTCGCGAATAGGTTTAAAAATAATATCTTTGGCTCCCGCACTTAAGCCGGCGATGGCCGTTTCTTCTGAGGTATCGGCGGTCAAAAGTAAAACGAGCGTATCTTCAAGCATTTTATTTCTTGCAAGCTGTCTGACAACTTCAATGCCGCTGATATCTGGCAGATGAACGTCTAAAAAGATGAGCTGCGGCTTAAATGAAATTGCCATATGAAGGCCTTTTTTTCCGGTTGATACAAGTTTTGTATGAAAAGCGTATTTACTGAGTCTCGCCAAATGTCGAATCATCTCTTTTAATATTCTTCTCTGTATTTCATCGTCTTCGATAACTAATATTTTTATGATAGGTTTACTGTTTTCTGCCATACTCTTAATTATAATATAAAATCAAAAAAAATTCAAAAAATAAACTTCATTTTACTTAAAAGCGTATAGAACAAAAGACGATGTAAGCGGCCTTTCTTTTTTGCGCAAATAAGACTTTAAATGATAATAGACGATTGAAAGCCATTTTAAATATCGAAAAAAGCCAGTAAAATTTCGGCCAGATTTTCTTAATTTAGCGTTTAAAGAGAAATCAACCGGCGTATATTGAATAAATTTTCTAAAACCTATTTTTTTTAGAGCCTTTTCCAGCGCTTTGGCTGAAAAATACACTAAATGCCCCGGTAAAAAATAGTGGTAATTTTTACCCGCATTAATCGCCTGCCACGCGTCAAAATTAGCCGTTTGTATAATCAATAACCCGTTTTTGTTAAGCAGATCATAAGCCGATTTAAAATTCGCCAAAGGGTTTTTCAGATGTTCCGCAACTTCAATCATTGTGATTATATCAAAATGATTTTTCTTAAATGCATTAATCTTCGGGAGATTGATCAAACTTCCCTTATAAATACCTTTAAAATTATTTTTGGGATCTAATGATTTTAACCATACTGTTCCTTCTTTTATGGAAAAATTTGAAACATCTATACCGAAACTTTGATAATAATCAGAGGCCGTATAGGCGAAGCCGCCAAAAGAGCATCCAACATCTAAAAAAAAGCCTTTATTTATAAATTTATGTATATTTTTTAAGCGCGATAAATAAACAATTTTTGAAGCGGCATGACTTTTTCTTTCGTCATAGTATGAATAATCGGCGTCTCCTTCATAGTACTTCTGTTGATATAAAGAATTTGCGTCTTTTATTTCAGGAAACTGAAATAACGATGAACATGAGACGCATTTGCGTATAAACAAATTATAATTTTGATATTTAATATTTTCCCATAAATATGTTCGCGCGCTTTCGCAGACAGGGCAAATCATTATTTTTGGGCCTTGAAAATATGATGAGCTACGATTTTTTCATCGCCAATGGGCTGGCGAGAAATAAAACCATATTCTATATTCTTAAATTTGCTAAAAAGATTGATCGCGTCTTTATAGGAATAAAGCAAAGCGATTCCTTCTTTTAAATCGCCGGTTTTTAATACCGAAGATAAATGAGTATCTTTATCTGATCGTATTGTCGCAAGTATCTCGCCTTTTTTTTTAAGAACGCGATAAATCTCGCTAATCGATTGAGAGACGGCGTCTCTTGTTAAATAATGTAATACTCCCCATGAAAGTATTAAATCAAATGAATTGCTTTTAAATGGTAAAGATTCTGCCACCCCGCAAATTCCCGCAGATTTATTGGCCCCATTTGAATTTTCTATATCTAAAGAATCCGTTGCGTACATTTTTGCCAGGATATTATGCGAAAAATCATAACTATAGACTTGGGCGTTGAATTTTTGAAGATATCGGCTATGACGACCGCTTCCGCTGCCTAAGTCAAGCGCTCTTATTTGATTGTTTTGCTTTTGAAAATATTTATTTAAAAAACGAACAACATTCTCGTCAGGAATTTCAAGATTTGATTTTTCTGACTCGTAATGTCTGCTCCATACTTCTCGATTTTTCATGTGTTACTATATTTATCGGAATTTTATTCTTAGAGCAAAAATCCGGTTCTTTTGCTTGTTTATTTAGAATATATAATTTGCTGTATTTTGCCCAGGTGGCCGCGGCCGATAATCCCGTAATAATTATTCCGGCTGCCCCGTCTAAAAATGAAAATTCTAAAAAAAACTTTCTAAAACCCGCCCAAAACGATCTGCTCGCGATGATAAAAATTCCCGATTTTTTTCCTTTTTTATGCGCCTCTAAGGCTCCTATTGTTGAAAATTTTTCCAGGGTTCCAATATGATCAGAAATTGTGTCAAAGGAATAATGCAGTATATCGGCGTCGATTTTTTTAATTTTCTTTTTTACATTTTCTTTTTTAGAAACCCGTTCATGAATATCAAGCCCCTCCCATCTACAACAATTTTTATCAAAAAGACGTATCTTTTCGTCAGGATACCATCCCGAATGCCGTATCCAACGATAAACATAATATGTTAAACGCTTAAACGTGTATCCTGCGGGAAGATTATTTGTTTTTTCGGCTAGCTTCCATTCTTCTTTTATTTTTCTAACGGCCTCTGTTGAAAGTCTTTCATCGCAATCTAGCGAAAGAATCCAATCGTTTTTTGCTTTCTTTACGGCATAATTTTTTTGCTCGGTGTAACCGATAAATTTTTTTTTATAAATCTTTTTAGTGTATTTATTTACAATAGAGAGGGTTTTATCGGTACTAAAGCTGTCTACAAAAATTATTTCATCGGCAATGGCGATTACGCTTTTAAGGCAATCTTCAATTTTTTTTTCTTCATTAAGCCCTATAATGCATACTGAAATAGGGGGATTCATTTTTAGAGGGCCGATAAATAAGGAAGAGGATTTACCTGCTTATCTTGAATTCTTATTTCATAGTGCAGATGGGGTCCTGTCACTTGCCCAGATTTGCCTATTTCGCCGATTACCTGGCCTTTTTTTACTTTATCTCCCACCCGAACTCTTGCCCTGTTCAGATGGGCATATAAAGTTTGATATCCGAAATCATGCTGCAATATTAATCGAAGACCATAACCGCCAGCGTAACCTCTTGATATAACCACCCCGTCTGCCGATGCAAAAAGCGGAGTTCCCACTCTATCGGCTAAATCTACCCCCAGGTGAAATTCGCTGGTGTATCCAAAAGGCGATAATCGCTGGCCATAAAAAGAAGTAAATCTGCCCCCGGCAACCGGCCAATAATAAGGCAGCGATCTCTGAACCTTTGTTCTCTCATTTAGCATTTTTTGCAGCTGATTTAGAGCCTTTATTGTCTGCTTCATCTCTAGACCCAGGATTCTGTATAAGATTACGTCGTTATTGTATAAAAATTCTTTGGTTATTTGATTTTTTTCCCAGGCGGTTAACAGATTTTTTTCTTCGTCTGAAAATATTACGTCTTTTTCAAATTGCTTATTTTGTAAAACATTTATTTTTGTTATTAAATCTTTACTTTCTAAAAAAAGCTGCTCTGACGCCTCTCTGCGCAAAAAGTCTTCTGAAAAAAAATCTGGCAAATCAGCCTGATGAAAATCGGTCTCTTGATAATAAAAATAAAGTTTATCTTTGACTTCATTTTGATTTTCAATTAATTCATCTAGTTTCGAAAGATATTCTTTTCTTTCGTTGTAATATAATTCTGAGGCTTTATAGAGCTGATGAACCTCGCCCCTTATATTATCTTGCAATCTCATTGAAAGTAATGAAGCCGTAATCACTGCGAAAACAATAAATACAATAAAAAATACCGTTAATTTAGTTACATGAAAATCATATATATGTTTTTTGCTGTGAGGAACAATCATAAAAGTCAATCTTTGATGACCCTTCTCTCTAAGACGATTATAATATTTTGTGAAAAAATTTCTTGATTTTCTCATCTATCTGCAATTTAATAAAATAGATTCATATTGTCAATTTCTTTCGTTTTGGCCGATAATTATTGACGCAATATGCTTATTTAAGTCTGTGTATTCTCAAATCTTATGAATGGAGAATTTAGAATGAAAAAACAATTTTTAACGGTATTAGCGGCTATGCTAACCATATTTTTTATTACTGTAAGCTGCGCGAATGACGTCGGCGAAACGTGCGAAAGCCTAGGAAGCTCTGACGAATGCGTAGACGAGGGAGTCTGCGGAGACTATGACGGAATATTACAGTGCCTTCAGGTTTGCACAGCTGATGCCGATTGCAGCTCGACAGAAGCTTGTAACGGCGTATCGGGTACAAATATAAAAGGCTGTCAGCCTAAGTAAATTAAAGACCCTGACGGCGAAGCCCAAAAAAATAACTGTTTTTTACTTCGCCGTCGTCTTGTTTATACAAAAAATAAATAATTTCATAATATTCGAAGCAATTCGGCGTATTTTTTCGTAACCATATTTCGTTTATAATTATTTTCAAAATAATTTCTGGCGTTTTTACCCATTATGTTCAGTGACTTTCTATTTGCATAAAAAAAGTCAATTTTTTCAATGAGACCTTCAATATCATTTTGATTTACTCTAAAACCGGCCCCGCTTTTTTTGGCAATCTTGGCGGGTTCGCTGTTTTCTTGAGATAAGACGATAAACGGCCTGCCGCTCGCCATTATAGAATAAATTTTGCTGGGCGCGCAGAGAGTTTCAACGCCTTTCTCAAGCGCAATAAAAGAAATTGAAGCCGACGAGAGCGAATAGGGCAAGTCTTCTTTTTTTTGATACGGTAAAAACTGTATATTTGTTATTTTTTTATCTTTTGTTAGTTTCATCAATTTGTCTTTTTTGCCGCCTTCGCCAATAAAGATCAATAGAATATCTTTTTTTTTATATTTTTCGGCGGCTTCTATTAAATTCTCTAAATTTTGAAAAAGACCTAAATTACCCGAATATAAAAGAATAAACTTGTTTAATAAATTATTTTTTTTAATAAATCTGTTTTCTTTCTGATTTACCGGATATATACAAGATTCGTCGGCCCAGTTAGGCAGCACATATATCTTCTGTTTATCTATGTTATCTATGCTATTTAATTCTTTTTTCATCCCATCAGATAATACAATAACCGCTTCGGCTCTTATATAGACTAACTTATTTAAGGCTCGCCATGTCTTTGATATAATTCCTTTTGGTTTTATATGGCCAAGTTTCTCTGCAATATCGGGATAGATATCATGAACGAGACACGCATATTTCTGGCCAAAAAATATATTTAAAACCCATCCGGCAGCCATAAGAAACGGAGGGTTTGAAACAATCAAAAGAAGCCTGTCTTTTTTCGTGAATAGAAGCTTTAGTAAAACAATATTTAAGAAAAACAAAGAATTAAAAATTCTGCCAATTTTTTTATTTTTCGAAAAAAGAGCGGCAGAAAACCTTTTTATTTTGATGCCATGATAGATTTCATTCTTTTTAGCGCTTATCTTTGCGGCATAAGAAGGTTTTGCCGTTACAACCTGAACGTCGAAATTCATTTTTACAAGATCTTCAGCCAGTTCTGTCAGAAGCTGCCCCGTCGCCGCTATATCGGGATAAAAATACTGGGATAGTATACTTATTTTTTTAACAGTTTGTTTAGCTTCTTTTTTCATTAATAGTTTCTACGGGCGGCAAAATCTTTTTAACCTTTATTCTTGACCTGTCAAATATATTATTTAAAATAAGCTATGAAATTAAATAGATATTTTTTTATTGCTAAATACATAATTATTTTTACGTTAAACTTTTCTTTGTATGCAGATGTCTCTTATAAAAAGATTGATGAACACGCGGCCAATGTTCCTAAAAAATATGAGAAATCGCTTGATGAACTTGTAAAGTATTTAATAAAACCGGCAAATAATAATCATGAAAAAACAAGAGCCATCTTTAAATGGATTACATTAAATATTGAATATGATACAAAGTCTTTTTTTTCAGGAAGATCCGAAATTCCCAGCGAAAAATCGGTTTTAAGGTCAAAAAGGGCCGTATGCGAAGGCTATGCCTTTCTCTTTAATAAAATGAGCGAACTCGCAAACATAAAAAGCAGGAAAATACAGGGGTATTCTAAGGGCTACGGTTACAGCGCCGGCTCTGATATTTTTAATAAACCAAATCACGCATGGAACGCCGTTGAAATTGAAGGCAAATGGCGCCTGTTAGACGCAACCTGGGGCGCCGGATATATTGACGAAAAAAAGAAGTTTGTACGACGTTTTCAGGAACATTACTTTTTAACCGATCCTGAAAAATTTATCTACGATCATTATCCCGTTGAAGACAAATGGCAGCTTCTTGAAAAACCCGTTGATAAAAACCAGTATCTGAATTTTGCGTATTTAAGACCAAGTTTTTTTTATTCAGGACTTTCAATATTAAACTATCCCGAGGGCACAATAAAAGCTTATAAAGAAATTAACGTTCAGTTAAAATCTGAAAAAAACGCTTTAATCATGGCGCGGTTGATTAAAAACGAATCTCCATTAGCTGAAAATCTGACGTTTACACAGAAAAATAATGATATTTATAATATTGGCGCATATTTACCCCAAAAAGGGGAATATATTTTGAGAATATATTCAAAGTTAAAAACGCAAAAAGGACTATATGAATGGGCCCTCGATTATAAAGTTATTGTTGAAAAAAAGGCCGATGAAGCGGCCCTGTTTCCCTTAATCTATAACGCTTTTCGCGAATCTGATTCTTTTTTATACGAACCCATGAATAAAAAGTTAAAGAAAAATCAAAGCGCATATTTTAAATTAAAAACTCCCAGAGCGTTTAGAGTCGTTGTAATAGACGGTTCTTCTTTTAATGAGCTTAAAAAGAAGGGCGATATCTTTGAAGGCGAAATAAAAATTAAATCAAATGATGTCGTAATCGCCGCACAGTTCCCGGGAAAAAAATCTTTTGACCATCTCTTAAAATACACGGGCCATTGATATGAAAAGATTTGATACTCATGTTTTTATCATGAAACGGGTTGGCGGCAGATAGCCGTTTATAATTTAGATAAATGAAATTAAAATCAATAATAAAAATTTTTATTCTTTTTGCCGCTTTTGCCTATTTAATTATATGGTATGACGCTGCGTATAACCGGTGGAGCGATAAAAAAATAAAAAATTCAATTCTTTCAGGATACAATATTGTTAAAGCTCTGAATAAATATTACATTAAAGAAAAAAGATATCCCGAAAACTTAGAATTTTTAATTCCCGAATATTTATCTAAAATAGAAAAACCATCCGCAGGCGAAGGTAAATGGCGCTATTCAAGAGAAGGCGAAAAATATAAATTAAGTTTTCAGAAAGAAACTAATAAATCATTCCCGTATTTTTATTATGATATTATTTATGAAGAATGGATTGAGGTTAAAAAATGAAGATACTCATTTTATGCACAGGTAATTCATGCCGTTCTCAAATGGCCAAAGGCATTTTAAGAAATATAAAACCGTCATGGCGGGTAGAATCTGCGGGAACCAATCCGGCGCAATTTACGCACCCTAAGGCCGTATTAGTTATGCAAGAAATGGGTATAGATATAAGTTCGTCAACGCCCAGGCATGCAAATCAATTTGCTAAAGAAAACTGGAACTATGTGATTACAGTTTGCGGCGACGCCGAAGAGAACTGCCCGGTTTTTACGGGACAAGTTAAACAAAAAATTCATATAGGGTTCTTTGACCCCGCCAAAGCCGAAGGCTCTGAAAAAGAAATATTAAATGTATTTAGAACCGTCAGAGACGAGATAAAACTTAAGTTTGAAAAATTTGCCGAAAACCCTGAATCATTTTGAATAGACTTTACCGCCTATCGCTTTATATTTTAAGGTAAGTTATATGCCTAAGATTGCACTCATAGGCCGGCAGAATGTCGGTAAAAGCACATTATTTAACGCTCTTTTAAGAAAGAGAGAAAGCATTGAATATGATATGCCGGGCGTTACGCGCGATCTTATCGCCAGAGAGGTTGATTGGGGCGAAGGCGGCTGGCAGCTAATTGATTTTCCCGGTTTTGAAAGCAAAAAAGAAGTTCGCGACGATCCGCTTAAAACGCATGCCATTGAAAGAGCGATGAACGAACTTGAAAATTGTCACCTTTTGCTATGGGTTATTTCAATGAAAGGCCTTTCTTCTTTTGAAAAGAATTTAGCCGAAGAGCTTCAAAAAATAAAACAAAAAGTCTGGCTTATTGTTAATTTTGTCGACGACCCTTCGCTTGAAAACGAAGCGTCAGAATTTTATTCTTTGGGATTTGAAAATATATTTTTTGTATCGGCTTTAAACAAGCGAAACATACGCGAACTGCGCGAAAAAATTATTAAACATTTCTCGGGTTTTGCGCCCGAAGTAAATTTAACAAAAAGCGACGACTTAAACATTGCCATCGTGGGAAAGCCCAACGCAGGCAAAAGTACGCTTTTTAATTTTCTTTTGAAAAAAGAAAAGGCTATTACCTCGAATATACCAGGCACAACGCGAGATTGCTTAAAAGAAACCTTCCCTTTTTACGGCAGAGGCGTCTCTATTGTAGATACCGCGGGGTTAAGAAAAAAAAATAAAGTTACCGAAAGCGTAGAGTTCTTTTCTATGAGTCGTACCGAAGAGGCGGCTCGTCTGGCCGACGTAATTGTTCTTGTGATTGACCCTGTCGAGGGCCTTGATAGACAAAATAAGAATATCATTAGTCTCATTGAAAAATTAAACAAGCCCCTTATCATTGCCGTAAACAAATCTGATATTTACGATATCGAAAGTCTTCAAAGAAATAAAATTCTCAGCGAAGCAAAACAAATTGAAAAAATATTCTGGAAAATACCCCTTTTTTTTATAAGCTCTCTTGACGGCAAAAATATTCCAAAAGTTTTAGAAAAAGCTTTTAACCTGAAAGAGAAACGCTTGAAAAAAACATCCACGCCAGAATTAAATAATCTTCTTGAAGAAATTAAGAAAAATCGAACCGTTTCGTCAAGGTCAATAGGCGCCAATTACATTACAAGAGCGCATCCTGAAACTAAGTTTATTTTATTTGCCTCAAAAAATCAAATTCCCGATAATATTAAAAAATATATACAAAACGTTATTAAAAAACATTTTGATATAGAAGATTTGCCCATATATCTTGATATTAGAAAAAAGAATTAAAGATTATCTTTAATAATCATGTTTTGACGTAAAATGTTTTCATCGTCAACGGAACTTGCGCTGATAACAATATTTTCAGGGCTCTTCATGTCTTTTCCGCTGTACGATATAATTACGGGCAAATTTTCTTTAACGTCGCTATAGCGGGCCAATATCATAGCCGAAAGGGCAATTTCTTCAGGTAGAATTTCAATGGAGTTGTCTTGAATGAATTGTTGAATAATGTCAATTTGGGGCAGATTTTTAAGATTCCATTTTTTTTGTAATTCTTCAGAGCGCAATATTTTTTCCCGCGGTGCAATATCGTGGTTCATGCGAAGAGAGTAAAGCATTCCCGTAGGCGCCGGAATCTCATTGTCTGCCGTTAAAAGAATTCTTTCGCGGTAAAAATTTGAAAGCAGATTATTTTCGCCCTCGTCTCTGCCGCAAATAAAATAAGTTCCCGGTAAAATCTTAAAATGTCTTCCGGTTCCGAGTAAAATTACGTCGTCATGCGTTATATCCCGTTCTTTTTCGCCTTTATCTAAGAGCTGCGTTTTGTCTTGAAGAAGACTTTTAAAGCGCACGCTGTATGTCTCATCGGCTAAAAAGCAGCATCCTCCGGCGGGGGTTGCCGCTTTTGTGATGTTCCATTTTTCGGCCAGTTTGATTTGTTCTTTTCGGGATCTGCCCTGCATTCTGCCTAGATTTTCTCTTTTAACCCAGCCTTCTCTTTCGGCTTCTGTTTCGGGCAAAAATTGCGCCGATAGCGGTCTTAACAGCTTATCTCCGAGATTAGAGGCTTTTTGAATTAGTCTTTGCGTATCTTTTTTCTGCGATTTCGGTCTTTGGCCCAGAATTTCACCGGTCGCCACGAAATCAGCGTCATAAAAACTTAACATTTCTTTTGCTTTTTTAAGCATAAAAATACGGCAGTCAATACAAGGATTTATATTTTTCCCGTATCCGTATTGAGGGTTCGTAACCATGGGGAGGTATTCGCGGCTGATATCAATAGTTTCAAGAGGTATATTTAATTCTTCTGCGACTTTTAAAGCGTCAGATCTTTTTTCTTTAATTCTTCCGGTTTTAGCTTTTTGAGCAGTAATACAAAAGCCAGTATAAAAATAAACGCCGATAACTTCAATTCCCTGTTCTAACAGCATTTTAGCCGCAATGGTAGAGTCAAGCCCCCCGCTCATCAAAACAAGCGCTCTTGGTTTTTTCTTTTGCATCTGAAGAACTTTCTTAAAATCTGAAACAAGCTGTCTAGCAAGTTGCGATTTGGTTCATTTATTGAGTAGTGAATTACAAAGATCGCGATGACGCCTTTTTAAAAAAATAAAAAATCGTTTTACTATGAAATGAGAAAATAAACTTGTGTTTTATATTATAATAATTATATTAAATATATTTACAGCGTTTAATGCTAAATAAAAATAACGTCTTAATGAATATAAACAAAAAAGCGGCAATATGACATGAACACTGAAGAATACATTAAAGAAATATATGAGAAAACAAACGAACAAATATATAGATATCTGGTTCGGCTTGTGGGAATAGAAAACGCCGACGATATATTGCAAGAAACATGGGAAAAATTTATCGTAAATATAGATAAGGGAAAAATTCATAAAGGCACCGAGAAATCATGGCTTTATAAAGTATCCCATAATGCGGCTATGGATTTTTATAGAAAAAGAAAACGATTAGTTCAAGATGATGATCTTTTTTTGAATATAGCCGAAGAAAAATCAAGCGGAGATAATATTTTTGAGAAATTAAAACGAGAAGATCTTAAAGATCTCTTATATAAATTATCGTTCGATTTTGATAAATCAGGAAAATCTACCACCCTGATTTATTTATTAAAAGAAAACAAATATACTCAAAAAGAGATAAGCCAGATTATGAACAAATCAGAGAGAACCATAAGAAGAATGATTGATAGATTGTTTAAGCATCTTGAAAAAAAACTCATAGAATTAGAAATTAATGTGGATTTTCTTCACAAATAGTGTCCGATTGATAAAATTTTATGCGTATTATAATCATAATAATAAAAACGAGAGAAAATTAATAAAATCATGAAAAAAGACGAAGAACATTTAAGTTTTATAGAATATTTATATATTTGGTGCGGTATTATCGATAAAACCGGTAAGTTAAACAGCGGTCGAGAGAATTTGATATATGAATCAAAAGCAAAGTCTATTAACGAAAAAATTAAACATTGTAAAAAATGTGAAAAATATATTCAGCTAGAGTCTGTCGAGCTCGTTGAGAAGAAATTAAATCCTCCCGCATATATATTGCAAAAAGCGATGCAAAACGCTAAAGAAACCATCGAAAACAACTCTAAAAAAAGAAAAAAATCTTTAACGCCGATATTTACTTCGGCGGCGGCTACGTTTATGTTACTTATCATGACACTATTTGTCTTTTCAACAAAAGATAAAATTAGCTATAAATTTTCAAATCTTGAAACTAATGAAGAAACGTATGCCCATGCTCAAAAAGGCAATCAAATATTGAAAATTTTCAATGAAGAAAGCATCTCGGGTGAGATTACTTTACTTGAAAATAGCAAAATATATATTGATAAAAGCAAGCGGGAAAGCAATAAAAAAGATATCAATTTAAAATTAACCCAGGGTGAGGTTGAAATTAAATTATTTGGCGATTATATTAACCAGACGCTGAATTTGTTTATCGGCGACCATTATATAAGCGCATCATGGCAAAAAAACTCAAACGCTGGGTTCTTATCGCTTCAGGCATTGCCTGGTAAAAATAACGCAAATTCTCTTCAGAATCACTATAGCGTAAAAATAGAAAACGGAGATTATTTGGTTAAAGTTATTCAAGGCGAAATTTCTATATTAGAAACTAAAGATTACGGTAACACCAAAGATATAAACAAGCAAACCTATAAAAAAGGCGATCAGATAATCGTTGAAACATCAATAATTAATGAAGAAACGCCCGTTACTGAACAACAAACGGAACAACAAGAAATTATAGAAATTCCAAGAGACGATAAATTATCAAATAAACCCGAAACTAAAAAAAATATTCAATCTAAAAAAATTGGTATAGATAAAAAGATAAAATCTTCAATAGAAAAAGCCATCCGCATAAAAAACAGAAATATTCAAAAGTAATAATTTTCTTGCCCGCAAGATTTTAGGCGTAAAAACGCTAAAATTCGTGACATCCTGATAAAATAATTGAACATTGTTTTTATATGCAATCATTAGAAATTGAAAAATATCCGTTTATTAAAGATATTCAAAAAGGCCTTTTAGAAGAAGGCCGCTATTTAATAAAGCGAATTCACATGAATACCGGTAAATCGGGAAAACCCTTTTTAAGAATCATGTTATCAGATATGACCGGTCATTTACCGGGAGTTTATTTTGGATCCGCAAAAGAACTTGCTTCGCTGCAAAAAACAATTAAAGAAGGCGACGTTTTAAAGATATCGGGCATAATGGAAGAATTTCATCAGGTTTTACAGATAAAAATTCTAAAATTACAAAAAGAAGACAAGAAAAAGATCGATTTAGAGCGTTTCAGAAAAAGAACTCCGCATGATAGAAGAAAGCTTTTTCAGGAAATTGAAAGCATGTTAAACAATATTCAAAATAAAGAATTAAAAGAACTTGCCATGTTTTTTTTAAACGATAAAGAACTAATGACCCTTTTTCTTGATGCGCCGGCCTCGAGATTTGTTCACCATGCGTACATAGGGGGTCTGTTGGAGCATACGATAAATGTAATGAAACTCGTCGTATCGTATTCGCAAATCTACGTTCATGCCGATAAAAGTCTTTTGCTAACGGCGGCATTCTTGCATGATCTTGGCAAAATAGAAGAATATATTTTTTTGTTAGAAGATATAGATTACTCATCAGAAGCAAAATTGAAAGGGCATACCCTTTTAGGTTATGAAAAACTCAAAGAGGCTTTTGAAAAAATAAAAGTCGACGATAAATTAAAAATTAAATTAGAGCATATGATTTTATCGCATCAAGGCAAAAAAATATGGGGGGCCGTCGTAGAGCCTAAATTTTTAGAGGCATATCTTCTTCATGCGGCCGACTCGACAGATGCGGCGCAGTTTATATTCAGCGAATTAAGAAAAGAAACCAGACCGGCCAACCCTAAAGAGCATATCTGGTCAGATTATATTTCTTATTTAGGAAGAGAAATATATCTGGGATAATTTTTAATTGCCGTTATAATTGAAATTATATACTTGATTAATATGAATAAAAAATATTACTATATTGCCCTGACGGCTCTGATTATATCATATTGCGGCAAGAAAGATATCGACGATACAGAGAATCAATCTGAAACTCAAATTGAAGAGCAAAAATTCTTTAGTCTTTCAAATTCGGGTAAATGGGCCGATCAAAGATTTGATCATTCGCCCATGTATGAAATAAAACAAACTGAAAAAAACAAGATTATTGACGTTAAAGTGTCGTTAAAAGTTTCGGGAGGCCATTATATTGAAACTTTTGTTTTACTGGACCATAACAGAAACGAACTGCAAAAGGTAAATTTAAATAGGGGAGATATGCCAAAAGCAAGTTTTGAACTTCCTCTTGATTATAGAGCCTTTGTTTATGTCATAGCAAAATGCAACCAACATGATATGTGGGAAGCAAAAATAGTATTTGATTGAAATGTAATTATTTGATTTTCTTGCAATGTCAGTTGAAATGCTCGCAAAAAAGGCGGCTATAAGCCGCCTTTTTTAACTTATCTCTAAACTCTATTTCTTAATCAATCTGTCTTACCACCCTGATGGCTTTTGTGGCAGGGTCGGTAGAGCCGTTACCTACTGTAATATAGATATAATTTTGCCCCTGCTTAGAAAGCGACGAGGCAGAGAAGATATACTTAAAAACTGTAGGCTCTGATAAGCCAAGCGTACCCTGCAGGGTAAAATCAAGGTGCCCGTCGCCTGAGTTGTCGCCGTCAATTTCTGTGATAAGATCGTTTGTTCTAAAAATGGCGATACCGTCGGTAACATTATCAAAGCCGATGTAAAGAGCGTCGCCATTTGCCTGAAGAAGGCTTATGGCCAAGTTGTTTCCTGCGCCGTCAAAATTAGCAGAACTAGCAACTTTGTACCAGTTGGCGCCGGTAGTACAAGCTGCTGTACACTTCCATAATTCTGCGCCATTATTTGTAGATTGCTCAGCAAAACTTGCCTGGCTTACGGCTAGATTTCGTGCCATATACAAAGCTCCCTTCCATTCTGTAATTATGGGAACGCCCTTCTGCCCTGGGCGAAGTTTTTGAAGACCGCCATTGGCGGCGGTAGGTAAGACTAACGTTACACCGCCAAGGTTTGTCTGGGTTAAAAAGGTGGTAAAGTCGGCAAGAACCAAAGGAGTTCCTGCCGACGCGGCCATGCCGCCGTTATTGGCAATATATAGGGTATCTGTAGGCGTCACTGTTGAACTTGCCGGTACATACAAAATACTGTCAATACCGATAACCGATTTACTTATCGCGGGATTACCCGCCTTTGAGCCAATGCTCGCAAGATTTTTTAATCCCAAATCAGAGGCCGTACCGCATGATATAATGCCGCCAGCCTCTGTAAGCGGTATTCTGTTCATCACAGGCTCGGCGGTTCCCTGATCTTGCGCCACAGCCATATACATGTTAGAACCAAACGCATAAGTAAGTTGAATACTTTCGCTGTTGGCGCCTACAGTGCCTGTAATACCGCATGCGTTCCAGTCTAGCAGGGTATCAATATCCTGCGTAAAATATACGTTTGAAACCCCCGGTTTTATAGGACCAACCATTAATATTTCATAATCCGTCGCATTAATATTTACGGAACTTGAATTAAATCCTACAATACCTTCTTCTCCGGCAGGTCCTAGATCTACGCCGCATGTGCCTCCTCCGGTAACCCCAAAGGTACCAGAAGCGCAGGCGCCGTTTGCTAAAAAGGTTACCGTAACGGGATTTCTGCCGTCGGCTTCAAACCTGAAAGCGCCGGTGTTGTAATCGTTTGGCCCAAGATAAATTCTGTTCTGGTAATTAAAAGCAAATGAAAATGATGTACCGTCGGCAAAAGGGTCGGTAAACAGCTGCCCATCTTCAAGATTAGCGATAATCGTACCGCTGCCTTGAAATGTCGCCTGATTTTCAGGGTTTCTAGACAAATCATTACCGGCCAGGTCTTCAGGAATATACGATACCGCGTTATCAGCATAGGCTCTTATGGCATAAAAACTGCCATGTTGAGGGTCGGCATGAGTTAAAATATAAACCGAAGGATCGGCGGTCGCAATTACACTAAAAACATCGCCAAGTACAGGCGTTGTTAGATACAAGTGGTCTAATCCCGTGACCGTGCCGTCTACATCGGTCGTATTACAAGTCGCGCCGGTTATATATGTGGTATCGCATTCAGCGGAACCAACCGCATCGCCTGTCTTCATGGGTTCGCTGTATGTCAATTGAACCGTTGTTGTTGAAAGCGATAGCGCCTGTAACAACTTGGGACGCGTTACATCAACCAGGTCGGTACCCACTGTTGTGGCTTCATTGGGCGAACCTACCGGTTCTATTTCATTACCGTCTAAAATATTGGTAGATGCCGTAATTTTATAAACTGTATCGCCGCATTGAGCGTCGGTTTCAAGGTCAAATACCGAAGTTGTCACAGCTTTTATAGAAGTCGGGTTTGCAACAATAGATGCACACGAACCTACGGTATCTATCGATAAGGCATAATTTGCCGGCAATGTCGCCGAAGCGGCGTTCATAGGCTCTGAAAATACAATTCTTAACCAATATTTTAGAGCTACTGTATCATAATATGAGCTTGCTGTCATTACATAAGGGGCAATGGTGCCCTGTATGGTCATATTTACCCCTGAAACCATAGCGTTATCGGCGGCGTCATAAATCTGATTAGCGGCTGCCGCTATTTGATCGGCGCCTAAATCATTTGTAACAAAAGCAACGTCGGTTAATACTCTTACAAAGGCGTCCGTAGAGGCGCAATTATCAATAGGCGACGTACCCGTAATTGACGTCGCGCCGCCTATATTGACTTCATTATAAGCGAAATCAGCGGCTTCAAGAGCGCCGCCCGAACCGCAGGCGGGCATGCCGGGGTTGCTCCATACATTTTCGCTGTACCATAAGAAAATAAAATTATCGCCGCCTCGCGCCGTTGCCGACGTAAAGATAGGGGCCGCCATATCTTTTTCAGAAACATGCGTAGTATTTAATACTGAAGTTGCAATCGCTCCGCAATTTGAAGTATTGCCTATTGTATTTAACGCGCAGCCAAATTCAACATCTTCTATCTGCTGGGTTAAGCCTGAAAGCGCGGTTAAGTCGGGTTTTGCCCCTGTATCATAATCGGCCCCTTCAGAAAAGATAAGCCAGAGAACATTATCATTTGTAACATTATCAAGCGTTACCGCGTTAACCGTATCTCTGGTATCAAGAGCGACATTATTATAACCGGCAACTTTCCAGTTAAGGGTAATATTATTTATCTGATTATTACCCACATAACCGGGGAATTTGGTATCATTTACAGCTTTATTGAAAGTGATTTTCACATGCTCGATGTAACCGTTATTATCAATATCATAATATTCAGCCGATGTAATTACCGGGCCAAGTTTCAAAGCGCTGAAAGTACCCGCGATAGCCGGCGGAGATAAAACATTTGCGACAAGCGGAGAGTTGTTGCCTATCAAATCTTGAACCGTGCCTGTGTCTGCCGCTTCAATTAAATTTGCCTCGTTAACAGTCGGATTATTTGTAGCAAAAGTTAAGGTCACCGTATCATTGGTATATGTTGTTGTGCCCCAAACCGCAGAAGTTATGTCTGTATTCACGCCAAAGTAATTGCCCGCTGCCTGGTTAATTAAAAATTCGTTATCAAGATCAAGACCGGCAAGAGAAGGCGCGTTTGTACT
This sequence comes from Spirochaetia bacterium, assembly GCA_029880265.1. Taxonomy (GTDB): domain Bacteria; phylum Spirochaetota; class Leptospiria; order Turneriellales; family JAOUOS01; genus JAOUOT01. The sequence continues at coordinate 27,614 of JAOUOT010000001.1, read as the reverse complement.
TTCTGAGTATCTTATTTCAAGAGTATCGCCCGTGCCGGCTGAACCGTCGGCACCTCCCACATGAGTAGCCATAGCGTACCAGATATAAGGGCCCGCGCCGTCAGTTTCTGTAACGTCGCTTATTAATACGTTGCCCGTGTTTGAATAAAGCGTTTCATTCGCATAATCAGGCGAGGTTATTGTCGCGAAATCGGCGGTGAGTTCAGGCTTAACGCCCGTGTTTACCGAGGAATTTTCTGTAAACTTAATATAAACAACCGAATCGTTTGCGGTATCAGAACCGCAAATAGCGTTTAAACCCGTACCATGATCCATTCTTACGCCGCCGTGACCGGCAACCACCCATTTAACGGTTACGGCGCCTTCATTATTTAGCAGATAGCCGTCAAAATCAGAATCTGTTACATTGCCTGTAAAAGTAATCTTATAATGGTCAAGAACTCCGTTTACAGGGTCGCAGTCTAAAGTCTGCGCCGATGCTATGGCAAATGTGGCCGCCGCCTGTCTTGAAATTTGAGGCGTCTTGCCGTATGAAATATTGCCCGCGGCGTCGGTTACCTTCGCGCAAAGCGCGTAAACCGTATAGGTTCCCGGCATTGTGTTAATCGCCGGAATCGAAGAATTCGGAAAACTCTGCGCCGAACATGTTACCGGTGTAGAATCGTCAAGAATATTAGAGTATAGATATGTCAATGCGGTAGCGTCTGTAGCGCCCATAGAGGCTACCGCTAATATAGACGTTGCCTCTGCGTTTGTTACCACATTATCGCTGGCTTCATTGGCTCCCGCGAAAGTAGTTATCGAAGGCGGCGTCTTATCATAGGTAACGTTGCTGGCGTCTGTTACGGATGTTACCTGTGTACCGGCGTTACCCGATAAATCGGTAAAATTTACTGTAAAAGCCACAAGACCGCTTGTTTCAGCGCCTGTCATTGTATAAGTCGCCGAATAGGGCCCTGAACCTGATACAGAGGCCGAACCGCCTGCAATATTTACCGTTGGCGCAGCCAATAAAGATTCGCTTGCTGTAATACTTAAGGTTATCGTATCGCCCGTTTTAGCGTAAGCCGTATTCGCGTTATTCGAAATAATGGATACAGTTGAAAGCGTTGGCAATGTCTTATCATAAGTTACGCTTGATGAATCTGTTGTCGCCGTCACTTGCGTTCCCGCGTTGCCCACAGCATCGATAAAATCAATCGTGAAAGCAAGAGCGCCTTCTGTTTCTGTTCCCGCCAACGTGTACGTAGCCGTATAAGGGCCCGTGCCTGAAACTGAGGCCGAGTTGCCCGCAATGGTTACCGTTGGCGCAGCCGACAAGGCCTCGCTTGCGGTAATATCTAAAGAGATTAAATTGCCCGTTTTCGCAAGGGTTGTGTCAGCGTTATTTGATGAAATACTGACTGTTGTCAAAGTTGGCGCGGTATTATCGTATGTTACGGTCGAGTCAGTAGATGAAGAAGCCTCGTTTGATTTTACGCCAGCGGTGATGCCCCCGGCTAGAATTACGGGTATAACCGTACCATCATTCGTAATAGCCGTCGCCTGCAGGGTGTAATCGGTATTACCCGATACATGTATGATGTTCCATGTAATACCACTGGAAGTTGCCCCCGCGTTTTGTGAGACATCCAAAGCTGTAAAAGAACCGCCATCAATGGCTTCTGAAAATTTTACGTCAAATTGTATCGGTAAAGTATTTGTAAGATTAGTTTGAGTAGGGGTCGGGTAACCGGCTCTGTTAACAGTCACAGTAAGAGCGGTTGTGCTTAAGGTAACACTGTTGTCGGTTGATGTTGAGGCGATATTTGTGTTTCCCGCTATATCTTTAACAAGGCCAACTGCTATGGACGGTATAAAAGTGCCGTCGCCGTCGGCTGCGGTTGCTTTAAGCGTGAAGTTTTTATTATTACCAGAATTTACAATCTCCCAAACCACACCTGTCGCCGTACCACTGTGCGTGATATCTGTTGTTGCAAAAGTAGTTGCGTCAATTGCTTCAGAGAAAACAACATCAAAAACGATTGGCGCTAACGCAGAAGGCAGGGTACTCGCAGGATCGGCCTGCCCCGCGTTTTGGTTTACCGCTACTGAAGGCTGTGTCTTATCAAAAGTAACGCTGCTTGCGTTCGTGGTTGCATTTACCTGAGTACCCGCGTTGCTGGCAGTGTCTATAAAGTCAATGGTGAAAGGAACGATACCTTCAGTGTCGCCGACCAGCATTGTATAAGTTGCTGTATATGGTCCTGTTCCTGAAACAACAGCTGAACCTCCCGCTATGGATACCGTAGGCGCGGTGATTAAGGGTTCACTCGCTGTAATGTTTAACGAAATTGTATTGCCTGTTTTCGCGTAATTTGGCACGGGGTTATTTGAGGCAATGGTCACTGAAGAAAGCGTGGGCAGGGTTTTATCATAGGTCACAATGCTTGAGTTGGTTGTCGCGGTAACCTGCGTACCCGCGTTACCCGCGAGACACACAAAGTCTATGGTGAAACCAATTATACTTTCTGATTCGCTGCCGGTTAGAGTATAGGTCGCCGTATACGGCCCCGCACCGCTGCCTGTTACACTGTCGGCAGGCTGGCCCGCGAATGTCACCGTTGGCGCAGCAGATAAGGGCATATTAGCAGTGATAATTAGTGTGATTGTATCTGCGGTTTTTGCCAAAGTAGAATTGGCATTATTTGAACTTATAGTCGCAGTTGTAAGAACCGGCGCCACTGTATGCAGTTCAATTGAAAGCGAAGTCGAAGCTGTGGATGTATTGCCGGCGGGGTCAGTCGCTGTAGCCGTTATAAGGTGTGTCAAGGGGCTTGTTGCAGAACTTAGCGTAACAGCTTTTGACCACTGTCCAAGCGCATCTGCAGTAGCCAGACCGACAGAGCCGTCTTGGTCGCTTGATATCTCAACAATCGCGTTTGCTTCAGATAAGCCGTTTATGGTAACCGCTGTTAGTTTTGTGATATTATCAGTATTTGATACGCCAGAGTCAGATGCCGCTGCCAAATCTAAACTTGTTGGCGCCACAGGTGCAGCGATATCTCTAATAAACTGAACGCTTTTGCCGTATGTAATGTTACTTAATGAATCCATTAGTTTTACACAAACAGCATAAACCCCATCAACCGCAGGCATGGTGTCAATTGTTGGCACTGTAGAATTACCATAGGTTTGGCCTGCATCACAAGTCACAGGCGTGCTATCGTCTAATAGATTTGTAAACATTTCAGGGGTCGTCGCATGATCATTGCCGCTTGCTATTAAAGTTGCAATGACTAGCGTACTGCCTGTCTCTGTAGCGTTAATATATCCGTCAACTGCCTCATTCGCGCCGAGAAGAGAACCAAACACAGGGCCTGATGTGCCTCTTACTATTTGAACGCTTTTGCCATAAGCGATATTACCTGCAGCATCTGATAGTCTTACGCATACAGCGTATACGCCGTCAATAGCGGGCATTGTATTAATTGCCGGTACTGAAGCATTTAAATAGGCTTGCCCCGAATTACAAGTAATTGGTGTACTGTCATCTAATATGGCCGTATAGTCGTCTACTGTAAAATCGGTAGCCGTTAAGGCGACAATCGGGTTTGTACTTCCCGTTTCAGCACCATTTACAATATTGTCAATAGCTTCATTCGCGCCTATAAGCGAAGTAAACAAAGGCGCAGTTTTATCAAAAGTAACACTGCTTGCATTTGTCGTCGCCGTAACTACAATACCAGCATTGCCGGCTGAATCGCTAAAATTAATTGCAAAAGGAATAACGCCTTCGGTTTCAGTACCAAACATCGTGTATGTTGCCGTATATGGTCCTGTTCCCGTAACGGTCGCCCCTGCCCCCGATATGGTTACTGTAGGCGCCGCTAATAAAGTTTCGCTTGCTGTAATATTAATCGTCACCGTATTGCCTGTTTTTGCAAGGTTCGTCGTCGCGTTATTCGATGCGATGATTACCGTTGAAAGAGTAGGCAGAGTTTTATCATAAGTCACGCTGCTTGAATTTGTCGTTGCGGTAACCGCCGAACCCGCATTACCGGCTAAATCGCTAAAAGTATTAATGCTAAACGCTACAAGGCCTTGTGTTTCGCTGCCCGTTAAAGTGTATGTTGCCGTATATGGTCCCGTACCTGTTATGCTGTCGGCTGGCTGGCCGGCTATGGTCACTATTGGCGTAGACGTTAAAACTTCACTTGTCGTAAAATTAAGGGTTATTGTATCGCCCGTCTTTGCAAGAGAAGAATTGGCGTTATTTGATTGAATAGTTACAGAAGTTAAAGTGGGTAATACTGTGTCTCTAATAAACTGTACACTTTTACCGTAAGTTAAATTATTTGCCGAGTCTTTTAACTGAACACATATTGCGTAAACGCCATCTACTGCGGGTATTGTATCTATCGTGGGAATAGTTGTATTACCATAAGTTTGTCCGACGTCGCAGGTAACCGGCGTACTATCATTTAATATCGTGGTAAACAATTGAGGTTCTGTTGCATGATCATTCCCGCTTGCAGTTAGAGTTGCGATAAAGGCTGTACTAGCTGCTTCTGTTGCGTTAATATAGGTATCACTAGCTTCATTCGCGCCAACAAGAGACGTAAAAACTGGACCTGTGATACTTCTAATTATTTGCGGACTTTTTCCATATGTTATATTGCCGGCGCCATCAGTTAGTTTAACGCATACAGCAAAAGTACCATCAACAAGTAAGCTGTTAATCAACGGAATTGCAGAGTTTGGGAATGTTTGCAGGGAACATGTCACGGGAATAATATCATTTAGAATATTCGTATATTCTGCTGTTGCATAGTTGCTCGCGTTTAATGCAACTATGGCAAGACCACTTGTTTTTTCTGAGTTATTAATGACATTATCAACTGCCTCATTAGCTCCGAGTAAAGAAGTAAAAAGCGGAGGCGTTTTATCAAAAGTAACACTGCTTGAGTCGGTTGTTGCTGTAACTTCTGTTCCCGCATTACCGGCAGGATCGCTAAAATTTATAGTAAAAGGAATTGCGCCTTCAGTTTCGCCGCCTGCCATAGTATAGGTTGCGGTAAAAGAAGCTCCCCCGCCAGAAATCGTGGCCGTCTGCCCGGCGATAGTAACTGTTGGTTGCAAAATTGTTTCATTGGCAATTATATCGATTGTTACTATTTCTCCGGTTTTTGCAAGACTAGTATCATTTGTGTTATTTGATGAAATGTTAACCGTATTTAATACGGGCATTATTTTGTCATATGTGATACTGCTGCTATCGGTTGTCGCGGTAACTTGAACGCCGGCATTTCCGGCTGTATCGGCAAAGTCTACAGCAAAAGGGATGACACCCTCAGCTTCAGCAATAGTCATAACGTATTCTGCTGTATAAGAAGAACCCCCGCCTGAAATGGTTGCTGCCTGGCCGGCGATAGTTACTGTCGGTGACGATATTGTTTCACTGGCAGTTAAGCTTATGGTTACCGTATCGCCTTCTTTTGCATAGGCCGTACCTGTACTAGATGCGATAGTAACATTTGTAAGAGTAGGAGCAACGCCGTCTACACTAAAGGCGAGTGACGATAAATCATTCGTTGCGGGAATGGTTAAATTTACGCTTTGGCCGCTTGGGTCGGTTATTGTGCCGCCGTTTAACAAGATGTCTGTAGGCGATAAAGAGCTTATGTTATCGCTAGCCCCTATAGTATAAGTAAATTCAATCGTATTTGTACCGCTTCCTGCTGTATAAGTAGCTGTGTACGTATTAGTGCCGTCTGTCAATGTTATGGTAGGTATTGCCGTACCGCCGACATCGTCTACTGTAACCGTATCGCTAAAGACAACCTGAATTGTAATTGTCTGGCCCGTCATTGTCGCCGAGCAAGGAGCGCCGCATGCGATATTTGTTATAGACGTTTCTGTTGATACGTTACCAGGTTGAACCGTTCCTTCTGGCGATAAAATATCAAATGTATTAGAATTACAATTTGTCATTGTAAAAAGAAGCGCCGCTATTATGGGCAAGACATATATTTTCTTAAGAATTTGTGTTTTCATTTTGTTCCTCTTTATTTTTAGTATTTTTAATAATATTTTAAAAATTTATTATTTAGTTTCAACGCTCTCAGAAGATACTTCTGTCTCTTGAGACGCTGCATTGTTACCCGATGAACCCGAAGAATCAAAGCTATATGATACGGTTACGTCGGCCTGAAAAAAATGTCCCGAAAGTTTCTGAACCGAGACAATATAACGAAGTTGTACGCCTAAATCTAAATAGGGTAAGGCGGGGTTTGAGTAGAGAACCCCGGCTGCGGCGTTAAAAGCGCCGTCTACAGACGAGGCCTTTACGTCTCTGTCTTCTTCAATAACAAGAGATTCGCTGTCAGGGTCTACTGTTTTATGAGCGCTTGAAAAGGTTACGCCCGTTCCTATCGACCCGTAAGGAGTCAGCCCCAGAGCTTTCATAGGAAAACCTACATTTGCGTATACAATTAAAGGCATTATGCTAGCCGCCATAGCGTAAGGCACGGTATCTGTAGTGCCTTCAATGGTCAAATCGACATTGCCTGAAAAAGAAGAATATGCAAAAAATAATCCTGTTCTTAATTCGAGATTAAGAGCCTTTAAAAAAGAAAGGGGAAATAAAACATCGGCGTGCAACCCGAAGCCAAAGCCTGTTGAAATTGAATCTCCCAATGTGCCCATAGGTATTACAGGCGACAGATAAATTCCCGCTCTGGGTTTTAAATCTTTCATGAAATCAATTGGCTCTTCGTCTTTGGCCTCTTGCTCAATTTTTTCTTCGGCAAACGCGTCGTTAGTCGGCTGTTCTTGTTCTTGAACCTTTGCTTTTCTGCCTCTTTGCGCAAACGCCAGATTTGAAATTCCAAAAATTAAGATCAGTATAAGCGTAAATCTAATTAGTTTTGTAATTGTGTTTTTCATTGTTAACTCCTTTTCTTTTACCTTTTTATAAAATAGCAATGTTTTATAATTCATAATATTTAATCGCCCATATTAATTTTATACATACAGAAGGCAACGTCAAATATTATATTAATTAATTGTATTATTTAAGCAATTTAATCCTTACGTTATTATCGACTGTTATATACGTATTATTTTTCGATTACATAACAAAAAAATATAATTATCTGTATATATTAAAAAAATATTGAAAAGTTGCCATTATTTTTTAATATGATATTTTCATAAGATAATTACTTTTAATGAATTATTGATTTGAATTAAAAATATTAATTAAAAGGCCGGTTTAAGTATTCGGCCTTTTAATTAATTTAATTGCAGACGGGTTCACAGAACATTTTTCAACGCATCTGCCGCACCCGTTGCATTTTATATCGTCAATAATGGGTCGCCCGTTTCGCATTTCAAGCCCTTGTCTTGTTTTCGGACAATGCCCCATGCAGCTTAAACAGACTATTCCCTGATATGCCATACATAGATCGGTAAGTATATTTACGATATACTTTTCATTTCTTTTCTTTTTAATTACCGCATCCGCTTCAGAAGGCTCTTCTTTAACAGGATATCCGTTAACAAAAGTATTCAATTTGTCAGCAGGCTTCTGTATAACATCAGCGGTTTTTAAAAGCAAATTTTTAAATAATGCCTTTCGGCTGACGCCTGACACTTTTTACTCTTAGAAATTATTCTTTTTATAAGCGGTAATACTTGTAGGCGCTTCAACATGACATTGAACACAATTTACATGTCCTTTTTTAATATCATGATTTTCTGGGATCTTTGTCGCCACCTTACCGTCTTCTTCTTTACCGGTCTCATGACATTTTACGCAATTTGCATACTCTTTAACTGTTCCATGAGTTATCGTAGGCGGAGCGCCCCAGTACGCTCTGTTTTCCCAGCCTGACCCGCCGCAAGCGCCTATAGCTAAGCTTATAAAGCCGGCTATTACCGCTAGAGACGCTATTTTCTTTAAATCTTTCATATTTTTCTCCTTAGAATTTTTTTTAATTTATTTTTTTGTTCCTCCAAAGCTTATAGCTCTTTCTGGACATACGTCATAACATTTAAAACAATAAGTACATTCTCCCGAGAATATTGATTCTACTTCATTTTTGTCTTTTACTTTCTCAAAACCCTCAGATTTATCTGTGATTGGTTTTAACATAAGCATTTCTATACATTGCTCGTGACATTTCATGCAGTTTGTACAGGTTTTTTTATTAACGCTGATTTGAAGCCTTGAAAATTTACTGATAACAGAATAAAACGCGCCTATAGGGCATAATGACTTGCACCAAACCCTTTTGCTGTAAAAAACTTCAATGAATAATATTGCTAAAATAAATACAATGCTTATGCCTATTCCGTCTATAAATGCTCTTAATAATATTCCGGGAGGCGAGAAATATTGAAAAAGAGGTTCGCTGATAGCAAAACTTATAAACAGAATTGTAAACATAAACCAGTATTTAAAACTTTTCTCAACCGAGACGTTTCTGATTTTTATATGTTCCCTTATCTTATCTACCATTTCGCTAACAAGATAAAACGGGCAGACCCATCCGCAAAAAAATCTGCCGCCAATTAAAGCAAAAAAAGCCAATACAATGCCTCCCGATATTAAAAGAGGCACATGAATTTCTTTGCTTGATAATATGACCTCAATCATTGCTAAAGGATCGGTTAAATCAAGCCCTAAAATATTGCTTGAGATCAATGAGCCAAAATATATCGGCAGGCCAAATAATTGAGAAAAAAATAAAACAATAAACAATACTTGAACAATATGACGAAATATTCTATAATTGCTTAAAAATCTCTTATAAACAATATTGTCGCTGTTTATCTCTTTTTTTACCGTTTTTTTCATATCTCGTATTCTTCGATATAGTGTTTTGAGAGATCTCCTCTCATTAAGGGCAGTATTTCTATTACTGCCTCGTCGACAACGCAGACTTCTTCGCATTTGCCGCAGCCGACACATTTTTCTTTATGAACAATGGGTTCATAAATCGTATGCTTTTTTGTAAACGGATTCAATGTTTCTTTGATAATTATCGCTTCGTCAATAAATGGGCATACTCTATAGCAAACTTCGCACCTTAACCCTCTAAGGGCAAGACAAGCTTCTCTGTTGGTAATAACCGCCGTACCCATGGTAACGTCTTTCGGCTTTTTTACCTTTTCGCCGCTTAAGGCCCCTGTTGGGCAGGCCTTAATACAGGGGAAATCTCCGCATAATCTGCAATGACCCTCCCTTAAATTTAAATATGGCGTACCAATGGCGGCAATACTTCCCGCATCGGCTGATATAATAACTTTATAAGGACATGCTATGTTGCATTTGGCGCATCGAACGCATTTAGATAAGAATTCTTCGTCATTGTTACTTGCCCCGGGGGGCCTAATCACATAATTTTTTGTTCTGGATTTTCTCTTAAACAGCTTGTAAAAAGAATATCCTGAAATTGCTCCTATTAGAGATAAAGCGGCGCGGCGAAAAAAATCTTTTCGACTTTCTATATTTTTTTCATCGCCGCGCATATGCTTTAAATGGCTTTATAGTTTACTTAAATCTTTTCAACTTTAACGGCGCATTTCTTGTAATCAGGCTCTTTTGAAATCGGACAGAACTGATCTAGCGTCAAGTGGTTTGCCTGCTTTGTTTCGTCAAAGAAAGCAATAAATACCATCCCTTTTTGGGGACGAGTTCTTCCGTTAACGTCAGCCGTAATTTCAACTTTGCCTCTTCTTGAACTTACTCTGACCTTATCGCCTTTCTGAATTCCCAACGCTTTTGCATCGATCGGATGAAAGTTGCAATAAGCCTCTGGCATCGCTCTGTGAAGCTCAGGAATTCTTCTTGTCATACTTCCCGAATGCCAATGCTCAAGAACCCTTCCTGTATTTAGCCAGAATGGATACTCATTATCGGGCTCTTCGCCGGGGGGTTCATAAGGTACCGCTAAAACAGCGGCCTTAAAACCGTGTTTTTTCGCTTTATAGAAAACAATTTTTCTATCGGCGGGGGCCTTCATCTCTTCAAGTTTTTTCTTGGCATAAGGATCATAATCAGCGTTATATCTCCAGTTAACAGACTTGCCGTCTACATATGGCCAGACAACGCCATGCTCTTTGTTGAGAACGTCATACGGCGCCAGGTCTTTGCCTGTTCCAGATGAAAATGAAGCATACTCGGCCCATAATTCTTTGTGCCATGTTTCTTTTTTCCATGGATAAATTTTATCGGCAAAGCCAAGTCTTTTGGCCACTTCATAAAACTGCATCTCGTCTGGCATAGCTTCGCCCATAGGCTTAACGGCTTGCTGCCAATGCTGTGTTCTTCTTTCTGCGTTACCATACGCGCCTTCTTTTTCAACCCAGAAAGCCGAAGGAAGTATCACGTCGGCATATTCAGTTGATTTTGAAGGATACACGTCAGAGACAATGATAAAGTTATCTTTGCTCTCTGCAGCTTTCTGATATCTTGAAGAATTGGGCATCGTCTGAAAAGGATTTGCGCATGAAATCCACATCAATTTAACGGTGCCTTTTTCAAGTTCTCTGAACATTTTAACAGTATGAAAACCCGGTTTCGGATTAATCAAGCTTTCGTCGATATTCCAGATTTTCGCCGATTTTGCGCGGTGCTCAGGATTCATAACGACCATATCTGCCGGCAGTCTGTGAGCAAATGTTCCGACTTCTCTAGCTGTACCGCAGGCGCTTGGTTGGCCGGTTAACGAGAAAGGTCCGTCGCCAGGTTTTGAAATTTTACCGGTTAGCAAATGAATATTGTAACACAGATGGTTTACCCATGTGCCTCTGGTGTGCTGGTTAAATCCCATTGTCCAGAAAGAAACAACTTTCCTGCTTTTATCGGCAAAAATTTCTGCCGCTTTCTGAAGTTTCTCTTTAGAAACGCCGCTTATTTCAGCCGCCTTATCTAAGGTATATTCAGAAACAAATTTCTTGTACTGTTCAAAAGAAATATCTGACATATCTCCCGCTTTCGGATCTTCGGGTTTCTCGGCGGTGCCATAACCGATATTGGTTTTGCCTTTCTTAAACTTTACATTGTCTTTTACAAACTGTGCGTCATACAAATTGTTTTGTATGATATAGTTGGCAATATAATTTAATATCGCCAGGTCTGACTGGGGTTTAAATTCACAGTAATAATCGGCATTGGCAGACGTTCTGGTATACTGAGTTCCAAAATCAAAATGCAAAAATTTCGGATTTTTCAGTTTTTGCGCCGAAATTCTTGAATAAAGAATCGGGTGCATTTCTGCCATATTGGCGCCCCAGGTAATTACAGTATCGGTATGCTCAATATCTGCATATTGACCCATTGGTTCGTCTGAACCAAAAGTTCTCATAAACGCGGCGGCAGCCGAAGCCATACACATTCTGGCGTTAGGATCAATATTATTTGAACCCATCTTGTCTTTTGAGACATAGCCAAGACCCACTTTCATGAACTTAACCGCCGTATAACCTTCAAAAATTGTCCACTGCCCCGAGCCGAACATGGCCACTGCAGATGAACCATGCTGGGTAAGTACTTCTTTAAATTTGCCGGCAATTAAGTCTAACGCTTCGTCCCAGCTTGATTCTACCATTTTCCCGTTTTTTTTGATTAACGGTTTTGTCAGTCTGTCTTCTCCGTAGAGAACTTTAGCTAAAAAGTATCCTTTAATACAATTTAACCCCTTGTTTGATTCGCAATCAGGATCAGCCTTTGCGGCAACAATCTTGTTTGCTCCCTTGTCAACTCCCATTAAAACGCCGCAGCCTGAACCGCAGTACCTGCATTGGGCCTTGACCCAATTTAAACCCATGTTATCAAGCGTTTCTTTGGTTAGATGACTTCTGCCTTCGCCTTCTTTTTTCTTGCAATTTTGCAAGGCTGTAGCGGCAACGGCCGACACAGCTGACGCTTTTATAAAGTCTTTTCTGCTTAACTTCTTCATTCTAACAGCTCCTTTTTTATTGGTCTACTCTCACACATGGTGATAGTAGACCAAATTTAAATTTTTAACCTGAGGAATACCGCGAATGATCTCGCAGATCTTCACGGCTTCTTCAGTATCTTTAGACTCAAGAACGAGCCCTACCTGGTTTTCTTCAAACTCTTCTGTAACTTCCAGACCTTTTATTTTTTTAATTTCAATTAAGGCGTCTTGTCTATCAGTTTTTTTGGTTTCAATAAGTAGTCCGGAAATTAACATAAAATTCTCCTAAAAACCTATTTTTTCAGTTCAGCTTTGGTTTTTTCGTCTATTTGACCCGAATACCATTTATGCTCAGCCGAATTCATAATTGAATTTAATAAGGCTTGAGCTTTAGAGGCGCCTGAACTTTTACCTCTTCTTTTGCCGTCTTCAATAACTTTTCTAACGGCGGGAACGAATTCATTATAGAAAGTCTGGGCCAATTCATAAAAACCTTCCCATTGAGTGATCGCGGGACCCATCATGGCTACGCCCATACGAGCGCGTCGGCCTTCGCCGCGCCATAGGTCATGGTAGATCCATTCAATTTCATCGTCAAAAGGAATGTTTTTTGTTATTAACCCTTCGTTTTTTAAGGTATCCATAATTTTTTGAGCGGGTATACCATACTTATTATCATACAAAGCTATGCCATTATCAAGCTGGGTATAATAATTTCGCACATATTGTTTGATATGGCACTGATTACACACGTCGGCCATATTTTCTCTTCGTTTCTTAGCCGGCAGACCGTTTTTGCCTAAAGATTTCTCTTTTTCGTCTATTTTCATTGAAACGGGATCTCTTAGAACCCAGCTAAGCTTATCGCCTACATTGTGCGTTATCTCTTGATTAGGAGTCGCGCTCATATGACATGTTGAACATGTAGGAGCCGCAGTATAATCGACGCCGACTATCCATTTTCTTTTATTAAGATTTAGTTCGTCTTTATGCGCCCGATAGTTAATACCGTGTTTTGATTCGGCATACAGTTCGTCATGCGGATGCGTTGGACCTCTGTGACATTTCGCGCAGTTTTCTGGTTGTCTTGCCTGAGCCGATGAAAACATGTGTCTGTTATGACAAGCGGCGCAGCTTCCCATACTGCCGTCGGGGTTTATTCGACCCATACCGGTATTTGGCCAGGTTTTAGGATCCAGCTGCACAATGCCGTTTTTATCAAGGGCAATTTCGCCCGCTTCGTCTCTTAAAAACTCAACCTTTGAGCCGTGACACTGGTCGCAACCACTGACAGTCGAGGCGTCTCCATATTTTGCGTGACCCTGAACAACTCTCGACAAAAAGTCTTCTTCTGAGCCATCAATAATCTTTCTTGCGGTCGAGTGTGCGCTTGCCTGAAATTGTTCAAATTCTTTTTTATGACATCTGGCGCAGTCTTTTGGCGTAACAATTGTCGCTATAAAGTTTTTATAGTGACTGAATCCGTCTGAATCTTCGCCTTCTTTGGCCTCATGACAGTCTAGACAACCCACGCCTTTCTGCGCGTGAACGCTGAGCTTCCATTGCTCTCCTACTGTTTTTGCGTTGTCTGCCTCCGTATGACATCCGACACATTTTTTATTTCTGCTATCGATTATAGGGGCCGGTCTTCCGTCAGGAAAGTGCCTTTTTCCTTCAAAATAGCCTACTATCATGAGCCCTGCTAATAGTATAAAGCTCATTCCCATTATTATTTTTCGTTTTTGTTCGAGTTCCATTTTTCCTCCGATTTTACTCTTAAATTAAATTTATCAAACAAGCGCTTCCCATATGGTAAACGCCACTAAAATTGTTACACCCGCAATACCAAACCAGATTGTCGCGTTTGAATTGGGGTTTTTCTTTATAAACAGCCTATCTACAAAAGGCCAGAACAGCAATAATAGAACAAATACTGTGGTTCCTAATATTGCCCCTAATTCAGAAAGAAGTTTAAGCAGTCTGAACATGGGATAAAAAAACCATTCGGGCTTAATATGATCAGGCGTCTGAAAAGGATTGGCTCTATCTCCCATTTGCGCGGGAAAAGTCAGGGCCATAAATACCAGAATTATAGTTATTACTAAAGCTACAATGGTTTCTGTGTATATATGATCAGGAAAGAAGGGAAATGTCTTCTTTTCTTTATTTTTATCTACTTTAAACTCTAACTCGGTTACCCCGATAGTTCTAATGAGATAAAAATGCAACCCGAGCAGCATAAATATCACTGTAGGTAATACTCCTATATGAAGAACATAAAATCTTGTGAGCGTATTTGCGCCCACCGATTCGCCGCCTTTCATAAAACGAGCGATATCTTCTCCTATAAAAGGCACGCTTGCGGCCACTTCGGCGCCTACAACTGCGGCCCAATAAGATATTTGTTCATATATAAGGGAATATCCCGTAAAACCAAACATCATTGTCGTAATCATAAGGCCAACGCCAATCATCCAGTTTAATTCACGCGGTTTTCTAAAAGCTCCCGTAAAGAACACTCTCATTAAATGAACAATGACCGCAAATACCATAAAGTGAGCGCTCCACTTATGAATACTTCTAATAAACCAGCCAAAACTGACCTCGTTTGTTATTTTAGCGACGCTGTCATATGCGCTGTCAGGATCTGGTATATAGTAAAACGCTAAAAGTATTCCCGTTAAAAGTTGAACACCAAACAATATTGCCGGCGAGCCGCCAAGGGCAAACCACCATTTTTTCATATGGTTTGGTATAGGTTCTGCTGAGGCTTCTTTGAAAATCTCAGGATCAACCGGCAACGATTCTTTTAACCATCCTGAAACAGATGTCTTTATTTTTGCCAGCATTTAGGTTACCTCTCTTAAACTCACGAAAACATTTTCATTTTCGTCTACTTCTACGTCATACTTTGGCAGCGGCGCAGGCGGCGGGCCTGACATCACGTTTCCGTTTACGTCGAAAATGCCAATATGACACGGACAGAAGAAACGATTATTTTGCGGTTCCCAAAAAACTTTACAGCCGAGATGCGTACATCGCGTAGAAATCGCTTTTAAACCGTCTTCTGACTTTACTAATACAACTTCACCCCCCGATAAATCATTGAAAACTTTACTGCCTTCTTTTTCAATGGTTTTCATAGAGGTTATGTATACCCGCCGAAATCTCTCAGGCTTTTTTTTCGGCATTAAATACCGAAGACCATACAAAACGCCGGTGCCGTAACTTAACACAAGACTTAAAGGCATCATTATTTTGTTGAGAAAAGCTTTTCGATTTACAGATTTGGCGGAAACTTCTTTACTCTTCTTAAACAGTTTCATCAAAGTTCCTTCATCTTTTTTATTTGAGATATCCGATTTTTTCTATACATATATCAGATATTGGACATTAATATATAATAGAGGTATATAGTAAATAAAAAAGTTTACAATTTATGGTTATTTTTTAAGTATGGCCACAAAATTCCAAATAGACATATATCCCCATGCGCACTCTAACATAAGGCGAAATTATAATATTTGTACCATGGGGGGCATGAGATTGTTTATTTGCAAGGGTATACAGCGGCTTAAGTAACGACATTTGTTAGAAAATATGCTTGACTATTCAAGAGAAAATAGCCTTTTTGCCGTTATGAGAAAGAAATTTTTATTGCCATTTGTTCTTTTAATCATGGGTTCTTCGTCGGTGATTAAGGCAGAATCAAAAAAAATTGAATTTTTAACCATGACAGCCGGTACGGTTCTGGTCATGCAGTCAAACGGCTATGTTATATCGGCGGGTTTTGATTATACGCCAAAATATATATTGAATAATAATTATTACGCCAGGGCCAATATTGGTTTAGATTTGCTGTTAAACAATGCCGATAACTACTTTTACGCCATAGATACAGAGGCCTTATTCGGAATGCATCTTTCAAAAGTATACGATTTAGAGTTTGGCGGGGGCGCGCAGTACTGGTCAGACAGCGGCGAGATAATGCCCGCATTAAGCGTAAATTTAATTTATAATTTGTCAAAAAAAATTGCCGTCATAGACCGTTTTTATGCCGCCTATACTCTAGGTTTTGCGACTAGCTACGGCACGCACGGCATAACTATTGGCGCAGGCGTAAAACTATAAGAGGTATAACATGAAAAAAAAATCTATTGCATTAATTTCTCTAATGGCCGTGGCTATATTAGGGGCGGGCTTTCTTTTTCTATCGGTAAACTGCGGCAGCGGATTGTGTACCGGCGGCGACGAGGCGGCGGCTCTGGGAATAGGGGGCTCTTGCGCCGTTAATGAAGACTGCCAGGGATGCTATGATAGCAGCGAAATTTCTTGTCTTACAAATTTCAAAGGCGGTTACTGCGGGGTAGTAAACTGTACAAGCGACGCCGATTGTCCCGAAAGCTCTATTTGCGTTACTCACGACGACAACATTAACTATTGCTTTTTAATTTGTTCAAGCAAAGAAGAATGCAATGTTTACCGCGGAGCAGACGAAGAAGCAAATTGTTCTTCAAGTATTAATCCCGTGGGAAATACAAATTATAAAGCCTGCGTTCCTCCCAGCGGTACAATGTAATATGTTATTGCGAATAGCGAGCAATCTTAGCAAGCTGAATAAAATGATGCGTTTATATTTGTAAATTAATTCAAAAATGTAAATAATATTGACATATCATTTTATACCATTATTATGGTATCTATATGTTAAAAACATTGTTACCTCTATTAATATTGCTTCTTGGCCAGTCAGTATTGTATGCCGAAGAAAATCCTGAAAAAATATCTGAAACGCATATAAAAGAAAACAAGATTCATGATTTGAATATTTTTATAAAAGGTTATTTCGGAAATCTTCTTGCCAGTTCAAGACAAACCTTTGACTATCCGTCTCAAAACCTAGTATCAAAAAGCACATTATACTACCCGGCTTTTTTAGCGGGTTTTTCAAAAAATCTGTTTTCTAAGTACTACGCAATTATTGAATTTGCATACTCAACAAAAATATTTGAGTATATTATAGATTCAGAAAATAATTATTTTAACTATTATAGTAGACATGTTAATAACGTAAAAAAAGCAACAATCAATGAAAGATTTTTATTAGGCTTATTATATAAACATTCATTGAACCCATATTTAAACATTAATCTTCAAATGAAATATTCTCTTGTTTACGCCGATACATACAACGAATATAGATTTTCAAAAGAATCTGATTATGGCAGCGGCAAGCTTTATGAATATGATCCTGAGCTTGATTATTATTATGGCAGCAGGGTATTTTCGGGAATTTCTGTTTCAACAGAGTTTGAAATCTTGGCAAGTGAATACTTTAGCATACCAATAGATATAAGATATAATTATATTTTCAATACAAATTATTATTCTGAGAATGATGGTTTGTATCCTGACGGGCTGTCAGAGTTCTGGATTGGTTTAGGAGTTCAATTTAATTCTTATTAATTAAATTTTATTCTCTTGCCGTCGTTTATATAAATTAAAATATGTCGAATGCCTTTTGATCTTGCCGCTTACGAAAAAAAATATGCGGATGTACTTTTAAACTATCCCATTGAAGTAAAGCTTGTAGACTGCGCGAAAAATCCTTATGATTTGGCGGTCGCTTCTGCAAGAACATGCTATAGCGGCAAAGGCATTGTGTATCCTCAAAATGTCGCCGATTCAGAAAAAAGCAAGAGCTTAAGAGATAAAATTGCGAAATCGACTCTTGACGCGGGTCATATGACCACGCGCCAGCATGCTCATTTTATTTTTGCCCTAAACAACGTAAGCCGAAATCTTATATGGCAGTTTTTACACGCGCACCCGTACTATAATTCTGAGCAGGTGTCTCAAAGATATGTCGCTATCAAAGAAAATAATAACTGGTACAGTCTGCCGAAAATCTTAAAAAATGACGACACAAAAGACTGGCCCCAAAAAACTTATGCGGCATATCAAAAGCTCATTGAAAGTTTAAGGCCCGTTATCAGAGAACTTTATTTTTCTGTACACCGGTTAAAAGCCAATCATCCCGATAAGTATGAAATTGATATTGAAAAGAAAACGATTGAAATAGCGCGTTACGTAATGCCCATAGCAACCACAGCTTATATGTACCATACAATAAGCGCCCTGACTTTGCACCGTTATACGCGCATGATGCTTCAATATGGCTTAGACGAGGCGATTGCTCTGGTTTTGAAAATGCTTCGCGCGGTTTACGATATCGACCCTCTGCTCGTTGAAGAAATGCCCGACCCTATGCCGGCAAACCTGCCGATGGCAAATACAGAAGGCGCTTTTTACGCCAACCAGGAATTTGATCTCGAATTAAACAAGAAAAACGTTACATCGGCCATTGTCGGCAATAAAAACGATCTAGACGCCGTCTTTAAAAGAGGGTATGGTCTTTTAAGGGCCGACTTAAAAATAAGCAAAAAACAAATTTTCGATCATTTGCTTGACGGTCATTATAATATGAATATTGCCGATGTACTTTACCCTGTAAGCCTCGATACTTCTTCAAGGCTTTTAAACCATATACATTTTACGTTTCAAAAAAAACTCTCTCATACGGCTGATTCGCAGGAACAGCGCCACCGAACCCTTCCCGGGTTAAGACCTTTACTGTATATGCAAATGAGCCTTAACGCCGATTATATAACCCCAAAGATTTTTTATGAAGACGATAAATCAAAAGCAATTTACGACGATTTTATGCACGAAAATTTTCAGTTTATTGAAAAACTATACAAGAAAGAATATCCTATGCCCGCTTTATCTTATCTTCTGCCAAACGCGTATCCGGTTCGTTTTTTAGAATCGGGCGATTTGATGAATTTTTTACACAAATGGAAGGCGCGCCTATGCTATAACGCGCAAGAAGAAATATTTTATTCTTCAGTCGACGAAATTCAGCAGGTTTTTGAGCAGGTTCCCGAATTGAAAGAATATATCGGGCCGCCCTGTTTTATGCGCGATAAAGCCAGGCTCAAACCGCGGTGTCCCGAAGGCGGGCGTTTTTGCGGCGTAAAAGTATGGAAGCAAAATATTTCAGATTATGATCGTATATTATAAATTTTATTTGATTACCAGACTCAGATAATGAATTTTTTTCATCGCTTTTTTCTTCATGGGATGATGGCTATTATAATATCTTACGGCTTCTTTGTAGTATTCAAGCGCCGTTGTCGGTTTGTTTTCCATCTCATAAATAACGCCTAAACTGTAATAAACATGGGCATATTTTTTGTCGATTCTATTGGCGTCTAATAGGTATTTTTTAGCCGTTACCAGATTTTCTTTTTCGCGGTTTTCATTAAACAAACTGATATACACAGAGGCAATGTTTAATCTTGCCGAAATATTTTCAGGAGAAAGCTCTACGCATTTTGCAAGCGCCTCTTCGGCTTCTTTCTTGCGCGACAATTCAATGTATAGCGTTCCTAAATTATAATAACCCGAACCAGACTCTGGCGAAGCTTGCACCGCTTTTTTATAATAAAACTCAGCCTTGTCAAAATCTTTTCTTCGCTTGTAAATATTCCCTGTGTTAATCAGGGCAGGCGAGTAATTTGGCGCGTAAGATAAGGCTTTTTTATAATATTTTTCGGCAGAATCGTCGTCTTCTCTTTTCTGCATGTACCATCCTATGCGAAAAAGAACATGCGGATTTTTTGGTTCAATTTTCTGTAATTTCGCGAGATAAGTAACCGCTTCCATATCGCTCATGCGGTTTAAGTTTTCTTCAATTTCGGCGTACTTTTGAGATTCAGTATCTTCAACCGCGGTTAAAGCGGCAATGTTTATAAAATATAAAAGCAATAAATATAGAAACGAATATTTATTCTTTAAGAACGTAGACTTTGGTATAAATTGGTTTTTTTTCATCAGAACCGCCTTTTCTAAGTACAATTAAATATACTCTCTTTTTTTCTATATCGATAGAAAAAGGCGGCAGCTGTTCAATATTTTTTGCCCTAAGGTAACTTTTTTCTTCTGAATCTTCAGCGATAAAACGGGTAAACGATATAAGATGTCTTCCTTCTGCAAGAGAATAGGTCAACGTGCATTCTTGTCCTTCAAGATGAAATTTTGATCTCTGAGAATCTCTTTCATCGATAGATATAGAATAATACTGCCTTCGAGGTTTTTCGGGAACTTCGGGCGAGGCTAATCTTAAAATAATGTTTACTTTCTCGCCGTATATTTTGTTCCATTCTTCTTCGGTTAAAACAAAAGGCGGAGACAGCTCCCATTTTTTTTCTTTAATATTATAAATACCGCTTTTATATTCCCCCTCGACGTTAAAGCGAAGATATAATATATCAAAGTTTTCGACATATTCAAAGTCTTCAATAAAACTGTACCATAAATTTCGTATTTTTACCTTGTTGAAAGGTTCGTTAAAAGGCATTTGTTTTATACGATAAAAACTTGCCGGTATAATATTGCTTTCGTCAGTATCTGAAGGGGTTCCAATCAAATACCATGCGCCTTTTAATGAAAAAAACAAATCGGTATCGTTTTGAATAAAGCGGTCAATCTCAAAGAATTTATTTTCAGGATACGCCAATATAATTTTCGGCGAGGCAGGCTTCTTTTTTTGAATGATGCCGATTCCGCCCGCGGGTAAACTGTAAAATTGCAGAAAATTATCTAAACCCTGATACGCTTCAAAAGAAGACTTTAAGTTTATTTTTGCCGATGTGTTTTTTGTTTGAAACAAAAACCAGTTTTTTTCTTTTTCACAATAACTTAAAATTAAATTATTTTTTTCTCCCGCCGAGTCGGCGAAATTTAGCATGCCTGCGTCTTGACAATTTTCGGTTGAAAAATATTTTTCTTCTTCACTCGGCCTGTTTTCATTTTGAAAAATTTTCATTTGATCCGCGTTGTATGAAAACTCTGAAGGCAAAGCGGAATTAAAGAAAAATTGAAAAAAAATAACGGTTTTAGCAATCATCTTTCTTCTATGTTATAAGACTTCGTGTACTCTTTTATAACGTCTAGAATAAACTTTTTCCAGCCGTTTTTATCGTCGGCCGAAATTACAATTTGTTTCATGTTTTCAATAATGGGTTCGGATTTTATTTTTGTGTGAAGTATCTCGACAAATCTTAAATAAGGGTCTTTATTTGCCATGACTTTATATAGTCTTCTTTCAGAGGGAATTTTCTCAGGCGGAATATATCCGACAATAACCATTTTAGGAAAAAATGCCTTAGACATCAGATTATCAAGCCCTTGAAATCCGTCAATTCTATCTATAAAGGCTTCGTAAGCTCCGCCTCCTATGTTCATAATTTGGGTAACGAGATCCATGGTCACTTGAATTCCCGCCGCGTTTGACATGTCTGAAACAATCGCAATGCCCTCGTCGGGCTGAAATGTTTTTAAGTATTCGTTTTCTTTCTTGACGCGTCTTAAAAGCATCGCTTTCGGATAATCAATATCTTCATTCTTATTTACAATAATTCTTTCGGAGTCGTCGATAATTTCTTCTCTTGAGATAATATACCGTTTTCTTCGGCTATGCAAATTAATAGTGCGAAACGCTCTTACTTTTTCTTCAAGTTCTCTGACGGTGCATATGCCGATTCGCAAGATATTTTCTTTTTTAATCTGCGTGGGAAGATTCATTTATTTTATCCTAAAATATAATGTAAAAGGCCGCCAATAGATGAAAGGCTCAAAGAATCTTTTTCTTTTAGCGTTTCAATTTCAGATTTAATATCGACCTTTTTCTTAAACGCGCTTTTTTTACCGAAAGCCTTTACGAGACCCTTCCAGAAATCTCTTTTAAGAGAAACAAGAAGATAGGCTTCCCATTCGCTTGAAGGGTAAATATTATAAAGGCATTTTTTTAAATCAAAAAATTCGCTTTCAAAATAAAAATCAAACAGATCGTCGGTTGTTTTTTTATCTGTTTTTTGCAGAATAAAAAATAACAGAAAGCGAATTTCAATATGAAGCCATCTTGTTTTCAAATCGTCGGCCGTTTCTCCGGTAAAATCTGTCAGCCAATCGGGAAGACTGATTTTCTGCCATTTCTTATAAGGAAAGCCCGGAAAGTTTGCGGGGTCTGCCGAAAACTTTCCTATGTTATAATCTGCAAAAAGTACCGTCATCTCCATAAATTTGAAAATGGCCGTTTCTACAATATTTTGTATTTTCAATACCGATTCTAACGAAATACTTTGCGGAAAGGTTCTCTCTATTTTATTGGGCAGGAAATTTTTCTTTCTATATTCTCTGCCCCCTAAAAAACGCTCGGCTACCAGATAAATTTCGATGGATCCTTCAACCGGAATATCAAGAAGAAGACGCGATTTTTCAAAAAAGCCAATGCCCGCGTTATCGATAACATGATTTACGACAAGGGTTTTAATAATATCGTTTTTAAGAGGATGTTTTTCTATTTCATCAGTGTGTTTTTGCAAAATCTTTGGAAAGTAATTAATAAGAAAATCTTTGCCAAATTCATCGGGAATATTTATTTCTTTGTTTTGAGCGAAAAATTTTACATACGCCAATAAAATACAAAGTAAAGGGGCGGGCAAATAACCCGTGTTTTTAATATAATTTTCTAATGTGGCCTGTTCTGGTATATTTTCGCTTGTTCGTCTTAAAATATTTTCTTTTTCAAGTTTTTCTACCGCCAATAAAATAAATCTTTGTTCTTCAAGGGGCAGTTTCTGGTTATAAATTACGGCGTTATTTTGACTGAAATTACTGCTTAAGACAAGCTTTACTTCTTCAGCCGCCAGCTTTTTTAATAGTTTATTTCTTTCTTGATTCGTTTGAAAAAGCTTTCCTTGAGCAAACTCTCTTAAAAGAATTTTCAGGTTTACTTCGTGATCTGACATGTCAACTCCGCCAGAATTATCGATGGCATCTGTATTGACAAGCCCGCCTTTTAAAGCATATTCAAGACGCGAAAGAGGCGTCATGCCGAGATTGCCTCCTTCGACGACCATCTTGGCCCGTAATTCGGTTCCGTTTATTCTTGCCCTGTCGTTGGCCTTATCGCCTACATCGGTATTATCTTCAACCTCGGCTTTAACATATGTGCCGATGCCTCCGTTAAAAAGCATGTCTACCGGCGCTTTTATTATGGCCCTTACCAGTTCTTCTCCTGTCATTTCGTTTTTTTCTGTCATCAGGATTTCTTTTGCTTCATTGCTTAAAGAAACCGAAACGGCGTCTCTTTCAAAAACTCCGCCTCCTTTTGAGATTAAGCTTTTATTGTAATCGGTCCATTGGGTTTTGGGCGTTTCAAAAAGCCGTTTTCTCTCAATAAAAGATTTCGCGGGATCAGGATTCGGATCTAAAAAAATATGTTTATGATTAAAAGCCGCTTTAAGCTGAATCTTGTCGCTTAAAAGCATTCCATTGCCAAAGACATCGCCCGCCATGTCGCCTATACCGACCGCCGAAAAAACGTCTTTTGCCGGGTCTTTTCCCATGCGAAAGAAATGCCACCTTGCCGATTCCCATGCTCCCCGCGCCGTTATACCGAGCTCTTTATGCGAGTAGCCGTTTTTTCCGCCGCTGGCAAATCCGTCGTCAAGCCAGAAATTTTTACTTTGCGATATTTCATTGGCAAAGTCTGAAAAAGCGGCCGTTCCTTTATCTGCGGCGACAACCAGATAAGGGTCAGTCTCGTCAAGTCTGGGTATATAAGGCGGATGGATTGTTTTATTTTTCAGGCGATTATCGGTAATTTCTAATAACGCGCCAATGAAATTCTTATATACCCAAATTGCGTTTTCGACAGACTGTTTAAGATATTTGATAACAAAGCCGCCTTTTGCGCCCGTAGGTATAATTACCGTATTTTTTAGCATTTGAGTTTTCCACAAGCCCGATATCTCTGTTCTAAAATCGCCCGGTCTGTCAGACCATCTAAGCCCGCCTCTTGATACAGGGCCGCCTCTTATATGAATGCCTTCAAAATTAGAATGATAAACCCAAATTTCATAGTAAGGTTTAGGAAAGGGCAAAAACGATATTTCAGAGCTTTTTATTTTTAAAGATAAATGCGGTTCGTTATTAAAATAGTTTGTTCTTTTTATGGCAAAAATAATTTCTTTCAAAGAATCATAGGTTTCTTTTATTATGAGAGAATCGGGAACATACTGATCAGATTTTTTCTTTTTCTCTTGAGAAAATTTTTCAATGGCGGTAATCTTCTCGGGCAAGCCCACAACAATATTACTAAGAGCGGCATGGTTTTCTTCGTCAAAAGTATCTGACACTGTTTTCATGTAAGCCGATAAAAATATGCTTTCAAATAAATCTACAAGCGATTTTGCCATTTCAATATTTGTAAGAAGCGTTCTTTTTACGGCAAGCGCGGTTTTTTCTTTTCGAAGCTGAGCAAGATAGCCCGCAAAGGCCTTTAAAAGCTGAACTTGCTGAATACTCATCTCGGCTTTCATAACCAGCGCGTTTATCGACTCTGAGCTTATTCTTTTTTCAACGGCCTTTTCAATCGAATAAATAAGACGCTTTAAAGTATTTTTTTCGGCAATGGGGCGGCCTTCGTACCTTAGATAAAACTTATAGATATAGATATTTTTTTCTTCAAGTTTAAAACAATAACTTTCTTCTCTTAAGGCTTCAAGGCCTAAATTATCTAAAACGGGAACAATCGCGCTTAAAGTTTGGGGCGAATTATAAAAGAATTTAAGTTCGGTTTCTTCCCGAGATTTATTATAATAAATAGTGATATGAAGATCTTTCTTTTCAATTTTTCGAATAGACGATATATCTCTTATTACTTCTTTTCCCGATTCTCTGATTTTATAATCGCCGGTGATATTAGGAAGAATTTTTGTTTTGTAATAATATATATCGTCGGCCGTAAATTGACGTTCTATGAGTTTTTCGGCTTGTTCGTCCCAGGCAAGAAGCTCAAATTCAAGCTTTTCTTCAAGTTCAAATAAAAAATCGTCAATATTGCTTTTCTTAATATCTTTTTTTTCAAATAAAATTTCATAAAGAACAAAGACCATAACATTAATGGCGCCAATTTCGCGATTTAATACGGTAAAATTATTTTTTTCTAAAAAGCTTCTGGTCTTTTGTCTGATTTCGTCGCTAAATTCTGACTCGGGCCACATTAAAGCAAGATAGCAGCGATTATTTTCAATTTTTTGAATCTTAAGCATTTTTCTTGTTTTTATACGGGCAATATTTATCAATTCGCAAAAAGGCAGTAAAACAGCGGGCGAGTCAATAAAACGATACTCAAGAGGAAAAAGGTTTAACGAGTGTATAAAATCATTACGGTCAAATAAAGTTCCTATTAGAAGTGTCTTTTGAAATTCTTTTATTTTATCTGAAAGAAGAGGTATTTTTGCCGAAGAAGTGTTATCTGCTTTTCTGGTAAAAATACCTATGACAATGAAATTGTTTGAAAAAAATATGACAACAAGTCTTTTATTGTGTCTTATTTTAGACTTATAGTTTAGTCTGAAAAACAAAATTCCGTTTTTCTTGTTTTTTAACTCGGGTATTTCTATTTTCTTGGCAGAAAAAGGACTTCTAAAAAGACCATATTTGGCCGACTCTGTTTTTGCGCCAAGAAATAAAAAATTATCTTCTAAAAGCCAATGAAAAAGAAATTTTTCTTCATAAGAGCCTATATTTTCAAGTTTTGTCATCTTAGAAAAATCAGAGACAACATATCGAATATCGCTTAAAATTTCTGTAATCATTCTTAAAAAAACTTTCGCGTCAACGTTATCGTTTCTGTCAAAAATAAACATTGAATAGGCTTCTTTAGAGCCGCCGTTTTGCTCGTTATTTGAATCTGTAACCGGTTGTAAATTATCGAGATTTCCGTTTTTTCTATGGGTTTTAAATACCGGATGAATGATTGTTTTTATTCTCAGGCCCTGTTCGTGAAAAAGGTAAGAAAGAGAGTCTACAATAAAAGGCATGTCGGTTGAAATAATTTCAAGACTCATGGCGTCGGTAAGCCAAACTTCTTTGCATTGATAATTTAACCTTATAACAGGCTTTATGAATGGGTCTTCTGGGTGATTTTTCTCTTTGGTTGTTTTCTCGGGCAGTTTGTAAAAAAAATCAAATCTGTCTAATAAAAACGCAATTAAATCGTCGTCTGATAAAAACTGAAGATACTGTTCGGGCAAATATAACAGATAGTATTCGATAAATTTATCAAGCAATTCAAAAGAATAAGAGTTTTTTTTCTTTTGCGCCCCTAGCTTCTGCGTAAGTCTTTGATGAATTGTTTTTAAATTGCCGTTCATATGTTTTTTATAGACAAATACAAAAAGACAAATCTGTTTGCAATTAAAAAAACATAATATTTGACGCTATAGAAAATCAGATCTTTTATTCTTAAAAGAAAATAAAACTCGACATGTCGTCTAAGCGCAAAGATTTTGCACGGTGCGAAACGGCATATTGATTCTTGATTTCGGCTCTCAATATACCCAGCTTATTGCGAGAAAAATACGCGAGTTAAATTTTTACGCCGAAATACATCCCTATAACCTTGATATTAAAGAAATACACAAACAACAGCCCGCCGGAATCATTTTATCGGGCGGGCCGCATTCTGTTTACGGCAAACACGATATACGCGTAGATAAAGAAATTTTTTCGTTAAATATACCTGTTTTAGGAATCTGCTACGGATTGCAGCTTATCGCTCATTTAAAAGGCGGTAAAGTAGACAGAGCGTCTAATCGCGAGTATGGGGCGGCAGTTCTGAAGATTAAATCTTCCGCGGGCCTGTTATCGGGTATTAAAAACAACAATAGGGTTTGGATGAGCCACGGCGACAAGGTAACCAAACTGCCCGACGGTTTTAAAAGTATCGCCGAAACCGATTCTTCGGCCTATGCCGCTATAATGAACGAAAAAGAAAAAATCTACGGCGTACAATTCCATCCTGAGGTGCATCATACAAATCATGGCAAAGTTCTCTTGAAAAATTTCTGCGTTAAAATATGTAAACTAAAGCCAAACTGGAACATGAAAAATTTTGCTAAAGAAAAAATTACAGAAATAAAAGAGACTACCGGCAATGAAAGGGTATTGCTTGGCCTTTCAGGAGGCGTAGATTCAACGGTGACTGCAAAACTTCTTCATGAGGCCATTGGCGATAATTTGAGCTGTGTTTATGTAGATAACGGCTTAATGCGCGCCGGCGAGACAGAGGCTGTCATAAAAAGATTTCGCGATTACTTTGGTATACCGCTTCATGTGGTATTTGCCGAGAAATCGTTTTTAAAAGAATTAAAAGGCGTAACCGACCCTGAGAAAAAAAGAAAAATTATAGGCAGGGTCTTTCTTGAAGAATTTAGAAAAAAAGCGAAACAGATAGGCCATCATGAATTTCTGGCGCAAGGCACGCTTTATACCGACGTTATTGAATCGGTATCGGTTAAAGGGCCCTCAGAAACTATCAAATCTCATCATAACAGGGTTGCCGAAGTTCAAAAACTAATTGAAGCGGGCAAGGTCGTCGAACCCTTGAAAGAATTATTTAAAGACGAAGTAAGACGCCTGGGCCTGACATTAAAAATACCCAGAGAGCTTCTTTTCAGGCATCCTTTCCCCGGGCCGGGGCTGGCAATCAGGGTATTGGGAGAAATCACCAAAGAAAGGCTTGAGCTTTTAAGAAAAGCCGATACAATT
>JAOUOT010000040.1 GCA_029880265.1 Spirochaetia bacterium | reverse complement strand
ACAGTTAAAATTACATGAACTTGTATTTTCTTTGCCGTTATCGCATTCTTCATTTGCATCTAAATAACCGTTGCCGCAGGCGATATAATTATTGCTTTGTGGATCAAGTTCATTCGTATGCGGATAGTCTTTCACGGCGCACGCTAAAGCGGTGAGCGCGATTAAAAAAATTAAATTTAATATTTTGTTTGAAATCATGTACATTCTCCTTAAAAGTATCTTTTAAAAATAAAGTTATGTTTTGTTTCAACATAATTTTTATCTCTTTTTGAATCTGAAAAATACGCATAAAAGTAAGTTGTATTTTTTTGTTTTCTTATAAATTGATTAGAAAATAATTTTTCATGAGAAAAATATCTTCTGCCTGCAATCACGGCGTCTGCGATAATAAGTGCGGCAACAGATAAAAAAGCGTAAGACATATAACCCCTCGCTTTATAGGCCTTATTTAAATCGTCATAATATTGCATGGTATCTTCGACGCTTTCATTTGAATTATCATACCTTTTTTCTTTATTAAGAAAATCGACATGCGACCAGATGAAAACTCCGGCTGAAGCGGCGTAAATTGCCGAATAGAGCCATCCTCGTTTTTGATTGGCATATATATGACCCCATCCCGGAAGAACAAGCGATCGCCATAACATCCCGTTAAATGTCTTATTTTCAGCCTTTAGAGAAGTCTGTATTCTTTCTTTTTCAAGCTCTTCTACATAATGGTCTACTAACTGATGTACCATTTGATTTGCCGCATCGGGAAACTTATTTTTGTCTGAAATTTTCAAATTAGCCGCGCCTTCATATTTTTGCGATACTACGTCTAATATTTTACCTGTTAAATTATATTCGCCAAAAGCTCCCATTGCCGTACCCACCAGCATTTTTTCGCATTCAAGCGCGTTGCCCAAATCAATAATACATTCTTCAGTATTGCAGGAGCCCTCGCCAACGCCCTGTTTTTGTTCTTTAATTTTCATCATTTCTTCAATCTGATCATTCGTGATCACTTCAAAAAGACCGGTTTCTATAAGCTCTGCCCGCACATTTTCTGTGAGAAAATCGGCCTCGCCTTTTATAATACCGCCTCCGTATTTAAACGGCAGTACCGCAATGCGTTTTTTTGCATCTTGCGAGAAAAGCGGCACCGCGTAAAATATCGCAAGCATTATGATTAGCCCGCGACTACATACGGCCAATATGAATCGCGCTGTTTTAGCCAACGAACCGTTAGCATCGCTTAGAATATTCTTAAATTTCATTTTTTTGCCCTCCAAAAATCAATTTTAACGGCCCAACTGGCCATACACATTATTGCCCCATGTGTAAATTGTACCATTTGTTTTTAAGGCAATTGTGTGATAAGAGCCTGTAGTTGCTGATAACCTCAAAAATACCTGTTCTGATAAGCGTATTTCGTACTGCTTCTGTAAGATAAGCCGCCTCAGACGCCGTAACCCCATCGCTGTGTTCAAAAGGCAATACCGCTATTCTTATTTTGTTTTCCTGCGCCTGAATAGAAAAAGTCATAAAAAACGCCGATATAAATATCAGCGTTCTTAAAATTTTTAGATTTTTTAATATGCCTAATGTTCGCGCCAATAAGGCATATTTTGAATTTAGCCCTTTCATATACTACCCCTTTTATAAAAAATCAATATTAGATTTCTTCCCGCTTTTTGATAAGAACTTTGATAAGCGGTAAACAGGTCAGCTTTTCTATAAGCCGGGCATATGATCAGTTAACTGGCTTGATAGGTAAATATGATAGGTCGCGAGAAAAAATCATTGATACATATTTTCTCATCGTACACTATAAAAATATATCGCCATACAAAAACTGCCAATTTTTTTTAAATTTGCCGCGCCGTCATCCGCTTAAGGGTTCGTATATAACAATACCCTTTCTATCTAAAGCGTCATTTTATAGCGCAAAATATTCTTTTTGTCAAGGCAAAAGTACTCCAAGATTATAATTCTGGAGTACTTTTTTTTTGGCTAAATCAATCGCCCCTAATTCGCATTTCTTATTAGGCGAAAGTTTCTTGTTTATCGCTATTTGTATTGTTAAAGTAATTTCTTAACTTGTTCTATGTCTAAACCAGCATCTTTAATAATACCAGCCATGGTATAAGAATTAATTGGATTTGGGAAGTATTATGACTATTGTTTCTTTTACCATCGATATATGTTTGCCCTGCCGTATAATTTGAAAACCGACTTTTTGAAAAGCCTTTACCGCACGTTTGTGAGAAATGCCCGGTAGTTTCGGCATTTATCAAATAGTTACCTTAACAAAATATGTATCTTTATTTTTTGTAATTTCTTTTATGGTCTCATTATATGCATGAATAGCATCTTTAATGTTTTCTAAAGATTCTTCTTTTGTATTTCCTTGAGACCAACATCCCGGCAATCCGGGACAAGAAACTGAATATCCTTCTTCATTTTTTTCAAGTTGTACCAAATATTCCATATTTATAAATTTAATATAATAAAGACATATATTCAACTATTTTTTTTAAGAGACTCGCCCCTCAATCTCTCTATCTTTCATCTCCCGAAGGCGACGATTATCGCCTTCACACAAAAAACTCAATCGCCCCTAATTCGCGTTTCTTGCGAGGCAGCCTTATAAATCTTACCTTATCTCAATTTCGTCGATATAATAGGTAGTATTGCCATATTGCAAGAAGCGAAAAAAGCTGGCATCAACTAAACAGCTCAAGGTCGAGATAAAGGCGCCATCAAGATAAGCCTCGCCTGTACAGGTTCCATCATGGGCATACTTGTTGTATATTTCAACCTTGTGCCATGTGTTTGAACTTACAACGCCGCCTAAAAGAGAAGCGCTTTTATATAAGCCGCCATTTTTAACTATAATCATTTGTGCGGGTTCTGTTATCCAAAGATAATGTTCACCGACAGAAATATCAGTGATATTTACATAATAACTAACATAGCTTAAAGGTTTTGTTGGTATTATATCTTTTTGAAAAAAACCGGTATTTTGCAACGCCGTTGCCATAAAACTTGAGGCGCCAACGGCAGAATTCGACGAGGTTATATCAAAAAATGAATAATAAGCAGGATCATAGTATATAGTATCCCACGCAGATAAGTCTGTTTCAAAGCCCTCATAAAAAACAATATCATACTGAGATGTTAACGGATAATAATATTCAGCGCCGCCTGCTCCCGATGGTTCAGATACTTTCAGCTGGTAGATACCAGAAACAGGTATAGCGACCGTAAGCTCTGAGCAAAGATTTGTTCCCGGTGAAATATCGTTGTTATAGGCCAGCTCGGTATAACCGCCTATGTCATAAAACGTCAGTTCTGTATCCATAATACAACCGTCGGTTGTAAATGTTACGCTTCGTCCGCCCAACAAATAAATCGAATAATAATCGACATCCCCGGCTTCTGAAATCAAAGCATAGGATGTATCATTAACCTGAATTTCTTTAGCTTCAAAACGATCATTATTTCTAATAGCGCTATATATGCAAAACGTGCACCCGAGTGGTACCCCATATCTAACTACTTCGTTTGGATCACTTACGGTAAGCAGTAGAGGATAGGTATATGATGGATCGCCGCCGCTTATGGCCCCGGCTTTTAGGTAATAAGTGCCGCTTTCAGGAACAATATACTCGCCAACAGAAGGGTCGAAAGGAGGGTAGAATCCCAAACCCCCAGAAATAGAGTTTAGTAAAGCGCAATAATCAACGGGAATCAAAGGCGGTGGAAATCCGAATCCCATGGTATTTACATTATCATTTGATAACAACAGAGTAGTTCCATCGGTATCAAAGAACTCAATATATGAATCAAAAGAACAACCTGTCGTATACGCTTGAAAGTTTAGTCCCTTATGCAGGTAAACTGAATAATAATCAACATCGCCTACAGGGTCAATGGTAAAAGTACCCTGAGGAGTCACGAAAAAAAACGGGTCATCAGATTCTACCAGAGAATGTATTGGCGTTATCGCTGTTGCCGCAACGATTGTATTATTTGGCTCGTTTAAGTCTTCGTTCTGGCATGTCGCCGAACACAAGTCGCCGCTTACTAAATTACCGTCGTCGCATGTCTCGCCTGCGGCTGTGTTCAGGTAGCCGTCGCCGCAGCTTGGCGTTCTGCAATAGCCGGCGTCGCAGTACGAAGTATTCGAAGCAGTATCGCATACTTCGGCTGTCTGGTTCCAGTATCCGTCGCCGCATACTACCGTTGTGCAATTAAAGCCGTCGCAGCTTGCAATATCTGCGCCGCTTGTATCGCAGGCTTCGCCGGTATCCGTTACGCCGTCGCCGCATGAGGCGGCAAGGCATGTGGTACGGCAGGCATCGGCCCACAGATCACTATTAAATATTCCATTATCGCACTCTTCTCCGTCAGCTGTATTCGTGTAAGCGTCGCCGCATGAAGAAAACTTGCAAGTTCCCGAATTACAAGTTGAGCTATCTGTGCCGCCTGTATCACACTCTTCAACACCCGCTTGAATATATCCGTCGCCACAGGCAGCCGTAACACAAGTACTTAAACAGTCATCGGTTTCTATGGCATTTGCATCGTCGCACTCTTCAACCCCCGCTTGTGTATAACCGTCACCGCAGGTCGCCGCCTTGCATGTACTTAAACAGACGTCGGTTTCTACACTATTTGCGTCATCGCATTCTTCAACTCCGCCATGGATATAACCGTCGCCGCAGGTCGCTGTCTTGCATGTACTTAAACAGGCGTCGGTTTCTACGGCATTCGTATCGTCGCACTCTTCGCCTGCCGCCGCGTTTACATATCCGTCGCCGCATGAATGCGATTCGCATGTGCCCGCGTTACAGGCCGCAGTATCGGTACCGCCAGAGTCGCAGGCCTCGCCTGTATCGGTTACGCCGTCGCCGCAAGAAGGCAGTAAACAATTTGTTCTGCAGGCGTTGGCCACATTATCGTTATTGTTTACGCCGTCGTCGCATTCTTCTGTCCCCTGCCGAATGCCGTCGCCGCATTGTTCATTTTGACAAGACGAAGAACATCCATCGTTATTTATGATATTGCCGTCGTCGCAGGCTTCGCCTGCAAGGGCGTTTCTAACTCCGTCGCCGCAAGCAGGCGCCAGACAGTTTGCTTCGCATGCTTGAGTTTGGCTGCCTGCCGAATCGCATTCTTCGCCAGCGAGAACGTTTGTATAACCGTCGCCACAGACAGGCGCCAGACAGTTTATTTCGCAATCTATAGTCTGGTAACCGCCGGCGTCGCATTCTTCACCGGGTTGTATATTGCCGTCGCCGCAGGTTGCGTTCTCATTTTGCGAGTCAAACTCGTTTATGCGTTCCGCTTCTGATAAACAGAAAAAAAATATACCCGCTAAACTTAAAATTAAAATATTCTTTAATAATCTCATTTTAAACCCCTTTTTATTGAAAATTGAAATCCCGTATCTGTATTTATTTGATTAGTAAATCTATGATTATAGATAAACGGCTGTATTTGAAAATTAAAGCCATCTGCGCCTTGTCTTTGGTATCCCGAATATGAATCACCAGTCAGCAAAATGTCGCCTACGGCAAACAGATAAGCCGCCGCAAAAGCAAGACTCATATATTTTCTTAAATTTACGGCTTTTTCATAAACGGCAAACTTATCGTCGTAGACAGATTGGGGTTCGCCTTGGGGTACCGATACATACTCGTTTTCTGCCGAAGTATAATTTGTATGCGACCAGAGAAAAGCCGCTCCCGATGCGCCCCAGAACCCTAAATAAAGCCAACCCCGGTTCTGGTATGCGTACAGATGCCCCCAGCCCGGCGCAACGGCTGTTCGCCAAAGCATGCCGCCGTATGTTCGCGGAGTTAAAACATCAAAATCAATGGCATCAAGATTGTCTTTGAAATGTTTCTTTACCAGAAGTATAACCAACTGTCTGGAACCGTCAGGAAACTGCTCTTTCTTTTCAACTTTATATTCTTCGGCGCCTTCGTATTTCTGCAAAACAACGTCTAATATTTTCGCGTTTATGGCAAATTCGCCAAAGGCTTCAGACGCAGAACCCACAAGCATCTTTTCGCATTCAAGAGCGTTACCCAAATCTATAATGCAAGATTCTGAGCTACAGCTACCCTGACCCATGCTTTGCTTCAAGGTCTTTGCCTGCATCATCTGTTCAATTTGATCGTTGCTGATAACTTCAAAAATATCGAGTTTTATAAGCTCGGTTCTTATTTTCTCGGTAACATACTGAGCGTCTTCTTTAGTAACGCCCCTGCCGTATTCAAACGGCATTACGGCTATTCTCTTTTTATCTTCTTCTTGCGCCGAGAGATGAGCGGCGCAAAAGAATATTAAAAGAAAACATATGATTCTTCGCCCTGTCTTTGCGAAGATGATTGAATTTATTTTTTTCATGCCCTACCCCCATTGTAATTATTAAATTAATGTTAATTGATTTTTTTTCGCCTTTGTAAAGGTAGGCTTTCGATAAGAATATTTTTGATAGGTAAAATCTAGACGATAAGCAATAGCAAATAAACAGCGAGAAATAAATCTTTTTAATATCTTTTCTGCTATTTTACTACATTTAAAGTAAAGCAGATGTTGTTTTAACCGGCAATTTTTCTTTAACTTCCTCTTCATCTTAAAAACTCCATTAATACCCGCCCTAAGACTGCCCCGCTTAATTGAGGCAGTCTTAATTCTGCCCCATTAATAATGTATTAACGTTAATTATAATTAATCATAAAATTTTTCTTTTGTCAAGGCAAAAGTACTCCAGAATTATAATTCTGGAGTACTTTTTTTGAATAGATTTTACGATGATATTTGCGACTTTCTTTATCGTTTTTTATTTAAGGTTTTTTTGTTCATGCTGTTTTCGAAAATCGCCGGGAGATAACCCGGTGTCTTTTTGAAACACAGAATAAAAACTCGATTCTGAATGAAAACCCACTTCAAAGCCGACGCGCGAAACGGGCGTTTTCATGTCTTTGGCCAAAATTCTTTTTGCTTCTTTAATTTGAATATTATGCAGATAGTCGGCAAAGCTTAACGATAAAAATGCGTTTAAATATTCTGATAACTGGTGAGTAGTCAGGTTTAATCTTTTAGCAAGACTCTTCAATGTTATTTTTTCGGTTTTATATATTTTCTCGATTTTCATCAAACGTTTCAGTTTTTTTTCAAGCGCGACAACATCCACATTTTTTAGTTTCGTTTTAATATAACGGTTCATAGAAAACGAAGATGATGGAGGCATGAAAGCTCCCAACTGGTGCATAAAAGGGAAAAGATAATAAAGAACATACATAAAGATAAAGTATAATGTCAAAGTAACAGAGTTTATTAAAAGAATATGTTTCTTTTCATAATATATTGCTACTATTGTCAAATCAAAAGCGATGAAATGAATGATAACCATAAATAAAAAAAACAGGAAAAAATCTTTTGAATAACTTTTATTCTTAATTTTTTCTTTTATGGCGCCCCAGTTTATTTTTTTATAAACAATATAAATCTGCCATGAAAGATAAAAAGCGCAATATAAAAGAGCGGTAAAAACGACTTCTTTACCCAATAGCATATCGGGAGGTTCTGCGGGGCCTAAATTGGCGGCTATGTTTATTTTTTCGCCGGGCGAGATCATGAAAAAAGGAACCAGGAATATTAAACATAAAACAAAGGGTAAAAAGTGAAGATAATTGCTTTTTTTAAACTGAAATTCGGTTTCTATAAGAGTTTTGACAAATAAAAACCAGAAGGGAACGTATAAATATGG
The DNA here is from genome assembly GCA_029880265.1 of Spirochaetia bacterium. GTDB lineage: Bacteria > Spirochaetota > Leptospiria > Turneriellales > JAOUOS01 > JAOUOT01. The sequence goes on along the minus strand of JAOUOT010000040.1, from coordinate 3,303 downwards.
CAAGAGCGCTGACGTAAATATTAAAAAAGGAAAATTTAAAATGAATTTGTTATAATGCCAATTTAACGTAATTATATTCAGGCCCCATGAAAAGAAAAAGCCCGACAAAAAAATACTTTTTTTAACGCGAGAAACCAGAATATGAAAAATACCGATAAAAACGCAGCTATAACCTAAAAATAATGAAACTCCCTGAAGATACATCGGCTTAAAAATTTAATTGTCTGGTATTCTCAATGAGAATTCAAGTCTGATATGCTTTGTCAATGATTTTTAGTTTTTTCATTGCCCAAACCAATAAAATAATACTTGTCAAAGCGGTAAAATATAAAACAGTATGACAATGAACGGCAGCTATAAATTGCGTATGGGCCCTCAATAAAGAAGACTATAAAAATAAGTTTCTCAGGTTTCATACCTCATGTTTATAAAGAAAAAATATTTATTAATCTCATTAATAATCGCAGCATTCTTTTTCGACGTTAAACTGTACGCGGCCGAAGATCGCGCGACATCTGTTATTGAAACCGTTTTAGAAAAACTGGCCCCGGGAAAATGGCGGGGCAAGTATGATTTTGTAAACTACCGAACCGACGGCAGCAAGCATGAATACACTCTTGAGATACAGGCTATAAATAACAAAACCGTTCATGTGACGTTTTTATCTCCTCTTCGCGAAAAGGGAAGACAAATCTTAAACAAAGACGGCGAAATATGGAGCTATCTGCCCGATTCAAGAAAGGTGGTAAGACTAGCGGGCAGAGACAGTATAGGCAACGGCGACTTTAACAACGCCGACGTTTTAAAATTAAACTGGCTTGACGATTATACGGCGAAACTTGTCAAAGAATCAGATAAGCAGTTTGTCGTTGATTTAACGGCAAAGAAAAATTCAAGCGCCGATTATCACTTAATAAGAATTTGGATACTAAAAAAAACCATGCAGCCCGTTCAGCAGTATTTTTACGACAACATAGGGCATCACTTGAAAACCTTAAAATACCGCGACGTGAAAAATTTTCACGGCATTGAAAGACCCTCTCTAATGGTCATGGAAAACGTCATCACAAAGCAGAAAACCCTATTGAAAATACTTGACTTTAATAAAGCAAATCGTATGCCCGAAAGCCGCTTTCAGCCGAGTAATCTGGGTAAGTAAAAAGAATATGAAAATATTTGCCATATTAACGGCATTTTCATAAATTCATAATATGAAGACAACAATATACATTGAAGATAATCTTATAAAAAAAATAAAAACTCAGGCGGCTAAAGAAGGAATCTCTTTGACGGCTTATACCGAAAAAGCCTTACGGCAGTCGCTTTATCAAAAAAGAAAAATTCAAAAATATACAGAGAACGATATTCCGGTATTTAAAGGCGGCGGTCTGATGCCCGATATTGATATTTCTAATTTTTCAAATATTCTTGATACAATAGAAAAAAAATAAAAAGTTTATGATTTTATGCGATGTCAATATTCTTGTTTACGCGCATCGGGCAGATTTACCTGAACACAATAAATGCAAGAAGTGGTTTCTAAAAATGCTGAACTCGAAAAAAAACTTTGCCGTTTCAGACTATCTTTTCAGTTCATTTTTACGTATTATCACTCATCCGAAAATATTTCAAAAAACGTCTCCGTTTGATAAAGGCGTAGAATTCATAAATCTTTTAAAAACGCACCCGAACGCGGTTCAAATCATTCCTGAAGATAAACAATGGGAAATTTTTCTTGAATTATGCGAAAAAACGCGAGCCGGGGGAAATCTAATCGCTGACGCCTATATTGCGGCTCTTGCGCTTGCTTCTAATTGCGCGCTTGCCACTGCCGATAAAGACTTTAAACGTTTCTCTGATTTAAAGATTATTAATCCGCTAGACGCGTAAAGCGAAAGTTTAATTGAAATAAAAAATTCAACCTCGCCGACTTCACAAATAGAGCAAGGTTAAAAATTATAAATAAAAGACACCCATGGAGCCGGAAATCCCTGTTTCAGCATTTCGCCTATAAAAATAAAACCGGCATCTACCGCTATCTGCTTACCAAAAAAACGAACCGCAAGACCAATAAGATCTCTGTGATAATCTTCTTCAGCGGATATTTTTTCGACAAGCTTGCTTTGAGAAATGTTTTTCTTCAATATTTTTATTTCGAGTTCGTCATGGGTTAAAATTTGTATGTAACCGTCTGTTTCTTCGAGAAATTTTCCCCTGAAGAATTTTCCTGAATTTAATTCAATTTCAATAAATTTAAGATTTTCATTTTTTTGCGTATTCTCTTCGCTTGAAAATAAAAAATTATATGAACAAAAAAATAATATTATAAAAGTTTTATATTTCATTTTCGTCATTGCCGTTCAAACAAAATTTTTCTTTTCTTACTTTTATAATGTAGTTTATTTTTTCTTTACAGACGACATTTTATCCCAATCTGGAACATTCTTTGATTTAACTTTTTTCATTACAGCGTCAAAATCTTTTAAGATTTTTGTTTTAGGTATTTTATTTCTATACTGTAAAAAATAGTCAGAGATTTCTATTTCCTGAATTTCTTTTGTAAAAACATATAACGCTAACTGGTTTATAGAGACGCCTTGTTCTTCAGCGACTCTTTCAATTTTTTGTTTTAATTCAGAGGGTACCCTGATCGTTAAAACAGAAGCTTTATTTTTCATATTGATTTCTCCATTTTCTTACAAATTCAGCGGGCGTAACTATATTTATTTCAGGAAATTTTAGATTTTTATCATAATAAAAATCTTTGATATTATTTGTTATTAGAAACGAAGCGTTTGAGACAACGGCTAACTCAATAAATTTATTATCATTCTCGTCTTTTAGGTTTGGTTTGAAAATAAAAGAAATATTATACGGGATAGAAATATATGAAATAAAAATTAGAATTTTTTCTATATCAGACTTATCAAAATTCAAATCGTCAAGAGAAGCGTTTCTATATAAAACATCATTATATTCTGTAAAAACCGGAATTGATAACGCTAATCTTATTTTGCGATTTCTAATTAATTGTAAAATAAAATGAGAAGCTCCTTTATTACTTCTTAACGCCTGATATAATACATTTGTATCCATAACGATTGTCACACGCTAAAGATAGCATATATGCTATCTTTAGGCAACAAAATATTTTAAGTTTATACAAAATTTTTCTAAATATATTTGACAGCATACAATTAAATAAATATTCCATGGTAAGATTTTTAAAATAAATTCTTTGAAGGTGAATTGGTTTTTTAAAAATGAAAAAATGGAATATGATTAGAAATTTTCTATTATTTA
>JAOUOT010000039.1 GCA_029880265.1 Spirochaetia bacterium | reverse complement strand
ACTTACTTGATATTAAAATAGACCTGGCAATTGAAAGATCATTAAGACCCGCGATAGGCAAAAAGATACTTAAAGAAGTAGTAAAAATTTAAAGATTCGATTGCAATTTGCTCCCGGCGGGGCAAGCTGGTAAACCTTCCGTTGCTTAATGTTTTTTTTAATTTATAAAAAAAAACAAAAATTCTAAAAAAAATTGTCACCTTTTAGGAACTCTTTAGGCTCTATTAAGACAGATAACGTATTTTTTTGCGATTTTATGCCAAGATTGTTTAAGCGGCAGATTTCGTTAAAAAAAATACCGTAAAAAATTAATTGAAAAAAAGGAGAGAAGATGAAAATAAAATTTAATCATTCATTGAAATTATTACAAGCAATAATTTTAATGATATCTGTTTTGTTTGTCGGCTGTTCTGACGATGAAACAATCGACACTACAACTGCAAGCAACACGACAACTACAAGCAACGCTGTATGCGGCGACGGTATTGTTCAAGCGAATGAGCAATGCGATAGCGGCTCTTCAAATAGCGATACTGCCCCCGATGGCTGCCGAACAAATTGCCTTGCGGCCTATTGCGGCGATGGTATTGTTGATACAGACGAAACCTGCGACAGCGCCGGAGATTATCTTGTTTGTAACACAGATTGTACAGGCTCTTCATGCCCAGACGGTTATTTTGAGAGTCTTGAATCAAAATATATAAGCTATACAAGCGGAGATGTTGATTCATATGAAATATATTCTTATGATGAAAATACCGGCAACCAATTAGGTACTATGTATTTTTATTCTCCTGGTCTTGACAACGAGTGGTTTACGGGAGATGATGATATTGACATGAGTAGCAGTTCTTTCATCAGCAAAGAATATTATCCCAGCGGTAATTTGAAAACTGAAATAGAAATGGATGGCGATTATAGATATGTTTATACGTATGCCGATACGACTGAACAAGAACAAATAAGGGATGAAGAGTATTTGAACGGCGTTTTAGAGGTATTTGGAGAATGTACCAGTCTTTCAGCGGCGAATAAATGTCTCTTATATGTAGAATATGACAGTGGTTCAAGTGTTTTATCATATAGAATGAAAGATTATGACGCAAACGGCAACCAAACGCTTTACGCCTATTATAATATTTCGGGTACAGACGGCATCTGGTTTTCTGAAGATGATTATTTATCGTATGCTTACGCGTATGAGTATGATGTTAATAACAAGCAAATATTATATGCTTATTACAATGCCGGCAATGGCAACGGCGCGGGGCCTGACGGTATATGGATGACTTCTGACGATGTTGGGGCAGATAATTACCAGGCTTCTAAATATGACGCAAGCGGTAACAAGATAATAAGAGCTTATTATACAGGCAGCGGCGGCCCCGGCGGCGACGAAATTTGGCTAACGAGCGATGATGTCGGGGTAAGTTATTACTATGCCTATGAATATGACGCAAGCGGCAACCAGACAATGAACGCTTATTATGATTCAATTGACGCAGGCGCAGGCGCTGACGGCTTTTGGTTTACAGCTGATGATAATGCCAGCCAATATTCGAGAGAAATTTTTAACGCGGGCGTAAAAACTCATTCTTTATATTGCTCAGGCGCGGCATGCGGGCCGGGCGTTGACGGCGCATGGCTTACAGGCGACGACGCGATAACCGGTTATCATAAATACACTTATGACGGTTCCGGGCGCCTCATTGAATCTGCTTATTTTAACGGCAACGGCGGCGACGACTGGTATGACGCGACAGATACGCAATCAAATTATATGACGTACGCGTATGACGCAAACGGTAACCAAACGCTTGATTTGAGAATTATAGGCGCAGGCACAGACGGTATCATGTATACTGATGATGACTTGTTAAATAACGGCAGTTGGGCAAGAACCTATGACGCTCAAAATCAGCAAACGCTTTCGGTAAATTACCAGTATGGCGAAGGCAACGGTCCCGGCGTCGACCAGATACCGGGCACGATAGACGATAAGGGCGTTGTTAATTATTACCAGGGAGACTTTGACGCAAACGGTTACCAGACCTTGAACATGATGTATACCGCAAATGGCGGCGACGGAACATGGTTTGACGGCAATGATACGCTATCTACCTACTGCTATACCTATAACTGTTGGGCAGGCATTAGAGACGCCGCGGGTCATTTAACGCTTAAAGTCTACTATGTAGCCGGTACAATTGGCGGGGGCTATGGCGGCGACGAAACGCCCGGCACAGCCGACGATGCAGGGGTGTCTAATTACTATGTTTATGAATATGACGCGAATGGCAACCAAATATTAAACGCAAAATATATAGGAGCGGGAACAGACACGCAATGGTTTACAACTGATGACGTGTTAGAGAATGCTTCTTACGCGTATGAATATGACGCTCAAAACAAATTGGTTAAGAAGGTTAGTTACTCAGCTGGCGGGGGCAATGGTCCCGGAGCTGACGGATTTTGGATGACCGGCGACGATGTAGGCGTTAATTTTCATTACACGTACAGTTATAACGCAAACGGTAGACGAACCGTTGAAGCAAAATATACAAGCCCGGGAACAGACACACAATGGTTTACAGCTGACGATGTCTTAAACATAGCCAATGTCTCTGAATATGACGCGAACAATAATCAAACGCTATATGCTTATTATGCAAGCGGCGGTTATGGCCCTGATGGGTTTTGGTTGACCGATGACGATACCGGCGTAAGTTATTATCAAAAGAGACAATATGACGCGGCAGGCAACCAAACACAATATGTTCAATATAATGGCGCCGGTGTTGATGGTCAATGGTACACAATTGACGACGACATTGACACTTACACGTTATATGAATATAACGCGTCTGGTCAGCAAACTTTTAGTTTTTCGTCTATTAATTCGGGCGCTGACGGTATCTGGCTTAATGAAGACGACGTTTTTAATTCAAGAAGCGAATCAATTTACGACGCCGCGGGTAATATAATAAGATCAGTTTCTTACAGTTCGGCAACGCAAGATGTAAGCGCTTACACCGATTATACCTATAACGCGCACGGCTATTTAATTGAAGAAATTTCTTACAATATGCCCGGCGCCGACGGTACATGGTTTACCGCTGATGATTTTAAGAGCAGTTCTTATGATTATCATGTTTATTGCGTAACCGATGGCGGCGGAGAATAAGAAAAATAAAATTTGTTAAAACAAAGACTTCAAATATAAGAACTTTTATAAACGGGGCACTATGCCCCGTTTTTTTATCTGTATAGCATTTTATCCGCATGACTTTTCTCTAACACCATCTTTAAATTAAGCCGATATATGCCATAAGTGAAATTGTTTTTATTTATAGCCGCCGGCGGAAGCCTTGGCGCAATACTAAGATATGCCGCTTCAAAGTATGTTCACGCCAATATGGGCGCGATGTTCCCGTGGGGCACTGTTTTTGTAAATCTGGCGGGTTCTTTTTTTATAGGTTTTTTTTATGAGATATTTGAAAAACAAGTCATATCGCCTGAAATTAGAAATTTTATTGCAATCGGCTTTTTGGGGGCCTTTACAACTTTCTCGACATATTCGCTTGAGACGGTAAATTTATTAAAAAATAAAGAAATCAAATGGGCGCTTTTCAATGTGTTACTGCAGAATATAACGGGCATTATTCTGGTTATTTTCGGATTTTATTTCGCGAGAGTTTTATTAAAATTGGTAAAAAAGGTTTTATAAATGGAAAAAAGAAAAAACGCGAAACTGCTAAGAGTTTATGTATCAGAGACAGATAAAATAGACCGAAAACCCTTGTATGAAGAAATTGCGTTAAAAGCAAAAGAGTTAAAATTAGCGGGAGCGACTGTTTTTCGGGGAATCATGGGTTTTGGCAGGCATTCAGAAATTCATTCGGCTAAAATTTTGTCGATATCAGAAAAACTGCCCATGGTTATAGAAATTATCGATGTAGAAGAAAATATTAATAAACTGCTCGATTTTCTTGCAGAAAACCTTAAAGAAGGGCTTGCCGTCATAGACGATATAAAAATAATTGAATATAAACGTTAAAAATAATGCGGATGAAACGTTATATAAATATATTAGATAAAGTTGCAGAAAAATCACAATCAAAGGCTACGTAAAGACGTTTAAATTATGTTATTGAAAAATAAAAAACAAGAATATAAACAAGAATATAAAGACGCAATGATAAAACCTGTCTTTCGGTTTATAATAAAAATCGCGGTTTTCTTTATCTTTTTTAATAATCTTTATGCTGAAACAGAAATTGATTTTCCCGATATAATTGCCCAAGACCCAACGCTTTTAAGCGGGGTGCAGGAGTATGTCGACGATTACGATAAGTATTCAGGAATATTTATTAAGTATTACAGCCCGGCTGTTCTTTTAACCACGCACTTAACTTCTCCCGTGGGCAAAGACAATATCGGCTCTTTTCCCGGTTTTTATTTGGGTTTTGCTACCGGGGTTTCTTTTGCCAATTCGCAGGCGATAAGAAGCCAGGCGGCCGAAAAAATATCCGACGCCGGAACTCCTGAAATACTTCCGGCTTTGGCTTTAAGCATAAATATGGGGTTGGGTATAACGCCAAAGTGGGATGTACGGGCCTCGTTCTTTCCTACGGTAAGTATGGATCTCGGCAGAACAAACGGAAGCGATTTATCGCTTCGTTACGGGCATTTTAAGATTCGCTCGATGTATAATGTTTATCCCAGTTCTTTTTTAAAGCCCGGTTTATCGATAGGGGGATTCTTTATCTATAACAGGGGTCGCGTTACGGTAAAATCTGATTTATTGGAAGAAACCCCGGGGTTTTCTCTGGGCGATATTGGCGGTCATTCTTATACAATGACAGATTTTCATTATACTATAGATACTTCGGCCGGCTGGCAGTATTTTGGTTTGGGTCCCGAAATAAAAGCATGGTTTGACCTCGAATTTGTCATGGCCTATGTCGGTTACGGAATTTCTTTTCAATTTGGAAGGCTCGGCATTGACTTAACCGGCAATATCGAGAAAATGACCATAGGGTCGACGGCAGGCTCTTTAAATGGCGACTATACCGGCGGCAGCTTCAGGGTATATAATACAAAAGTTCCCGCGATAGCCCAGCAAAGACTTATCGCAGGGGGCGAAATAAGATTTCTATTTGTAAGTCTTGTCGCTGAGATACAGTTTGATATTTCAAATCGCCTGACGGGGCTGACTCTAGGCGCGGCCTCTTATTTTTAATGTTTTAGTTTTATATATTTTAGGCTTGGGGCGATACCGATAAAGAATAACAGCCTTGCTGCGGCGTTCTTTTTTTTATAACATTAAATTTTATTTTCTCTAAAATATTTTCTGTTTCTTCAAGCGAAATTCGATTTTTCTCTTTATAATATTCGTTTAAGAATTTATTGTTAAAATCTTTTTCCCATTCAATTATATGAATCATGGCCTTTTCGGCTAAAATTTGCGATAATGATAAAAGAATATGATCTTTTTCTTCAACGCACGAAAGCGAAAAAGATAAAATAATATGATTCATTTTCGGAAGCCATTCGGGAAAATTGATTCTTGATTTATCGGGAGTATAAAAAAAAGTAGTATTTTTAAGTTCTTTTTGGGTTGCCTTCTTCCAGCATAGATCAAGCAGGTCTTCCTGGTAGTCGCATCCGTAAAATTTTGTCTTTTCAATATCGCGGTATTTAAGGGCATAATAAAATGCGACAAAGCCCAAACCGCATCCGAAATCTAATAAATTTGATTCGGGTTCAATTTGCGGTATTAAAAGTTCATAAAAAGAAGAGGGTATAATACTATCCCTCTCGTCAGAGATCAAGAAGTTCTGGTATTCTTCGCTTTCGTGCGGTTTTATGGGCATTTATTTTTAAGCGTCAATAACTTTAGGAACGATAAAAAAGCCAGCTTCATATGAGGGGGCCATGTTTTTTATGACGTCATGATGAAAAGATTCTTTCTCTTTATCTTCGCGTCTTACATTTTTATGATCTAATACATGCTCCATTGGTTTTATATTTTCGGTATCAACGTTTTCAATTTGTCTTACAAATTCAAGTATCTGATTAAAATCTTTTACCATTAATTCCAGTTTTTCGCCTTCAAGTTTAATGCGCGATAATTTAGCGATTTTTCGCATTTCGTCAATGCTCACTTCTTTCTTGGTTTCTTTGTTTTCGCCGCTCATATTATATGCCTTGCTGTTCTTTTTTTTGTTTTTCTATAAAATACTGATGAACCGAATAAGCGCATTGGCGCCCCTCGGCAATGGCAGATACCACCAAAGACTGGCCGCGCCTTGCGTCGCCGCAGGCAAAAACGCCCGCAACTGAAGTGCAATGTTCCAAATCAGAAACTTCAGTATCTGCTTTAATGTTCCCTCTCTTATCGAGTTTTAATCCTTCTTTTTTTAATTCTTCTATTAGACCTTCATGAATAGTATGTTCAAACCCCATGGCTATAAAGACGAGGTCGGCTTTAATTTCTTTTTTTGTATCGGCTTTATCGGCAAATTTACCGTCTTTCATTTCAACCTGATTTATTATAAGAGATTCAACTTTTTCGGTTCCGGTAAATTCTTTTGTTGAAACCGACCACATTCTTGTTACGCCTTCTTCATGACTTGAAGAGGTTCGTAAGATTCTCGGCCAAAAGGGCCATGGCGTATCGTCGGGTCTTTCTACGGGAGGTTCGGGAAGTATTTCAAGCTGCGTTACAGATTTTGCTCCCTGCCTGTTTGCGGTGCCTACGCAGTCTGAACCGGTATCGCCGCCGCCAATAACAACAACATGCTTATCTTTAGCGTTTATGGTATGGTTGGGAATTTCTCCGCTTAAAATGCGGTTTTGTTCGGTTAAATATTCCATCGCGAAATGTATGCCTTTTAAGTTACGGTTTTTTACCGGCAAATCTCTCGGTTTTTCAGAACCGGTGGCGATAACAATAGCGTCATATTTTTTAAGCAAGTCTTCAGTTTTAATGTCTTTGCCGATATGCGTGTCGCCTTTGAAATTTATGCCTTCAAAGCGCATTTGACTTATTCTTCTTTCAATTAAATTTTTATCAAGCTTAAAGTCGGGTATGCCGTAGCGCAAAAGTCCGCCAAAAAATCTGTTTTTTTCAAAAACCGTTACCACATAGCCCGCTCTGGCAAGCTGTTGGGCGCACGCTAAACCGGCGGGCCCTGAGCCTATAACGGCGATTGTGATATTGTTAATTTCTTTAGGGGGGCGAGGTTTTACCCAGCCGTTTTCAAAACCATGCTCTATAATACTTCGCTCAATTGATTTGATCGATACGGGTTTTTCTATTAAGCCAAGCGTGCAGGCCGATTCGCAGGGGGCCGGGCATACGCGCCCCGTAAATTCGGGAAAGTTATTTGTTGAGTGCAGATTTTCAAGCGAAAGTCTCCAGTGATCTCTGTAAATAAGATCGTTCCATTCGGGAATTAAATTGTTTAAGGGACAGCCCGTTTCTGCGTGACAAAAAGGAATGCCGCAGTTCATGCATCTGGAGCATTGCACTTCAGTCGTATCTTTATCGTAGGTGTGCTCAAATTCGCGGTAATGTTTTACGCGTTGTTTTATCGGGTCTTTTTTTAGATCGGTTCTTTCGAATTCCTGAAATCCTGTCGGCTTTCCCATAAAATTAATCCTTTTTAGCTGATCTCAGCTTTTGCCGCCTTTTCTTCTTCTAATTTTAATAATGCCATTTTATATTCGCCGGGAATTATTTTTATAAAGTTTTTGCTTTCTGTTTCCCAGTTGCTTAAAATAAAAGACGCGCGCCTTGAATTTGTAAATTCTTTATGTCTGGTTATCATATGTATTACCATGTCAATATCTTCCGGTTCTTTTAGGGGGTCTAAATCAACCATTTCTTTATTTACATTGTTAAGAAATTTATTATCGGGATCCCAGACATAAGCAATGCCGCCCGACATGCCCGCCGCGAAATTTCTTCCCGTTTCGCCTATTACAACAACTCTGCCGCCTGTCATATATTCGCATCCGTGGTCGCCTACGCTTTCTACTACGGCATGAACTCCCGAATTTCTTACGCAGAACCTTTCGCCGGCCATTCCGTTAATATAGGCCTCGCCGCCGGTCGCTCCGTAAAAAGATGTGTTTCCTATAATGATATTTTTTGAAGGGTCAAAAGACACGTTATCGGGCACTTTTACGATAACTCTGCCTCCCGATAGACCCTTTCCGCAATAATCGTTTGCGCTGCCTATCAGGGCAAGAGTTACGCCTTTATGCAAGAAACATCCGAAGCTTTGCCCGGCGGTTCCCGTAAGATTGATTTCAATAGTATTGTCGGGCAGTCCTTCGTCGCCGTATTTTTTGGCGATTTCGCCCGAAAGCATGGCCCCGACCGTTCTGTCAAGGTTATGAACGGGCATTTCTATTTTTACCGGTTTTTTATTTTCAATGGCTTTTTTAGCAAGTTGAATAAATTTTAAATCAATTTGATTTTCAAGACCGTGATCTTGTTCTTTTAAGCGATAAATTCCAGTATTAAAGGCCGGTTTGGGCCGTTCAAGCAGTCTGCTCATATCTATGCCGCGCGCCTTCCAGTGTTTATTGGGTCTTTTGATAATAAGTTTTTGGGTTTGCCCAATCATGTCATTAATGGTTTTAAATCCCATTTCTGCCATATGTTCCCTTAGTTCTTCGGCTACAAAATACATGTAATTGACCAGATACTCAGGTTTGCCCGTAAAATTTTTCTTTAAATCGGGATCTTGGGTAGCAATGCCAACCGGACAAGTGTTCAGGTGACATTTTCTCATCATGATGCATCCCTGCGTAATCAAAGGAATCGTAGCGAAACCAAATTCTTCGGCGCCTAAAAGAGCGGCCATGGCCACGTCTCTGCCGGTCATTAGCTTGCCGTCTGTCGCAAGGTAAACCCGGTCTCTAAGACCGTTTTGAATTAGAACCTGATGAGTTTCGGCAAGGCCAAGCTCCCATGGCGTACCCGCATAGTGAATAGAAGATACGGGGCTTGCCCCGGTGCCGCCGTCGTGCCCGCTTATTAAAATATGATCGGCGTGACATTTCGCGACCCCGGCGGCGATGGTGCCTACGCCGGTTTCTGCGACAAGCTTTACGCTTATTCTGGCTTTGGGGTTGGCGTTTTTAAGATCAAAAATCAGTTGTTTTAAATCTTCTATAGAATATATATCATGATGGGGCGGGGGACTTATAAGTGTTACGCCTGGCGTACTGTATCTTGTCTTTGCTATTATTTTATCGACTTTAATGCCCGGAAGCTGGCCGCCTTCGCCGGGTTTTGCGCCCTGCGCGATTTTAATTTGCAGCTCGTCTGCGTTTGTAAGATAGTTTATGGTAACCCCAAAACGGCCCGACGCTACCTGCTTTATCGACGAACGGGCAGAATCGCCGTTTGCCATGGGCTTAAATCGCTCGGGATCTTCGCCTCCTTCGCCGGTATTTGACTTGCCTCCTATGCGGTTCATGGCAATAGCGAGGTTTTTATGGGTCTCTTCTGAGATAGAGCCGAAGCTCATGGCCCCCGTTGAAAAACGCTTTACAATTTCAGAGGCAGGCTCTACTTCATCAATAGAAATAGATTTGCCCGATGTATCAAAATCGAACAAATCTCTTAAAGTCAGAAGAGGTTTATCGGGGGGCGTACACAACGCTGAAAATTCTTTATAGATTTTATAACTGTTTTTTTTGCAGCTTTCCTGAAGTTTGGCGATAGCTAAAGCCGTCAGCATATGTTTTTCGCCGTTTACGCGGTAATGGTACAGCCCGCCTTCAGCTAGAACATTTTGTATTCTAAAAATATTAAACGCTTCTTTGTGGCGCTTTACGGCTTCTTCTTCAAGCATTTCAATGCTGAGGCCCTCAATCTTTGTGGATGTTCCCGTAAAATACTTTTCAACGACTTCGGCGTCAAGACCTACCGCTTCAAAAATTTGCGCGCCGCAGTATGACTGCAATGTGCTGATGCCCATTTTGCTGAAAATCTTAAACAGCCCCTTGGCAATTGATTTTTTATAGTTTTTATGTACAAGATTATAATCTTTAACCTCTGGTATGAGATTGGTTGAGTGCATATCTTCTAAAGTTTCATAAACAAGATACGGATTTATGGCGTTTGCGCCATAACCGCATAATAGGGCCATGTGAACCACTTCGCGCGGATCGCCGCTTTCTATTATAATGCCGGTTTTGGTTCGAATTCCTTCGCGAATTAAATGATGATGAACTCCCGAAGTCGCCAATAAACTTGGTATGGGCGCGTTATCTTCGTCGACGCCCCTGTCAGAAAGTATGACAAGAGAAACGCCGTCTTTGACCACTTTTACCGCTTCTTCGCAGATGTTGTCAAGCTGGTTTCGCATGTCGCGTTTTATTTTGGGATTAAATAAAATAGGAATTGTTATGGCTTTGTATTTGCCCTGGGCAATATTTCGAAGCTGTTCCAGTTCTTTGTTTGAAAGAATAGGGTGTTCTAATTCGATTCTGTGAGCGTGAGCCGGGCTTTCTTCTAGTAAATTTTGTTCTGCCCCAATATACGTTGTAAGCTCCATGACAAGCTCTTCTCTAATGGCGTCAACCGGAGGGTTGGTTACCTGCGCGAAAAGCTGTTTAAAATATCGAAATAACGGCTGAGGTTTTTCAGATAATACCGCAAGAGAGGCGTCTACTCCCATAGAACCGATTGGTTCCTGCCCGTCTACGGCTTTTGGTCTTAAAAGCATAAATATTTCTTCTTTCGTGTATCCGAAAATTTTCTGTCTTTTAAAAACTGTTTCTGAATCAATGGTATGAACAAATTCCGGTTCGGGCAGAGAAGAAAGGCGAATCATATTTTCGTCTACCCATTTTTTATACGGCTGGCTTGACGCTATTTGCTTTTTTATTTCGCTGTCTTCAATGATTCTCTGCTCGTTTAGGTCGAGAACGAACATTTTACCGGGTTGAATGCGTCCATGTTTTAATATTCTGTCGGGTTCAAATTCAATCGAGCCCGCTTCTGACGCCAGCACTATTAAATCGTCTTTTGTAATCACATATCTCGCGGGTCTAAGACCGTTTCTGTCAAGCGTCGCGCCTATAACGCTGCCGTCGGTAAACGCTACGGCGGCAGGCCCGTCCCATGGCTCCATTAAAGAGGCATGATATTCATAAAAAGCTCTTAATTCAGGATCCATCAAGTCATTTTTTGACCACGCTTCGGGAATCATCATCATCATAGCATGAGGCAGGGAACGCCCCCCCATGACTAAAAGTTCAAGAACAGAGTCAAATGTCGCCGAATCGCTTTGACCCTCCATAATAAT
>JAOUOT010000007.1 GCA_029880265.1 Spirochaetia bacterium | reverse complement strand
CAGACAGAATAATCTAAATGAAATTAAGAGGCTTATTAAATTAAAAACCAATGTTAACGTGAAAAATAACAAAGGGTATACGCCTCTTATGCTTGCAATTTTCATATCTAAAGATATGGCCCAATTTCTTGTTGATGCAGGGGCCGATGTAAACGCCAAAGATAATACCGGTGAAACTATATTAATGAAAGCGGCGCGTACCAATAATGAAAATATAATAAAATACCTTATTGATGTTGGAGCAGCCGTAAACGCTAAAGATAATTCTGGAAACACAGCTCTTAGTATCGCAGCGCGCGCGAGATGGTATCCTGAAAAAGCGCTAATACTTATTAAGGCAGGCGCGGATGTAAACGCCAGAGATAATGACGGCAAAACCATACTAATGAAAGCGGCGCATGACGACAATACACAAGTAATCAAATATCTTCTTGATGCGGGAGCAGAGTTAAACGCCAAAGATAATACAGGCGAAACAGCGCTTTGGTATGCAATGAAAATGGGGCGTTTTGATGTATGCGAACAACTAATTGGCGCCGGGGCAGATATAAATGTTAAAAACAGGCAAGGTCTTAACTTGGTTGAATTTGCAAAAAAAGAAGGTTCTATTGATATTCTCAGACTATTAAACAAAGACCCCTCTTATTTAATATTTAAAGCATGTGAAGAAAATAATATTGAACAAATAAATAAATTTATAGACAATGGTATCGATATTAATATAAAAAACGAAGATGGCTTTACCCCCTTAATGAAGGCGGCGTTAGCGGGCAATATTGAAGCTGTGAAAATTTTAGTCTCTAAAGGCGCAAAAATTGATATAAAAAATAATGATGGGTTTACCGCATTCTTTTATGCTGTAATAAATAATAGGTTGAAAGTTATGAATTATTTATACTCGAAAGGAGCAAAAATAAATATTAGAAATAACCATAAATACACACCGCTTCTTTTTTATTCTTTAGTACAGCCAAAGCCAAATATTGAAACATTTAAATTTTTAATTTCCAGGGGGGCTGATGTAAATGCAAAGGATGAACATGGATACACCGCTTTAATGCTTATTCTACAAAAAAATGAAGATGTTTCAGAATTTGCAAAGCTTTTGATTTCCAGCAAAGCTGATATAAACATAAAAAATAATAATAAAGAAACTGCTTTATGGTTTTGCATAGGTAAAGATAGAGAACATCTTGAGTTATTTAAGCATCTTGTATCAAAAGGCGCTGATATCTATACGAAAGATACCGAGAAAAATAATTTATTAATGTATTCACTGAAAAAAAGTAACCTGAAAATTGCTAAATATCTCATTTCCAAAAAAATAAATATTCATGAAGAAAATAATGAAGGCATGACAGCCTTTTTGCAAGCAGTAAATAATAACAATCTTACTATAGTAAAACTTCTTATCGATAAAGGCGCGAATATCAATAATGCCGATCAAAAAGGCACTACAGCAATTATGATGGCATCCTTAGGCAGATATTATGATATGTTAGATTATTTGATTTCTAAAGGCGCTGATGTTAATAAGAAAGATAAACAAAAACTAACGGCCCTGTTATTAGTTTCATATGTTAACTATTTTGAAATCGCAAAAAAATTAATTTTAAATAATGCTGATCCTAATGCCAAAACGGAACAAGGTTTAACGCCTATAATGTTTGCCGTTGGAAATAAGAATTATGAATTAGTAAAGTTGCTAATCGACAAAGGCGCAAACACAAGTTTTAAAGATAAAAATGGTAAAACAGCGTTAGATTATGCTAATGAAATAAAAGAAAAAAGCATAATTGAATTATTAAAAAGAAATAGTAACAGGCCTGGAAAATAGCGTTTATTTATACATTATCTAAAATTCCAAACCGAAAGCCAGCAGGCTCGTGATGAAGTAACAAGTTATGCCGGGCTTTGTTTTTCAGGCTTATAACGGTAAAAAAGGGAAAATTCTGCCGGGTACTTTTCGTTTGTATTCGATATACTCATTTCCTAAAACATTTTCTAATTCGGCTTCTTCAGCCAGGGCGTGAATAAAAAAAATAAACCAAAAAACAGGCGCTAAATATACTGCATATAAAGAGCGAAACATAATTGCCAAACCTAAAAACCACATTACTTCAAAAAAATATATCGGATGACGAATATACCTGTATATGCCCGAAGTTATTAATTTCATGCCTTTAACCGGCGGCGCCCACCAGCGCACAACAAAAATAGGCACAATAATTATTAAAGAAGATAAAGCAATAATCAAACCGCCAATTATCCAGTGTAAATTATTAATTTCAAAGCGAGGTTGCTCGCAAAATGGAAGAACAAGAATAATGCGGCCCATTGAAACAAATAATAGCGCAAAAGATATAAATACCTTATTATTTTTCAATTTATGACCGCTGAAAATTGAAGTCGCCATTGCCATCCCGAGCATTGAAATAAAAGCCCAAAAAAACGGGTTTTTTATTATTGGTAGAAAAAATGGATTATTCATATGATTTTATTTATGCCAATAACTGTCGCGTCAATAAAAAATGTTATGATTTATAATAAAAAAAACAAAACAATTAAAAATATTCTTTTATTGAGTATGAGCTTTTTGCTGGCTCTTGCTTTAAGCTGTTCTTCAGAAGAGGCGCCAAGCGAGCCTGTTTGTGGCGATGGCATTGTAGATTCTGGCGAAGCTTGCGACGACGGTAATACGATTGATACAGATGACTGTTTAACTACTTGTTCGCTGCCTTCATGCGGCGATGGTTTTGTACATAGTGGCGTAGAAGCTTGCGACGACGGTAACACAATTAATGGCGACGGTTGCGATTCATCTTGTAATTTTGATAATGAAGAAGGTAACTGGGCCAGAGCGTGTGCAGACGTTAGCTCTGTGTCATATAGCGAAGAATATACATTTAACGGTTCAACAGGCACGTATCTTCGAATAGATTATTCTACAACAGGCTGTAACGCTGCTGATCTGATACAAACCACGTCAATGACTATGAGTTATACAAAAGGCGCTGAATTCAGTACATATTTTGTTGACCTGGATACAGTAACCCCTGCTGTTACTCAGGGCGCCGCGGCAACGGCATTTCCTGTCGATTATACAATTACAAGCATACAGGTGAAACTTTCTGATGTAACCAGTATAAATACTACTTACAGTGTAGAATGTGGAGGCGACTGGGTAAACGATGTTTATCATGATGTTTCTCTCGCCTGCAGTAACACATTTTTTGGCGGCTACCTGCCAGAAGTGGGCGTTTTAAGTTATGGCCTTTTAGGAGTTGTCAATAACAAACTTTATGATGGCTCTAAATATGATCTATTTGGTAATCCTGTATATGACCGCAGCTCTGAAGCAGAACGACCTGTATATCTTGAAGGCACATTTGACGGCGTTGATCAGGGCGCAGTCAAGTTTTAACATTAAAACAACGATTACTAACGCTAATAAAAGATATTTCAAAGGCGCCACATAAAGGTGGCGCTATTTTCTTATTATTGACTGTCAAATCGCAGCATGACCCCATAGGTTATAACGCCTAAAGTTACATCGGCGAGATCGCCCGTATAATACAAGCCAAGTTCAGGCATAACGCCCAACCAACCGCCTATATCTAAATTTAGACTTCCGCCATATGTCAAGCCGCTGGCGATAGGAACATCAGAATCTGCATAGCTTTCTGAAATGATTGTATACAATAATTTAGGAGCAATGGTCGCCGACAGCCAGTTTGTTATATCTAATGTAAAAAGAAAAGTAGGCGATAAAGTTAAAATTTTCAATTTTTTGTCTCCCGAAGGAAATGAAACATATGTTATGCCAAAATCGCCGGCGCCTGAAATGCGATTGCTTTTGAGCAACTGATATTTCGCGTCAATTTCTATGCCAATAGGAAATACTTTTAACCCCATATCAAAATTTTCAGAATCTATCGCGCTTCTATACATAATCTCAGGCGTAATTATACCCTGACTATAGGCTCCCGCTGAAAAACTGGTTTGAGCGCTGCCGTCTTCTTTTTGCCCTAATACTTTACCTGTTTTGAAATTGCTGGTGCTCAAGCAATTAAATACAAATAAAAAGGGTATAAAATAAAATATTTTTCTTTTCATATGTTTTTCTTCTTTATATCAGTATACTTTCAAAATAAGGGTCATATAACTAATTTACCAATAGAAAAGAAGCCGGCAGCATATCAACATAAAAAACGTAAATACTTTCTTGAATTAAAATACAACGCCCCCTTGATAAGGGTTTTGTCAAACGGCCCTGACCCGGCGTAAATATCAAGAAGTCTATTTGAAAAAGTATCATTTGCTGTATTTAACGCTTGAATTTGCCGATTCTATAATAATAAGCGTATATAATACTTGCCAAATTCATCGTTTTTATAATCATGCTAAAAAATAGGCAGTATTATTTTTTATAATTTTACCTGTAAACTGAAATCGCGATAAGCAAATAAATGGGTTTAACAAATAATATAAAAAGATTTTTTTCAAAGCAAGCGGTGCCCGAATATCTGGCTTCGAAAGGCACTGTTTCATACTGGCAAGAACTGGTTATGTTTTGGGCCTTATTTATGTGGTTGACAATAGGCGCTTTCAGTGTCATACCTAACGGAATCATTAGTATAGCAAAGGGAGATTTGCCCGGCGGTTTGTTTCGTATGATTTCTTTTTGCCTTGCGCTTTTTTTATTATTTGGCCGCCGGTATATAAAATACGCTATTCGCGCAAGCGCTTTTTCGTTAGCTATATTTTCATTTTTAATTTTAAATTTGTTTATCAATAAAAATATAGTATTAGGTCTGGCGGCTTTATATGCATTTTCAATATTCGCTTCGGTAATGCATGATAAAAAAGGAAAATATTTTGTAATCGTTATAAATTTGATAGTATGCTCTGTTTGGGGGTGGCTTCTGTCTCAGGGATATTATGAACAACAAAATTCTCATCCTCTGGCAATTTTTCATTCTCATTCAATCGAAAGTTCATTTAGAGTTGCCTTTAATACATTTCTAATTACAATAATTATTGTAATTCCCATCATTATTTTAATCGAGTCTCTTTTATATTTTTCTAAAAACCAGAAAAAAATGACCAATTTATTAAGTTATGAAAGTATGCTTCTTGTTGAGTCTCAGGGAAAATTAAAACGCATCAATGACGAACTTGATGAATTTACTTATGCCGCTTCTCATGATATGAAAGAGCCCTTACGCATGATAACCAATTACACGCAATTGCTTCAGAAGAAAAATCAAAATAAATTAGACGAGAAAAGCGTTCAATACCTGAATTATGCGCTTGAAAATTCTGTTCGAATGCAGAGAATTATTGACGATATGCTTGATTATGCCCGATTTAACAAACAAAAAGAATATTTCAGTACTATTGACGCGACACAAATCTTAAATGAGGTCGTTCAAAATCTTGAAGTTTTTATACAAGAAAATAAGGCTGAAATTAAATTCGGCTCTTTGCCTGAAGTAACCGCAAACAGAAGCCAGCTTTTTCGTCTTTTTCAGAACCTGATTGAAAACGCGATTAAATTTCGCAAACAAAATGAAAACCCTGTAATTCATATCAACGCAGAAAAAAAAGAAAAAGAAATTATTTTCTCTGTTAAAGATAACGGAATCGGAATTCAAAACGAATATCTTGACCAGATATTTAAAGCCTTTAAAAGGCTTCACAAAAAAGAAGATTATTCGGGTTCGGGCATAGGCCTGTCTCAGTGTAAAAAAATCGTAGAATTACATAACGGACGTATTTGGGCAGAGTCTGTACAAGAAGAGGGGTCCGTTTTTTATTTTTCTATACCCGTAAAAGAGTCTAAGACTTCTTCTGTTCAAATAGAGCTTTTTTAATATGCGGTTTATCTAAATATCAGACGTTTTAGAATTCAGTTCAATTATTTCTTCGAGCGCCCCTAGTAAGCTTTCCATATCTGGGGGTAAAAATTTGCCTACCTTGCCAAATTGCTTGTAACGATTTAACCGTTTTTTATGGGTACTATCGTCTTTGCCTTCAATAAGTTTGACCGCGCCATTGCCAGCATCAGAAAGTTGCTGAACATCGTCTATCATCAATAAAAGGCTGTTTATTTTTTCTTTCATTAAAGTAAAACATTCTTTTTGCTCATCATTTAAATTAGTAAGCGTCTGATTTTCTATAACATGAATAAATCCCATAATTTCATTAAACGCTATTTTCAGCTCTTGAGACATATCGGCTATGAAATCGATTTTGTTTTCGATTGCTATTTCGGCCTGTTTTTTTGCTTTTATTAATATCTTTTCTATTTGTTTACGGGAAGATATCTCGCGAACAAGGCCGGTTATGCCGTCATATTCATTATTATTTCTTATCCGCGACGAAATTTTGACGTCAAACCAGTATTCAGTTTCGCCTTCAAGCTGCATGAACTCAAAATGTTGAATGCTGATACCGGGCTTAAAGTTATCAAGAGCTTCTTCTGCTTTTTTCGACATTTCAGGCGGTAATACTTCTTTGTATGAAATGCCGATACCTGTTTCGGGAAGGTTGAAAAACGAAGAATGTTTCGGTTTATAGTAATCAATTAAAATGCCATTTTTATCGAAAGAAAACAGAAAATCATCAAGAGAGTTCAAAGTTAATTGCAGCTGTTCTTCTTTGGCCAATAGTTTATCTTGTATCTCTCTTTTTTCTGCGTCAAGTTTTGAAGAATGCAGGGCCATTTTCAGAGTTATCAGTAAGTCGCGTTCATGAATGGGTTTAACGAGATAACCATATGGATGAACAAGCCCGGCTTTTTCAAGATGATTTTCGTCTGAATGCGCCGTCGCAAAAACAACAGGAACATGAAAAAGGTTATTAATGGTTTCAGCGGCTTCAATTCCGTTCATTTTACCTTTTAACTGAATATCCATTAAAATAATATCGGGTTTTATTTCTTCGGCTTTTTTTACCGCCTCTTCGCCCTTGCTGACTATAGAGACTACATCATGCCCCGCTTTTTCAATAAGTATTTTCATATGCTTAGCGACAATTGCTTCGTCTTCAACAAGCAGTACCTTTACCTTCCTCATTGTTCCTTCCCTCTTTAATTTGTAGTTTCTTCTTCAAACTTGATTGTATAACAAGCTCCCGGTTTTCGGGATAATACAACGGCGCCTTCAAGCTGATCTTCAATAATCATTTTCACAAGACTTAATCCGAGGCTTTTGGGGTTTTTCAAATCTAAATCTTTCGGTAAACCCACGCCGTTATCGCTATAATTTAAGATAATATTATTTTTAATTTTCTGTAATTTTATGCGTATCTCGCCCTTTCGGTTATCAGGAAAGGCATATTTAAATGAATTTGTGATGAGCTCATTAATTACCATGCCTAAAGGCGACGCGTATTTTACTTCAAGAAGAATATTTTCAGCTTCAATTTCAAGATTGATATTATGCATGAGCGCGGCGCTTTGAGTCACGGCGTCTGCAAGCTTTAATAAATACTTTTTCATGTTTATGAGAGACAGATTTTCAGACAAATAGAGGGTCTCATAAATCATTGACATTGAATTTATTCTGTTCTGGCCGTCTTTAAGAGCATTGATAATATGGTTGTCATTTGTCTGCATTGCCTGCATTTCAAGCAGACTTGAAATAATGCTTAGATTATTCTTAACCCTGTGATGCACTTCGCTGAGCAGAATTTCTTTTTCTTTTAAAGATTCTTTGAGCCGCTTTTCATCTTTTTTTCTTTCAGTGATATCTGTAAAAAAACCTACCCTGAGTTTTTTTCCTTTTAGCGTAAAATCGCCTCTGCTGATATTGACATAAATTATTTCACCGTTTTTTTTCAGGTAGGGTACATTCGTATTCGTTTTTTCTTTATTCTCAAATCGTTTAATCATCTCTTTTCTGTATTTTTCAGGAATAAGGTCAGATACCCCCATTTGTGTCAGTTCTTTTTTTGAATAGCCCAGCATTTCGCATATTGCCGAGTTGACAAATTGAAATTTTTTACTCTCCCGGTCTGCTACGATTATTCCCTCTGTGGCCGATTCAAACAGCGCTTTATACTTTTCTTCGCTTTCATGAAGAGCCAAAAATAATTCAAACCGCTTAGAAATATCTTCGACAAAAGAGATAACTCCTTTTGACGGGTCATTTACGTCAACCATTTGAGCCGAAAAACCTCCCCAGAAAACCGAGCCGTCTTTTTTCTTTAAAAGACGCTGGTTAGTAAATAATTCATTATCTTTCATCACCGAGAAGGCTTTCTCTTTTTCTTCTTTATGTTCATCTGTATCTGGATAAATCGTATCAACAGGCAGGCCTTTCATCTCGCCTGGCCCGTAACCGAACAGCTTTTCATAAAACTCGTTCATCCAGATAAATTTACTGCCTTTAGTATAAACAATGCCAGCCGGCACCGTGTTTAAAATTATTTTTTGCATTGCCAGATATTCATTGAGAGCATTTTCCATGTTTTTTCTTTCTGTGATATCGCTTATGAATCCTATTTCTCTTCTGAAAGATTTCTCGTTATTTCTCTGAGAAATGCATGTGTTTGATACCCATTTGACAGAGCCGTCTTTATGTCTTATGCGGTGTTCTATAGTTTGCGGTCTTTTCCCTTTTTTTAATTTTTTAATAAAATTATTAATGATATTTTTATCTTCAGGATGCACCATTTCATACCAGAGATTTTGGTTATCCATAAATTCTGACGGCAGATAGCCCGTGATCTCTGAACTTTTAGGGCTATGATAGGCTGAGATCAGTTTTTCGTCACAGAATTCTATATCATATATATATTCATGAATATTATTTACTATGGTTCTGAATTTTTCTTCGCTTTGTTTTAATGAATTTTCATTCTTCTTTTTTTCAGTAATATCGCTCGAAAAAATGAGTACAGAATCGACAAGGCCGTCGCTTGTCTTTACCGGTTCGACACGCGAGAAAAAAATATGATTTACGCCGTCTTCAAGCGGTATTGATACTTCGTAAGAATTATTTTTGCCCGATTGAAAAACATTGTTTATAATTTTCCATAATCTTTTTTTTTCAAGCGGCGGCATTAAATCTTGAATATTTTTTCCTATAAATGATTCTGGCGGGGCGCCTGTTGTCGTATAATTTAAAAAAAGTATCTTGCCTGAAGAATCTATTTGAATTATTAAATCGGGCGAATTTTCAATAAATAAATTTAACTTCGCGACTGTTTTTTCAAGATTCTGCTGATCATGCTTTCTCTCTTTTACCAAAAATTCATTGGTTTCTTTGAATACCAGCGTCTGGTTTTTCATCGTTGTATTTTGATTTCTTAACGTTTCTTCTGTTTTTTTTTGATTTGTTATATCGCTTGAAATAATGAGTACCTGTCTTATTTGGCCGTCTGTTATGATAGCGCTCATTCTGTTTGAAAGCCAGCTGTAATCGCGCTTGTTTTCGCTATAAATTTGATTTTCGATATATTGGGGATCTCCTGTCTTAAAGACAAGATCAATGGCTTTTTTAGTTATTTGGGCGTTTTCAGGGTCTAAAAATTCGAGAACGCTTCTTCCCATTACTGTTTCTTGCAGATAATCAAGAATAGAGCGATTGAGATATTCTATTTGATAATCGCGATTGACTGCTGTAACGATATCGGGCAGATTTTGAAGTACTATTTTGCTGAAATCGTCTGAAATTTTAAGCTCCTGTTTGATAATTTTTTGCTCTGTCTTATTTTGGGCCATTTTCAAATGATAAAACGATGAATTCAAAAAAATAAATAAAGCGTATTTTGGCAAACCTTTTTTATCCCCGCCGCAGGCCGCTCCTCAGGTTAGAATCTGTGGCGGCTTCTTGTAATATATAATACTTGTCAAATTCATTGTTTTTATTATAATGCTCGAAATTGGGTAATACTTAATTTCACATTTTAATCTGTAAGCTAAAAACAAAAAAATAAGCAAATGAGTCTGGCAGAAAAGTTAAAAAAGTTTTTTTTCAATTATGCGGTACCAGAATACCTTGCCCCGAAAGGCTCTGTTTTATACTGGCAGGAACTGGTTTTATTTTGGGTTTTATCTTTAATACTGACATTGGGTTTCTTTTTAATAGTACCTGTTTCTTTAAGTTATTTTATAAAGGGAGCTTTTTTAGACGGATTTATTAGTATAATTATTCTTTTTCTTGTTATTCTCGTCTTGATTTTTCGCAGACACATAAAATATCCTGTTCGGGCGGGTATCATGGCGCTTGGCGGATTGTTGTTGATACTATTTCGTTTGTTTGTTGATAAAAATATATTAGTGGGCATGGCGGCCCTGTATGGTCTTTCAGTATTTATCTCGGTATTGCATAAAAAAGCAGGAAAATATATTGTTATTATATTAAATGCGATAATATGCTCTGTATGGGGATGGCTTCTTTATGAGGGATACTATAAAGAGTATTTTCCTGACCCATTAACGGCAGAAAACTCATTGAGATATGCCTTTAGCGTCTATATAATCGGAATTATTGCCATAATTCCGGTGGCCATATTGATTGAATCTCTTTTATATTTTTCGGGAGAACAAAAAAAAATGTCTGAATTACGAAGCAATGAAGTCAGGCTTCTTGTTGAGGCGCAGAAAAACCTGAAGCGCGTCAATGACGAACTTGATGAATTTACCTACGCCGCTTCTCATGATATGCAAGAGCCTTTGCGCATGATCACCAGTTATACGCAATTAATTAAGAAGAAAAATCAAAATAAATTAGACGAGAAAAGCGTTCAGTATCTCAATTACGCGCTTGAAAACTCAGTTCGAATGCAGAGAATTATTGACGATATGCTTGATTATGCCAGATATAATAAAAATAAAGATATATTAAAAACCATTGATACGACAGAAGTATTAAATGAGATCGTTGAAAACTTCAAGGCTCCTATTAAAAAAAATAAGGCTCAAATTAAATATGATTCTTTGCCTAAGATAACAGCAAACAGAGAACAGCTTTTTCGTCTTTTTCAGAATTTAATTGAAAACGCGCTGAAATTTTGCAAAAAAGACGAAAGCCCCATAATTCATATTAACGCCGAAAAGAAAGAAAATGAAATTATTTTCTCAATAAAAGATAACGGAATCGGTATTGAACAAAAATACTTTGATAAGATTTTTATGGCTTTTAAGAGACTTCATAAAAAAGAAGAGTATCCTGGTTCGGGCGTAGGGCTGTCTCAGTGTAAAAAAATAGTAGAAATGCATAACGGACGCATCTGGGTTGAATCTATACCCAAAGAAGGTTCGACCTTTTATTTTTCTATACCGACAAGCGCCCCTGAAGCCGCCTGAACGCTTTTTTTGTTCGATAAGGGGCGTCAGGGATATTCCTTTTTTATAATATGCTTGCGCATATATATAAAAGTAATATTTTAACCTATAAAAATAAATTTATAAAGATTGTAATTAAACTCATGAAAAAACACATGATCACGCTTGCCGATATAGGCGATATCTCTTTTATAAAAAGCAGAATTGCCAGACATATCAATATTACGATAAAGCCCTTTCAGGGGGTCAGGGTCTCTGTGCCGTTAAGAGTAAGTTTCAGGCACGCAGAAAGAGTGGTTCATGAAAGAAAAGACTGGTTAAAGAAGAATCTGAAGAAAATTTCTCAATATGAAAAACGATTTACGATTTTCAAAGAAGACACGAATTATAAAACCCGAAATCATTCTCTTGAAATATCTTCATGGGAAAATGACAAGATTAGTCTGAAAGTGACAGCCGATAAAATATTCTTAAAGTATCCCGGGTGTATGAATGTAGACGACTCGAAGGTACAGTCGGCCGTAAGAACCGGCATTGTTCGGGCTTTGCGAAAAGAGGCCAAAGAATATCTTCCCGAAAGAGTAAAGCAGATTGCCGAAAAGCATAAATTTAAATATAAGCAGGTGTTTATTAAAAATCACCGTTCGCGCTGGGGGTCGTGTTCTGCCTCTAATAATATTAATTTAAACCTTCACTTGATGCGCCTGCCTGATGAGCTAATCGACTATATTATCTACCATGAGCTTTGCCATACGCTGGTGAAAAATCACAGTAAGAAATTTTACCAGCTGCTTGCGGGCTTTCTGCCTGAATATAAGGCTTTTGAAAAAGAGCTTAAGAATTGCAGTTCGCAGATGTTTTAGAATAGAATTTTCTTAAGGCTTTTTTGCTATATGTAAAAATGTCGGTTCTTTTAAGATTTAATTTTAAAGAGAATTTATAAAGTTTATGATAAATTCAATTTGCTGATTTTTCTTGGCAGATGTAAATATAATGTTATGAAACATCTTTTCATAGTTAGAAAACTTTTTTTTCATTTGTTCTTTTTCTTTTCGGTTTAGGCGGTCGGTTTTTGTTAAGACCAGTTGCACGGGAACCCGTCTGTCTGAAAACAAATTTCTGATATATTCTTCTTCTTGCCCGACGTCTCTTTTGCAGTCTAAAAGTAAAAAAGCCGCGGCCAGGTTTTCTCTATGGGCGATATAATCAAATATCATTTCTGACATTTTTTCTCTTATGTTTCTTGAAACTTTCGCGTATCCGAAACCCGGCAGGTCTGCAAGATAAATATCTGCGTATTCATAAATATTGACGACTTGCGTGCTGCCCGGCCTTGCAGATTTTTTTACAATAGACGGGTTCTGAAACAGCGCCGAAACCAGAGAGCTTTTGCCGCTGTTTGAACGCCCCAGAAAGCAGATTTCTTTTTTTTCTGCCGGCATATTCTTTGTATGGGCGAAAGAGCCTAGAAATTTTGCGAGTTTTTTATCTTTATCTGTCATGAAATTTATATCAGTTTTTCTGTAGAACCTTGCCATTTCATAATATGCGAGTCTCGGCTTCAACAAAGTTTTATAAAAGAGGGGCTATTGCCCTCTAATGACAACGGCGCTGTGTAATAAGCCGTATTTCGATATATTTTCCGCCGTTCATCGAGTGAAAAATGCCGAAAATAAGGTATTTTTCGTATCGTAAGCAAAGCTTGCCGAAGGCTGATGAGGCGGAAAACACTCAATAACCGGCTTATTACACAGCCCCTCAAAACATGGTTGCCCCCCTGTATTATTTTTTGGGTATCGTCAGATAAGGTCATAGTAAATGTCAGAGCAAAAAAAATATTTCATCTGGGGGATGGGTCTTTTAGGGGCCTCGTTGGCAATCGATTTAAAAAGAGCCAATCATAAGGTTTTTGGGTGCGTTCGCTCAGAGAAAAATTTAAACACTTTAAAAGAAATGGGGTTTGAAGACTGCTGGCAGACTGCAGACAATTCGTTATGGGAGGCCGTGAAAATATCTGACGGCATAATCATAGGAACTCCTATCGATTCAATGTATTCTATTCTTGAAATGATGAAAAAGAAAGGGGTGCCCGAACATATCTGGATAACAGATATGGCGTCGACAAAAGCCGATATCATGAATTGGGTTGAAAATACCGGCGAGAAATATCTTTTTGTGGGTTCGCACCCTATGGCAGGAAGCGATCTGGGGGGCCCTGAACACGGCAGAGAAAATCTTTTTCAAAACGCCACAATTTTTGTAACTCCATCTGAAAAGCTGGCTGCCATGTTTCCTGAAAATATCTATGAAAACACAGTTTCTGAAATAACCGCCTTCTGGAAAAACCTAAACGCCCTGCCTTATACCGTTGCGTTTGCGGTTCACGATAAATGGGCCGCTTACTTAAGCCACGGGCTTCATTTGGCCTCATGCCTTGTTTCTCATTTAATAAGAGATATACCCGAAGTTTTCGACGTGCCCAGCAACCCCTCGGGCGGCAGCTTTAGAGACATTACGCGCGTGGCGGGCAGCAACCCTCAATTGTGGGAGGGAATTATACAGTCAAACCGCGAAGAAGTTATTCAATATATGAGAAGCCTTGAAAGTCTTGCCCGTACATGGCGACAATCTATGGAAAAAGACGCCTTGCCCATCGCTGAAATTTTTGAAAAATCAAATGAAATCAGAAAAAAAATAATTAAGAGCGATAAAAAGTAAATGATGAAAGTACAGGGCGAAATTGTTTTACGCGGAGACAAATCTCTTTCTCACAGAGCGGTTATTTTTTCGGCTCTCGCAAAGGGAAAATCAAAAATTAAAAATTTCTTAAAGGCTGAAGATACCCTAAATACGCTAAGAGCCATGCAAAAGACGGGCGTTACTGTAATTGGCGACGTCTATTCAGACGAGTTTGAAATTGTCTCAGAAGGTCTTCATAATTTTAAATCGCCCGATACTGTTTTAGATATGGGAAATTCAGGCACGGCGGCGAGACTTCTTTTAGGGCTCTTTTCGGGGTTTGAAAATATCGAGGCTACAATAGACGGAGACGAAAGTCTTCGAAAACGTCCGATGAAACGAATTACAAACCCTTTAAAAAATTTCGGGGCGTCTTTTGAGCCCGAAGATCTTCTTCCCATTAAAGTCTCGGGAAAAAAGCTAAGGCCCGTCATTTATGACGAAACCCTTGGGTCGGCGCAGGTAAAATCGGCTCTTCTTTTGGCCGCCATCTCGTCGGGGGTAGAGGCTCGCATAAAAGAAAACCATCCGTCGCGCGATCACAGCGAAAAAATGCTTAGATTTGCGGGGGCCAACCTGAAGAGCATAAGGCAGCCGACAGCAGAAAATGTTATTGAATTAAAGCCTCCTTATAATTTTAACCCGGCGAAATATGATATCTGGGGAGATATCTCTTCGGCGGCGTTTTTTGTGGTACTGGGACTTTTAGCCGAAGAAGGTGAATTGATCATAAAAAACGTTTTATTTAATCCTTTTCGCGATCGATATATTGATATTTTAATTCAAATGGGAGCTAAAATTGAGAAAGTAGTCACAGGCGAAAAATGCGGCGAATCAGGAGGAGATTTAATTGTAAAACCTTCTTTATTAAAAGGAATATCTATCGGCAAAGAAGAAATTCCGAAAATTATAGACGAGCTTCCTGTTTTGACCATTGCCGGTCTTTTTGCCGAGGGAAGGTTTGAATTTAGAGGGGCCGAAGAGCTAAGGGTGAAAGAATCAGACCGAATTAAAGCAATGGCCGATAATTTAAGAAATTTAAAGGTCAATGTTGAAGAATTTTCTGACGGGCTTTCTCTTGAAGGCAGCCGGGGCGCCATATTAGAAGGCTCTATTGAAAGCTTTATGGATCACAGAATTATCATGTCTTTTGCCATAGCCCGCGAAAAAGCGTGGGCAAACGCCGGTTATTCTAAAGATAAAAACGAGCTTATCGAAATAAAAGATTTAAACTGGGTTAAAACAAGTTTTCCCGATTTTTTTGAACTATTAGACAAAGTAGTGTTTAAATGAGCAAAGTTTTTTCAAGAGAAATGCCCGTTGTAGCCATTGACGGCCCCGCCGGTTCGGGAAAGTCAACCATAGCGAAAATGCTCGCGAAAGATTTTAGACTTTATCAAATTGATTCGGGAGCGTTATATCGAAGCTATACCTACTATGCGCTGCAATTTGCCAAACAAAAAAAAATATCGTCTTTGAGTTCGGGTATTATAGATACTGTAGAATTTGGCGCTTTTGTAAAAAATATAGATTTTGAAATAAAATTTGAAAATAATATGCAAATTATAATGGTAAACGAAAAAAATATGGAAGAATTTATAAGAGAGCCCGTTATTTCTGAGAATATAAAGTCTGTGGCCGATAACAGGCTTATAAGAGATTTGGTGAATGAGGCTCTTAAAAAAATCGAAAGAAAATATCCGATTGTGGCAGACGGCCGCGATATGGGCACGGTTGTATATCCTGACGCCGATATTAAATTTTTTATAACTGCTTCGCTAAAAGAGAGAGCGAAAAGACGGTATAAAGAATTTACACAAAAACATCCGGGAATAACGCTTGAAGCGGTTGAAGACCAGATAAGCATAAGAGATAAAGACGATGAAAACCGTCCTTATGGCGCCCTTAAGCAGGCTAAAGACTCCATTTTCGTTGACACTACATCTAAAGATTTAGATGGGGTATACAAAGAAGTGGTAAAAAACTTTCGAGAAAGCTCTTCAAAAAGAATCAGAAATTTTATAGAAAGTTTAGAAAAATCATAGGTCCTTTCGAGGTTTAGCATGGCAATAGCAGAAATATCGTTTCAAGAAGATAACTTATCAATGGAAGAACTGTTGAAGCAGTCCGAAGTGAACATGGCAGATATTCATCAGGGTTCGATTATAACCGGTGAAATTGTCGGTTTTCATCCCGAGAAAAACCCTACGGCCGCCATTGTGGCAATGGGCACTAAATCAGAGGGAAAGATTTCTTTGAATGAGTTTCACGACTCTCCGAAAGTAGGCGACGAAGTCGAGGCTCTTGTTAAATCTCTTGATAAAGATACGGGCTTAATTCTTCTTTCAAAAAACGAACTTGAGAGAAGAAAAGGATGGGAAGTCGTAAACGAAGCGTTTGAAAAAAACGTACCTGTAGCTGGCATCGTAGAAAAAAAACTAAAGCAGGGTTACTCTGTTAATGTTGAGGGACTTCCTATGTTTTTGCCCCATTCGCATGTAGGCATACTGCAGGGGAACAGAAATGACCGTCCTGATTTTGTGGGCAGCGAAGTAATTTTTAGAATCATTGAAATAAACAGCCGAAAAAAAACGGGAATTCTTTCAAGAAGACAGTTTCAAGAAGAGCAAAACGGACAATTATGGCAAGAGCTGACTAAAAAAATTCATGTGGGAGATACCGTTGAAGGCGTAGTGAAAAAGCATGTTAAAACAGGCGCATTTATTGAAATTGAAGGCATTGACGGATTTTTGCATCATTCAAATATGAGCTGGGAAAGACACAACGATAATTATAAAGAAAATATTCCAGTAGATACAAAAGTAAAAACTAAGGTATTAGAAATTGATCCCGAAAATCTTCGTTTGTCTTTAGGGTTAAAACAGCTTACGAGCGACCCATGGGAAAGCGTAACGGAACAGTTCTCAATCGGAGACATTGTAAAAGGAAGAGTGTCGTTTGTCGCTAATTACGGCGCTTTTGTCGAAATAGGAAAAGCCATTGAGGGCCTTTTGCATGTATCAGAAATGAGCTGGACAAAAAAAGTAAATCATGCCAGAGAAATTGTTAAATTAGACGATAGCATCGAAGCAAAAATAATAGGCATCAATTTAGAAAGCAAAAGAATTTCTCTTGGGTTAAAACAGCTTCAAACAAACCCATGGGATTATGTCAGAGATAATATAAAAGTTGGCGATGTACTAAAAGGCAAAATAAAAAAGGTTACAACGTTCGGCGCGTTTGTTCAAGTTACCGACGATATCGATGGCCTTATAAGAAAAGAAGATTTAAATTGGGAAGAACCGGCGCCTGAGCCTAAAAATCTATACAAGAAAAATGATGAAGTTGAATATAAGGTTGTTGAAATTAATCTTGAAGATAGAAAAATAGGCTGCAGCATACGTCATCTTTTGCCAAACCCTTATAGAGATTTAAAGAGAAAATATTCTAGAGGAACGGTTTTAGAGGGCAAAATCACCGGTATCACAGATTTTGGTATTTTTGTAAAAATTGACGACAATTTAGAGGGTCTTGTGCATTTAAGCTCAATGACCAAAGATGAAGCGACTAGCATTAAGAAAACCTTTCAAAAAGGAAATAAAGTCAAAGTTGTACTAAGAAGCGTCGATCCTGAAAAGAGAAAGATCTCTCTTTCTACAAGAGACATTGAAAATGCGCTTGAAAAGATGGAAATCTCTCAATATATTGAAAAAGAAGGCTACGCAGAAACGCTGACGTCGAGTCCTTTTGAAAATTTAAAATCGTTGGTATCAGATAAAAAGAAATAAGGCTAAATGCCTTTAGAAAATCCTTTTTGTTCGCCCGCTTTTCTGTATACGTCAAAAGCAGAGGCGATATGTCTTAAAACGTACTTTCCCTTTTCGGTAACATAGAGCTCGGTTTCATTGAAAGTAACCAGCTGTTCTTCTTCAAATTGTTTCATTTTTAATAATTCATTTTTGTAGCGCTCGACAAAATTCAAGTTCCATTTTTTTTCATACTCTTTAAAATTTAAATAAAAATTATTCATGATTGACTGAATAACCTCTGAGCGCCGCGTATCGTCTTCGCTTCTTGTTAACCCTTTTTCAAAATAGTCTCGCTTTTCAGAAATAGACGATTTGTAGGCTTTTAGTTTATTGTGATTTTGAGTGAAAATGCCGCTTACTTCTGAAATGGCGCTTGCTCCAAAGGCCAACATCGGCAAGTCTGCCTTTGTGGTATAGCCCATGAAATTTCTGTGAAGACTATGATCTTTTTGCGCTAAAGACATAGGGTCGTCGGGCAGAGCGAAGTGATCCATTCCTATTTGCTTATACGAGTTTTTTTTCAGAGCTTTTTGCACGCCCAAGTATATACGCAGCTTTTCTTCGGCCGTCGTTAAGGCCTCTAAAGGCATTCTTTTCTGATGATGTTTTATCCAGGGAATATGCGCATAGCTGAAAAGGGCGATTCTGTCGGGTTTATATTCGGTAATCCATTTAATGTTTTCTTGATATGAATCAAGAGTCTGGTAGGGAAGGCCGTATATCAGGTCAATATTTACCGAATCAAAATTCAATTTTCGGCAATAATCGACAAGAGAATTAATATGATCAAGCTTTTGAGGCCTGTTAACAGCCTGCTGAGTTTTTTCATTAACGTCTTGAATTCCAAAGCTTACTCTGTTTACGCCTGTTTCTTTTAATTTATCAAGATACGATTCGCTTAGCATCATAGGATCTAATTCAATGCTCCACTCGATATCGTCTTCAAGAATGAATAATTCTTTAATAACCGAAACAAGTCTTTCCCACTGATCGATTGTAAGATAGTTGGGAGTTCCTCCGCCAAAATGAAGCTGGCTTATTCTGGGTTTAAATGATAAGTGTTCTACTTTTTGCCTTATTTCATCTAACAGATAATCTAAATAAACATTGGCAATTTCTCTTTTTTTGCTTACCAAAACGTTACATCCGCAAAAAAGACATCTGTTCTCGCAAAAAGGTACATGAATATAAACGCTCATGGGTTTATCGTCTTTTAGATTTTTTAGGGCGGCGAAAAATTGAGTTTCGTCAAAGTCTGTCGACCATTCTAACGCCGTAGGATACGAAGTATATCGGGGTACGGGAGTGTTATATTTTTCAATAAGCTTTGCTATGCTTAGATTGTCAAGTTCCAAAGAGTTATCTGTCATTTAAGAACACATTATATTAAAGTTTTCATATTGTCAAATATACATCTTTGAAAGTTGTAAGAGAAAGGTAATTACTTTAAAAAAAACGTCTAACTGATCAAAAAAAATTGACAATGTATCTGATTAGAAATAAATTACTGCCTTATGAAAAAGACACCTTTTAATGAAAAAGAACTAAAAGAATTCAAAGAAGTTCTGTTAGAAAAAAAAGCAAGAATCTTAAAAGAAATTCAGGAGCACGATGAGATTGCCCATCATGAGGTAGACGAACCAGGCGATTTAGTCGATATGGCTACCGAATTGCTTGAAAAAGAATTAAACTTAAGCTTAACCGAGCAAGAAAGAGATATCTTGAAAGAAATTGACGAGGCCCTTGAGAGAATTCAAAATAAAACTTATGGCTTTTGCGTTGATACCGGCGAAGCTATCGCAAAAACGCGATTAAAAGCTCTTCCTGAGGCCAAAAGAACTTTAGAGGCGCAAGAGAAATATGATAAAATAGCAAGAGAAAAAAAGAAAAGAATGCAAAGTTCATATCGCTGATAATTTTTCATGCAAGTAGACGATTATCCTGCATTGATAGAAATTATAGAAGACCTGCAGTTAATATTAAAACGTCAAAATAAAGAGTTAATCTGGCAAAAAACGGGCGAAGCTTCGCCTTTTTCTTATAATTTATCGTTTCAACCGTTAATTTCAGAAAAAATTGTCGAAAAAATTTATGATAAAAACCTATGCGTTAAATGTCATAAAAGAATTTCTTATAAAGAAGATCAGTTTGAAGATAAAAAACCGCGCCTCCCTTTTTTAATTTTGGTGCATAATAAACTCAAGTCAAAAAAAGGAACCTACTATGCAGACGAAGATACAAATAATCTGTTTTGTAAAATAATTGAAACTGTTTTAGAAAAATCTTCCGAAGATTTTTTGGTCAGAGAGTTATTACGGTGCCATTTTGACCAAAAAGAATTAAACGATAGCTCTATTATAAAAAACTGCGTTTCTCATGTTTACGAAGATATTAAAAAATACGATATAAAAGGCGTCTTGGTTGTAGGCGACGCGGTAAAACTTTTATTTCATGGATCAAAAGATTTAAATCTAAAACTGGGTTCTGTGATAGAATTATTTTCGCTTCCTGCGGTATTGTCTTCGGGACCCGGCAAAATTATATATTTGCAGCAGAAAAACGCTTCAAAAGAAGAAATCAATAAAGAAAAACTCAATATTTTCAACGCTTTTTCTTTATTTAAGAATAAAGTCGCGCATTTATAAATTTGGAGACGGCGGGAGTCGAACCCGCGTCCTGCCACTCTAACCAAAGCTTTCTACATGCTTAGTCTATATTTTGAGTTTCAGAAGTTCGTTCTCTACAGACAAAGCCTAAACTTCTTATCAGGATAAGTTTTCAGCAAAGTTTACCTGAGTCGTTTTGCCTAGCTTTCAAAGGTTAAGCTTTATAATTTATCGAAAGCAAACAAATTATAAAGCGCAAGGAGCTTACGCTGCCAATGCAAATTCAGTGTTGTCGGCAGTTATTACCGATTTCCCTTTTTAGAAGAGGGTACTTCGCATGCTTTTCTTTAGCGCGAAATGGTAGTCGAGACCAGTTCGTCCCCGTCAAAGAGCTTTAAGCCTTTAGCTTGTTATACTTATATAACGAATTAAAACGCTTGTCAACTTAATTTTTTTATGCCAATTGAAAAAAATTAAACTTTGCCCGAATACAAAGCGCTGCCCCATTTTTCAATGCATGCGTATAGCTTATCTAATAATAAAGGCTTTGATAAGAAATCAGACATTCCCGCTTGGTATGATAAATCTTTATGATCGGTT
Source organism: Spirochaetia bacterium (assembly GCA_029880265.1). Lineage (GTDB taxonomy): Bacteria > Spirochaetota > Leptospiria > Turneriellales > JAOUOS01 > JAOUOT01. The sequence continues at coordinate 117,016 of JAOUOT010000007.1, read as the reverse complement.
GCCGCAAAAGCGGTTAGCGCGACTATTATAGGCTTTTCTTTTCTTTTATAATGTAACCTGATTTTTTTTGCGGCTTCAATACCGCTCATTTGGGGCATTTGAATATCCATGAAAATCAAATCGTAACCCGTTGAGATAGTTTTCTTCACGGCTTCTGCTCCCGTCTCAGCCAGATCTGCTTTATAGCCGAAATGAGAGAGCATTTTTAATATTAACATTTGATTGATTTGATTGTCTTCGGCCACCAGTATTCGCAAAGGATATTTTTGAGCGATATTTTCGGAAGTTTTTTTAATTAATTCTTTTGAATCGTTGATTTGACGAATATCTGCAATCTTAGTTTGAATATTGAATTTGAACTCTGAACCTTTTTCTTTTTCTGAAGTTACGCCAATTTCTCCGCCCATTAATTCTACAAGTCTCTTGCTAATCGCTAAACCTAAGCCGGTACCTCCAAATTTTACGGCTGTTGTGCTGTCTTCCTGAATAAAGGGCTTGAAAAGCTTTTCTAACTTTGTTTTATCGATTCCAATGCCCGAATCTTGTACGCCGATAAATAATTGAATAGTGTCTTTATTCTTTTTTTTAGCCGTCGCCGTGATTTTAACAAATCCTTTGCCGGTAAATTTAATGGCGTTGTTTATCAGGTTTAATAAAATCTGGCGAAACCTTGCAGAGTCTAGTACAAGCCCCTGGGGCACAGACTTTTCAATTTCAAGTTGCAGCTTTAATTTTTTTGATTCGGCAAGATTTTGAAATAGATTTACAGTATCTTCAATAAAAAGTCTGGCGTTTATGGGTTTGAAATCTAAAGTCAAATTACCAGATTCTATTTTTGAAAAATCTAAAATATCGTTTATGATTGTTAAGAGGCCCTCTCCTGTAAAGCGTATCGTTTCAACATATTTTTTTTGCGCATCGTCTAATTTCGTTTTGCTCAATAAATCTGCCGCGCCTAAAACTCCGTTCATTGGGGTTCTGATTTCATGGCTCATTACCGCCAGAAAATCTGATTTTGCTTTATTTGCCCTTTCTGCGTCTTCTTTGGCTTTCAGCAGCGCTTCTTCTGTTTTTTTCTTTTCGGTGATATCTTCTTTAATCGCCACATAATCTGTGATATTATCATTTTCGTCTTTTATAGAAGAAATAGAGGCCCATTCCCAAAACAATTCGCCGTTTTTTCGTTTATTATGAAATTCGCCGCTCCATTTTCCCTCATGAACTATTTTATACCACATATCTTTATAGTCTTCTGAATTAAATTTTCCTGATTTTAAAATTCGCGGGTTTTTACCCATAACCTCGTCTTTTGTATAGCCCGTTGAAGAACAAAATTTCTTATTTACATATTGAATTTCTGAATTTTTATTCGTTAATACAATCGAAACGGGACTTTGTTCCAGAATATACCATGCCTTTGACGATACGGCGTCTACCTTTGAAAAATCTTTCACGTCATTAAAAAAACAAATCATATGCCCCGCCATGCCAAAATTGTCGAGAAGCACTTTTTTTATATTCACCCACTTCTCTTCGCTGCTTAATTTTATTGTTTCAACAGAAACGACAGAACCTGATTTGGCGTCTTTTATTTTTTTCTGGCACGACTCTTCATGAAAACAACCAATGACGGCGCTGCATTTTTTTCCGAAAAGTGTTGATGACTTTTTCGCGTATTGCAAGGCGAAAATTTCATTGTAATCAATAATTTTCATGTTTTCAAGCTGAATAATTACAAAACCCACGGGCGCTTCTTTAAAAAAAACTGACGATAATATTTCTTTAATATTTTCCGGAGCTTTTTGGGGCCTTAGATTCTTTGGCATGATATTTATTTATAATTTCGGAGATATCTTCTTTTCGATAAATAGAATTTTTTATAAAAATTTCTTGCATTTTTATCTAATTATTTTTATTATGTCTCATAACGCAATATTTATGCTAGATATTGCGAAATATAAATTTCAGAGCTGATATCAATAAATACCGTTTTGGCTAAAACGGTATAATTATTTTTTGGAGGAAGACATGACAAAAGATGAATTAGTGGGCCATGTGGCTGAAAACGCCGGAATCACCAAAGAAGCGGGTAAAAAAGCGGTAGACGCCGTAATATCTGGCATTACAAAAACTTTATCAAAAGGCGGTAGTATTTCTCTGGTTGGTTTTGGCACCTTTTCTGTTACCAAAAGAGCTGCAAGAGCAGGCAGAAATCCTAAAACCGGCGAGACTATACAAATTCCCGCAAGTAATGGCGTAAAATTTAAGGTTGGCAAGTCGTTAAAAGACGCGGTTAAATAAACGCAAAAAGGGGCTTTTGGCCCCTTTTTTTTCTATTTTTTTAATATCTAAAAGTAAAGCTTTTTCTTGACATAAAGTAAAAGATTGTTTATATTCTCTCAATAAAATCAACATAAGATGGCAAGCTCCAGTAAAGAATCGCTAAAAAAATCAATTGGCAGATCTGTCGGCAAAAAATTTATTATGGCCATGACAGGTCTTTTTCTGTTAGTATTCTTGCTAATTCATCTTATCGGTAATTCAATGCTCATTATTGATCCCTCGGGAGAAACCTTCAACGCATTTGTAGAGGGTATGACCCATAATCCTATGATACGCATTATGGAATTTGTTCTTTTATTTGGTTTTATATTTCATATTATAGACGCCATTGTACTTAAAATAAAAAACAGACAGGTTCGCTCTGTACGTTATAAAGTTTACTCTCAATCGGCTAATTCAAAATTTCAGTCAAGAACCATGCTCTTTACAGGTTTGACAATCTTTTCATTTTTACTTTTGCATATATATCAGTTTGTGGCTATTCGAAGAATTTTTAACGCCGATATAACGATGTTTGATCTTGTGAGAGAAACATTTAAAGATCCTATTTATATCGGTATTTATATATTGGCATTTATCTTATTATCTTTTCATTTGAATCATGGTTTTGAAAGCGCCTTTCAAACTTTCGGCTTAAATAGCAAAAAATATACGCCAATATTAAAAAGGGCGGCAAATATATATTCTTATCTTGTACCAGCCGGGTTTACCGCTATATCTATTTTTATGTATATCAATTAAGAGGCTCGCAGAATATGAAGTTAGACGCAAAAATACCAAAAGGAAGCCTCGGCGAAAAATGGGACAACCATAAATTTAACTTAAAGCTGGTGAATCCGGCAAATAAAAGAAAATTTGATATTATTGTGATAGGCACGGGCCTTGCCGGAGCTTCAGCGGCCGACTCGCTGGCCGAACTGGGTTATAATGTTAAGGTATTTTGTTTTCAAGACAGCGCCAGAAGGGCGCACAGTATCGCCGCCCAAGGCGGTATCAATGCAGCCAAAAATTATCAAAATGACGGCGACAGCGTTTATCGTTTGTTTTATGATACTATTAAAGGAGGAGACTATCGCGCTCGCGAGGCCAATGTATACAGACTGGCTCAGCTAAGTTCAAACATTATCGATCAATGCGTGGCGCAAGGCGTTCCTTTTACAAGAGAATACGGCGGGCTTTTAGATAACCGTTCATTTGGGGGCGCTCAGGTCTCAAGAACTTTTTATGCCAAGGGACAGACAGGTCAGCAGCTCTTGCTAGGCACTTACGGCGCCCTGTGCCGTCAAATTGAACTGGGAAAAATAAGCTATAATCCATATCATGAAATACTTGAATATGTTTTAATTGACGGTCACGCAAAGGGAGTTGTTACCAGAAATTTATTAACCGGAGAAATTAAATCTCACGCTGCTCACGCTGTCATTATCGCTTCTGGCGGATATTCCAATGTTTTTTATTTGTCGACAAACGCCATGGGTTCAAATGCGACAGCCGCGTGGCGAGCCTATAAAAAGGGAGCATATTTCGCGAACCCATGTTTTACGCAAATACATCCGACTTGTATACCACAGGCAGGAGAAGCGCAAAGCAAACTCACTTTAATGAGCGAATCGCTTAGAAACGACGGGCGCGTATGGGCTCCTAAATCAAAAGAAAATGCCGAAAAATTGCGCAAAGAAGAACTAAAACCAAAAGACATACCCGAAGACGATAGAGATTATTTTCTTGAAAGAAAATATCCAGCTTTCGGCAACCTCGTGCCAAGAGATATCGCCTCAAGAGCCGTTAAAGAAGTTTGCGATGAGGGCCGCGGAATTGCCGCGACCGGCCTCGGGGTTTATCTTGATTTTTCAGACGCCATCAGCCGCCTGGGAACAGTTGCCATAGAAGGCAGGTACGGCAATCTTTTTCAAATGTATGAAAAAATATCGGGCGAAGATCCATACAAGACCCCTATGAAAATATATCCTGCCGTACATTATACAATGGGAGGTCTCTGGGTAGACTATAATTTGATGACAACGGTTCCGGGGTTATACGCTCTTGGCGAGGCTAATTTTTCTGACCACGGCGCCAATCGTCTTGGGGCAAGCGCTTTAATGCAGGGTCTTGCCGACGGATATTTTGTAATACCTTATACAATAGGCGATTACTTAGCGGGATTAGGCTTCAATAAGGTTGATATTAATAACCCTGCCTTTGCCGAGGCCGAAAAAAATGTCAAAGATAAAATAGAAAAATTGATTTCTGCCAAAGGGCAGAGAACTCCCGATGAGATACACCGCGAACTCGGTAAAATTATGTGGGAAAAGGTAGGTATGTCGCGAAATGAAGCCGGTTTAAAAGAAGCTGTTGAAGAGATCCGCCGGTTAAAAGAATCGTTTTGGAAAGATATTAAAGTAATCGGTGAAAAAGACAACATAAACGAAACTCTTGAGAAAGCCGGAAGGGTAATTGATTTTATTGAATTGGCAGAGATAATGGCTATTGACGCGTTAGAGCGTCCCGAGTCATGCGGATGTCATTTTCGTCTTGAAAGTCAAACCGAAGAAGGCGAGGCAAAAAGAAACGATAACGATTTTACCTACGTTTCGGCATTCAGTTATGAGGGAGAAGAAAACGAGCCTAAAATGCATAAAGAAGAGTTGAAATTTGAATTTGTAGAATTAACGCAGAGATCTTATAAATAATATTCTTAAGGCGCACAAAAAAGGTATTTTATATAAATGAAAGTAACATTAAATATTTGGCGGCAAAAAAACGTAAGCAGTAAGGGGCGTTTTGAGACCTATGAGGTTGATAATATTGACGAGCATATTTCTTTTTTAGAAATGCTAGATATGTTAAACGAACGCCTTTTGAAAAATGATCAAGAGCCCATATCTTTCAGCCATGACTGCCGCGAGGGAATTTGCGGCGCATGTGGTCTTTTTATTAACGGAAGGGCCCACGGCCCTATGCGCGGGGTTACAACGTGCCAGCTTCATATGCGCATGTTCAATGATAATGACGTTATAACTATTGAACCATGGCGCGCCAAGGCTTTCCCTGTCATAAAAGATTTAACCGTAGACAGAACCGCTCTAGATAAAATTATGCAAGGCGGCGGCTATGTCTCGGTCAATACGGGGGGCGTTCCCGACGCAAATTCTGTTATCATACCAAAGCTTATTGCTGACGAAGCTTTTAATTCGGCTGTGTGCATCGGCTGCGGGGCCTGTGTCGCTACCTGTAAAAACGCTTCCGCTTCGCTTTTTACGGCCGCAAAAGTTTCACAACTAGCTCTTTTGCCGCAGGGATATCCCGAGAGAAAATACCGCGCCCGAAACATGATTGACGTTATGGATGGCCTGGGTTTCGGTAATTGTTCTAATACTTATGCCTGTGAAGTTGACTGCCCCAAAGAAATATCGGTTTTAAATATTGCCCGAATGAACCGAGAGTATCTTAAATCGATTTTTGTTTCGTTATATTCTTAAAAAAAATGAAATTTTCAGTAGATAGCCCAAGGTGTGTTGACCGTAAACGGCCCCAGAAGTCTTTATAAACCAATCTATAATGACTTTTGGTTGTCAGTCTCACTCAAAAAACATGTATGGTCAGTCAAAAATTAAATGACTACAATAAAATAACAGAAGGATGGCAAATATGAAAATAGGAGTAGTTAAAGAATCTATTGCCAATGAAAAAAGGGTTGCAATTGTTCCCGAATCTGTAAAAAGGCTGATAGCGAAAGGCTTTGAGGTGATTGTCGAAAAAGACGCCGGTAAAGCCGCAAATTACTTAGACAAAGAATACCAAGATATGGGGGCCTCTATAGCAAACTCATTTTCTGATACGGCTTCAAAATCTGACATTTTGCTTAAAGTAAGACATGTTAATTCTCAAGAGGCAGATCAGTTAAAAGACGGTTCTTATTTAATAAGTTTTCAAGACCCCGTAAATCAAAAAGATAATGTTTCTAAATTTGAGAAAAAGAAGATTAATTCTTTTGCTCTAGAGTTTATACCCCGATCATCGCTGGCTCAGTCGATGGACGTACTAAGCTCAACAGGCACAATCGCCGGATATAAGGCGGTAATGATTGCCGCTAACGCCCAGCAAAAACTATTTCCTATGATGATGACAGCGGCGGGAACAATACCTCCCGCAAAAGTTCTTATACTAGGGGCAGGGGTTGCCGGTCTTCAGGCCATCGCGACGGCGCGAAAATTGGGAGCTGTTGTAGAAGCTTTTGATACGCGTCCGGCGGTAAAAGAAGAAGTAGAAAGCTTAGGCGGTAAATTTTTAGAAATGCCGCTTGAAGAAGACGCCCAGGACGATCAGGGATACGCGAAAGAGATGAGCGCAGAGTTTATAAAGAAAGAAATGGAGCTTATTGAAAAGCATATCGCAAAATCAGATATATGCATTTCGACGGCTCAGGTTTTCGGCAAAAAAGCTCCGGTTCTTGTTAAAGAATATATGGTGCAGAAAATGCGTCCAGGGTCTGTTATTGTTGACCTTGCCGCCGAACAAGGGGGCAATTGTGAACTTTCAAAACCGGGAGAAACGGTAGATTATAACGGGGTGTTAATTATCGGACCGCAAAACATACCCAGTATGATGGCCGAACACGCGAGCAAGATGTTTTCAAAAAATCTTGAAAATCTGCTTTTTCATATTGTAAAAGATAATCAAATTGATCTTAACAGCGAAGACGAAATCATTCAAAGGCCGTTAATAACAAAAAACGGCGAGACGGTTTCGCAGCTGCTAAAAGATATTTTAAATAAGTAGGAGATAAAATTATGGAAGCAACCAGCATAATAATGACGGTATATGTTTTTGTACTGGCAATCTTTGTCGGTTTTGAATTAATATCAAAAGTTCCCCCAACGCTTCACACTCCATTGATGTCGGGTTCAAACGCGATTTCAGGCATCACAATATTAGGAGCTCTTGTTGTGGCGGGCAAAGAAGGCGGATGGGAAGATTTGTCAAAAGTCTTAGGCTTTGCGGCGGTATTTTTTGCGTCACTTAACGTTTTTGGCGGCTACGGCGTTACCGATAGAATGCTATTAATGTTTAAGAAAGACAAGAAGAAAAATAAACAGGAGTCATAAATCATGGATGCATTATTGAGTTTATTACACGCCGATTGGCTGATTAATTTAATTTACTTAGTCGCGGTATTGTTTTTTGTTATTGGGTTAAAAAGACTGGGTTCTCCTAAAACGGCCCGTCAAGGTAACGCGTTGTCTATGACAGGAATGTTTATAGCAATCGTTATTACTTTATTTACAAAAGAAATTGTATCCTTTGATATGATTCTTATAGCAATTCTTTCAGGGGCCGTTATTGGCACTTTTATTGCCCGTAAGGTAGCTATGACGTCAATGCCCGAGATGGTGGCCTTATTAAACGGTTTTGGCGGTATAGCTTCTGCGCTTGTCGCCATGGCCGAATACTATACGAATCAGGGTACGGTCACCGACGATACAATTGTTTATGTTACGCTTATATTATCATTATTAGTGGGAACGCTAACCTTTTCGGGAAGTATTGTCGCCTTTGGTAAATTATACGGAATTATCCCGGGCAAGCCTCTTATTGTTACTTTATCTAAACCGATAAATATAATTTTGATATTAGGATGCGCCGCCGCGGCGGTTATGCTGCACGGCCAAATAAGCAGCGCTGAATATGTTTACGCGATACTGGGGGCCTCAATTATTCTAGGCATTACTCTTGTTATACCTATTGGCGGCGCCGATATGCCGGTTGTAGTATCTTTATTAAACTCATATTCTGGTATAGCGGTAGCTATGACGGGTTTTGTGTTGCATAATAATGCCTTAATTGTTGTCGGTTCTCTTGTAGGCGCTTCAGGTATTATTCTTACAAATATCATGTGTAAAGCGATGAACCGCTCATTGGCCAATGTTCTATTCGGCGGCTTCGGAACCGGAGACAGTGGCCCGGCCGCGGCGCCTACCGCAGGCGGAGAGCTTCAGGTTGCAAAAACAACATCGCCTGACGAAGCGGCCATGATGATGGATATTGCCGAAAAGGTTATAATCGTTCCCGGTTATGGAATGGCTGTATCGCAGGCCCAGCATGTGGTTAAAAAATTAGCCGATATGCTTGAGAAAAGAGGCGTCGACGTAAAATACGCAATACATCCTGTCGCGGGAAGAATGCCGGGGCATATGAACGTACTATTGGCCGAGGCGGGCGTTGAATATGATAAACTTTATGATCTTGAAATTAACGACGAATTTTCGCGTACAGATATCGTTATTATCATAGGCGCAAATGACGTTGTTAACCCCAGCGCTAAGACCGATCCTAGTTGTGATATTTACGGCATGCCTGTTTTTGACGTTGAAAAAGCGAAGACAGTATACGTGCTAAAAAGGTCATTAAATCCGGGCTTTGCGGGCATTGAAAACCCGCTATTCTTTTTAGATAATACTCAAATGGTTCTAGGAGACGCTAAAAAAACAGTAGAAGGTTTTATCGCGGCTCTTGACGAGATGAGTTAATTGGAATGTCTGATTAGATGGTTTAGATTTTCTTGAAACCTTTTATTTACAGTTGCCGGGCTGCCTGCTTCGCTTTGCACAGTTCCGGCAAACTTAATACCAACTAAAATCTTGTTATCGTCTTTTTGACGAATATGTTTGATATTTCCATAAAATCTTAACGGCTGTTGAAGACGAAAAACAACGTCAAAAGTAAAATCTTTTCTGTTTCTTAAGTAATTTTGAAGCTCTACATCTTCAATTTCGGCCAATAAACCGCCATTGCCTATATTTACCACTCTTTGTTGTATATTTATAGTCGCCATATTAGCGTCTTTTATGCGATTTATAATATTTTCGCATAGTTCATTCAGGTCATTGTAATTCTCTAAAGTGTAATCAGTCTCCTGAGATTTTAAAAAAATGTAACCCATGGGTAATAAATTTTTTTCTTGAGTTTCATAAAAAAAAGGTCTAACCAAAACGCTTTTTATTGACTGGCTTTTATAGGTCTCTATTATTTTAATAAATTCGTTTCTTAACGAATCTTCTACGCGCATTATATCGTCTCTGACAGGAATATGATTTTTATTTCCTATATCTTGAATCAAAATTCCTTTTTTATATTTTTTAATTATTTTGGTTTCAAAAGATAAGTCGGCTGCGTTTATTTCTTTTATACCTCCTTTTGGATGTTCTTTTGACAATTCTCTCTCAAATTCTTTAAATATTACTTTATTAGAAATAGAGTAAGCCATCGGATTTTTTTCAATTTTGTTTTTTGATATTTTAAAGTTTGTAATAAAAACGCTTCCGTCGGTTATAGTTTTTACTCTTTTTTCTATTCGATTAATTTTTGCTATATGAATTTTTGTAACGCGAACATTTACAATTTCAATAGTTATTCTTTTAATAACTTCAGTTTCAATTTCAATATGCTTGATGATATCGGTATATAAATTTAGTTTTTCTGCTTCCTGAAAATTGATAGGAATTCTAAGCTTAAGAGTGTCATTTTTTGTCTCAATCGGTAAAACCTCAACCGCAGGAAAGGTGTTTTGAATTCTGAGGCTTTTGTTCGATAAATATTTTTCAAGTAAATATTTTATTTTCTCAGGGTCTGTAATAACCTCGCGTTCTCTTTCAGATTCTAATAAATTCTTTATTTCGACTTTCATAACAAACCGCTTTTTTTTTATTTATGGGCTCATTTACCTAGATAAGTTGCAAGGGCGAGTAAGATTGAGCTTTTTTGTATTATATAAAATCGGCAACATCTTGTACAATATATATTAGAAAAATTCATATAAAAAAGGAGCTTATTTGAGATCTATTTTAAAAACTTGTATACCTGATAACCTGCCAAAAAAAAGTATATTATAACAAGAATGAAAAAAGAAAAAAATCATTTTATACACGAAATTTTCTGGGAGCTATGCCTGAAAATTCCGCATAAAAACGCCGCCATTGTTGAAGAATTTAATCTGAAAAGCGGGGCAGTCGGTTTTCATGAAATATTATATCAAGAAGGAGAGATTGAAGATCTTGAAACATCGGTTCAGTATTATTATTTTCGTCATAACTTTCCTGTAAAAGCTTATATTGTGATGACACTGGCTCTTTTGAAATTAGAAGATTGTTTCTGGGAGGTTCGCGAAACCAAGTATGAAGACTTTTTGAAAAATATGCGCGAAACATTCAAGAGCTTTGAAATTGCCCCTCATTTTTGGGTGATACCCGATTGGGAATCTAAAACATTTATAAAAAGCAAATCCGAAAATGATAAATTTATAATTATAAGACCCGCCTTTGCTTTTGGTACGGGCCTTCACGAAACAACAAAGTTAATGATTGAAATGATGCTTGATGATAAATATGGCGTTATGAAAAATGATCGGGCGCTTGATATGGGATGCGGTTCAGGAATTCTTTCTATATCTGCCCTGATTTTTGGCGCCCAAAACGCTATCGGCGTAGATAATGATATTCTTTCGGTTGAATCTTCTATTGAAAATCTGGGCTATAATACGGCTTTACAAAAAATTCAAGACGAAGCTCTTTTTTTTGAAGGCGATTTTTCTTTTTATAGTTCTTATTATAAAAACCATCCGCAACCCGATATTTTTCTTTCTAATATTCTGCCCGATGTTTTTATGCAAAATGAAAATGAAATGAAAGAAATCATAAATAAGATACCTAGACTAATTTTATCGGGTATTGTCGAAGAACGCGCCAAAGAGTTTCAAAACTGGCTTGAAAAAATAGCTCCCGAGAGGAAATTTCATTCAAAAAATCTTGGCGGATGGTTTGTTTTTTATAGTAAGTCTTAGAAGTTAGAAAATTAAGTTATGAAAAAATTTTCTCTTCACAGCCGCTTAAAAGAAGATACATTCTTTATTGGTAACCTCGCCTTATCGCAAGTTCTCTTAATGAACGAATCGAGATACCCATGGGTGATACTGGTTCCCCAAAGAAATAACATCCGCGAAATATATGAATTAACAGGGGCAGAACAACTTGAGCTTGCGAAAGAGTCTGGTTTTATATCTAAAAAGATGAAAGAATATTTTAAGGCAGACAAGATGAACATAGCCGCCTTGGGCAATGTCGTTAAACAGCTGCATGTTCATCATATTGTTAGATATGAAAACGATGCCGCTTGGCCCGATCCTGTTTGGGGAAAATTTTCGCCGCAAGTCTATGAAAAAAATAAAGAAATTCTAATGATTGAAGACCTAAGAGAGTTGTTAGCGCTAAATATTAAAAAGCTATAAATTTAATTTTCGCTTGTAATGGTAGGCAAGAAATTATTTATTGAAAAATTAGACAAGACCTATAAGAGAGCGTAAAAAATATTCTACCGTAACTCTACAATGAAAAAATATTTTAACAGACGGTTATTTTCATACATTATTCTGCTCTTAATTACAATTTTTGCGGCATGTATAAATCAAAATCAAGATTTTGAAACCGCAAATTTAATGCCTTCTCTTTTTTCCTTTTTTGCCGGCTGTCTTTTGGTCACAATGCTGTTTATTTTTAGAGATCGAAATCAAAAACGTAAACACGATTACGCGGGTAAATACGCTCTTCACTTACAAAGCACTCCTCTAGGGGTAATTGAATGGGATATCGATTTTAAGGTAAAACAATGGAACCATTCCGCTGAAATTATATTCGGCTATACCAAAGAAGAGGCGTTAAACCGTCATCCTTCAGAAATTATTGTTCCTGAAGAGGCCAGTGAATATGTAAATGAAGTATGGCGTGAGCTATTGAAAAATAAAGGCGGCGATAGAAGCACCAACGAAAATATTAGAAAAGATGGGCAAAAAATTCTTTGTGATTGGTATAATACTCCTCTAATTGATAAGAGAGGGGCAATAATTGGGGTTTTATCTATCATTCAGGATATTACAGATACAAAAGAATTGATAAAAATGGTTGAAAAATTATTAAACGAGGCAGAGAGAGCGAATAAAGCCAGAAGCAGTTTTATTGCAAATGTAAGCCATGAAATAAGAACGCCCTTGAATGCTATTATGGGTTTTGCCGATGTTTTATCTGAGCATATTGCCGATATGAATCAAAAATCATATTTAAATTCTATTCAACTTGCGGGAAACTCTCTTCTAGAACTTATAAACGATATTTTAGATTTATCGAGAATAGAAGCCGGGGCCCTTTTAATTCAGAAGAAAATCGTCAATTTGCGGGAAATGCTTGAAGAGATCCAAAGAGTTTATTCTGAGAAGTCGCTCAAGAAAAACATTCATTTTATTTTAGATATAGACGCAAAGCTTCCAGATACGCTCATTGTTGATAAAATTCGCCTTAGACAGATACTTGTAAATTTAATAGGCAATGCGATAAAATTTACCGATATCGGCCATATAAAGTTGTCGGTTTTTCTGGAAGATATTAATAATAGAGAAAAAGAGGTCGATTTAAGAATTTCTGTAGAAGATACGGGAATAGGTATACCAGAAGAAGATCAAAAAGTCATTTTTGAGGCTTTTAGCAAGAAAAGAAACCAGGATCCCGCGTATAGCGGCACGGGATTAGGTCTTAATATTGTAAAAAAAATCGCTATCATGATGGGCGGCGAAGTCTTTTTAACAAGCGAAGTAGGAGAGGGAAGTAAATTTGATGTTATTTTGAAAAATATAAAAGTTGCCGATAAAAATTATCCCGATAAAAGCGAGTTTGAAGATGATCAAATTCAGTTATCTGATTTGGGAAACCTGAAAGTATTAATTACCGATGATACCCCTTTGAACCGCTTATTGATAAGAAAATTTCTTGAACATCCGAATATTGAATTTGAAGAGGCTTTTGACGGCATGGTTGCCTACGAAACCGCCCTTAAAGCTAAGCCCGATATCATATTGATGGATTTGCGAATGCCGGGAACCGACGGTTATGAAGCGATTAAAATGCTAAGAGACAATCAACAAACAAAGAAAATACCAATTATAGTTATCACGGCTTCGACAATTGGCAATGTTAAAAATAAAGTAAGCCATGATTGTGAAGGTTATTTAATGAAACCAGTTGAAAGAAAAGAATTAATTTCAGAAATTCATAGAATAATGTCAAAAAAACAAAGCAATTCTAATACTGGTATTTTAAAATAATTTGCTCATATATTTGCAATGTCAAAAATGACTTATGAAAGTTAACCTTCGCAATCTAAAATTTGACGATTATATTGAACTTAGACAAGCGGCCATAGAATCTTATTCGGGGTTAAGCAACGCTCACTGGGAGCCCGAGCAGCTAAAAAAACTTTTAGATATATTCCCTGAAGGTCAGCTTTGCGTAGAAGTTAACGGCAAAGTAGTCGCGAGCGCGCTTTCTATCATTGTAAACTATGAGCGTTTTACAGATTTTCACACCTACGACCAAATAACCGCTCAAAGTACTTTTTCTACTCATAGTTCAGAAGGCGATACTTTATATGGCATAGATGTGTTTGTTCATCCCGAATTTCGCGGTTTAAGAATCGGAAGACGCCTTTACGACGCTAGAAAAGAGTTGTGCGAAAGTTTGAACCTCAAGGCAATTATTTTTGGCGGTAGAATGCCGGGATATTTTAAGGCGGCCGATAAAATGACGCCAAAAGAATATATTGAAAAAGTTCATATACAACAGATTTATGACCCCGTGCTAAGTTTTCAGTTTGCCAATGATTTTCATGTGAAAAAGGTTTTAAAAGGATACATGCCTGACGATACCGCTTCTAAAGAATATGCCGCTCTTTTAGAATGGAACAATATATATTATACGCCTAAAACAGATATTGCCAATAAAACAGCGGCGCGTATAGGAGTGGTGCAATGGCAAATGAGACTTTTTCCTTCTTTTGACATTTTAATTGAACAGGTTGAGTATTTCATAGACGCCGTAGCCAGCTATAATTGTGATTTTGCCGTCTTCCCCGAATTTTTTAACGCGCCGTTAATGGCCGAAACTAATCATCTTGGCTCTCGCCAATCTATGCGCGCGTTAGCGTCTTATACCGAAGCTGTTAAAAAGAAATTTTCAGAATTTGCGATTTCATACAATGTCAATATTATTGCCGGCAGCGTTCCCATGATAGAAAATGAAAAACTTTACAATATTTCTTTTTTATGTCACCGAAACGGCAATGTTGATTTTCAAAAGAAAATACACATTACCCCAGATGAGGTAGGTTATTATGGTATTAAAGGCGGCGATGATATCAAGGTTTTTCAAACCGACGCGGGAAAAATTGGCATTTTAATCTGTTATGATGTAGAATTTCCCGAATTAGCGCGTTATTTGGCTTCACAAGATATGGAAATTTTATTTGTTCCCTTTCTTACAGATACTCAAAACGGATATAACCGTATACGCCACTGCGCGATGGCGCGCGCTATTGAAAATGAATGCTATGTCGCCATCGCGGGCTGTGTCGGCAATCTTCCGCGGGTTTCAAATATGGATATACAATACAGCCAGTCGGCCGTATTTACGCCTTCAGACTTTGCCTTTCCCACGAATACAGTTAAAGCAGAGTCAACGCCAAATACCGAGATGATTTTAATCGCAGATGTAGACTTTAATCTTTTAAAAGAATTGAAACAATATGGCAGCGTGAGAAATATGAAAGACCGCCGCACCGATTTATACGAGCTTGTTTGGAAAAGCAAAACAAAACAATAAAAAATCTTGTTTCACGACTCATGACTTCGTTTGCGCCCGCTATGCGGTAATTGCAAAGCTCATTGCGAACTTGTAAAGAGCAAGCTCAACACAAGCGGGCCTAAAAAAACCCGCCACGTGGGCGGGCTTTAGATGCTCCCCGAGCAAGACTCGAACTTGCGACAAGGTGGTTAACAGCCACCTGCTCTACCGACTGAGCTATCGGGGAATTTCTTTTTTCTTTCAAACAGCCGCTTCATCTACCGATGCGAGCGAGCCCCACGAGCTCTCTGCTTGCAGAGCTATCGGGGAATTTCTTATTAAAAGTATACTTCTTTAACTTTACTAAGCAGATAAAAAATATAGCTAAGATACTACGTCAATAAAAATATATAGGATATTCTCGATCTTAGAAAGATAATCTTTTTAGGATCGAGGTTTAATTTATAGTTTAATCTGAACAATAACCAACATCATTACAGCTTTGAGCCTGAGCAACGCAGGTAATTTCATCGTCTGTCGCAGGCGGTGTATCGCCATTTCCGTCTTCACATTCAGTTATACACTCAGATACAAAAAAAGATTCAAGAGAAGAATCAAAGCCGTTTTCAGTTTGGCACAGATCCCATACATTCTGACACGCGTCTTCACAATCATAAAACCATGTCATGCAACTGAAGGTTAGTGTAAGCAGCATTAGCGATAATATTATTAAAAGTTTTTTCATAAGACATTCCCCCTCTTTTAGAAAAAAATTTTATTGAAATGATGCAAATATGCATTTAATCATTTTGTCAATTATAAATTGCTTCCGTGTCGACTTTTCATAAACATGTAATTTACTTTACAAGGTCTAAAAAAAAATAATTATGTAAAGGTTATGAAACTCGTTAAAAGGCGCGTTCAAATTATCATAAAAACTATCATATTTGTATTTTCGCTATTTTTCTTATTCTTCACAAAAAATATAAGCGCCCAGGGCGTACAGGTCGCCGTATTAAAGTTTCAAAACGCTTCAGAAAAAATAAAAGAAACTAATTTTCTTTCTGAGCAATTTGCCGCTATTATTGAATCAAGATTAAGACGAGAAAAGAGAATTCAGCTTCAAGAAAGACGAAATCTGAAAGACGTTTTACAGGAAATTGAATTAAGCCAGTATGGGCTTTTTGATGAGTCTAAAGAAATTGAAATTGGCAGACTTTTAAGATCAGATTTTTTAATTTCGGGCCAGTACCAGATAACTTCTGAAATCACAAAGCTTATTTTTAGAGTTATTAATGTTGATTCGGGCAAAGTCGGTTTTGTAGGCGATATCACAGGCGACGGTATTGAGTTTTTTAAAAAACTAGAAGCCATAGCGGGCATGGCGGCCGCCGATATTTTAGGCGAAAGGTCGGCTTCTTTTACGATTGATACAAGGCCCTCAGGCTCTAAAATTTACGCCGACGATAACTATATTGGCGAATCGCCCATTGTAGGGTACCCGCTTACCGCGGGAAAACATTTCATTAGAACAGAAATGCCGTTTTATCATCCCTATAAAAATGAAATAGATATGAAAGAGGGCGAAAGAGTAGAAAAACGCGTTAGTCTAAACTTTAAACCCTATGAATATTATAAATTTAGATTAAACGCCAATGTTATTTTTGGCGGCGCCTCAACGAAGCTAAGCAAATCGCATTTGCCAGTGAGATTTCCGCGCGGTATTCAGTTGGGCATTGAATATTTTTATAATCAGTTTATTACCGGAATTTTTGGCGCTGCATTTGTTGCAGATAGAGAAAATAATATAGAGGTTTTTGATAATGAATATATTGAAGATAGAAGTTACGGCAATTTTTTAATCGGCATGAAGTTTCAATATTTATATCTTTTCAGCCCGAGATATCTTGCCGTATTGCCAGGGGTATCATTGAGTTATCGATATATCTATGATACTTTGACATATACAGAAGTTCAACAAAGCGACAGCCCTCCTTATGATATTGTTTCAAGTCTGTTACAGCCGGCGTTTCATTTGAGTTTTGAGCCGTTTCCCAGAAAAAGGTTTGGGTTTAATTTCGGAATTACCTATATGATAGCGCCCTATATAAATTCATATAACGGAAGTTTTAGTCAATTTGGCGTAAAAACATTTGATGAAGTGAAAGTTGAAACTTCGCAACTGGTTTTTCATTTCGGAGCGACTATGTATTTTAATAAAAGAGGGAAAGTAAATTAACAAGGGGCATAAAGAGTCAGGCAAATGCAATGAAAAATAAGTTAATACATATTTATGCCGTTTTCTTGCTTGTAAACCTAAATTGCGTTATCAGCACAAATTACGATTCTGAATATATAGATTACTATGATTATGATATTCTTCCTTTTTGGGAGGGCACGCATCCCATTAACACGGCTGCGCCCGAAGAAAGCATGTTTTATAACGCGGCAGGGGTCAGATTTAACTGGGCAAAAGACAATGTCGCATATTTTAATGTTTTCATTTCAACTTCGCAGTTAACAAATGACGGGGTAACGATAACAAATTTAGAGGCAGTCGTCGCCGGAACAGATTCTACCTACGTAGAAACAAGTGGCAATACGATGGGATATCTGGGCCCCGACGCTTTTTATGAATACAAAGCTGGCGAAAAAACAGGCACGCCGTTTGTTTTTACGGCGGGACATTATTACTGGGTAATTTTGGGATTTAGCGAATCGGGAGAGCTTACCCACAGCTCAGAACAGACCGATTTTTATATTTATTAAGATGAGAAAAATAGTTTTTATAAGTTTTATTGTCTCGACATTATTTTATTGCGCCGCAAAGCAAGAAAGCGGCGCTTCAAGCGAAGACGCCTCAACCGATGATGTTCTGATTACGGCCGAAGAAAAAATTCAAAACCCGTTATTTGCCGTTGGTTCTGAAGTTACTTTAAATTCTCCGGGGCATGATACCGTTAAAAATATAAATATGATAACTTTTAACAGATCCACATGCGGAGATTATCAGGTTACAATTATTGCCGATGAGAGATTATTGGTTGATAATGGAGAAATTATCAATGTCGATGTGGCCCTTGTAGGATGGCATGATACCGAAGAGCCCTATGAAGCGGGTAATACTTTAAGTTTATCTGATTTTTTTAGCGTTACAAACGGAGATATCGGCGAAACGAGCTTAACAACGCTAAATTCAGGAACACGCTATTACTGGGCAAGCTGGAGTTATTCTTTAGAGGGCGAACTTATTTGTTCATCGCCGCAGTTTTCATTTTTTGTAAGGTAATTTATGCAAATTATAAAGAAAGTATTTATTATACAGGTAATAGTTATTCTTTGTTTCTTTGTTTGCCAACCAGAAGAGCCTTTGATTGACGGGCCAGGAATTACAGATTTTTATTATTCAACAGTTTCAGTATTGCCTTATGAATCAAGCTCTTTTCATGAAAGCGTCTATTATGGTTCAAATATTTTTGTGGCTAATCCTGCAAACCATAGAATTGTAAAATATGATTCTGGCGTTTTTGCAGAGGCTCTCTACCATGACGGAACAGCCTTGGGCTGGCATACTATTGACGCTCCAGGCGATACATCTGGATTAAATACGCCTGTTGATTTTATAATCGACGGCGCCCCTGATTATATTTGGATTCTCGATCAAAACGGCATAAACAAGCGTTCTTTTACCGACGGATCTCTGATCTCAAATTTTAATCCTCTTTCTTCAACATATACCCAATGCCAAACGGTTTTACAAATTGAATATGAAACTCAATTAATAGCTTTAACAAAAGACGTTTCAGGAAATTATTACATCTGTTATTTTGACGAAACAGCTGCAGATTTTAATCTCGTCGATTCTGTTTTGATGACGCATCCCGAAACAGGAAGAACTGTAATAAATGTTCCTCATTTTAAAGCAATACCTTCGGGAATATATTTGCTACAAGAGCTCTCTCTGATAAATGCGCTAGAAACTCCCGTCTTTTTTCTTGAAAGACGCGATAGCTCATTTGATTTTATGAGCGGCGTGTACCTTTATGAAGCCTCGGGCATATCGTTTTTTACAAATTCGTCTAATCAAAACAGGGTCTTGACAACGGGCCGGCAGAGAAATTACGACAACGCGGTAACGGTCTTTAACGAAGATTTAGACAGGGTATCTTCGTTTGACGTACAGGCGTCTCCGAAATTAAACGGTATTATGCTTTATAACGCTTATACTTTAACTTTGAATTCTTTTGAGGCGAATACCACCGCGACCATTTCTTATTAATCATAACTAAAAAATAATTGACGCTATATTAAGAAATTATTATATTCTAATGTAACGAAAGGAGAGCATAATGTCATATTATTTTAAAACTGAATCCAGTCTGCCATTTGAAGAGGCAGTCAACAAAACCCGCGAAGAGCTGCAAAAAGAAGGTTTCGGAGTTCTTACTGAAATTGACGTAAAAGCGACCTTAAAGAAGAAACTTGACGCCGATTTCAGACCTTATCTGATCTTAGGAGCATGCAATCCGCCATATGCGCATAAAGCTCTTCTCGCAGAAGAGCATATAGGCTTAATGCTGCCATGCAATGTCGTAGTGCAAGAAAACTCTTCGGGAAAAATAACAGTATCGGCAGTTGATCCTGTCGCTTCTATGGCGGCGGTTGAAAACGAGAGTCTTAAACCGGTTGCCTTAGAGGTTCAGGAAAAATTGAAAAGAGTCATAGATTCGATTTGATCTTTTTTATTTCTTTGATAAATAAAATAAATTATAAATTTACATTACGATGACCGGTATGGGTTGTTGAATAGCGGTGTTTTTTGAAATGTTTTCCATTCGCATTTTAACCGATTCGTTAACTTCCTGACCTTTGGCGAATAGTAATGTTCCCGTTTCAGAAATTACGTCGTCAGAAAAGATCATTCCGTTTTTTAAATCTTGCATATAGACATCTATAATTTCAAAAGAACTTTCATTTTCTAGAGCCGATTTTAAAGCGTCTAGAATTTCAGGTTTGAATATATTTTCTTTTTGTTGACGTTTCATTAATGAAGCGATCGCCAACGGGGGTTTTTTCTCTTTTTGAAGCGCGCCGTCATACTCAATTGCCGCGTTAATAATACCGACGCCCAAAATAATTTTTTTATCTTCTTGTCGATTTATTTCTTTGATATTATTAATTTGTTTTTTAATTATTTCAGCCGGTATTTCAAGCCTGGGTATATTTGAAATTAAATCATACCCTATATTAGATTGTCTTTTATACATTTCATTTTCTTCATTTGATAGGCCCGAGTTTTTATATATTTTTTCTAATGTCTTTTCAGGTATGGTTATGCAGCCTATCTGAGAAAGCATGGCCGCAATTTCAACTTCCCACATTTGCATATTCAATTGCTCTAAGATTTTTTTTACGATTCTTGCTATGCGCGAGGCCTTGCTGAAC
This sequence comes from Spirochaetia bacterium, assembly GCA_029880265.1. Lineage (GTDB taxonomy): Bacteria > Spirochaetota > Leptospiria > Turneriellales > JAOUOS01 > JAOUOT01. The sequence continues at coordinate 96,572 of JAOUOT010000007.1, read as the reverse complement.
GCCACCGGGCTGGCAAGAGAAAGCATATCTGTAAGCAGCTTCACGCTGCCTTTAACTGTCTTTTCGAGCAAGGTTTTCTCGGCCTTTACAAGATTATATTGGCGAATACCGGCGTCTATTGCCGCTTTTAAATCTTCAATAGGACAAGGCTTTGTTAAAAAACGAAAGATATTGCCTTTGTTTACCGCCTCTACGGCGTCTTCAAGATGCGCCTTACCTGTCAGCATGATTCTAATAATATCAGGATACAGTTCTTTTGATTTATTTAAGAATTCATTACCGTCAATAACGGGCATTTTTAAATCAGAGACTATTACTTTATAGGGAGTTGTTGCCGTTCTAATTGTTTTAAGAGCGTCAACCGAGCTTAGCGCCGTTGATATTTCGTAATATTTGTGCAGATTTCTCTTAAACCCGTCTAAAACCGAGGCTTCGTCGTCGACTAAGAGAATTCTATCCATTTTTATTCTCTTTTATATTATTATTATAAATTGACCAGCATTTTTCTTTCCATAAATTTATTTTTTCAGAAAAACCGCATCTGACAATATATTTTTCGTCTAGCTGTAGAGTTTCAGTGTCATTTTTATCAAATATATGATCAAAATAATTTGCGGCATGAACCGCAGATAACGGTCTAAAGTTCTTCCCTGAAAAAAGCGACGGCACGTGATGGTATGTAATGGCTTCTACAATGGGATCTTGAAAGCTCCACATACCTGCGAGAACGGCGCCTACCTCGGCGTGAGAAGCGCTGAATATTTTTGATTCCATTTCATGGCTTGAGATATTTTCTTTTCGAGCCGATTCAATCGATAAACCGTATTTTTCGGGAAAGTTTAACGCTAAAATTAACTTTCCTAAATCGTGAAGAAGGCCTGCTAAAAAACAACCTTCGACAATTTCGCTTTTTTGATTTTCTATTTTCGCTATTTCTTTGGCATAAAGAGCGACATTAAAGCTGTGATTCCAAAGCCTCTCGATTGAGAATTCAGGAATCTTTTCATTCTTATACGAAGAGAATATGCCAGTCGATAAAACAAGACTCATTATAATTTCTTTGCCCAGTAAAATTACCGCTTCTTTCGGGTCTGTAATGGTTCTTGAAATGCCAAAAAAAGCCGAATTTACCAGTTGTAATATTTTTGAGGTCATGCTGATATCTTTTGAAATAATTTCTCCCGCCCTTTTGACAGACGCTTCTTTTGAAGTAAATTCTTGTACCAATTCTTCGTATAAAACAGGCAGGCTAGGTAGAGTAATCAAACCTGAGACCAGTTTTTGAAGATATTTATCGCGCAGTCTTTCTCTGATAGAATAAGCGTTCATAATCGCAATTTTTAATTCTTCGGGATCGCATGGTTTCCAAAGACATAAATTGGCAATTTTTGAAATTCTTAGTCCGGTTTCTTTGCCCATTTGACCCGATAGTACAATGCGAATAGTTTCGGGAGAGATAGTTCTTATTTTAATAAGAAGTTCTGATCCGTCCATTTCAGGCATTCTGATATCAGTAACAATAAGATCCACATGGTTTTGAGCGACCAAATCAATGGCCTCTCTGGGTTTTGTGGTAAAATACATGTTCCATGAAGCGCGCATTGATCTTAAAGATCGTTTAAGCCCGTCTATTACGGCCTGCTCGTCGTCGACAAACAAAATGCTTTTTTTCATGTTGAAATATTTTCGACCGAAGATTCGCAGGGAAGCCTGATTATAAATGTCGTTCCTTTGTTTAATTCAGACTCAAAGTCAATAGACCCGTCGTGTTTTTCGGTAATCACATTGTGAACTATCGCCAGCCCTTGTCCCGTGCCCTTGCCTTCTTCTTTCGTCGTGAAAAAAGGGTTAAATATTTTATTTCTATTTTCTTCTAAAATACCGCATCCCGTATCAGATATCTTTATGACAATGTCTTTATTTTGTTTTTCGGTTGAAATTATTATTTTGCCTTTTTCTTTCGAGCCGGTTTTCGTCAATTCCTCTTGAATAGCCTGCGCCGCGTTTAAAATCAAATTCAAAAAAGCCTGATTCAGCTCGCCGGGTAAACATAATATTTCGCTGATACTATCGTCAAAGATTTTTTCTATATCGGCGACATATTTCCATTCGTTTCTTGAAACATTCAAAGTATTTTCCAGGGCCTTGTTAATATTCTGGTATTTTTTTTCTTTTGAGCCGGGATGAGAAAATTCTTTCATTGATCTTACAATTTTTGCCACCTGAGATACGCCTTCTATAGATTGTTTAATCGCTTTAGGAATTTCTTCTTCAATAAATTCAAAATCGATTTCTTTCATTAAAATGTTAATATCTTTTACGGTCTTAAATTTTGCTTTTTTATTTAATAGATCATGCAATAAATCTTGTATCTTTTTATGCAGTTTCTGCAAATCATAAAAACTATTTTCAAGAAAATTAATATTATCTCCGATATATTGAATTGGCGTGTTAATTTCATGCGCGATACCGGCCGCCAATTGGCCAATCGCTTCTAGCTTTTGCGCCTGAGTTTTTTGATATTCTAATTTTTCTTTTTCGCTTTCAAGATATTTATTTTCTTTTTTTAAGTTGTCGTCTGCTGTCTTTCGCCTGAGAATCGCCTTTAGATAAAGATGAAAAATGTCAAAATCTATGGGTTCGACGATATGTCCGCATACGCCGGCTTTATAAGCATCGATTATTATTTTTTTATTTTTTTCTTTTAAAATCATTAAAACAGGAAGTTGGTTTGTAGAATATTGTTTTTTTAATTCTCCTACAAAGTAATTATTCTTTTCATTTTCGTTTGAAAGTAAAATTAAGATCAAGTCAAAATTACCCTGAGAAGAAAGAGGCAGAGCGTCGTCTATATTCTTTATTTGAGTTAATTTATATTTTTCTTTATTTAATTCGTGAATAAGCGTCTCAAAACCCGCTGCATCGTTTAATAAAAGAATATGATTTTGCGTATAGGTTTCTTTTTCTATCATAGTATTCAGCCAAAATAAAAGTTGTCAATTATAAGACGTAAACTATGTACTTTAAGATATAACCTATAGGCAGTAAATCAAAAATTTGAGAAATTTTATTTGCTGTACATATTATCTAAATTTATTTTTTGGTTTATAAAAATGATTATATGATAATAATTAGCCGAATAGATTCTTTTTTGTTGATTTCTTTACATTTCTCAAAAACCGGTTTTTATCGCTAAATTATTAATCACAGGAGATAAAATGAATATATATGTAGGCAATTTGAACTATGCCACAACAGAAGAAGAGTTAAACAGCTTATTTGCCCAGCATGGTAATGTTGTATCGGTCAACATTATTTATGATAAATATTCGGGAAGAGCCAAGGGTTTTGGGTTTGTAGAAATGGAAAATAAAGACGAGGCAATGAAGGCCATCTCAGAGCTAAACGATAAAGAATTCAACGGACGCAATATAAGAGTCAATGAAGCGAAGCCTAGAGAAGAGAAAAAAAGAAACGGCCGCGAAGATTTTCGTCGACGATAATCAACTTTCTTAAATGCCGTCAATAACCATTGGCGGCATACTTCATAAAAATAAAAAAAAACAGTCATTCTTAACCTATGTTATTGAAAATTAATTTAGGTATGATATGTTCCAAATGTAAAAATTAGTATTTATACGAATAATTTACTCTCAATAGATATGAGCCGAGTTTTTAGCCGGGGCGTCTGCCTCGGCTTTTTTTTAAGAATAGACAAATTTTAACGTCTTGACAGGTCGTTATTTTCAATATATTTGTAACAACATTATTTCTTTTTATAAGAATGATTAAGAAAATTTTTAAGATTTTTATTCTTTTTGCATTGATAATGACATGCTCGAAATCTCCGTTTGGAGAGCCCGACGGCGACTTAAGAGCCGATAAAGTAAAAATTTTATTTAACGATCCGGGCAGAAACTTATCGACAGTCGTAAATAAAAAAATTGACGAAGAGCTTACCTATCTGATAGACAAGGCCGAAAAATCGGTATACATTGCCGTTTATCAGCTTTCCAGAGAGAATCTTATTAACGCGATTTTAGGCGCCTTCGAAAGAAAAATTGACGTCAAGATAGTCGCCGAGATGAGCGAGTTTTCATCTGAAGGTTACCAACGTTTATACTCAAAGAATATACCGATGACATTTAGAGATTCTTCGGGTATTCAACATAATAAGTTTGTAATTATTGACGAATCTATTGTCTTTACGGGCACGGGAAATTTTACAGATAACGGATTTTTGAGAAACAATAATAACTTTGTTATTCTTAAAGAAAGAAAAATAGCCGAATACTATCTTCAAGAATTTTTACAAATGCAAAAAGGTTTTTTCGGTTCTTATAAAAAATCCCAATCTGCCGAAAACGATTTTATAAGCAGCGAGAGCCAAATTGAAATTTATTTTTCTCCCTATCAGGGAAAGGCCGCCTTAAAAAGACTGGTTGAAATAGTTAATAACGCCCGGCATACCATACATTACATGGGATTTTCTTTTACAAATGACGCGCTTTCTTCTGCTCTGATTCGGGCGGCAAAACAAAGAAATGTTTTTGTATACGGCATTCACGACTTTAACTTTACCGCAAGAGTTTCAGAAGAAGCTCCACGTCTTTATTCTGCCGGGTTTAATAACGATTTAAGTAAAGATATATACGGCCCCCATGTGTATATTGGTGGGGGAATGTTTCCCGATGAGATGGGGGGCAAGGTACACTGTAAAACCATTATTGTAGACGCGGGATATGATACGGCGGTCAGCGCTACGGGTTCTTTTAACTGGTCAGATAACGCTATTGAAAAAAACGACGAAAACCTGCTGGTACTCTTTGGCAAAGAAATTTCAGAAACATTATACGAACAATGGCAGACAATTTATAACTCGTCGAGAACTCCCGAGTTTTTACTTACCAATATAAGCGGCAGAACGGCGGCCTTTAATGATATTGTGATAAGCGAAATAGGATGGGCGGGATCGTCGGGCGCCATGTACGATAAAGACGACGATTTTATCGAGTTATATAATAAATCTGCCGATTTTATTGATCTTGCTCATTGGAGCGTTGAAGTAGGCGAAGTCAAAAGAGATACATTTACGATACCCGATGTCTTTAACGGTTATTACTCTTCTGATACGGTAATTGGGCCAGGCGAATTTAAGATATTATATTCTTCAGGTTCTTCGGCTTTTGCCGTGACCGATTATGTAAATTTAAATACATTTTCTAATGTCAAGTTAAGCGGTTCTGAAAATTTCAGATTAAACCGCGGAGACTTTAAAATAAGATTATTCGATAAAGCTATGAACTTAATTGACGAAGCCGGAGACGCCACAATTCCTTTTGCGGGTTATTACGACGAATCTCTTCAAAAGACATATTCTATGAATCGGGCATATTTTAATTCAAGCGGCATACTTGACGGTGGCTTAAAATCGGCTTGGTATTCGTCTATATCTATAATCGATTGCGCTCAATCAAATTTACCTTTAACAGAATGTCAAAGTTTTGCAGCCGATACTTACGCTTCGGCAGGTTACGCCGGTTTAGACAATCCCTCTGTAAACGCTTTAGGCGCCGTTTTAATTGATTCAAAAAATATTCTGCTTACTTTTTCGGGGAATATGTCAAATTGCACAGGATCTGATTTATTTACCGTAAACGCCTGCGATATTGCCTCAACGAGTATTTCTTCAACAAGCTCCGAAGGAGTTTTAGTGTCATTTTTAAATGACTGCCTCGGTAACGCTTCGCTTGTTTACGAGATTACGCCGACTTTATTATGCAAAGACTTTCTTTTAAATTCAGCCGCGGGAACATTTTTTATCAACGGTTTTGACATCCCTAATAACGGTAAAAAAGCCGATGTCGTAATCAATGAAATTTCTATGAAAGATTCAACCGCCGATTGGGTTGAGCTTTATGTAAAAGAGTCAGGAACGTTACAAGGTCTTCGGCTTTATGAATATAACCATGACGTCAAAGAGCTTCTTTACGAATTTCATGAAATGTACGTAAATGCGGGCGACTATATTATCGTAAAGACAAACCAGAGCGAAAATAATCGCGCATTAAGCGAAGATTTGTTTGCCGATTGCCTGCATGATTTTCTTGCGCCGTGTACGGTTTATAGTACCGATAACGGATTAGACGGTACCGACAGCTCTTTAATTCTTGAAAATAACGCAATAATTCTTGACGGTGTTTATTATTCAAATAACGACGGCGACGTTTCAGAAGGCATGATGAACGGGGCTTTGCAGTACTTTTTTAATAATCTTGCGCATGTATGGCCGCTTTCTCAAAAACCGGTAAACGATTTTAACGACGCCAATATTCAGCAAGACGCTGTTGATATATCTCTTGTCAACTCGGACTCAAAAGGCATAAAAAGAATTTCTGACGGATTATCGCCCTGGATATTTACCAGTAATTTAACGATGGGAACGCCCAATTGATTTCTTGTATTCTTTCATCATGTTTATGTTGTCTGTAATTACAATGTCGGCGCCCCAATTAAACAGTTCTTTTGCTTTTTTTAGATCGTTTACCGTCCATATGATAACGCCATAATTTAATTTTTTCCATTGTTTGATTTTCTTTTCGGTAGCCATTTCGACAGGGGGATGTATAAAATCGGGCAAAATCAAAATTCTTAAAAAAAAGCAAATTAAATTTGAAAAAAATCCGGGCTCAACCAAAAGACCGATGGGTATTTCAGGGGCTCTTTTTTTTAAATAAAGCAGTATCAATGGATTAAAGCTGCTGAAAAAAACCCGTTTTTCGGCTTTTAACTTTTTTATTAAGGCAATAACGCTTTTTTCAAGCTTTCTGTTAAAGACGATCAGTTCTTTTTTTAATTCAATGTTTGTAACTACTTTTTTTTGCAGCTTATGCAAATAATCTTCAAGCGTCAATATGGGTATTTTGGTTTTCTTATTGATATAAAATCCCCAATTAAGGTTTTTAAGAATTTCAAAATTGTAGGATTCAAGCCTGCCAAAACCGTCGGTTGTTTCTGAAAGCGTCGGGCCGTGAAATACAATAGGAACCCCGTCTTTAGAGACGCGCACATCCATTTCGTGAAATAAGAAACCAAGACTTGTCGATTTCTCAAAAGATATTAAAGTATTTTCGGCAATAGGGCCTTTCTTACCATAGCCCCTGTGCGACGCCAATTTAGGCAGTTTATTAAAATTTTTAATAAAAGAATCTAAATTTTTAGGCTTATATTTTTTATATCTGATATAAAAATATAAAAAAATGCTCAAAAAAAACAGTATTAATAAAATATTGTTCATATAACTTATCATCGCGTTATTTAAAACAATTCAATCTTAAATTGTCATTGTTATATTTTAGACGCAATCAACATTTTTTCTGAGAAAAAATATGAGCCGCAAATCTTATGATTTATTAAAAAATTAATGATTTGTTACAGATCCATATTTTTTTCTATGGCTTCTGCATTATCGTTGCTTTTTAGAAAATCGCGACAATATTTTTTTCCCGTTTCAACCGAAGGCTGGTTAAAAGGGTTTACCTCATAAAGATAAGAAAGATAAGTAACCGTAAGCATCCAATAAGCCATCCACTCACCCAAAAGCTTCATGTTTGGATACTGTCTGTTTATTCTTGTGGTTTCTGTGGGATCTTTTATAACGCCCGTATAAATACAAGGCAGTAAAAATTCTGATACCGGACGCTCTTTCTCTGTCAAAGCGACTTCTATGCTTTTCATTTGCGCTTGTAGAATTTCCCATAGGCTGTGGTTAGAAAATTCGCCCGCCATATCGTCTGGCACAAAAGCGTCATGCGTTCCGTAACTGTCTGTATGAATAAAGCTATGCAAATATTTGTTTTGACTTTCCATAAAATATTGAAATAACGAATGCTGAGCCTCTGGCCCTCTTACAACGGTAGGAAAAGCCGTAACCTCTGGTTTTTTGCCTAAAGACTCTCCCCAAAGCTGGGTAAGCCATTCTCCCCAAACTAAAAGCTCACGGGCATATATCCAAAATACGATATTTTCATATCCGCCTTTAAACAACTGGTGCAGTTGAATAGCCGTCATTTTTGCCCCGTTTTCTGATATGGGGTTTGAAATATCGCCTTTGTATAATCCTTCTTTATAGCCTTCCATAAAGTTATTCATGTTTGCCCTTAGAAAATAACCCGGCAGAAGTCCCGCCGCAGATATAACGCTGTATCTACCGGTCAGTTCGTCGGGTATATAAAAAATATTTTCTTCTTTTGCCCCATGCTCTTTTACTTTGTCAGGCTTGCTCGTTACAAAATATTCGGGAACGCCGGGAAAAAACTGTCTAAATAAAGCTAAATTTGTAATGCTCTCAAGTGTTTTACCCGATTTAGACACCCAAAGCAAAGCGGTTTTTTTTGTTTCAGCCAGATAGGCGATTCTTTGCATTAACTGCGGATGAGGACCTTCCCAAAAAGTCAATTTATCGGTGAATGGCGCATAATACTGTTGTAATGATTTTGCACCCAGTGACGACCCGCCGATGCCAACGACAATCAAATGATCGATACCGGCGTCATGCAGCGAATTTGCCCATGCTTGAAATTTTTCTAAATCATCTTCGGTAGCGGCGTGTTCAACAAAAGGGGGCGACCATGTTTCCCATCCCTTATCGAATTTATGTTCAATATCTTGCGAAGAAAAGTTTGACTGCTTTTCGCGCCAATATTTGTTATTAAAAAATTGAATACTGCTCATATGTACATACTTAAAAACAGAGTTGATTTTGCTATTATTATTTTTTTAAAAAAATCTATACAATTAAGTGGCGCAAGATGGCTTGGCCTGTTTTTGCAGGCTCTCTCTAGCGGTTTATAAAATAAAATACTTGCACAGCCGTCGGCTTTTAATAAATTGATTTATGAAAAAAACAGATAAGCCCGTAAAAACCGATCAAAAAATAGAAATTCAGTTAGAACCGGATATTATGAAAGGGCTGTTTTCAAATGTCACAAACATAGGTCATACCCAAGAAGAGTTTCTTTTAGACTTTCTTTTTATTCAGCAGCATCCCGCGCCGTTCGGCAAATTAGTTTCAAGAGTTATCGTTACGCCAAATCACGCAAAAAGAATCTTATCTGCTCTGCAAGAAAATGTGCGAAAATATGAAGAACAGCACGGCAAGCTCGAGCTTTCAAAAGAAATTCAAGGCAATCGCACGATACAGTAATTGTTGGTGAAACTAGAGAAACTTCAAAAAATTGAAGAACTTGAAAAAGTTATAAACTCAAAAAATCGTCCGCAAATATTATTTCTTTACGTAAAAGATTTTAATATATCCGAAGATATTCACAACCTATGGAAAGCTGCTCTTGAAAAAGAAGGCCCAAATCTTGAAGTTATAAATTTAAACGGGCTTGAGACCGACGCGGCGGTTTTTCACGCGGAACTTTGCACTATTCCCATGTTTGAAACAAACCGCTTGCTCTATGTAAGGCACGCCAACGCGCTGCTAAAGAAAATTGACGCGAACAAGAATGTTCTGGCTTATTTTATAAGAGATTTTAGTAATCTGGCGGCTTCAACATATCTTCTTATGCAGTTTGACGAAAAAAAAATACCCTCGTCGTTAAAATTCGCCGAAGAAAAATCTCTTATTTTTGAAGAAGAAACCGTCCGCGAATGGGACTACCCCAGGGTTTTAAAAAAAAGGGTTTCTGATCTGGGTTATACAATTGAAGATAAAGCTTTAGAGCTTCTAATTGAAAAATCGGCATGGAACTATAAACAGGCTGTTTCTGCCTTAGATAAGCTTTTTACATACACGCTGCACGAAAAAAATATTTCTGTTAATGATGTGCAAGAAATATGCTACGATATGCAAGGCGATTTATTTTTTTCAATAACAGACGCGCTGGCCGAAAGAAAAATAAATCAATGCGTAAATCTTCTGCGTCATCATAAACTTGATTATGGCGCTACGCTAACTTCGGGCATTATTAAATTATTTACTAACGCTTATAGATATTATTATATGAAACAAAAAATAGGACTGAATTCTCTTGAAATTTTAAAGCGTCTTGAAATAAAAACAAATCACGCCTATCAGGTTAAAAAAACAGAAAGCCGGTTTGAAAAACTGACTTCAAAATATACCATACTAGAATTACGCGAAATTCTAGAAAAATTATTTGATCTCGACAAAAGAATAAAAGAAAATACAAAAATCGCAGATCAAAAAGATATAATTATCATGTTTGTTCTCTCTTTGGAAAAAAAAGAATCTTACACGTAGAAGTATATTGCGTTTTTACCGGTAGATTCTGATTCATTCGAATCCATACTTTTGCTTTACCGTTTTTATCTTCTTTTATTTTGATGCCCTGATCTTTTAATTTATTTTCAAGATGGTATTTTTGAATATCTAAAACTCTTCCTTGAGTTTCCTGATTTTGCATAGGTTCCTCCATGAACATTTTAACCGCGTTGAAGCGTTTATATCGGGCGCAATTGCAATTGAAGTCTGGCCGCTTCGCGCGGCCCGCTAATTACAATTTTTCCCTTATACTATGTAATCGGCAGTATTCGAAAAAAATTTGACTATTCTGTTTCAAATAAAATTTTTTGATCTTTTATGACAGCGGCTGATAATATCGGTTTTTCGCAGTTATGAGACTTTAAGATATCGGCAGAGAGACGCTGTGAAGTTTTACCGGGGCCAAAATCGATTATATGGGTTATCTCGTTTTCTTTAATAACCCGAAGAATTCCCTTTTCCCAAAAAAGAGGCTTAATCATAAGTTCGTCGCAAAAAGTCATGGCTAGTTTCTCGTCTTTTTGCATATTTCTGCCGTCAAAAAAAGAATATAAAGGCAGTTTTAATTTTGACCCAAAAAGTTCAAAGCCGATATTCTTCATATCAGAATTAAATACTTCTCGTATGGGCAGCATATGATCGCAATGAAAGGGGCAGCTTGTTTTTAGAAAGATAAAATCAATTTTAGATTCTTCTAACATTTCTTTATACTTTTCATAAAAATCAAGCAAAGAACCTCTTGGGCCCGATATTATTCTATTTTCAGGAGTATTATAAAGACTTACATAAATCTTCTCATCTTTAGCGACGGTTTCGTTAAAGTTATCGGTTAGCTTCTCAACCTGCTTATGATTAGACCCTAAAAGAGCCGCCATAGGCGCCGGATTCGTTAAGCCTAAAGAATCTGCCCTTTCTTTTTCAAGCGAAGTCGCAAGATTTCCCGGTTGGGTTTCCTGGGCTCTTAACCCCATTAAAAAAAGATAGATTGTATATGATTTAATCGTTTCATAATATTCTTCTTCGGGCATATCATAGATGGGAAAGCTCGCCGATATTAAACCCTGACTGTGTCCCGAAGCGCCTTTAGAATATTCAACAAAAGAATCTTTATTGTATCCTTTCAAACGAAAATTTTCATAATGAGCAAATTGAGCCGCCTGAATCATAGGCAGCGAAATAGGCGCCGAATAAAGATATTCTTCATCGGGCAGAGAATCAGGATCGTTTATCCACTTTTCAAGTTCAAACCCGTGCAATAATGCCTCTGAACTTTTTATGTACCCAAGGCCCTCTTTGATGCCGTTTATAACAGCTTCATAGAAAGGCTTCATTGCCGGATTTTCTAAATATTTTAAAAATTCTTTATACCAAAAAGCTCCCTGCCCGCCGAATTGTATAAAGAAAGAAATTTCTTTCTTTGCCGCTTTGTTTAATAATTTAATATTCATAATATTTTCTTTAATAACCCTAAAAAAGCTTTCATTTGTTTTGAAAATAATTTTTTATTTCGATTTCATAAAAAATTAAGTATTTTCTCGCGGCATAATTGATTTTCAGATTTTGAAAAATTCTCTTCATCGCGTAAGGTATCTTCAAAATTTTGATTTACATAAAGAAGAATCCATTCTAAAGGCAGAATATGATCTTTGTAGATGTTTTCAGAATTTACGCATGAATGGCATAAAGAACCTTCTGAAAGCAGATAAAGGTCTTTCGTCGACATGGTACATCCGCAATTTACGCAAGAAGTATGCGCATTTAAAAGCCCCATTTCTTTTAAGAAAAAAACATAAAAGTAATTAATCGCCGATTCTTTGCCGTTTTCGTTAAGCTTCGGCCAAAGTCTAATGATGGCTTCAAGAGCCTTAAATATAGCGGGATAAGCGTCGCCTTGCATCATTTGCTCAAGAGGTTTTAATAAAGCCGAAAAGCGCATAAGTTCGTCATAGCTGACATTTGACGAGAAAGGAGAATAAATCATATTTATTTCTTTTGGCGTCATAACAGATTTCATATTGCCCGAAATTGTAAAGGACCAAATGCTGCCCGCGCACATATGATAGGCGCTTCTTTTTTTTGATTTTAGAATTCCGGGTATTCTGAAATTATGCTTATAACCTTCGTCATTAATTGTCTTTAAAAATAAATCATAATCTCCCGCGGTTTTTTTGTTATAAATTATAATTTTCATTCATGCGAAATATTTGGAGGTATTTTTATAATAGCTTTTTTTATCTGTTTTTTTGCGAATTTTTCAACGGTGATTTCAATTTGACCGTATACCACTTTTGCTTTATTTTTTAATTCTCCTTTTAGTTCATGCAGTAAAAAACCGGCAAGCGAACTGAATTTTTCTTCGGGTAGATTAATGGCCAGTTCGTTGTTTATATCGCTTAGCGGCAAAAGAGCGTCTACTCTGTAGAGTCTAAGGCCAATTTCTTTAATAGGGGCCTTCTTTCTGTCAAATTCGTCTCTGATTTCTCCGACGATTTCTTCAAGAATATCTTCAAGGGTGATTAATCCCGTAAATTCGCCGTATTCGTTAACGGTCATCATTAAATGATGCTGTTTAAGGCGCATTTCGCGTAAAAGAGATAAAAGACTTTGCCCTTCGGGAACAATTTGCAGGGGTCTTAAATATTCTTTCAGTTTAATGCTCTTTTTTTTCTCTGTAAAGGCTTTTAGCAAATCTTTGGCGTAAATAAGGCCAATAAATTCTTTTCTGCCCTTGTTTTCGTCATATACGGGTATTCGAGAGTGTCCACTTTTAATAATAACCGATACGATATTTTCTTTTGAAGATTTTAACGGAAGCGAAACCACATTTGGCAGAGGAATTTTTATTTTATCTGCCTTAAACCCGATTAAGCGCAAAATTCCCATTATCATTTGAAGCTGGTCGTTGCTTACGGGTATTTCGTGGTCTTCAAAAAAATCAGTTAATTCATCTCTTACGTTTCCGTTTTTGCCGAATAGTTTTTTTATAAAGCTTTTAAATGTTGACGATTCTTTAATTTCAGTTTTCATGAGAAATAAGCGGAGTTAAATTTTTACCTCCTAATTTTTTTAATATTTGTTCTTCTAATAGGCGCATTTTTTTTTCGTCTTCTGAAGATTTTTCATGGTCATAACCGAACGAATGCAAAATGCCGTGTACAGTTAAAATTGTAACCTCATTTTCAAAGGGTATATTGTTTCTTTTAGCCTGCTTAAACGCGGTGTCTAAAGATATATATAATTCAGATTCAGATATTTCTGCCGGCATTTCAGGTTCGTCGTAGTTAAAAGTCAATATATCGGTGGGCGATTTTTTTTTTCTATAGCGATAATTAAGGTCTGTCATTTGTTTATCGTCAATAAAGATAATATTCAGATTTTTGCTTTTGTTTTTTAAAATACATTTTACGCCGATAAACGATTTTTTTATTTGAGGCAAAATATTTTTCTGCCACTTCTTAAGTATAGTTTGTTCATTTTCTTCGAGTTGTAAATCAAAAAATATTTTAACATGCATTAAAAACGAAATGTTTAAAACAAAGCCTTGGCTTCTTCGATAGTATTAACAAATTGAAATCTTGACTCTAAATCGGTTAAATCGAATAAATCTTTCACAAAATCGGATGGTTTCGTTAAAATTAACTTGCCTCCGTTTTGATCAATTGTTCGGGCAATGGTAAGAAACATGGCAATACCGGTACTGTTTAGATATTCAAGCTCGCTTAAATGAATAATACAGTCGTAAATGCCTTCTTCAAATACTTTTTTGACCCTCTGGTTAATATCAAAAACATTGTCTGAATTAATTTTTCCTGAAAAAAACAGAAAAATCACCTTTTTATCGTTAACAGTTTCGATATCAACCTTAAGTCGAAGTAGAGGGTTTGTTTCCATATGCACAAAGTACAATATTGGGCTAAAAATTCAACAAAAAATTACTTTTTTCGTAAGCTTTTTTTGAGCCTATCCCGTAAGCGTTGCCAGCTCTAAGTCGGTGGTCGCCGTAATAGTTTCGTTTTGTGCGGCTTATCAGAAATCGCGGCAATACGCCTTAAAGTATCTTTGTCAAAGGTCGAAAAATTAAATTCTGGGATTGTACCATCTTTTCGGTTAACTGCGTTTATTTTTCAAAACGCTTAAAACAATACTCATGATAATGGCAAAAAAGCGCCGCCGGTAGGTCCTAAGTGCATGAATTCTATGATACCGTCCCAAACAAGTATGCCCTCAAAGCCTGACAGGGTAAAATAACATCTAAAATAAAAGAAAGACTGGACATTTTCAACGCGATTTGCGAACTTTCTATTAGAATTATGACGATTTCATTAGAAAAAAACCCGATAGAAACTTTAAAAGAATGGCTTGAAGACGCTAAAAAACTGGATATCAGAGAACCCACGGCGGCCGCGCTTGCTACGGCAGATAAAAACGGCATTCCTTCTGTGCGTATGGTTCTGGTAAAAGACATAAGCGAAGCAGGTCTTGTTTTTTATACCAATCTTGAAAGCGAAAAGGCCCGCCAGCTTAAAGAAAATGCGCATGCTTCGCTTTGTTTCTACTGGATGCCCTCGGGCAGGCAGGTGCGAATCAGCGGGAAGGTCTCTATGGTAGAAGACAACGAAGCCGACCGCTATTTTGCGAGCAGAGAATATATGAGTCGCATAGGGGCATGGGCCTCAAAACAATCTCAACCATTAACGAAAAAGTTAGAACTTGAAAAAAGAGCCGCTTTTTATACCGCAAAATACCGTACAAAACCCCCGCGCCCGCCGTTTTGGTCGGGTTTTCGCGTTCATCCTGAAAAGATTGAATTTTGGATTGAAAAACCCTTTCGACTGCATGAAAGAGCTCTTTTTACCAAAGAGGGCGAAAAATGGGCGTCTGTTTTATTGTATCCGTGATAAAATATTTTAAGTCGAGATGATGGTTACAACGATTTCTCTGGCCTGTCGCGGGCCGTCAAATTCGCAAAGAAAAATATTCTGCCAGGTTGAAAGTCCCATTTTGCCCTCGATAACAGGAATCGTTTCTTGCGGGCCCACAAGGCCAGATTTCAAATGAGAATCTCCATTGCCGTCTTGCTTGTCATGTTCCCATACCCCTTTAGGAACCGTCTTTCTTAAAAGACTGATAACGTCGGTTTGAACGCTTTTATCCCAGTTTTCCTGTATCATGATAGCGGCTGTCGCGCCCTGTACATATACATTTACAAGACCCGTTTTGATTTTACTGTCGTCGACAATTCTTTCTACCTTGTTTGTTATATCATATAATGCTTCTCTTTCGGTGGTTTGAATTTTTATTGTTTTTTGCATTGATAAAAAGAACTCTCCCTTATTCTTCTGTGGGCTCCGTAGTTCAGTCTGATCTCTGAACCAAAACCCATGGAGGTACCGTAACAGCCAGAATTTCGGCCTCTTTTTCAAACCACTCTTTTGCCCTTTCGTCAGATACTACTGAAACTGTTTTTGAATTTACCCATTCGGTAAATCTTGACTGGTCATCTATTGCCATGGCGACTGCCGCCTCGACAATAGAAAGGCCCCGCTTTATTTCTATGACTTTACCGGCTGCGAAAAAACGATCAAGTTCTTTCCATTTTATAAGGGCGCATTCTTCTTCATAGTGTTTGCGCAGCGTTTCTTCATTACGGTTAAGGTTGAACCCTGAAGGCGATTCTTTCATAAACAATTCTTCAAGAAAGAGTCATGTCAGCAAATACTTTCGGTTATTTTTATCTGATAGCGAATATCGGTCATGAAAAATAATCTTAAAAGAAATACAAAATATATTTTTTATATTATATTAATACAAAAAGACGTTATGAAAGCGGTTAAAGAAGCAGGTTTTAAAGCAAAATACTGGCATACAGAAGATGATAAAATTGTATGCGATTTATGCCCTCGCGAATGCAAACTAAAAGAGGGCAAAAGAGGATTATGCTTTGTTCGTAAAAATGAAAATAATGAAATGATTTTAACGACATACGGAAGATCGTCGGGATTTTGCATTGATCCCATTGAAAAAAAACCCCTTTATCATTTTTATCCGCAGACGCCCATTCTTTCTTTTGGCACGGCGGGGTGTAACATGTTCTGCAAATTTTGTCAAAACTGGGATATCAGTAAATCTACCGAAATGGATACGCTTTGCGATTCTGCTTCGCCCGAAGTTATCGCGCGGGCGGCTAAAGATTTAAATTGTAAAAGCGTGGCTTTCACATATAATGATCCCGTTATTTTTCTTGAATACGCAAAAGATACGGCCAAAGAATGTCATACAAGAGAGATTAAAACTGTCGCCGTTACAGCGGGATATATAAATCGCGAACCGGCAAAAGAATTATTTTCATTTATTGACGCGGTTAATGTCGACTTGAAGGGCTTTTCTGAAGATTTTTATCATAACCTTTGCAGCGCGAAATTACAGCCTGTTTTAGATACGTTGAAATACATAAAAAATGAAACTCGCGCGTGGCTAGAAATTACAAATCTTGTCATACCCGCTAAAAACGACTCAGAAGAAGATATTGATAATATGACAAGCTGGATTGCCGAAAACCTTGGATATGACGTGCCGCTGCATTTTACGGCGTTTCATCCAGATTACAAAATGATTGATTTACCGTCAACGTCAATTGAGGCGCTGAAAAAAGCCCAGAGAATAGCGCAAAAAAACGGGCTGCATTATGTTTATACGGGGAACATACACGATAAAGACGGAGAGAGCACATATTGTCCGTCGTGCGCAAAAAAACTAATAGGCCGTGATTGGTATGAGATGACTGAATATAATTTAAATGAAAAAGGTGAATGTCAATTTTGTCTTCAAAAAATCGCGGGATATTTTGATAAAAAACCCGGCAACTGGGGTTCAAGACGAACGCCGGTAAGGTTAAGCGATTTTCATTAAGCTATATTAACGGGTACGCTTTGTCGATTTTCTCTTGCATTGGTTTAATAATAATATCGATTTCTTTTTTCAGCTCTTCGGGAAGCTGGTTCCATTTTCCCATTTTATTCTCAAGTTTTTTAGGAACGCTGTTTTCGATAGGGGCAAGATCGATTCCTATAAAATCGCATATTTCTTTCATCGCATTGAGCGGGTTTTGGCAGACATTTTCATAGCGCATGACTAGCGTCTCTTTATTGTGCCAGTTCTCAAAAAAAAACTCCATAGAGCGAACCCAAAACTTTGCGCGCGCAAACAGTTTTTGCTCTGGCCTGTCGGTATCGCGAAGCCAATAGTCTTTTGAAACAACCTGGGAATGACCGTGACGCAAGATAAGAATTTTTTTCATATTTAAATTTGAAAATTGTTCTTTAATGAAATTCGGCATAAAAAAAAGCCATGGATTTTTCAACAGTAAATATTTATTGTTTTTTACGCCGAATTTTTTCATAAATATTTTATTAAATTTTTCTTTTTGCTCGTCGTTAAATTTTGTTTCTTTATAATTTTGAAAACCGTTTTCATTTATATCTGAATAATCGCCCAATTGAATAAAATCAGAGCCAAACTTTTTTAATATTTTTACAATATCTCTTTCTTCGAGATTTGGCTTATACCGGGCTCTTTTTAATTTTACTTCAGGATGTTTTCTAAGCAAGTCTACAAGTAAAGTCGTGCCCGAGTTCCAGTAGCCCACGATAAATATAGCGTTCATATACAATTAAATAATTTTCTTTCGATGAGGCGTCAATTTTTATATTTTTAGAAACTCATGTTTGGTCTTATGAAGACTTTCCAGTTGTCTTTATCTAAAGTATCGAGAAAACCTTCATACTTTTCTTTGGCTTCCCAGATAAAACCAACATCTAAACTTACCGCAATTTTCTTATACACCGGGAATTTTTTTTCAATTAAAAGATAATGCCGAATTGGTATCCATTTTCTAAAATCAAAGTCGAAAGTATATTCAATACCGCCGTTATAAAAAAATGACAAGAGCGATCCCTCAAGATCGACCCTGCTTCTTCTTATGCCCACAAAAGCGATGTCTTCAATATCTTCATTTTGATGAAAGCGCGCCCCTATCTTAAAGCTCCAGCTTAATTTTTGATCGGGCAAATTTCTGTCGCCTTTTATTTTCCCTTCAACTTCAAACCATAGATCTTTTATTAAAACATTGTCTTTAATATGATAGTCGCCTGTCGAGAATACCCATCCCATAAACGCCTGATTTCCTGTTTCTTTTTCTTCGCCTTCTTCTTGAAAAACAACGATATTACCTATAAAAAGAGAGGCGGCATAAGGCTCTTGATAGCCCGAGGTAACGGCCTCAATCAGATTAAAGTTCGGGCTAAGCCGGCCCTTTTCATAAAATTTTGTAGCGTACTTTTTAAGCCCTACGCCCGCAACCGGCATGGGATAAACGCTCGCCTCTAAAACAAGAAAAGAAGGGAAATAAGAAGTAGTAATAAGATGCCAGTAAACGTCGACTTCTTTTTTTTTGCCTAAGTTTTCGGGCTCTTCTCCCCATATTCCAAGATATAGGCCTAGGCTTGTATAATAAGCGTCTAATTCAAACTCATGCCATATGGCTGTAGAGTTTTTGTCTTTTTTTAATTCTTCTTTGTCAGGTTTTTCTTGTATAGATTTTTTTGTTTCTTGATTAAGATCGTCGCTTAAATTATTTTGAGCGTATTTTTGCCCAGACGCTAAAAAAAATAAAAATAAAGTTAATTGAAACGCCTTTTTCAAAATCATTTTAGGTTTCCTCTTCATATTTTTCTCAAGATACTAAATAATTAATTCTTTAATATAATTAGACGATCTAGTTTCAGGTTTAATGTCATTATAATAAATTTATTTTGTTGAATCTAATATTTAGATAAAAGAATTTAGAATTGATACACTATGGCGCGTTGTGTCTTTTTGGCTTATTCATGCCCCAATTATCATAACGTTTTGTTATTTGATTTCATGTTGAAAAGTAACCGGTTTTTTTGCGCTCCAGTCAATATTCCGGGTTACAAGATAAATTTCAATAGCCGAGGGTTTTCCTTTTTTCTGATAAATGCGGTATTCCAGGGCCAGATTATCTCCTTTTTTGGGCATGATAGAATAACCGAATGTGTCATATTCTTTATTTTTTTCAAACGCTTCTTTCGCCGTTTTTTGAAGGTTTTTCATGGTAAAGACATTGCTGATAACAATATTAGAAATCACTTTCAATGTTTCTTCGCCCGACGGCATTTTTATTTCTTTAAATAAAAGAAATCCGTAGAATTTTTCTTGTATCTCGTCATAATTGCCTGTAAAGCCCAGAATTTTATAGCGAATATATTTATTTTTAACGGCGCAGCATTTTGTTTCTAAATATTTTTTTATTTTAGCAGGGTCTTTATCGGGAATTTTATTCGCAAAAACAAATTCATCGGCTTTCTCGCCTCTAACAAGGGCCCTTACTAGACTTTTTACGACGTTTTCTGAATAATTCATATCGCTAAATTTCTGGTTGACGCTATTTAATAGCTTTCCGGTTTTTATTTCAACTATATCTGCCGAAACTCGGTAGAAGTTGTCTATTTTAGAAAGCGAACCAAAAATCATAAACTCTGCGTTTAGCATTTTTCCCATTTCAACTACATTTTCTTGATCTGTCATACCGCTGCTTTGAAACTCAAGTTCCCGCATCGTTTTTTGAACATGGGCGCGGTCAAGAACCTCGTAAACCTTTTCTGCCAATAAATATGAGCGAAACAAATCGGTTATTAAATTGGCTTTTTCTTTTTCTACCGAACGCGCCTCAAAAGGCGAAACGCCCACGCGCTTTTTTGATTTGTTATTTTCTGAAAATAAGTCAGGCGCTATGCCCGTCGCAAGATATGCAAATAAGAATATAAAAATAGAAAATCGTACTTTCATAACGCCTTCTCCCCATTAAAACCGATAAAAATAAATGCTTCTAACCCATGTTTTAAGCAATTGCGTAAAATTGCAAGAACATTTAACAAAATTAAAGGTTCTTAGAAAAAACTGATTCACAAGGCTGAAAAGTTTTAATATTTGACCATTATATTGAATGAATATTGAATCGGAGATAATATGAAATCATTTTCACAAAGTAAAAAAAACGTAATTTTAGTTTTGCTATTGGCTTTATTCTTAGTATGCAATAAGCCAAGCGATAAAACTCCATGGATATGGCAGGTAGAGGGCAAAAAATATACCGTATCTGATTTTGAAGACGCACATGAAGCGTTTATTTTTCTAATGGCCCAGCAGTTAAACAGAACTCCTGAACAGCTTAAGCCCTTTATAGAAAATCCGGAATTGTCGGGCGACCCCAGGCTGGCAAAACTTCTTGAAGGCTTGAAAAAAGAAAACTTTCCTGAAATTTATAAAAGAATTCTTTTGATTAACCATGACGCAGATAAAAAAGGCTTCTTGAAAGACGAGAAAATCAAAAAGAGAGTGCAGTTTTTACAGCAGTATTTTATTACTTCTTTATATCTAGACGAAAAAGTAGGAATCGAAGGGGTTAACGTAGCCGATTCTGAGGCAATCAACTTTGTTGAAGCGGCGCGAAAAAATAACCCTAACTTAGCCGCCATTCCTATGGATCAACTCTTAGAAGAAGCAAAAAGCAATATTCGCTTTAGAAAATTAGGCGAAAAGCGCGAAGAGTATGTAAGCCAAATTAGAGATTCTTATAAAATAAATACAAACGAAAATTTCAACTTAAAAGAATATTTAAACAAAAAATCTGATTCTGGCGCCGAGCCTGAAAAAAAAGAAAAGGCTGAAAACACCGCTGATAAATAAAAGGTAATTAAGCGAAGGCATGAGCCCTGCTATAGTTACGCTTATCGTTTTTGCCGTTTATATTATAGGCTACAAATATTATGCCGGTTTTTTAGGGTCAAAACTTTTCAATTTACGGGCCGATTTCAAAACCCCCGCCCATACCAAACGAGACAATATAGATTTTATTCCCACCCCTACTTATATTCTTTGGGGCCACCATTACGCAAGCATCGCCGGTTTAAGCCCCATATTAGGGCCGGCTGTAGCCGTTATCTGGGGATGGCTTCCCGCTCTTTTATGGGTAGTTTTAGGCTCTGTCTTAATTGGGGCGGTTCATGACTTTGCCGCGCTGGTGCTTTCTGTCAGAGCAAACGGACTTTCGATAGGCTCTATTACTGAACATCTAATGGGCAGGCGGGCAAAACTTCTATTTTTGTTAATTATCTTCTTTTTATTTTCATTGGCCATGGGCGTTTTTGTTCTTGTTTTGGGCTATCTTTTTTCAGCAGGCGGATTTCCTCAGGTGATTGCTCCTTCAACCGGAATTATGGTTATAGCCATGATAATGGGATATTTGTATTACAAGAAAAATATCCCATTAAAATATATGGGCGTTATTTCGTTTTTTATTGTTTTATTATTTTTATGGTGGGGACAGCATCCATCTTCTTATGAAACTTTTAATTTTCACGACACGCAAAAAGCCCCCTCTATAACCTCATGGAAGATAGTTATGCTGTGCTACGGCTTTGCCGCTAGCATACTGCCCGTCTGGCTTCTTTTGCAAAGCCGCGATTTTTTAAATTCGCTGCTCTTGTATCTTTCTATGGGTCTTTTGTATATCGGTTTTTTTCTCTCTGACGTCAGTTTCTCTGCCCCCGCCGTTCAGTTTAACGCGGCAAACGCGCCGCCTGTTTTTCCTTTTTTATTCATTGTCATCGCCTGCGGTGCAATTTCGGGATTTCATTCTCTTGTTTCTTCGGGCACCACGGCCAAACAGCTTAACAAAGAAACTGACGCAAAAATTATCGGTTACGGCGGTATGATTGGCGAATCGATGTTAGGGCTAATTGCCATTTTAGCCACGACAACGACCTTTGCTTCTTTTGAAGAATGGAACGCTCTTTACTGCGACTGGAACCAACTGGCTTCTCTGGGCAAAAAAGTGGGTATTTTCATAGAGGGGGGCGCCAAGTTTTTATCTTCTACCGGAATTTCTATTGAATTTGGCAAGGGCCTGCTTGCTTTTGTCGTCGTAAGCTTTGCCCTGACCAGTCTTGATTCGGCGACCCGATTGCTTCGTTATAATATAGAAGAAATGGCGACTTTTATAAAAGAAGATAAGATACGCCGTTTTTTTCAAAATCGTTATATTTCGTCTTTTTTAGCCGTTTTAGCCATCGGCTTTTTCGCTTTTTTTGAGATTAAAGACGCTTCAGGAAATTCCCTGCCGGCGGGAAAGGTTCTTTGGCAGTTGTTTGGCACGACAAATCAGATATTAGGGGCCCTGGCTCTTTTTCTGGCGTCTATTTATTTGTATTCAAGAAAAAAAAATCCG
This sequence comes from Spirochaetia bacterium, assembly GCA_029880265.1. Taxonomy (GTDB): domain Bacteria; phylum Spirochaetota; class Leptospiria; order Turneriellales; family JAOUOS01; genus JAOUOT01. Next base: position 73,974 of record JAOUOT010000007.1, on the reverse strand, counting down.
CTATATACTTTAATACCTATGATATTTGTACTGTTTAGTACGATAATTGCCATGATTGAAAACATTATTCTTTTTATTGAAAAAGACGGCATGGCAGATATTTTAGTTGTCGCGGTTGTTCTTCTTGTCATTACCGTATGGCTGTTATATGAAGCTTCTATGGCGATTATTCGCTATAAAAATAAAAAAACAGATTCATTAGATATTATTATTTATTAGATTCTAAGAAATTCGCATAAACGTCTTGATCAATTTTTTTCATAATAGAAGAGTATCTTTCAAGAGAATCTAATTTTTTTTTCTCTTCGGCATAATACATTAACCATGCCAAGAGATGTAAAACTCTGGGCTTTAAGTCTTCTAAGAAAGGCTTATTTTTTGAGTCTTTAAATTGAAGATAGAGCTTTTCAAAATCTTCTTCTGTTTTTTCAAGCTCTTTATCTGATATTTCTCTTTTAATTTTATAAGAACCGTTAATTTCAAGGTATAGAGCAAAATAGCGGTATCTGGCAATTTTTGAAAAATCTTCACCGCTTAAATGATCCCAGATTTTTTGAAAGGCGCCTTCGGGAAGATATTTTTCATATTCTTCAATGACTTCAGGCTTTATAAAAAGGGCTTCGCGAAGATGAGTTAAAAATAAATCCATTTCGCCTAACTGGTAATATACATGCGACAATAAAAAATTATACAGAGCGTTTTTCGGATTCATCTTATACATAAACAAAAGACTTTCTTTTGCCCCTGGCCAATTGTTTATTTCTATTAATGAAACAGCCAGCTGAATAACTTCGGTTTGATCAAGATTGTAAGATTTTTGACCCGCAAAGGCTCTGGCAAAGCCCTCTGCAACATGCATGTGAATCATTTTGTAGACATCGGGCCATATTGAATTTTCGATGGTTTCGCTTAATTCTCTTTCTTTTCTGATTTCGATTAGTTCGTCTAAAAATTTTAAATAAAGTCTTGCTTTATCGGCGCTGCCCGGGGTTTGATTTATTCTTTCTTGACGGTGAAAAAAAAAACGGCCGTAAACATAAGATTCTTCGGCTATTTTGTGTTGTCGCGTATTTCTAAGTTCCAGAGGAGCCGCCTCAAGCCATTCTTTGGCTAATTGGCATGCCCGACCGAAATTTGCCGCAATCAAGCTATTGCGAATTTCTTCTTCTGGGAACTCCATATAAGATTATTTTTTGGGCAGGGGAGGATTCGAACCTCCGAAGGCGTAGCCAGCAGATTTACAGTCTGATCCCTTTGACCGCTCGGGAACCTGCCCAATTTTTTCGGGCAATAAAACTTAAAGCCTACCCGAGATATTTATTAGCTGCCTATAGGAATCGAACCTACAACCTGCTGATTACAAATCAGCTGCTCTACCAATTGAGCTAAGGCAGCGCTATTTTGTCAAAAGTTAATTTTGAGAGCCGTTGTCAATCAAAAGCTGTTCATACTAGCCCGAAAATTTTATTTTATTTGGCCGAAACCGGTTGTTTAAATAATTCGTTTGTTCTTTCTGCGCTTCTTAAGAAAATTGATTTTTCTTTTGAAAATTCTTTCTCAAAAGCGGCCCGTTCAGACAAAACGGGACCTATAAAAAACTTTTTATTTACTTTGCCCCGGTGCATCCATGTTGGTATGGCTTTTGCGCATATTGTCAAATCGTCTTTATCTTCTTTTTTGAGGGCCATTTTTATATTATAATTATCTTCGCATTTTGAATTTTTAAGTACCAAATCAATAATAACGCCGTCTCTTGTTCTTGCGCTGTTATGATCATGTTGAGCGTTTGGCTGGTATTTATATTTTCTTCCCTGATTTGAAAAAAAATTACCCAGACTGTAAAAAACGAGAGTTTGTTTTTCAACTTCATGGTTCGATTTTATAATATCGTAACCCTGTACAAAATGCGGATGATGACCCAAGATAATATCTACCCCACTTTCGGCCAGTTGTTGGGCAAATTCGGTTTGCATCTGATGCGGCTCAATAATATATTCTGTTCCCCAGTGCACCTGCGCGATAAATACATCCGCCTCTTTACTTTGTTCTTTCAGTTTTTTTAAGAAATTTTCTTCTGTTTTTAAAAATTCTTTTTCTTTGTCTTTGGCCCGCATGTTCTTTTGCGGCAGGTGACAAATTTGCAGGCGATTTAATGTTTTAGAGACATTCAAAAGTCTTGTAATGCCGGCCAGCATGATTTTTTTGCCGTTTATCTCAAAGGTTTTAATAATAGCCGACATCTCTTTATCGCAAAGACCCGTGAGGCCCGTTTTTGAAAGCGCCTCAATGGTTTCGTCTAAGCCGTCGACTTCTTGATCATAAATATGATTGTTGGCAAGATTAAACAAGTTTACCCCGATTTTTTCAAAAGCCTCGTAAGATTCTAAAGGCGCGTTAAAGATAAAAGGAACCGGCGCGCCGCCTGTTTTATAGGCAATCGGATTTTCAAAATTGACCATGCTGATATCTGCTTTAAGCGCGTCTTCAGGCAGAAGCTTAAGAAAATACAAATAAGAATTTTCTGCCGGATTTTCTTTTTTGATCTTTTTGGCCATAGAAACAATGGGCCCGTGAAAAATAATATCGCCCGCCGCCTTTATTCGAATATCTGTTTTGTTTGACTGGGCCGAAGCGATTAGAAAAGAAAAAATAAATATTGTTAAAAAAGCTGTTTTATAAATAATATTATTTTTTCTTACTATTTTTACCGTTTTCATTCTTTTTTACCTATACCAGAAGATTTTTAACTTTTAATTCATTGAAAAGTCTGAAGTCTTTTTTTTTAAGATTTTCTTTTTTAAGTATTCTGTCAAGGCGTTTTCAATTGTTTGCGTTAAAGCAGAATTTCTTTTTAGGCGCTATATAGATTTACCACCCCGCCCCCGGCGTTATGCCCGCCGAAACGCCAGCGTTTACCGCATCTGCGCCGATATCCCCTGGAGTCCAGCCGCCCGAAGTATCAAGGTCAGCGGGACCGCTGCCAAGTATTAACCATGTAGAAGGGTCAATCGAACTGAAGCCTGAGGCAAAAAGATCGGCAACAGATGTACCTGTTTTATTGCCGGCGGTTGTCGGAGTTGTAAAAAGAGCGGTACAGGGTTTATTAATTGCAAGACCATTCCAGCCGCCTGCAATAAATAATCTCGAGCCATCTACAGAAATATCATATTTTTGGCTCATTGAATATTGATAGTATTCTATCCATCCGTTTACAAAAATAGTCAACCCGTCTAAGGTTAATACATAGAGATTAGCGCCCGAAGCCGCAATATCATGAACTCTGTTATCCATTAAACCATCTGATGTTGTCTTTTTAGGATCAAATGAACTTCCCCCGTCGGCAGAATAATAAAGTCCGGTTTCGGTACCTACATATAAGTTATCGCTTTTAGCGTAAACTGTATTTATCTGACTTGAAAAATTGATGGTATAAAAAGTTGCGCCATTGTCGGTAGAAACATATAAATCATGGACAGCGCTCCCAACCCAATCTTCTGTCGCCACATATAATGTCGAGTTAGAATGATCCACAAATAAATCATAAATATTATTAAGGCCGCTTAGCTTCTGATTAAATGTAGCGCCGCCGTCATTTGAGACATAAAGTTCTCCGTAACCTTTGCCCAAATAAATATTATTTCCGTCAATTTCTAAATGTTCTATATTATTTATACTATATATTTTTGTAAAGCTAGCGCCTTTGTCAGTTGAAGTGTACAAACCATCCCATGATACAGCATAGATAATACCTTCTTGTACCTTCACATCAAGCGCAGAGGCAGAGGAGAAACCGTTATCTGGAGTTTTATTTATAAATGTATTTCCGCCGTCTGTTGAAATAGCGAGACCTCCCGGATCCGTTGCCGCGTACACTGTATTTCCCGATATATACATATTTTGAATGTTTCTGTTTAAACCATCTGCAGAATATACGGTTGTCCAGCTTGAGCCGTTGTCATGAGAATAGGCGTAACTGTCATAATTGGCCGCGTAAATATTCGAACCGGTTTTATAAATTCTATGGGTAGTACGACTGGTATAAAGGGTAGAAAATGTCGAACCGCCGTTGTAAGAGACGCCAACGCCCCCAGATGTTGCCACATAGATCGTAGAGCCGTTTACAATCATATCATAAATATTATTTGCAGGAAGTCCGTTTGCCGTCGTTTTATTTGTATAACTGGCGCCGTTATTCGTTGAAATTGAAAATCCCCCAGTTGTGCCGGCATATACGGTACTTCCGTTACCCCAAATTGCATAAACGGTACTTCCTCCCAAACCATTCCCGGTATTCGCATTTATTGTAAAACTTGCGCCCGAATTTGTAGATACCGATGTTCCATAACCCGTACCCACATAGATATTTGAGCCGCTTACATATGAACTGTATACCTCATTATAAATTAAGCCTTCAGCCGTTGTGCGTGTTGTCCAGCTTGACCCGCCATTAGACGACCACGCAAAACCGCTGCTTGTGCCTACATAGATAGTGCCATTGTAAAATAAACTTCTTAAGTTGGTACTTGGCAAGCCTGAAATATAATTGGTAAAAGAACTGCTGCCAGAAGCGAATCCATATGAAGTAGCTGCATAAATAGTTGATCCGTTTGTCCAGAATTCTTCAATATAGTTTGACTCTAAACCGCTATCAGGCGAAATGCGATGGCTCCATGTTGCGCCCCCGTCTGTTGAAACTGCGATTCCTGAGCCATAGGTTGCAAGAATAATTGTATTGCCGTTACCATAGATATCTTTAAGATATGATTCGCCGTACCCGTTTATTCGGGTGTTCAGGTTATTTTTTGTTTCAAAAGCAAGACTTGCAAAATCCCATCCCCCGAATGTACCCGTTCCCTGCGTATTTAATGCTGAACATGTTTCGGCATAGCTTGCGCCATTATAGTTTAAAAAACTGCTCGCGCCGAGATTAATATTATTATCCATTGTCGTGATAACAGCCGAGCCTGTTTTAATGGCTGTTGTCTCGCTGCCGCTTTTGCTATATATAATATTATTATCAATTTTCAACTGCTGGTTTGAAGCCGCATCAGCGCTAATTTCAATTCCTTTAGAATCGTTTCCTTCTATGCCAATTGTATTATTAGACACCAGAAAGTTGTCTAAAATATTATTATGACCAAGATAAATTCCGCTTCCTGTTGCAGATGTATTGCTCGTTGTTACAATGTTATTGCTGATATTGACAGATTCAACGCCCGACGGGTTTTCAAAATAAATACCCGTAAAAATAGTTCCCGTTCCTGTTGAGATAATACTATCGGTTACCGTTCCATTTTCTGCATATATTGCGTAAGCGGGTCCGAGGGTAACATCTCCCGAAGTTATATAACTATTGTATATGCTTACGTCGCCCCCGGGCAAAGAATTATTGCCGCTTATACCTGCAGAAAAGGTCTGCGCATTTAGCGGAATGACCTCGCTATTTAGCATAACGGTTCCAGATGAACTGCTTTGTTCATTTAAGACGCCAATCGTTGTACCCGATGCGCCGGTAGTTATAAAAGAATTTTCAAGCAAGGGGAAAGAACCCAGGTTATTGTAGATGCCTATACTTCGGGTAGAGGTATTATTTGTGGTAACAGAACTTTGAAAAAGATAGGGCTGGGCGTAATTTGTGTTATACATACCGTAAGCCGTTGAGCCTGAACCGCCGTTTATTAATACATTATTAAACTGTAAATCGTTTGAACAATTATCTGTCTTGACGGCAATCGTAGTTGTTAAACCGACAGCCGTATTTTTAATTTCTACCCCGTCGACAATCGTTGTGAGAAATATATCTGCCGCATAAATAACAAAATTTCCATTACTTGATAATATTGTTCTGTTTATGGCCGGATCGCGAATTGAAAATGAAGCGTCATACCCGCCATATATGGTAACGCCTTCTTTTAACACGACAGTGCCTTCATATGTGGTATCTATTCCGGCGCCTCTAGAGGCAATACGCACCTCAGATTTGCCGAGCCGATAGGCTTCTGAAACGCCCTTTGCAGCTGTTTGATAAGGATTATTTAGCGTTCCAGTTGTTCCTTCGTCAGAGCATGTAGTATCAGCTACGCAATACACATAAATAAACTCGTCTAATACAATAAAATAACCGCTTGCATACTGGCTGGCTTCGGTTGTATCGGCTCTAACACGCCAATAATATGTGCCGCCGCCATAGGATGTCAAATCTGCCGTATATGAAGTAGCAGGGGCCAAAACCGTAAAAGGACTGCCTGAAATAGGCGATACGAAACTGCTGTCGGTGGCAATTTCAACATAATACTCCGCCGCGCCTGATTTAGATGTCCATACAATTGTAGGCGTTAAACTTACTTCTGAACCGTCGGCGGGACCTAAAGCGTTTGGAGGCGAAGTATCGGCATAGCTTGCGTTTGTAATAAGAGATGTCGTAGGCGCCGTACCTGTGGTTACGGTAACAGACGTTAAGACAGGCGCAGACGTTGGGTCATTAAAAACGCCTGTAGCGCCTATACTGGAATTTCCCGTTGTAATTGCGCTGTTCGTCACATTGACATAAGAAGAGTTTATATTATATAACCCGTAAGATTGATTGCCTGAACCGCCGTTTATGGTAACGTCATTAAAAATAAGACCGCTTGAACAGTTATCTGTTTTAACCCCGTACGTTACTTCAAGGCTCGTAGAATTGTTTATAAAAACAAATCCGTCAATTACGGTCGTCATGAAAATATTTTGAGCAAACGCTACAAATGAAGAATTGCTGCTGACTACCGTAGGGTTCGCGAAATCGCGGGTACTAAAATCGACATAATAGCCTCCGTAGATATTTATACCGTCTCTTATGGCTATAATTTCTTCATATGGCGTTCCGATAGTATCTCTTGAGGCAACGCGCACTTCGTAGATTCCCAGAACAGAAGCTCTTGAAAGTGCGTAAGAAATCGATTTATAGGGATTAGACTTTGTTCCTACCGCGGTAGAGTTTGCCGATAATGATGAACAATCTGCTTCTATCGCGTCGCAATAAACATAAATAATATTATCAATAGCGTTAAATGAGGCCTGCCCATACTGGCCCGCCTCGGTGGTATCGGCGGCGACTCTCCAGAAATAAGTATTGCCTCCTATCGTCGTTAAGTCAAGGGTATAAGACGTAGTGGGCGCGTTAACCGTAAAAGGACTTCCCGTAATGGGCAAGGTAAAAGCGCTGTCTGTGGCGACTTCAACGGTATAAGAAGAGGCCCCTGCTTTGCTTGTCCATTGTAACACCGCCGAAAGACCAATCGTTGAGCCGTCTGCAGGAGATAAAATATTCGGAGGAGTGGTGTCTTGAAATTGGCTCAAAGATTCGCCATTTAAAAGATCGTCGGTTGAAACGCCGCTGCATGATTGCAGAAATATTAATAAGATTATTGTCGCTGTAATTTTATATGGTTTCATTATTTTCTCCTGATTTTAGACTATAGCCCATAATTTATTCCTAAATTCAAATTGTTAAAGTAAGTATATACGCCTTTTTCAATTTCCATAAATGTTTGAAAAGCCAAGACGGCGCTTAATTGGCGGTTAATTTTATACGTTGTTTCGAGCCCGCCCTCAATTATAGGGAAAGAATTATTGGACGTTGAATTTAAACTGCCAGTTATTTGCGTCTGTTGCAAAGCATATCCTGCGCCAAGTTTCGGGTAAAGGTTAAAATCTCCCCAAAAATGATAGTCGAACATAAAGTTTCCAGCTAAAAAATAATTAGAGGCGTTTAATGTTAGATCCATTGCATTTAAAACAGTGACAGCTTCTTTTTTAAGAACATGTTCGGCCTGAATAAAATCAACTTGAAATAATAGCTTTTCCCATAAAACGGGAATATAAAATGAAATTGAAAGGCCTAGAGAAGGCTGCTTTAACTTAAAATGAGAGGCCCAGCCGTTAAAATATATACCGCCTCCTATACGAATACCAAAAACAAATCGTTCAAACCATTGTTCGTCAGAAACTGTAGAAATTCCTTTTTTTTCCCAGTCTTCACGGCTAGGAAGCACCGCTTTTGCCTCTTGAGAAATTCTAACGGCTATTTTTTCTACAGATTCAAATATTCTGCTATCAGCAGGGCCTTCTTCGACAAACTCTGCAATAACTTTTTTTTTAGCAATATCTAAAATGCAAATTTTAGTGGCAATAATTTCTGTTCCTTTCTCTTTTTTAAGCGCAGACGACTTAGCCTTTTCAGACGAAATAATTTTAAAACCTCCCGATATTACGACATCTTGTTTTGATAAAAGGCCGGTATTCATAGCGATAGATTTTGTATAAAAATCGTCTCTATAAAAATAGTTTTCTTCGGCTAAATTTTCCAGCTGCTTTTTTTCTGCCTCTTTGAAGGCAAATTTCTCTTTTAAAGACTGAGCAACCGCATCGGTTATCGAAACTTCAAGATATTGATAATTAGAATTTTTTTCTATGTTAATAATATCCATAATTAATACTTTTTTAAGCTCAGCAGATTCTAATGATACAGCAAAGCTTAAAAATATTCCTATAATGAATATCTTTTTCATAAAATCAAAGGTTTTCAAATTTTGTTCCTATGTTCAAAGTTGAATTCATTGAAACTTTATATTTAAAAATTTCCAATGAAAAAAGAAGATGAGCGTTTAATGATCGGTTATTATCATAAATTATTCATTTTTCTATTTGTCAATAAATATTCTTTACAAGATCGTTGTATCTTCAAGACTGTGTTTACAGTTATAATTCGCGAATACTGAAAACGGTTTATTCCTTCTATTATGAAAGAGATTTTTATAAAATATAAAAAATATTTCTTTTTTGCGCTCTTAGGCCTTGTTTTTGCGGGGATAGTATATTTTATTATATGGGGTATTGTAGAAGTCTTTCAAACGGCAAAAACATTTCAATCTCCCGCAAATAGAAATCTGACAACCGAACAAAACCAAAACCCTGAAATTCAAAAAAGAAATTTTTCATTTTCAGAGAATATCAATATTAGCGATTTAAAAGAAGTTGATTTTTTTATTTTCTATAATTTCAACTGCCCTTTGTGTAAAAGCGCATTTTCAGAGATTCATAGAATAATGGAACTGTCTGCTGAAAATCAAAAGAAATATTTTCATGTACCTCAGGGAAAATCAGACGAGTTAATATCAAAAGGCGCGATCTGCGCGGCTAATTATGAGAAGCTCACCGAATTTTTAAGATATAATTATATGAATAACAGCGGCTTGACGGGCAACCCTCTGGAAGATAAAAGAAGAATGTTAAAAGAGAGATTTAGCGGTTTTAAAGGTCTGTTTAGAAAAAAAATAAATCAAAATATGCCCGATAATCAAAACTCAAAAGATTCGTCTTCAAGAACAACAAACGAAATAAATATGGCAATGAAAAATCTTATGAGTTTTGCAGACAGAGCCAGAATAAACCGTCAGGAATTTCTCTCTTGTATACAGTCTATAGAAGCAGAAAACATTTTTTTAGAAAGAAAGCGGTTGATGAAAGAAAAAAACATTCATCAACTACCGGCTTTATACCAAAACAACTCTGTATTTTCGGGCAGACAAGCTCTCGAGAAACTTAAAAACGAATTTTAAAAAAGCCCAAAACTGCCGATATAAAAAGGGAAGAAACAGGCTTTTATCGTGAAATTATTATATATTTTCTTTAACTTATTATCTAAAATCGGTTCCTATGCTTTTGCAACCGCTTTTTTTAATATTTTTTCTATCTTTGCGGGATGTTTTTTCGCATTTTATTACTTGAAATCAGGCGGCGTTGAAATAAGTCATGAATATGCGAGAGTATTTCTAATTTCAAGCGCAGGCGGATGGTTTTTGCATTTAATACAATTCGGTCTTTTTAGCAGATTGCATTTTGGGGGGATAGGAAAAAACATAAAATCCTTAAATAAACTGATGGAATTCAAAACCTTTTTAAGTATTCCCGATAATTTAATGCCCGCCGAATATTCAAGATTGTATTCAAATTTAAGCAGACTGCCTTATTCGGTTACCATGGCCTCTCTTTTCTGGTTTTCTGTAAGTTTGGCCGTTTTTAGGTACTGGGGATTATATTACGCGGGGCTAGAGCAGTCTGTGTTAAATAACTTTTTTTATGCGGGCATCATTGCCTTAAGCGTACTGGCGGTCTTTAGCGTTATTATTTCAGAGAGCATGACAATGCCGGCTCGTTCTTATTCGGCTCAAAAGATGATCGAAAAAAATATTGCGGTAAAAGCGGGTTCTTATTCGAGCATTCGGTTTAAAATGCTTGTTTTCGCGTTTTTATTTGTTTTGCTTATTTTTATTTCGAACTTATTGGTTTATTATCAAAGAGATACGCTAACCATGGCTTTTGAATTTTTAGTCGGAGGCACTCTGCTTACTCTTATCGAGGGTCATATTTCATATTACACAACCCGTATTTCATTAAATGACGTTAAAAATTCAATGCTAAAAATGAGAAGTTCTATGGCTGAAATTCATTTTCCAGGCGGTCTTGACCGAGAGGTGCTTAGGGTTGCCGAATATATCGCCGAGATATCAAAAAATTTAAAAAACTATCGTATAGGATTCGATAAGAAAATTACCCAGCAAAAAGAAGATATGAGCGAAGTTCAAACGCGGGTTATCTCGGCTGAAACTCAATTGAAAGAGAATTTAAGTCATATACAAAAAATGCAAAAAAAACAGAGCTTCTTAAAAACAATTGAATGGAACGGCTTAAAAATTTCAGGCTATGTTATTTCGGCTTCAGAGGCTTGCGGCGATTTTTATGACTATATTATGCTTCCTGGTAATCAGTTCGGGGTTTTATTAGGCGAAAGCTCGGGGCTGGGTATTTCAAAACCGATAAACATCGCAAATTTTAAAATTTATCTTCGCGAAATTTCAAAAAAATCTTCGTATCCGGCCGAGATTTTCAAACAACTTAATGATGAAATTATAGAAATACTAAATGACGACGATTATATTTCGGCTTGTATGTTCTCTTTTGACGAGGCCCATAACTTATTTTATTCAAACGCGTCTATGTATCCGGCTGTCATTTACAGAAGAAACGAAGGTAAATTTGAGCATATTGACGCCGACGGAATTTTTATAGGCGCAGCAGAAGACGAAAAAAAGCGTTATACTCAAAAATCTGATAGTCTATACCCCGGCGATAGAATAATTCTATATTCAGACGGGATAATAAAATTAAAAAATAGTCTTGGCGAAGAATTTGGCCATAGCAGGCTTGAACAGCTTATCAAGCGTTTTAAAAACGATTCCATTGACGATTGCGTCCATGGAATGTTTCGCGAGCTGGAACAATTTTCAGAAGACGCGTCTTTATCTGACGATTTCTCTTTTTTGGTTATTGAATCTGATCTAAAGTACGGAAAATTTATGGAAAAAACAGCCGAGGCAATAGAATTACTTACGCAAAAAGAAAGAGAAAAAGCTTTTGAGATATTTTCTGACGCGGTAAGGCTTTACGATAAAAACGCGAACGCCTATAAAAATATGGGCATTGTCGCTTTTGAACTTGAAAAGCAAAAAGAATCTCTTGAATGTTTTGAAAAATGCGTTGAGTTAGACAGCGGTAATCCTGAAAATTATTTTTGGTATTCTACCGCGCTAATAAAAAACAGAAAATTTAAAGAGGCTGCCGATGCCGCGAAAAAAGCGATTGAAATAAAGCCTTTATATATTCAGGCTTATAATAATCTGGGCATTGCGTACGCTAATTTAAAAAAATACGAGGCGGCGAAGCTTGCGTTCAACAAAGTTTTGGCTCTTGACCCTGAAAATGCAGAAGTCAAAAAATCCCTTAAAAAAGTAAAAGAGATAATGATAAAAAAATTATGAGAACAACTCTTCAAACGCCATCTCTGATTTTTGCATAGTCTTTCTTATTTTTAATTCGATTTTTTTGTTCTCAAAATAATTTTTTCCGATTGTTATTTGAAAAGGAAATCCCGTTAAATCAGCGTCGTTAAATTTTATTCCCGGCCTTTCTTTTCTGTCGTCATAATATACAGAAATATTCTTTTCAATAAGCCTTTCATATAAATCGTCTATTTCTTTTTTTTCTTCTTCTGTTTTTGAAATGCCTATCATATAATACCGAAACGGAGCCGCGCTCTCGGGCCAAATGATTCCTTTTTCATCGTAATTTTGTTCGACAATTGTAGAAAGAGTTCTGCCTACCCCTATACCGTAACATCCCATGGTAAGAGTCGAGGGCCTGCCTTCTGCATCAAGCACGCTTACGTCTAAAGCTTCGGTATATTTTTTTCCCAATTTAAAAACATGCCCTACTTCAATGCCTTTTGTGCTTTTCAGGTTATGCTTGCCGCATTTGGGGCACAGGTCACTTTCTTTCGCTTGAACCAAATCATATTCTTCGCCTTCGGGTATAATAAAATCTCTGGCTTCCTGAAGGTTTATGCAGTGGGTATCTGCCATATTGCCGCCGCTTATTAGATTGCCGCGGTTTTTTAAGTTCTTATCGTATAAGATGATGACATTTTTTTTCTCGCCTTGAACGGTAATTTCATCCCCGTTTTTTACGTTAAGTTCAAAGGGCCCGGCAAAACCGGGAGGCGCCGAGCTTACTTTTTCGATGCTTTCGGGAGAAGCCATTTCAAGATCTGCTTCGCCGCTTAAATTTTTTAATTTCGTTTCGCTTATATCTCGGTCTCCTGGAATAAAGGCCAAAACGACCGCGCTTGAATTTTCATAAATAACCGATTTTATAAATGAAGTCTTTTCTGCTTTTAAGAAATTCGCGACTTCTTCAACCGTTTTGACGTCTGGCGTATCTACTCTTTCGGCGGCGGCATTGCTCTTATCAGAAGAATAAGGCGTTTGCGGCTTAAACATAGTTTTTTCCTGATTTGATCTGTATTGGCAGTCGTTATCTGGGCACAAAAGAAGCGTTTCTTCGCCAATAGCCGAAGGCACCATAAATTCTTCAGAACCAGACCCTCCCATCGCGCCTGAATCTGCTTCTACAGAAAGCGTTTCAAGACCGCATTCATCAAATATTTCTCTATAACATTCGCGCATCTTTTGGTAAGTTTCTTCTAGCGAGGCGTCGTCAATATGAAATGAATAAGCGTCTTTCATGACAAATTCGCGGCATCGAATAAGACCAAAACGCGGACGAATTTCGTCCCTGTATTTTTTTCCTATTTGATAAAAATTTATGGGCAGCTGTTTATATGAATGTAAATACTGTTTTGCCAGCCATGTTATCGATTCTTCATGCGTTGGTCCGAGGGCAAAATTAACATTATGCCTGTCTGAAAGTCTCATCATCTCGGGACCCATAGACGACCATCTGCCCGATACTTGCCACAGCTCTGCCGGAGTTAAAACAGGAAGATGCGTTTCAACCGCTCCATATTTATTCATTTTAGTTCTAATAATTTCTTCAATCTTTCTATGAACGATATAGCCGAAAGGCAAATAAGCATAAAATCCTGAGGCTTGTTTTTTAATATAACCGGCTCTGCTTAAAAGTTTGTGCGACGCGACTACGGCGTCTTTCGGATCTTCTTTTTGCGTAAAAAGAGGCGTCTGCGATGCTTTCATAGGTTTGTTTTAAGCTCTGCGACACATCGTCAATTCAATGTGTTATTGAGTCTTTTAGTTTGAGTCGTCTTGTAAAATTATATTTACATCCTGCTAAAAAAAATAAAAACGTGATATTAGTGAACGATAAATTAAATGTAAATTTGGGTAAAGACAGCTACCCTATAATCTGGCGCGATACGCTTGATTCTCTCAAAGAAGAGATAGAAAAATATTCTAAAAACTATGAAAAAACCGCTCTTTTAACCAATGTAAAAGTTTATAAGATTTACGAAAAAGAAATAAAAAAGATTTTTAGCAAAGCTCACGTTATTATTCTTCCTGACGGAGAAAAAACCAAGAGTTTAAAAACCATAGAAAACGTATCAAGCAATCTTCTTAAAGCGGCTTTTACGCGAAATACGCTCTTAATTGGTTTGGGCGGCGGCGTAATTGGCGATATCAACGGATTCGTTGCCTCTATTTACATGCGGGGTATTTCGTTTATACAAATACCGACAACTCTTTTGTCTATGGTAGATTCTTCAGTCGGAGGTAAAACCGGCGTAAACCTGCCTGAAGGCAAAAACATGATTGGCACGTTTCAACAGCCAAAAGCGGTTTTTATAATTCCCTATTTTTTAAAAACTCTTCCGGCAAGAGAAAGAAAATGCGGTCTTGCCGAAGCGATAAAATCTGCCCTGTTAATGAACAAATCTCTGTTTTATTATATTGAACAAAACAAAGAAAAAATTATCGCCAATGACTTAAGCGCGATGAAATATCTTTCAAAAGAAAGCGTTGCGATTAAGGCTGCGGTAGTTGAAAAAGACGAAAAAGAAAAATTATTAAGGGGAATCTTGAACCTGGGTCATACATTGGCGCATGCTATTGAAAGCTATTATGAATACAAGGCGATAAAACACGGCGAGGCGGTTTCGATTGGCCTGGCGTTCGCGGCTTTTTTTTCTTATCGACAGGGAATTTTAGATAACAAATTGTGGCTCAAGATTTTTAATCTTTTACAAACGCTCGGGATGCCTTGTACAATAAAAGATTTACCCGCAAAAAAAAGAGCTCCGAGACCAGAAGAACTGGTTGACATGATGAAAAAAGATAAAAAAAATCGCGAAAGCGAGATATATTTTGTTATGTTAAAAAATATTGGCGAATATCTTCTGCCCCGGCCCGTAGATCAAAAAATAATAACTAAATCGCTTAAAGAGTTTTATAAAATATGAAAATTGCCATAATAAACGGTCCGAATTTAAATATGCTCGGTAAAAGAGAAAAAGATCATTACGGCGGCTTTTCTCTTGGCGAACTTGAAAACTACTTAAAAAAAGAGGCTCCAAGCGATTCTCTTCTATTTTTTCAAAGCAACCATGAGGGGCAAATCGTAGAATTTATTCATAATCTTGAAAATGAAAAAGTCGACGCAATTATCGTCAACGCAGGCGCTTACACTCACACAAGTATTGCGCTTAGAGACGCTTTTTTATCGGTTAAAATTCCCTTTGTAGAGGTTCATATCTCAAATGTTTATGCGCGGGAAGATTTTAGAAAACTTTCATATTTAAGCGATATTGCCGCCGGCGTTATTGCCGGCTTAGGCAAAACGGGCTATAAATTAGCCATAGAATATTTTAGAGAAACTTTATAGCTTAATGACAAAAGATGTCTTAATAAAAAATGAAAACGGCTCGTATGTTTTCTCTTCATACGGCGAATCTCTTACATATTACCATACAATGCGCCAGTTACTGGGTCATTATATGCAAAAAGGCCTGATGCTGCCTCCTGAAAAAATTCAGGTAAAAATCGAGACATTAAAAGGCTTTTTAGAAACCAATTTTCAGAAACTTGACGACTATCTTGAAAAAATGCAGCTTATCTCGCAGTATATTGGCGAAAGCAATGAAAGCAGATTTTCGGCTTTTATTGGCAAGAATTTTATGTCTTCATTAGAAAGAATTAAGGCGCAATTATATCAAAAAGAAATCCCCAGAGCAAAACATAAATTTGAAAATCCTTATCGAACTATTTCAGACGATCTGCTTGAAGCATACGGCGCTCTCTTTCAAAAATCGGCCCCTTTAAAACTTAACGGAGGAAAAGCCGAGGCCAGCGATCAGCCTTCTGCCAATGAACAGACTTCAGAAATAAATCAGACCCAAAAAATCGATAATCTATCGCCGCAAAACGCGGTGCCAGAGACCGCAGCGGCAGAGTCAGCCGCAGAATATCATGCCGTCGATTATTCATATGTTCCCGGCGAAAAACTCTTAGAAAATTACGGCGGTTTATTTCAACAAGCAAAACCGCTGGCTGTCTTAAAAGCCGCCGTCGAAGAAAAGCCTTCTGAGATGACTCAAGAACAACCAAAAGAAGCTCCTTTAGTTTTCGAAGAAAAGAAAGAGGCCGGCATAAGACTTCTTGAAAAATATATGACATCTTTTCAACAGGCGCCCCCCTTAAAGATAAAAAGTTTTACGGAGGTTTCATCGCAAGAGCATGCGCCGCAAATTCCCAGGCAAACTCTTTTTAAGAATTATGTTTCTTTATTAAGTATGGTTTCAAAGTATACGCGCGCCAACGATAAAGAAGGATATCAAAAATGGTACGCTTCTTTGGCCCCTCTTCACAAAACGGTTTTAAGCTTGAATAATCTGCAAAAAAGAGAAGAGCGGGGCGAAAATATAAACTGGAATGACATCGTCTCTAAAATGTCCGGTCAATTTAAGGTTCCCCTTGATAAAATACAAAAAATAAAGTATGAAAATCAATCTTATGCCATTATTCTAAAAGAAATTCAACAGACCCTGCGAAAATTTCAACCTCAGGGATTAGATCCTTCGATTTCTCAGGCATTATACGGGCAGTTAATAAATCTTTTTGAAAATAAAGATTCTTATAATATAAAAAAATCTGAATTAAAAATAATTCTTTTGCAGATTTCAAATGCCCAAATAAGAGAGCCAATAGAAACCGCTTTTTTCGAATTGTTAACTAAAGCGAAAGAAATGTATCCTTTACCATGATAAAGCGAAAGGGCTTATGTATTTACAAGGCTCTTGCCCTGTGTCTGCACAGTAATGGCTTAACCCATAAGAAAAAGTAAAAAAATCTGTTAACGATGACTAAAAGCGTTGAAAAAGAAATTCTAACCGCCTTTCAAACTTTTTGTGATAAGGGCATTTTAAAAAAGTTAAACCGTCCCGAATTAAAAAATTCAGACAGTGTATTGCAAGATATTTTTAATTCGGCTTTATCTTATGGCGTTATTTCAAACGAGAAAAAAGATACCGGCGCGCTTTGGCAAAGTTTTATTTCAAATGACGATGTTCTTTTGAATATAAAAAAACTTAAAATCATAGCTTCGGCAGACGCGGGAATCGCGCTGCATTTGAATAACCTTGCATTAGGAAGTCTAGCCGCCAATTTTATAGGCATAAAAGATAAAACGAGTTTTTTACCGGCGCTTGAAATGTCTTATGTTTTTGACAGAAAAGTTGCTGAGAGAATTTTTAACTCTATTGTAAAAGAAAAAGATTCCGCCTTAAGAGAATCTCTGGGAGAAGAAAAAAAACGTCATAATTTTACGGCGCAAAGCTCTGTGTTCTGGCATAAGGCTCTTGTCTTTTTTTTAAGCCGCGATAACAGGTTTTCTTTGGCAGCCATAAATTCAAATGATATTCTTATTGAACAATTTGAAAACAATCACGGTCTTGATAATATCTCGTTTTTGAAATGTCGCGTTTCTTCTGAGCTTTTAGAACAAAAAAAAATCAATAAAGACGAAAAGAAAATAAAAGAATTATTTATGCTTTTACAAAGTTTATACTGCGTTTCGTTAATGACGATAGCTTTGTCATGCGCAGAAAAATCGGAAAATAAAGCGAATAAATACGCCTCAGAAAGAATGCAAGGCGGGTTGACAATTCAGAAACATTCGGCAATTTCAAAAGATTTACGGCAAATAAAAACAAATTTGTTGCTTTGCGAAAATATGCTAAATCATTTATCGCGCGATTTTATGTCGATAGAACATTTTTTAGAGCTTCTTGATATAAAAGAAAAATTCTTTTTTCATCTGGCAGAGGCGGCAGAAACGGCTCTGCAAATTTTTGGCGGGTATGGCTATATGAAAGATTTTGGCGTAGAAAAGCTGCTTAGAGACGTAAATCACCTAAGGCTTCTGGGGTTTTCAAATAATGATTTATCTGTCGATAAAGATTTATCAAAAATCAAATCGTTAAAACTTTATCGCAATCTTGCCGAAAAAAATATTTTTCTCAAGAGAAAAGATAAGAAGATATTTGAGGTAAACGCTTTTGAGCATGAGTCAAAAACTTTGCGGTCATATCGAATGAGAATTAAAAAATTTGCCGTAGAAAATTTCGCGCCGTCGGTAAACTCTCTTGACTTAAAATCAGACGACCTCATTCGCCAAAAAATATTGTTAAAGGCCGCCGGCGCCGGTTTTTTTTCAGATTTTCTGCCTTTTCCTTTGGGAACAAGAAAATACGCTCTGCGAAAATATTCAAATACAACGCTTCAGTGCATAAAACTTGAAGAAACAGCCTCTATTTGCGGAGGGATTGCGCTTCTAATAGGAGCAAACGCTTTGGGCGTTTTGCCTGTTTTTTTATCTAAAAACTTTGAACTCATCAGAAAATTTGCGGTTTCTTCGGCCAGAAAAAACCGCAAGGGAGATTTAACCTTATTCTCTTTTGCGGCGACAGAGCCCTCAGGGGGAAGCGACTTTCAACTGACCGACGGAGCCCGTTTATATAAACCAATAACAAAAGCTAAAAAAATTAAAGAAGGGTGGATATTAAACGGCAGAAAGTGTTTCATCTCTAACGGCTCTTTATCGCGTTTTCATACGGTTTTTGCAGATTCAGGGTCAAAGGGCGTCGAAACGATGAGTTGTTTTTTGGTAGATTCAAAATCAAAAGGTTTTAGTTTAGGAAGAAACGAACTTAAAATGGGACAACGGGCATCTACGGCAAGCGAACTTATATTCGACGATATTTTTGTGCCGAATAACCATTTAATTGGCAAAGAAAATGAAGGATTTAACCTTCTTCGCTTGTCGCTGAACTATTCAAGACTGCCGGTATCGGCCATAGCTCTTGGAATCGCGCGAAACGCTTTTGAGAACGCTTTAGATTTTACCAGAAAAACAAGCTTTAATAACAAAACGCTATTTAGTTATCCAGAAATTCAGGGTCAACTTTCAGAAATGGCTATCGAAATAACGGCCATGAGATCGATGCTTACGAACTTTGCGGCCAGAAAAAAAATCACGCAATATATGGCCTCAATGGGAAAAGTCTATTTAAGCGATAGCTGCGTAAGAATCTGCCGAAAAGCCATGGATATTCTGGGCAATCACGGTTTCTTGTACCATAATAAAGTAGAAAAAGCGTATAGAGACGCCAGGTTAACCCAAATTTACGAAGGTACTAATCAGATAAATCTCTTTTCTATAAATGAAGAACTGTTTTAAATTTGAAATTATTTACAGGTAAAATAATATAGAAAATAGAAATGAATAAAAATAAAGATCTTTTATCTATTGAATATAAAAATACAATTGCGGCGACATTGTTTTTCTTCATAGATTATAAAAACGCCATAAAAATAGTCGATGAGCGATTAGTTCCAGTAAAATATTTCTATAAGAAGTCTCTGGCCTTTATAAGTTTTTACGATAACAAAAACAGTTCAATAGGCTCTTATTTTGAAATTGCCGCCGGGATAAAAGCAAAAACAATAGGCGCCGACAAAAAAGGATACTATATTTGCAATCTGCCGGTATCTACTAAAAAAGCCTGTGATATGGGCAAAAAACACTGGGGATTTCCTAAAACTCTCAATAATATTGAGATGAAACTGGAGAAAAAGTCAATTGAAGTTTTTTTAAAAAACCTGAATCTAAAGCCGATCATTTTATTCAAATTGGCGAGTTCATTTTTTAAGAAAGTAAAAAGTAAAGACTTGACGCTTTTATCTATAAAAAACGGCGATATTCTTGCGTCTATGCTTCAAGTAGAAGGAGAAAGTTTTATTGGCAGATGTAACAATTATCAACAAAGAATATTTGAAGTGCGCCATAAAATAATTGAAACTATAAACCTTTTAAATATGGAAAAGAAAAAACCGTTATTTATTATCTATTCAAAAAATAAAAGATGCGTACTTTCTGCTCCAAAGAAGATATAATTGTAGAGAAATTAGATTTTTGTCAATAGTCTTTCAAGCTCTTCTTCAACAATGATATTTAAGTCAAAAGAAGATTCAGCTCTCTTGATATATTTATCGGTATGATACATTAAATGAACAAACTCGCCTCTTTGAAGACTTTGTCCCTGGGCGTTTTTAAATAACAAGATAATGGGTCTCATTGGTTTTTTAGGAGTCGCGCCGGCTACAATGCCTATTGAAGAATCTGAAAGGCTCACAAGTGAACCGATGGGATAAATTGACATTTTATCGAGTAAAGCCTTCATAAAAACAGGATCATAGCGATATAAACCCAAGGTTAACAGTTCTTTCATTGCGGTATAAGGCAAGACGGGCTCATGGTATGTCTTTTTTTCAAGCATTGCCGCAAAAGAATCGGCAATCGCCGCTATTCTGGCATATTCGCTAATAGAGTCGCCTTTGATTTTTTTAGGATAACCGGTTCCGTCAAAATGCTCGTGATGCTGCAGCGCTATTATAGCAATTGTATTTTTTAATTTTACGTTTTGCGTTAATAATTGATAACCGAATATGGTATGCGCCTGAAGTTTTCTTTTCTCTTCATCAGTTAAAACTTTTTCTTTTTGAAGTATCGCCTTGGGCAAAGCCGCCATTCCTAAATCCATCATAAGAATGCCGAAAATAAGCTCAACCATTTTGGGTTTCGAGTAATCAAGGGCCTGCGCGGTAACTCCGCTGAATATGGCGCTATTTACCGCATGTCTATATATATCAGTTTCTTCGTCTGTTTTATTGAACATATGAATAAAAAAAGACGGCGTTCGAACGATGAAATCTGCAATCTCATCGGCGATACTGCGAACGATAGATATCTGGTATGGCCTGTCTTTGCCTATTTCTTCATATGATTTTTCAAGCGTTTTTACGGCTTTTAAATATAAATCGTTAAAAACAGATTTTTGAAGAATTGCCTGTTTTATGTTTGCCGAGGCCTCGTCTATTTCTTTCTTTTCTCGAATATCAAGTCTTCGAACATTTTCTCTTTGTATCATTATGGGCGCGCCGTTTGTTTCGACTTCTGTAATGTTCCAGTTTTTTAGACGATCGATATCTGACTGGCTCAGCATTTCTTTGGCGTTAACTAGTTTGTTATCGGCGTCAATATAAACCGGCTGATCAAAGGCCATGCCCGCTTTTAATGTCTGTACAGATACTTTTTTCATTTTTATTTATTTATAGCTCCATTATATATAGACGCATAAATTCTTGAAATAGCCACATAAATTTCTACGGGAATCTCTGCGTCAATGCTTGTATTTTTTAATATGGTTAAAAGTTCTTCTGTTTCGTCTTTTTTTATGGTAATGCCATGTTTTTCGGCAAATTCAATAATTTTTTCTGCAAACATACCTTCGCCGTAGGCTCTCACCAAAGGAGCGTTTAGATTTTCATTATATTCAAGAGCGCATGCTTTTAATATTTTTTCGGCAGTATTATTCATTTGTTTTTTATTATCGGCAGAATTGTCTTTGACGCAGTGAATTTGATTTTATTATAATCCGCCATGAAAATAAAGTTCATTTTTGCCATAATTATTTTGGGCTTAACTTGTAAACAAGAAAATAAAGCATTTCTTTGGCGCGGAAACGTTAATTTACCCTTAGCGTATAAAGGTTCGTCAGCAGACGCCGAAACTCCGCCTGTTTTTAATATGCAGTCTGTTTCTAAAGACAAAAAGATTTTAATATTAAATTTCTTCGCGCCCGACTGCCCGCCTTGTATTGAAGAGCTTCCTGATTTAAAAGCGTATTATAATGAATATAAAAGTAAATATAATGATGTGGAGTTTAGAGTTGTCGGGTCGCTGCTTTCGTCGGTTGCCGGCGAAGACGACGGGAACAAAGAACTAATCAGCGCAGAATTATTAAAATTTATCAATAAACATAATATTAGCTATCCTGTTTATCTTGCCACAAAAAAAGATTTAGACGAATTTAATATTACGGGTTATCCTGAAACATTTATTTTCTTTCGGGATAAAAATAAAGAATGGTACTTAAAAAGAAAGTACATTAGCGCCATTAAAAAAAGCGATCTCGAAAAATATTCAAAAAACTATGAATATCAATCTTCATATTGACGCTACTTGATGCTATCTAAAGAAGAAGTAAAAGCCAATTTATACTCGATTCAAGAAAATATTGACAAAGTCGCGTCTAAGAAAATAACTTTAGTGGCGGTAACCAAAACCCTGCCTGCCGAAGTTTATGACCTATGTTTTGAACTTGGCCTGACACATATAGGAGAAAACAGAGTTCAGGAGCTCAAATCTAAAATTGAAGAAAAATCGTCTTTGCGCGATAAGTTTCAGTTTCATCTGATAGGTCATTTGCAGTCAAACAAAGTAAAATTTCTCTATGATATGGCCGATTCTCTTGATACTCTTGATTCAGCAGATACTCTGAAGAAAATAGAACAGATCTATGCCGGTAAAAACCTCGATAAACTTTCAGTTTTGCTTCAGATAAACGCCGCAAGCGAAGCGAACAAAGCCGGTATTTCTATCGAAAATACATATGAAATTGAAAATATAACCTCCCTTTGTTTAAAAAGCTCCGCCGTTGAAATGCAGGGTTTATTTGCCATAGGCCCGACTCCATTTAATTTATCAGATTTAGAATTTGAAAAACAAACCAAAAACACTTTTCGAAAAACCCGCGAACTGAAAGAAAATTTAGAAAATAAATTTAATGTTAAATTTAACAGACTTTCTATGGGCATGAGTTCAGATTATATCTGGGCTCTTGAAGAAGGCGCCACCGAAATAAGATTAGGTTCTATTCTTTTCGGCAGTCGCCTTTAATTTATGGGTTAATTATTCTTCAACAGGGGCTTTAGCAGAAACTTTTGGCGTAGTATCGGGTTGTTTACCGGGCGCCTCTGGTAAAGAAATATCATGTGCTTCTCTAATTTGTTTTTCAAGCTTATCGGCAATATCGGGATTTTCTACTAAAAATAAACGAGCGTTTTCTTTACCTTGTCCCATTCTGGTATCGCCTAATGAGTACCATGTTCCAGATTTCGTTACAAGGTTCGAGTTTACCCCTTCTTCAATTATACAAGATTCTCTTGAAATTCCTTCATTAAAAAGAATATCAAATTCGGCCTTGCGAAAAGGAGGAGCCACTTTGTTTTTCGCGACTTTTACCCTGACTTTATTGCCGATGACATTTTCGCCTTTTGTCAAGCTTTCTACGCGCCTTATATCGAGACGCACAGACGCGTAAAACTTAAGCGCGTTGCCCCCTGTTGTCGTTTCGGGCGAGCCAAACATGACCCCTATTTTCATTCTTATTTGATTAATAAAAACAATAATGGTATTAGTTTTATTAATTGCGCCGGTCAGTTTTCTAAGCGCCTGGCTCATTAGCCTCGCCTGAAGGCCCATATGCGAATCTCCCATCTCGCCTTCAATTTCGGCTTTTGGAACTAATGCGGCAACCGAGTCAATAACAAGTATATCCAGAGCGTTTGATCGCACTAACGCTTCGGCAATTTCAAGGGCTTGTTCTCCTGAATCGGGCTGAGATACTAAAAGCTCGTCAACATTAACCCCCAGTTTTTGTGCGTACAAAGGGTCAAGGGCATGTTCTGCGTCAATAAACGCCGCCATTCCGCCTAATTTTTGAGCCTGGGCTATGGCGTGCAGAGTAAGAGTCGTCTTGCCCGAAGATTCGGGACCATATATTTCAACAATTCTGCCTCGTGGAAGGCCCCCGATACCGAGAGCGATATCAAGCGTTAACGACCCTGTAGGTATTGCGGGAATTTTTATCGTGTTTTCGCCGTTTAGTTTTAATATCGAGCCTTTGCCGAACTGTTTTTCAATTTGCAATAACGCTTGATCAAGAGCCTTTACTTTTTCAGCTTTTACGTCTTTGCCGTTGTTTTTTGTTAATGTTGTGCCTGTATTGTTCATATAATCTCCTGCTTATTTAATGTATTTTTTACTAATATTCTGTCAAGCATATTTTATGTCTCTTTTTAAGTATCCCGGTTAATTTTCTTGATAACAATCATTTGTTTTTAACAACAATAAAATATTCTTTCTATTATTATAATACCCTGAAAAGATGAAATCATTCCGCTGATTTCGAAAAAAATAGAATATAACTAAATTTTTTTTAGAAAACGCTTGCGTCTTTGATTTTTTCGTTTATTTTAAAGCCGTTCATTGTCTGGTTTTTTAACTTTAACCAGCCGATTTGCCCGCTTTCTCTCTTGATTTTTACCCACCAGTACATTGTCCAGATTTGTTCTATTTTAATATTCTGATTATATCGCGATACAATCAATAATTTATCAGAAATTATGTTGTTGAATATAGCCGTAAAATATCCCTCGCCCTTATAGCCGATAAGCAATATTTCATCGCCAATCTTATAATTTTCGAAAGGTCTTATTATTCTGACGATTCCCGGTTTTTCAACAATCAAAGACGCTTCAATTGCCGTAAAACTCTCTCCTTTTTTTAAGTAAAACTCTGATTTCTTTTTATCGTTCATATTGTGATAAATACCAATAGGCGCCAAAGCCCGCCATTTGCCCAGCTTGCAGCCTTTATAAGGGCAGTTATTTTCAAGCTTATAAGGGAAGGTAATTTCTTTTTTTAGGTTGTTTTCTGAATAAAAAGAGCTAACTGAAAATAACGCTATGAAAAGCACGGCTGTTTTCTTAAATCTTATTTGCATCATGTTCTTTTGCGTCTAAATTGAAGAAATAATATGCCTGGATATCTTTATCAGCATAAGCATTTATATGTATCTTATTTTTTTATATTAACGACATGGCAACCTGAATTATAAATTTTTATAGCCTCGCGAATTACATGAAAAGACGAACGCAAATCAGGCATGACGATCTCAAAGTACAATCGGGTTTTGAAGGACGAATTCCTCAATAAAAAACTTTTTGTTGACCGTATAATTCATTATATTTATAATCTATTTATAGGAATAAATTTTATACATATACAATATGATAAATGATGCTGTTTTAAAAAAAATTACTGAAAAACTTAAAGAAGAATTTAATCCCGAACAGATAATAATGTTCGGATCTTATGCTTATGGTATGCCTGATAAACATAGTGACTTAGATTTGTTAGTTATTGTAAGTGAGAGTGATGAGAAGCCTGTTTCTCGTAAAAAAAGAGCCCATCAGTGTTTGATAGATATAAAAAATATTTCAATGGATATAATTGTAAAAACACATAATGAGGCATATTATTATAAAGATGTTATAGGCGCCCTAACGAATAAAATATTGAATAAAGGCAAAGTATTATATGCATCCAAAACTGGAATTAACGAAAAATTGGCTTCTAAAAGCTTTTCGTGATTTAGAGTCTGCTGAAAAGCTGGCTGGCGGAACCAATCCTTTTCTTGATACAGGAATTTACCATTGTCAACAAGCGGCAGAAAAAGCGATTAAAGCATACCTGATTTATTCAGAACAGGACTTCGAGAAAACGCATAATATTATTAGGCTCTTAGAGTTAGCGGTTAAGTTTTCAGATGAATTTAAGAAATTAGAAAATGAAGGAATTTTATTAACGCCATATGCAACCGAGTTTAGATATCCTGAAGAAATCTATCTTGAACCAGATAGAAAAGAGTATAATGAAGCTTATTTGTCTGCAAAGAAAATATTTGATACTATAGTTTCAATTTTACCAAAAGAAATACATCCTACTGTTTGAACGACCATTAAAATAAGCGCTTTGATTTTGCCCTCAAAAATCAACGGGGGTTTTAAGGGCCGCGCCGCGTAAAAAGAATAATTTCACACTAATTCCTGATTTTTAACTTTTTCTTAAATAATCTACTTTTGATAAATTTTGATAGCCTCCCGAATTACATGAAAAGAAGAACGCAACACAATAAATGCAATAACCAGACCAATGGCCAGATCGGGCCATTGAGTATTGGTAAACCATACTCCCGCGCCGGCTAATATAACCCCGGTATTGGCAAAAATATCGTTTCTTGAGCAGATGTAAACCGAGCGCATATTGATATCGTCTTTTCGATGGCGCCATAAAATATATAGACAAAATGAGTTGGCTAACAGAGCCAGAAACCCGATAAACCCGATGGTTTCATAAACAGGCGTCTGCGGATGTATTACTTTATAGACGGCCTGCGCCAAAACAAAAAATCCGAACGCGGCCATGATGCCGCCTTTAATTAAGGCAGAGATGGCCTTCCATCTGTCATTTCTCTTAATTACATAGAGGCTGAAGCTGTAGACAAGAGCGTCGCCAAGCATATCAAGAGAATCGGCTAATAACGCGGTAGAGTTCGCCAGAATGCCCGCCGTGATTTCTACAACAAACATAACAGCATTAATAAAAAGTACAATAATTAACGCAGATTTCTGCCGGCCCTGGTTTTCGTCTAAACCGCAAGCGGCGTCTTCGCAGCAATCGTCCATAGTATTGATAACTTATTAAAAAAAGGCTCTGTAAACATCTTTTTTTGCCGCTTCCTGCCTTCACCTGTGCTGAGCCCTTGTCGAAGCATGGTTTCTTTATGAAATAAAAAACCAAATTATATAAGGAAGCCATATCTCGACAGAGCTCGATACAGGTGAAAACAGGAAGGTAAATCTTGTTTAATTCAAAAGTTCATTATTTAAAATTTATTTTTTATTTAGGCGTCTATGCAGGCCGTCATTTTCTTATTACATAATTTTAATAAAAATAAATTGACAGCTTGTTAAGATTGTTCTTCTCTATTAAATTAATGAAAAAATATGCGTTTCTAATATGCTTATTCCTTCTCGCCTGCGATTTTTTCAATACCGAATTTGAAGATTCAGAAGACGCCGTGTTGTATGAGGCTGGCTCAAAGACAGCGGCAACGCAAGGGCCGGCGGCTCTAAAAGTAATGAACTGGAACGTTAAATTCGGCGGGGCGCGCATTGATTTTTTCTTTGACTGTCACGGCGACCGCGTATTGATGAGCGAATCAGAGGTAATTGAAAACACAGATAACATAATAGATAGAATAAACCTTGAGAACCCCGATATTTTAATTGTTCAAGAGATTGATACAAACTCGAAACGAACCGCCTATGTCGATCAGGTAGAGCAAATCTTAAACAACACGCAGTTTAACTATGCGGCATACGCTTCTCAATGGAAAGCCGACTACATACCCAGCGACGGCATAGGCAGGGTAAACAGCGGCAACGCCGTTTTTTCAAGATGGCCCTTCTTAAGCGCCGAAAGAATACAACTGCCGTTAAGAACCGATCAGTCTTCTTTAGATTTATATTTCTATTTGAAGCGAAATATTTTAAAAACAAAAATCGACCTTGGGGCGGGCAAGAACGTTTATGTCGTAGCCTCGCATACATCGGCTTATTCAACTGACGGTACCAAGAAAAATCAAATTGATATTTTTAAAGACGAGCTCGATAAAATTAATAACTTATCAGAAAACCTGATAGCCGCCGCAGATTTAAACACGATACCGCCCGGCAGCGCGAAACTGAGCGACTTTCCCGATTCGGTATGCACAGAAGAATTTCTTGCCGACGATTATACCGATGAAGTCAAATGGTTAGACGACTTATACGCCGCCTATACGCCCGCAATTTCTCTTACCGATTACGGCACAACGGAGCTTCAAAATCAGTCGTATTATACTCATACCACAGATAAAAACGGCTTCTGGAACAGAAAGCTTGATTATATATTTACAAACATGACCTTAAGCGGGCCCGGTTCTGTTCTTCAAGATACAATGTCGTTATCAGATCACGCGCCTGTCATGGTAACAATTACGGTGCCTTAAATATGAAGAAATTTCTGATTAACATAATAACTTTTATCTTTATATCAAGCGGCATATGGGCGTCAGCCGACTGGTCAATTGGCACGGCTGAAACGGTTCCTGAAAATAAAATAGAAATTGGCCTTTTTCAACCTCTTCAATATGGCTATTCAAAAGATATTGAATTAAGCGTTTATCCGTTATGGATGTTTTTAATGCCGAATCTTACATTGAAAAAAGCATGGCCCGATTTGGGCCCCGTTTCTTTTGCTTCAGAACATACGTTATATTATCCTACGCCATTGCTTGACGTTATCGCCAAAGAAGGCGCGGGCGGAATTCTTCCGGCGACCTCGAAAGTTCCGCATATTTTTGTTTTTATAAACGGCGTTTATTTTACTTACGAGATTAATTCATATTTAAAAATAACGCCGAGTCTTTTTCTCTACTTATCGGGCAATTTGGGAGAAAAAGACTTTCCGACGATTGATTTTATGATGGCCTATCACAGAACTTCTGTTTATCACAATAACGTTTCGGGCCGCTTTGGCCTTGATTTTGACGGAAACATCATTTATAACCTCGATTATAATATTGACGTCGACTACTTTATCTTAAATGACGCGAAAGACAATTGGGCCCTTGAGCATTCGCTTATGCTATCTTATCGATTTACCAAAGGCTTTCGCATTTTAGCCGGATACAAATATGCTATAAGCTCTGTTCCCTATGATAAAGAGAAAGCCGACAGCCTTTTCTTCCCTTTAATTGATTTTCAATGGAGCGTTGATTTTTAGGTTATTAGACAATAAAAAATTCATGGTCTAATAACCTAAAATCTTATTTGGTTTATCTCTATTGTAAAGACGCTAACGCGGCGTCATAATTCGGTTCCTGGGTAATCTCGGGAACCTGTTCGGTATAAACAACTTTTGCGTTTTCGTCTAATACAACAATGGCGCGCGAAAAAATACCGGCTAACGGGCCGTCGGTTATTCTTACGCCATAATCTTCGCCAAAACTTTGCTTTCGCATTTCTGAAGCCGATATAACATTTTCGATTCCCTCGGCTGCGCAAAATCTCTTATGAGCAAACGGCAAATCCATTGAGATGCACAAGACATTGGTGTTTTCAAGCCCCGCCGCTTTCTCGTTAAATTTACGAACAGACGCGGCGCATACCGGCGTATCAAGACTGGGAAAGATATTCAAGATAACTCTTTTGCCCGCAAAATCTTGCAGGGTTATATCTGAAAGATCTGTTTTGGTTAGAGAAAAATCGGGAGCCTTATCGCCGATTTCGGGAAGACTTCCTGTCGTGTTAATAGGATTTTCTTTTAATGTGATTTGAGCCATGTTTTTTTACCTCTTTTTTATTTTCGATTAAAAGTTAAATTAATATCGAGAAAAAGTCCAAAAAAAACAAACTACAATTAATGTTCCTGCCCGGGAATATGAACATGCCCGTGCTGAATTTCTTCTTCGGTAGCGTCGCGTATTTCGCCTACTTCTACGCTGAAGTCTAAGGTTTCGCCGGCAAGCGGATGGTTGCCGTCAAGGGTAATTAAATTATCGTCTACGGCAATAACGGTAAAAATTTGCATGCCAGCTTCGGTTTGCGACTGAAAGCGCATGCCTTCGGTGATTTCAACGCCGGGTTCAAACTGGGCTCTTTCAATTTTTTGAACATTGGCGTCGTCTCTGATTCCGTATGCTTCTTCAGGAGGTATTGTAATGTCAAACTTATCGTCTTTCTTTTTGCCAAGCAGGGCCTTTTCAAGTCCCGGGATGATGTTACCGTAACCGTGAATATAATGCAACGGCTCATTTTCGGTGTTATCGAGAATTTCGCCGTCTTTATTTTTTAAAACATAATTAAAAGCGACTACTTTGTTATTTGAAATTTCCATATATCTTCCTTAGTGGGATTTTTTATATGACAGACAATTGAAGAGAAAACAAGAAGAGTCGGCCAAACCCGATTTTTAATTAACCGAACACTTACTTTTTACCAGTCTGTTTGTATAGGTTTTTTTTACGCTTTTCTTTTAAACAAAGTAAAAATATCTTCTTTGCTTAAATAAACCATTGTGGGTCTGCCGTGGGGGCAGCGGCGCGGATTTTCGCATCTTGATAGCTCTTCAAGCAAATCTTTTAAGTTAGCCGAAGATTCCTGATCGCCTTTTTTTATCGCCTGTCTGCAGGCCAGAGATTTAGCGATATGATCAAATAATTCTATCGCGCTTGCTCTTCCGTCTTCTTCTATGAGTTTTAGAGCCAAAAAAAAGGCCTTTTCTTCTTCGCCCGTTTTCACGTAAAAGGGAACCTGTAAAATCTGAAAACCCGCCGGGCCGAGGTCTTCTAATTCAAACCCCAGCTGTTCAAAGAAAATTTGATATTCGCCTAACAGAGCCTTTTCGGCGGGCGAAAGATGAAGAGCGACGGGCGTTAAAAGTTTCTGGCTGACGTCGGCTTTCGCGTTTAGCTTTTTTATGAATTTCTCATAATTGATTCTTTCATGAGCCGTATGCTGATCAATCAAGTAAACGCCTTTTTCAGAAGAAGCCAGAAGAAAAGTATCAAATAAAACCGAATGAGCCGTCTGCGGCAGAAAAATCGTCTTGTCGGTTTCGGCAAAAAGAGTTTCTGAAAATTCGCTTTGCCCGTTTAATTGATGTTCTTTTTTTAAGTATTCGGCGGATGTATTTTCTGTTTGAGAATCTTTTTCTCTTAATAGAAAAGGTATTGATATATCGATTTTTTTATCTTCGTTGGTTTTGGTCGCTTCGGTTTTTCTTCTCGGAGTATAGATGTTTCTCATGGGAATCGGTCCGTCGCTTTCAACCGAGCGGCGTATCGATTTAAATAAAAATTCCAGAACCTCGTTTTCGTTTTTAAAACGAACCTCTCTTTTCTGCGGATGTACATTTACGTCGACTTCGTCGGGTCTTAGCTCAAGAAATAAAAACGCGGCGGGAAACCTTCCCGGAGGCAGCATCTCGCCGTAGGCCCGTTTAAATAATCCTACCAGTTTTGAGTATTTTACCGCGCGTTTGTTGATAAAAAAATACATGTGTGAAGCGCTGCTTTTATAAGAGCCTAGTTTTGAAACAAAACCTTCGAGACTGCCCGCGTTAAATTCATTGTATACGGGCGTTAAATCGCGGTAAAAATCGTTTGAGAAAATATCTTCAATTCTGGCAGATAAGGTTTCTTTTTTATAAAAGAATATTTTTTTATCGTTTTCATAGGCATATTCAAAAGAAACTTCAGGGTAAGCAATAGCGTAATTCGTCAGAAGCTCAATAAAGCTCTTTTTAATTTTTCTTTCGTTTTTTGAAAACTCTCTTCGAACCGGCGCGTTGAAAAAAAGGTCTTCTACAAGAATTCGCGTTCCTTTAGGAAGGGCGCACGGCTCAATATTCGAAATATAATCGGCTTCGCCGAGTATTTTATAGGCGGTATCGCTTTTCGTATATTTGCTTTCGAGCGTAAGTTTTGACACCGAACGAATAGAGCCGAGAGCTTCGCCTCGAAATCCGAATGAAGAAATCTTGAACAAATCGTCAAGAGCGTCTATTTTGCTGGTGGCAAAATTTTCAACGGCCAGCCTTAAATCTTCTTTGGGTATGCCCGAGCCGTTATCGCGAACCTGAATGCTTTCAAAACCGGCTCCTTTTATAAAAATTTCAATTTCTGAGGCGCCCGCGTCAATAGAGTTTTCAAGAAGTTCTTTTAATACCCCAGAAGGATTTTCAATGACTTCGCCTGCGGCTATCTGTGCGATTAGGGTATCGGGCAGTTTGTGTATTTTTTTTTCGGGCATCAGTCTTTAAATATGTTTCTTTTTTCAGGATGTTTTACCAGATCGCGAATTAAAAAACGCGCCGGATTCATGGCGTCTATGTATTTTTTCGATAAAAGCATCGGTTCGCCAAGAATTTGCGCCGCGATGACCTCAGCGGCAATCGCGCAGTAAACCATGCCGTGCGAACCGTGCCCCGATGTCACATAAAGACCCTCAAGGTGTTCTGCCGGCTGATAATTTTCGCCGGGTTTTCCTTTGTCGAGATCATGATACAAGTTTTTAAAATTTTCTATATCGGGTAAAGCTCCCGCAATGGGTATAAAATCAGAACAGGCGGGGCGAAAGCCCGTCCATCCGCGTATGTCTTTTTCTTTTTCAATGCCCGGCAAATTTCCCGAGGCCATTTGAAACAGTTCTTCGTAATCTTCTTCATTACTTTGCGGACTTAAATTTTTTCTTGAATAGGTCGCGCCTGATATGTGAAACCCGTTTTTCTCGGGAGAGATAAATCCGTATAATACAAACGGTTTTTTTAACGCTTTCGTTTTTTCGTTTGCCTTAAATTCGCCGGTTTGTCCGCGAACCGGGCTAACCGGCAGCCATGAGGTTTGCGCAAAGTTTCGTATTTTTGCGCCCGATGCCAAAATTACAATTTCAGATTCGCCGATAACTTCGTTTGATTCGTTTAAAATGCGCCAGTTTGACGAAGTTTCTTTTCTTATTTCTTTTATTTTCTGATTGCCCGAAAATGATATATTTTCATGCTCGAGAAATTTTGCGGTTAATGCGGGCATATCGGCTCTGCCGACATAGGGTAAATAAAGTCCCTCGTTTTTTAACGGAACGCCCGCGATTTTAGAGGCCTCATTTGAATTTACCCAATAGGCAAACTCTTCATCATAAAGCGAGGTTTTTTGAATTTGCCTAAAACGGTTTTCGTATTTTTCATCTACGGCAAGCTGTAAAATGCCCGAAAAATCGGCGGTGTCGTTTAACTGTAAATCGTTAATTAAATATTTTGTATAATGAAAACCCGATAAACTTATTTTTGACATAACCGTCTCGCCGATATTCATAACGGGCTTTGTCAAGCCCACAGGATTTGCCGAAGATTTCATGGCCGGCTTTTCTTCTTTTTCAAAAATGGTTATCTTAAAGCCTCTCTCGGCCAAAGCGCGCGCGACAGAAGCTCCCGCAAAACCCGCGCCAATGATTATGGCCTTCTTTTCTTTTAATTTTTTTCGCAGAGAATATGGCAAATTATACCATGGGGTGTTATTTCTTCTTATTAAATTCTGCGTCAAATATTCGTTTTGGTCAGGCTCATAAAAACCAGAAAGCATTTCTTTTTTTTCTGCAAAGCCCCTGGTTTTGTTGACAGAAAAATTGTTTTTTAGAAGATTTTCTTTGACAAACCCGGCCGATGTATATGTGCTGAAAGTCGTACCTTTCTTGCTTTTAGCGGCCAATACAGAGAAAAGCTCATGTGACCACATCTTCTTATTTTTTGACGGCGAAAATCCGTCAAGATACAAGACAT
Source organism: Spirochaetia bacterium (assembly GCA_029880265.1). Lineage (GTDB taxonomy): Bacteria > Spirochaetota > Leptospiria > Turneriellales > JAOUOS01 > JAOUOT01. The sequence continues at coordinate 41,004 of JAOUOT010000007.1, read as the reverse complement.
CGGCTTTGCCTGAAAAATTTGAAAAAGCCTGCAATGCGTCTTCAAACATTAAAACAAGCGTAACCCTGCCGCCGTAAAAAGGTATGGGATACCAGTTTTTTATCATCGGAGGATATTTTTCTAAAAGCTCGTCGCTTTCTTCTTTGATTTCAGAAAAATTTGTTAAAAAGTTTTTCAAATCGTCTTTCTTAAGGGGATTTTTTTCGCATGAAAAATAAAAAAGTCGGGCGTTTTTTTCGGCTGTCTTTTTCCAGAGTTTGTAGGTTTGCAAAAAATTAACGCCGCATCCGAAACCAAGTTCGCAGATGGTAAAGATATCCGCTTTTGAAAAGCGTTCAGGCAGATTATTTTTTTCAAGAAAAACATACCGGCTTTCTTCAAGCGCTCCGGCTTTAGAAAAATAGACGTCGTCATATTGTTTAGAATAGACGTTCTTTTCGAGAAACTCTAAATCGGCTGTTTGAAAATCAGGGGGATTCATGGATGGATAGTATGAATGTTTATTGAAACAGCTCTGCAAGCAGATTTTAATGGTCTTTTTCATAGCTATGGAATTCCATAGCCATAAATTTATTAAATAAGGGGTTTACAACTTTCAGGTCTGAACACCTTGAAAAATCCCGATCTGCCGATTATAATACCGAAACGCCATTTTGCATGCAAACAGCCGCGATTCTCGCGTCATGAATGGCTGAATCTTTAACGGCTTTTGATTTCTTCATCAACCGTGCCTGCCTTCATGATACCGAGAGGGGTTTTGATTTTTTGACGGTGCAAGATTGATGGCTTAATAAGAAGAGGCTATTAAAATCTACGGTTCAGACAATTAGCAGCGAATTGATTTGACAAACTCATTTCTAATTGTACAGTAGCCATTATGATAATAAAACAAAACCTTAAACACTCAAGATTTGCTTTGTTATACATGACTATTTCAATTCTAATCACATGCTCAGGCACAAGCACTGATGACCTGCTCAGCGGCAAGTTCGGAGACCGCAATCCAGAGCTTGAATTTGACGAACTTGCCATTGAATTAAACGAAGGCGGCGCCTCCGCAACAGTAGGCGTTTATTTAACAGAAAGACCAGACAGTGATGTTATATTAAACTTAACCGCGCCGACATTTGATACTCTCGGCAAGACCTATGAAGCCTGCACGCCATTTGATTTAACCATTACGCCAAGCCAGATTGTTTTTACGCCTGATAATTTTAATGAGAAGCAGACAATTTCAATTGCATATCCTGATAACAACTGCGTACATAAGACCCTGTTTTACGGTATACAGTTTGAAAATTTGGTTTCAGACGATGAGTTGTATAATAATCTTGTTGTACCAGCCTTGAAAGTGGTGGTACTTGAAGATTTTGGAACTGACGCTACGCCAATTGCGATTGCTCTTGACCCGTATGACGGGCAGACTGATTTGCCGCCAGATCAAACCTTTATTAGGGTTCACTTTAATAAAGATATGGACGCAAGCACAATTACGACAGCCAGCTTCACTATCGAAGAAACGGGTTCTTCGCCGATAAAGCATCTTGGCAGTTTTGCATGGTATGATGCAAATAAAAAAGACGCGTATTTATCTTTTAAGAATTATTTAGTACCTCTTGTAAACTACACAGTAAGACTCTCAGGAAATATAAAAGATAGCCATGGTAACAGTCTAAACAATGCTCTTGAGACAGAATATACCTTTAAATCTAAAATCTGGGGTTATGAAGAAATCAGCGTTTTTGATACCGAGCAATCTGCAAGAGATGTGGTAATTATCGGTGATTACGCTTATGTAGCTGACGCGGGAGCCGTTAATTACGGGCTTAGAGTTATTAACATTTCAAATCCCGCCGCGCCATTTTTGGCCGCCAGCTATAATACCATAAGTTCGCCCTTAGGCGTAGCAGTCAGTGGCAATCACGCATATGTGGCTATGTCGCAATTTGGCGTAGAGGTTATTAATATATCAAACCAGAACTGCGGTACCCCTCCCTGCGCGTTAACACAGGAATCAGTTTATATTATGCCTGATCCTAATCTGAACACAAATGGGATTACAATCAGTGGAAACTATCTTTTTGCAGCAAACTCGAGCGCTGGAATACAAATATTGAATATACAAGATCCTTCGGCTTTAACGCTTGCGGCTTCATATGATACCCCGGGATACGCGAGAAACACGGCCGTAAACGGCATTTATGCTTATATTGCCGACCAGACTTCTGGTCTTCAAGTCATCAATATTTCAAATTTAAGCTGCGGTACGCCCCCATGTACTTTAACGCCGGAATCAAGCATTTTAACAAGTACAGAAGTTTATAATGTTAAAATTGATTCAGGTTATGCCTATCTCGCAAGCGGAAATACAGGCCTTCAAATTGTCAATATAAGCGATCCATCGCAGCCTTCTCTTGTTTCTGTATTTGATACAGAAAACAGCGTATCTGAAGTTAATATTTCAGGAAGTTATGCCTATCTAGTTGATGGCGTTGGGTTAAAAACTTTTGATATCTCTGATGCTGCCAAACCTCTTCTTGTAGGCAAACATGATACCGCTGGCAGCGCCATGGGTATTCAAATCGTCGGAGACTATGCTTATATTGCTGATAATGCTTTGGGGTTGCGAATCACAGATATCTCTCAATTAACTTCTCCTTATTTGACGGCAACTTTCGTTACCCCAGGTTCAGCCAATGATTTATCTATAGCGGGAAATTATGCTTTTGTGGCTGATTCAGGTTCAGGCGTGTCAGTTATAGATATTTCAAACCCTAATTTGCCGATATTGGCTGCTTCTTTTTTTGAAGCGGATAATTATACCAGAAATATCGTTGTCAGCGGCAATTATGCCTACGCGGCAAATGGCTGGTTTGGTCTGACGGTTCTTGATATCACAAATCTTAACTGTGATACAATGCCCTGTTCATTGTCAAAGATAGCAAGCCTGCCTACATCAAATCAGACTATTTCAGTGGTTATCAAAGAGAACTATGCCTACCTAGCCGATGGAACTTCCGGATTAAAAGTTGTTGATATCACAGAACCGGCTCAGCCTGTTGAAGCGGCGTTATATGATACGCCGGGTACGGCATACAGCATTACCTTAAACGGAAATTATGCCTATGTGGCAGATATATCAGGCGGTCTTCAGGTAATTGATATTACAGACCCTTTAGTTCCCGAACTTGCCGCTTACTATGATACGCCTGGTGACGCCTATAATGTTGATATTATAGGAAATTATGCTTATGTATCTGACGCAGCTTCTGGTATTCAAATTATCGAACTTTCTAATTTAAACTGCGGTTCACCGCCCTGCCTTTTAAATCTGGCCAACAATTTTTCTACTTTAGGAAATGCCTATGATGTTGAAGTAAATGGAAATTACGCCTATGTGGCAATTTTCACTTCTGGTATTCAAATTCTTGATATTTCAAACCCGGCATTGCCTGTACATGTAGACAGTCTAGACACCACGGGTTACGCCCGAAATCTTGAAATTAAAGGCTCCTACGCATACATTGCGGGGGCAGATTCTGGCCTTCAGACAATATTCCTAGGCCCTCACCAGCCTCAGTAGAAAGGAAACAAAAAATGAAAAAACTATTTTTAATTTTAGCGATTTTGACAGCGACAACGTCACTTAACGCCGCGAATTTAAAAAAAGTGTTGATTCTTGATTTTATCAACATTGAGAAAAACGCGAATTTTACTTATCTTGAGGCGTCGATTACTGATGCGACCGTAACTAAGCTTGGCGAGAAATTTGCCTTTCAGCAGATGCAAAAATCTAACTGGCAAGATTTAATGGCGCGAAACCATATGTTCAGAGAAGACGCCTATACGAAATCTACCGGTATGACCATGGGTCTTTTAGGCAAGCAGGATGTCGTAATCTGTGGAGGATTTTACATTAAAGATAATAAGGGCGAATTTGAAATAATTACCAATGTGCAGATTCTTGATATTTCTAAAACAAAGGTGATCGCAGAGTTCAAAGAAAGCGGCCCCGCCGATAACCGTATTTTTGAAACTATCGATCGCATAGCCAGCCGCATTGTCAAAGAAGCAGAGTCTGTGCTTCCCAATAAAAAAGAGTGGCAGGGCGAGGGTTTTGATGATACGCCTTTTGTTATTTTTGAAAATTACTCTCTGGGGTTTCGCGCTGGGGCGGGAATGTACGCTCTCGGTTATGCCGACCGCATTAAAGCCAAAATGCCTTCTTTCGGCGCCTTGATTAAGGCCAATATGCCCATCATCTGGGATAAACTGATCTTTGAAATCAACGGAACTTTTTTTAATCACGAACCTGTTAAAGAAGAAAGCCCGGCGATTGAAAATTTAAATGTAGTCACCACAAATTACATATTTGGCGGTTCGTTTGGTACGCAATTTGGTTTATCAAAAAATTCTTATTTGTATCCGAAAATTGGCGGCGGTTATGTCATGCAGAATACGGTAATAACCGGAGATAGAAACGAAACGGTTGCAAACGGATTTCCTTTTGTTTCTTTTGGTCTTGATTTCGGATACGGTCTGAACGCTTTTACTGATTTAATTGTCGGGTTTCAGGAAATTGGAGAAATTGAATCGGGCACTTTTACGCTCTATAACCAGTTGAATCTGGGTATAAATATAAAGTTTTGATTATTTTTATAACCGTTACATAATGAATTCTAAATAAGTTATTTTAATATCGTATTTCTTGAATAGTTTTCCGATAATCAAAATAGCAATGAAAAATATTTTCGTCGTTATACTAATCTTTTTTATCACGCTTCCTATCTATAGTCAGCTTCGGCTTGATTATTACTATGATCAATCAGACATGTACACAAAATTTTCAGACTGGATACCTAAAAAACTTCACCAGTGGCATCCGAAGAATGTTGAAGATTATTTTCTTTTATATAGCCTAAAACAGTTATACGATGAAGATAACTTAAGACGGAATATTTTTTTCTTAAAGATAGCTCTTGAAAAAAGGTTCAGACATCCGTCGCAGGCTCTATGTAAAATTGAAAACGAACAGCAGTATCATAAATACCGACTTCTTTTTTTTATGCATATTAATTTAAAAATAATGCGTTCTTATCTTCGCATAGGGTCTCTTTACGATAAACGGCATTTATATTTTTATAATCTTGATTTCGCCGACGAACTAAAAGAGTCTTTTCAAATAGCCGAGGGTTTTTATAAAGAAGCGATACCTTACTGGCAAAAAGCCAGAGAATACGCAAGAGAAGCCAATAAATATAAGTTTGAACTTGATCTAGGAACGCTTGAGTCAATTCGGTTTGATATTATAAACGGCGATATCGATTTTGGCAAATATACGGCCAATCATCTGCAGAGATTAAAAGAAAAGCAGACAGCCGTAGACAATTTTCTCGCAAAGATGAAGTCAGAATAAATATTTTCTCGAATTTATATATCAAAAAAATAATGCATATAAAAATCAAATAAAACGCCATTCGTTGCTTTTAAATACAACGGATCTTGCAAGGCTTTAGATTGTTCTGACTCTTCGCTATAATAAGGGTTATATCGATAAACTTTGAAGAAAATATTTGACGCCTGAATTCCGTATTCAAGATTTTTATTATATTTTATAAATAGGGCAAGGCTGAAAATGTCATTGCCGTACGTAATGGTTTTTTTATAACCCGACGATTTTTCAACGCTTTGAATGATTAAGAACTCATTTTTAAGGCGAAGAAATAAATTCGAATACGGGTTTAAATCAAACTGCTGCCTTAAATAAATACCCATTTTTTCTCCTGCAAAAACATGATAATTATGGGGCTGGTTATTAAATTTTTCGTCAGATGTGATATCTTTATAAAAATCAAACCCCGCCCATTGTTGGTAAGTATAAAAAAGCGAATGATCTTTTCCGTAGAATCTAAATTCATTTGCAAAAACAGCGTTTAAGTTAAAAAGAGACGGGCTCTTAAAACCATACTGAAAACCCGCTGAATATGCTAAATTGTTTTTATTAATATTTTTTGAAAATTTCTTCTGGTTTAGATGATTGAAAATATACCAATTATTAATTTCCCACTCTAAAAGATCTTTCGATGTATTTAAGTAGTCAACCGGCTCTAATTCAAGTTGAGTTCTATTTATAATTAAACCGCTTACGGCTTCTGAAAAAATCAGAAAACCTTTGAAGATTTCAAGTTCAAAATTCACTCCGGGAACGGCGCGCGAACCGAGCAGAGTATTTATTTCAAAAAGGCACTCAAGGCCAAAGTACTTCCCTGGCGAGTACAGCTCAAGACCTATTACGTCGTCGCCTGAATAATAACCCGACCCTAACTGTGTATATTGCATAAAAAGGTAATCAGAATTATATGAAAATTGGGTCGCGTTGGCCGTAAATTGAGAATATAAAAGACCTTTGCTGAAAGTAAATTCTGGCAGAGTTCCTGCCTTAATTTCTATTTCATGAGTTTTTTTACTGTCTGAATTTATTAAGAATAATTCAGAAAAAGTTCCGCGAAATAAGAAAAGTGGAAAAAACATTATTTTTCTCGGTTCATTATAGTGAAAATATTTATTTTCGCTTAGCGTATAAGAAAGAGAATAATTTTGAAATCTCAGCATGGCAGAAATCCAATAATTTTCGGCAAATTCAACGGCGCCGTTTATATCAAGCCAAAGATACGAATGCCTGTACGGCAGGTCTCCTGAAAGACCGTTCGTAGAATTTGTGTATGTTAAAAACCCTTCTGATTCTAGGTAATAATCATTATCGTCTTTATCGGGAACAAGCCTGCTCCATCCTGAAGAAAATATAGAGCCGTTTAGCGCCAATAGACAGAAAATTAATAAACATTTCTTAATCATATACTACTTTCAAAGAACATCCGAATCTTCGGGACACTTCTGTGTTTCTGTTAAGGTACCCGAGATAGTCAGCGAATTTAAGAGGCTCGAATTTGCGTTGTCAAAAGCCATGTTAATATTAATGACCGTATTTCCTGAAGTATCTTCGCTAATCTCAAAGCTGCCGCTTCCGTAATCGAGGGAGTCGATGAACCCCGAATAGTATAGATTATTGACGCATGACGACTTGCAGGCGGTTTCGGCTAAACCGGCTATATTAAAAACTCCCGAAGAAATCGTTTTCAGCTCAAGCGCAGGTTTTAAAATATGAAAGGTTAAATCTATGTCAGAGTTTTCGACGCTGAAATACAAGTTCAATAGATTTGTATCAATAATGTTATCGTTGAGTTCTACGATTGTATATCCGCTGTATAAATCGCTGTTAATATCTAAACTATATTCAAAATTCGCGAGAGTATCGGTTTGAGATAAATCAAAGTCGTACACTACGCACCAGTTATAATCGACGGTTTCTTTCTGCCCGTCTTCGCTTTCTTTATAAAAACTGCATGAAAAGAGCATAGAAATAATAATTGCGTATATTATTTTAGAAAAATTCATATTTTTTTAGCAGTTACAAATCTTTTCTGTTGTGTCTATAAATATTTCTTGCCGTGAACATTTTTTTGGCAAAGATGGCAAAGTGAAATATCAATATATTTTAATTCTGGGCTCTAACCTTGGCGATAAAAAAGAATTTTTAAATCTGGCGGCGGCTAATTTAAGCCTCAATGCGTTAATTCTTAAAAAAACCGAGATTAAAAAAACAAAAGCTTTTCATATTCACAATCAACCCGATTTCTTTAACCAGGGCATTCTTATTGAAACAAAATTATCTCCCGAGAAACTGCTTTTATTTATAAAAGAAATTGAAAGAGACTTAGGCAGAAAACACAATGTTCGCTACGGGCCGCGTGAAATTGATATTGACATTGTATGGTACTCGGGCGAAAGGTACAAAAGCGATAAATTGAGCGTTCCGCATACGCAAAATCGCGCGAGAAGCTGGGTTAGAGAATTTATCGTCGAATTAAAAAGCGAAGCCGTAGACGAAACGGTAAAAGTGAAATACAAAGATATGAACGTAAAACCAATCACAAAAATAAGCGATTTCTTATATAAAAAAAAGAACGGCGAGAAAATAAGCGTTTTAACCTGCTACGATTACAGTATCGCAAAACTTTTATCAAAAACATCTGTTGATACCGTTCTTGTAGGCGATTCGCTGGCCAATGTTTTTCAGGGGCGCAAAAACACGCTTCCTGTCACTCTTGACGAAATGATTTATCACGCAAAAGCCGTCAGGCGCGGATGTCCCGACGCTTTTATTACGGTCGACATGCCTTTTTTAAGTTTTCAAGTATCGCCCGAAGAAACGGTAAAAAACGCCGGACGAATCTTAAAAGAAACAGGGTGCGACGCTGTTAAAATTGAAGGCGTTTTTTATGAAACTATTGAAAAAATGGTAAAAGCGTCAATTCCCGTGATGGGGCATCTTGGTCTTACGCCGCAATCGGTTTTAAAATTTGGCGGTTACGGCCTGCAGGCAAAACAAAAAGAAGAACAGTATAAGCTAATTGAAGACGCCCTTTCTTTGCAGTCAGCCGGATGTTTTTCTATGGTTTTAGAAATGATACCGGCAGCTTTAACCGGCGAGATAAGCAAGAAGCTTGAAATTCCCACAATTGGCATAGGCGCGGGCCCGAACGCTGACGGTCAGGTTCTGGTCATTAACGACCTTTTGGGAATCGATGAAGATTTCTCTCCAAAATTTGTAAGAAAATACGCCGACTTGTCGTCGGTTATCATGACAGCGGTTGAAAATTACTGCGCTGACGTTAGAAAGAAAGACTTTCCTTCAGAGAAAGAGTCGTTTTAATCTAAAGAACCTATCAATTTAAACAGAGAATTATAAAGCGTCTCTTGCAAAAATTTCTTTCTTTTATACAAAAGCCATGACGTTTTTAAACCGGTATTCTTTATAATATTTAGTTTTTTAGAAAAACTCTTTGACGTAAAAAAATCTCTAAATGATACTTCTTTTTCAAGAAAAGTTTCATCTCCCGGTAAATCGCCAATGATTTTTAATATGTGCCATTTGTCGGTTTTTGTGCCGATATCGTCTGACGCCTTGAGAATCTTATGGGCCTCCATATCTACGATATCCGCTTTTGAAAGGTAATATATATCTTCTTTATCTTCAAAAGAAAAAACTGGTTTATCTGTCGTATACAGAGTTTTCGGCTTAAATATCTTATCTAATTTTTCTGTTTTAAGATAGAATTTTTCTGTTTTATTCGATATGACTTTTTTTGCTATAACGGCATCGCCATGCTTAAAATTGTCAGTTAAAGCTCCGGCAAAACCTGCATTTATAAAAGATCGAAATGAATGCTGCGTTTGCCACTTTTGAAATTTGCTTATTTTTTGAAGACCGGGCTTTGTTAAATATAGAGAGACAGAAATCCCGTTTATTTTGCCTGTATACTGAGGAATTCCTTCAATCTTTGTGTACTTAAGAAGGTGAACAATAGAATAAACTTCGTCGTAAAGAGCGGCTACAATTCCAACCATGTTTCTATTTCTTCTATTATTTTATAGCCAAGACGCTCTTTGGTGTCTTTCTTCCATCTTGTGTAAGAGCCGTCGTTTCTGAAAACGGTTAAATGATTGGTGTCTACCTGAAAACCAGAGTCTGGTTTTGATAGGTCGTTCATAAAAATCATATCGAGTTCTTTTTCTTTTAATTTTTTCATCGCGTATTTTTCAGGCTCGTGAGTTTCTGCCGCAAAGCCTATCAAGGTAACGTCTTTGATATTATTTTTTTCAATATGCTTTTTTACTGTTTTTAATATATCGGGGTTAGGAACAAGATGAATATAGGGCATCTCTGTTTTTTTAATTTTTATGTCAGACTTCTTTTCAGGGTGATAATCAGCCGGAGCCGCCGCCATAATTAAAACGCTTTCAGATTCTAATTCATTTAGCACGCTGTTTAGCATATCTTCTGTTGAAACAATAGAAATATTTTTCGCCCCTTGTATTTTAGAAAAAGCAGCGGGTACGGGTCCTACGATATAGCTTACTTTGTACCCTTGATTTACGCTCGCGCGGGCGATATAATATCCCATTCTGCCGGTTGAAGGGTTTGAAATAAAGCGAATTGGGTCCATAAATTCCCGCGTGGGCCCCGAAGTGACAACGATTTTAATCTGAGATTTTTTCATGGCTTCTGCGTTACTAATGCAGATAAGCTACTGAAAAAGAAATAGGCGTGTCAATTAAAATAAATATTGAACTATTGCATTTGAGACTTGAATTTGCCTAACCCTCGCCATTTACGCTAATAAATTTTAAAATTACGTTGACGGTCTCTCTAATAAAAAGAATGTGCCTGCGTCGTTGAAAAGTCAAGAGGGAACTTGAATTTTAAATTTTCTCTTAAGCCGAAAAGTTGGCGTAAAACGGTAGAAACATATAAGGCCGGGCGCTAAATTTCAGGTTTTTGTCATCGACCTATTTATAAGAGGTAAATTATGGATGCCGGATCAATTCTAACAGCGGCCGGTGTTATGGCCGGCATAGGAATACTTTTATCTTTAATATTGGCGATCGCCAATAAGAAACTGCACGTATACGAAGATCCCCGAATTGATACAGTTGACGAACTTTTGCCGCAGGCAAACTGCGGCGCTTGCGGCGTTCCCGGATGCAGAGCTTTTGCCGAACTTGTCGTTAAAGGCGAAATTGCTCCCGGAAAGTGTACCGTCGCTGACCCTAAAGAAATTGATAAAATAGCCGAGTTTTTAGGTGTAGACGCCGGCGGCAGCGATAAGAAAATCGCGTACCTTGCCTGCGCTGGCGGCTCAAATGTCGCCAGACAAAGAGCGACCTATGACGGCGTTAAAACCTGCCAGGCCGCCAACCTTGTAGCCGGCGGCGGCAAGGGATGTTCATGGGGATGTCTTGGTCTTGCCGATTGCGAAAGAGTCTGCGATTTTGACGCCATTTCTATGGACGAGAACTCTTTGCCCGTGGTTGACGCGGTAAAATGTACGGCATGCGGCGACTGTGTTGAAATATGCCCCAAGGGTCTTTTTTCTATTCAGCCTATGAGCCATAAACTGTGGGTTGCCTGCAAGAATTTACAGGCCAACGAAGAGGCCGAAGACGAATGCGAAGTGGCCTGCACAGGATGCGGCAGATGCGCCATGGATGCCTCGCCCGGTCTTATTGACATGGTTAATAATCTTGCCGTAATAAATTTTGAACATAATCATAAAGCAAATGAAAATATCATTCAAAGGTGCCCTACAGGCGCCATTGTCTGGTTTAATAAAGATAATACAGAAAGTATTAAAGGTAAAAACGCGAAAAAAATTATTAGAAAATCGTCCATTCCCATGGGATGAGAAGAATTTTAAGAATTTATCAACTAGGAGAATATTATGAAATTATTTAAAAAAGACGACGAAAAAAAAGGTTTTAAATATCCCGGATACCGGGCTGCTCTTGACGGCAACACGGCCGTTATCATGTGCGAAAGAGAGGCGTCAGACGCGGCGGGGGCCTACCCTATTACGCCGTCTACGCAGATGGGCGAGTTTTGGGCCATTGAAACGGCAAACGGTCACTTGAACACTTCTAATAAGCCGCTTATTTTTATTGAGCCAGAAGGCGAGCACGCGGCCGCCGCAGTTACGGCGGGTCTTTCAATGACCGGCTTAAGGGCCATTAACTTTTCATCGGGTCAGGGCATCGCTTATATGCACGAATCGCTTTATGCCGCCGTTGGTAAAAGACTTCCTTATATATTAAACATCGGGTGCCGCGCGATTACAAAAGCCTCGTTAAACGTTCATGCGGGGCACGACGATTATCACTCGATTGACGATACCGGTTTCTTTCTGTTGTTCGCGAAAAACGTACAGCAGGCGGCCGACTTGAATATTATCTCTCATAAAATTGCCGAGCTTTCGTTAAACCCCGGGGGCATGGGTATGGATGGATTTTTAACGACTCATCAGATTGAGCATTTAAAAGTGCCCGAGCGTAAACTCATTGAAGAATATTTGGGCAGACCAGACGATATTATCGATTCGCCCACTCCCGCGCAGAGAATGCTTTATGGCGCGACCAGAAGAAGAATTCCCGAGCTATGGGATGTAGATAACCCTGTAATGTCGGGTACGGTGCAAAATCAAGATTCATATATGCAGTCTGTCGCCGCGCAAAGACCTTACTTTTTCGATCATATTGAAGAAATAGCAGAAAAGGCGATGCAAGAATTTTATGAACTTACCGGACGCGCCTACAGCCCGGTAGAAACCTATCTTGTCGACGACGCCGATTATATTTTCTTAGGCCAGGGCAGCGTGATTCCTACGGCAGAATCGGTAGCCGATTATCTGAGAAAAACGCGCAAGGCAAAAATTGGCGTTGTCAATATGACAATGTTCAGACCGTTCCCCGGTAAGGCAATCAGCGCTATCTTAAAAGGCAAAAAAGGCGTTACCATTTTAGAGCGTCTTGATCAACCTCTTGCCGAAGATTTGCCATTGATGAAAGAAGTTAGAGCCGCCTTAAACAAGGCTCTTGAAAATGGACGTTCAGGCGGCAAAGGCCCATATGAAGGGTATGCTTCTTATACAAGCCTGCAAGATTTGCCTCCTTTATATTCGTCTTCGTTTGGTATGGGCAGCCGCGACCTTCAGCCTGAGGGTTTAATTGGCGCTTATGAAAATATGCAGCCAGAAGGCGATAATAAAAAAATGTTTTATCTTGGAGTAGACTTTATACGCGAAAAGGCGCATTCTCCTAAGCAGCAAATTCATATGGAAACTCTTGAAAAAGAATATCCGAACGTGAAAAAGCTTTCTGTCAGAGGCAGCGAAAATCCGAATTTAATGCCAGAAGGGGCAATTACAGTAAGAATGCACTCAGTAGGCGGATGGGGCGCCATGACCACGGGAAAAAATCTGGCCATGACCCTGTTTGATATGCTTGGTTATTATGTAAAAGCAAACCCGAAATACGGTTCAGAGAAAAAAGGTCAGCCTACGACTTACTACTTGTCGGTTGCTCCAGAGCCCATTAAAGTAAACTGCGAATACATTTTCGTAGATGTTGTTCTTTCGCCCGACCCGAATGTTTTTAAACATTCAAACCCTCTTACGGGTCTAAAAAAGGGCGGAATTTTTATTATTCAAAGCGACCTTGAAAGCCCCTCGAAAGTATGGGCCTCAATACCGAAATATTACCAGAAAGTAATCAGAGAAAATAACTATAAAGTATTTTACATTGACGCATTTAAGATTGCCCGCGAAGAAGCGACCGATCCTGAGTTGCAGTTTAGAATGCAGGGTATTGTATTTCAGGGAAGTTTTTTTGCGGCTTCTGACGTCATGCAAAGCGCGGGGTTAAATGAAGATAAGCTATTTAAAGCAATTGAAGTACAGCTTATGGATAAATTTGGCTCTAAAGGAAAGCGAGTAGTTGAAGATAATATGCGCGTGGTACGCAGGGGCTTTACCGAACTATTTGAAATCAAAGAATCTGAACTTCAAGAAGAAACAGGCGAAGACAAGCAAGAGGCCGCCATGCCAGACGCCATGAAATTAATTCCGGCAAGCGCTTCTGTTTTAACCGACATCCACCGCTTCTGGGAGCAAACCGGTTATTTTTATAAAACCGGCAAGGGTAACGATAACCTGGTTGATCCTTTTATGGGTTTAAGTTTAATTCCGGCTGCGACGGGTATTTACCGCGATATGTCGGGCATTCGCGGAGAGTTTCCCGTGTGGGTTTCTGAAAACTGTACGGGCTGCGGCAAATGCTGGACAGTCTGCCCCGATACGGCTATTCCGGGGCTGGTTAACGACGTAAAAGACGTTCTTGATACTGCCGTTAAAAAAGCCCAGAAAGAAGGGGCCTCTTTTAAATTCATGCAGAGAGCCATACGTAATGTTGAGACGAAATTAAAATCTCTTATGGCCCAGGCCAAAGAAAAAGATTCTGTCAAAGATCTTATTAAAGAAGCTATTGACGATACCATAAAATCGGTAAAGCTAAATGATTCTGAAAAAGAAGAGTTGAAGAAAGAATTTGAGGCGGTTGAAAACATCTTACTAGATTTTTCATTTGCCATAACGTCGCCTTTTTATAGCGCAAAAGAAAAATCGGCCAAAGGTTCGGGCGGTCTGCTTTCTGTGACCGTAAATCCGTATACCTGTAAAGCCTGTATGGAATGCGTCGAAGTCTGTGGCGACGAGGCTTTATATCCCGTAAAACAAAGCGAAGAAAATCTTGATATGCTGAAGAAAAACTGGGATTTCTGGGTCGACTTGCCGAACACAAAGCCCGAATACATGAGAATTGAAAATCTTGAAGAGGGAATAGGCGCTCTTGAGACGCTTCTTCTTGATAAGCAGGCTTATATGTCAATGGTTGGCGGCGACGGCGCCTGCCTTGGATGCGCCGAGAAAACGGTTATACATTTATTTACGGCGACCATTACCGCTCTTATGCAGGCAAGGGTAAGTGCGCATATTGAAAAAATTGACGGCTTAATCGAAGGGCTAAAAGAACAAATAAAATCTGCTCTTGCCGTAAATGTAGAAAATACAGACACTTTTGAAAAAGCGGTTGATTCGTTAAAAGATAAAGAATTTACCATGTCAGATTTAACAAAGCAGTTAAATCCTGACAATAAGCCCCTTGACGCAGAGTGGCTCAAAGAGATGACCTCGCTAATTAAAGGTCTTGAAAAAATCAAATGGAAATATACAACCGGCCAAACAGGAAACGGCCGCGCCAATACGGGCTTTATCAACGCGACCGGATGTACCTCGGTATGGGGTTCTACTTTCCCGTTAAACCCTTATCCGTTCCCGTGGACAAACCACCTGTTTCACGACAGCCCTTCAATGGCCTTGGGTATTTTTGAGGGCCACATGAGAAAAATGGGCGAAAACTTTAAGCTCATAAGACAGGCCGAAGAAATTGTAAACAATGTAATGCCCAATGAAAGAGAAGATTTTACTTACTTTAAGTGGGAAAATTTTACCGACGAAGAATTTCTGCTTTGTCCTCCCGTTGTGGCCGTAGGCGGCGACGGCGCGATGTATGATATCGGTTTTCAGAATCTGTCGCGTCTTATGATGACCGGCAAACCCGTAAAAGTTATGGTTGTAGATACGCAGGTTTATTCAAATACCGGCGGTCAGGCGTGTACCTCGGGCTTTATAGGTCAGATATCAGATATGGCGTGGCACGGTAAAGTTCAGCAGGGTAAAGAAGAAGTAAGAAAAGAAATTGGCCTTATAGGCATGGCCCACAGAACAACCTATGTTCTTCAGGGCAGTCAGGCTCATGTGGCGCAGATGATAGAGGGCTTTATTGAAGGCTTAAATATCAGAAGACCGGCAATTTTTAACCTGTATACGACCTGCCCTCCAGAGCATGGCGTTGCCGACGATGTGGCGACACTGCAGGCGAAAATGGCTCTTGAGTCGAGAAGTTATCCTTTATTTAAATATAATCCCGATAACGGAGATACTGCGGCAGAGTGTTTCGATCTTGACGGTAACCCTGAAATGGAAAGCGACTGGCCGTCTTATACGCTCAAGTATAAAGACGACGACGGGCAAGACGCCGAAATGGAAATACCAATGACGTTTGCCGATTTCGCCCTTACCGAGGGACGCTTTAAGAAACATTTTAAGAAGGCTCCCCGCGAAACATGGGACGACGATAAAATGGTTCCTGTTGAAGAATACCTTGATCTTGACGAAGACGAGAAAGCCGAGAAGTTCCCTTTTGTATGGACAGTCGATAAAAAGAATAACCTTGGCAGAGTGATTGTTTCTTCGGCTATAGTAGAAAGTACCATCGAAAGAAGACAGTTCTGGAGAATGCTAAAATCGATAGCCGGTCTTGATAAAGAAGCGGTCAGCGAAGAAGCGATTACAAAAAAAGTACAATCAGAAATGGTTGAAAAATTTGCGAATTCTCTTTATGAAATGTCGACTTCAGGCAACGGCGGCGAAAACCCTGTAGAAATTAAGAAACCCGAATAATAAAAAGAAAGAGAATATAAAGTTTTTAATGATTAGAGGCAAATAAAAAGCATGGCAAATTCATTCAAACACGGAATCCATCCGCCCGAAAAAAAAGAGATATCGGCAGATAAATCAATCAAAAGGTTTCCTTTTGCGCCTTATCTTGTGATACATCTTGCCCAGCATATTGGCAAACCGGCAAAGGCGATTGTCAAAGAAGGGCAGGAGGTTCAAAGGGGCCAGAAAATTGCCGAAGCCGACGGATTTGTTTCGGTTCCCATGCATTCGCCCGCTACGGGCGTGATTAAAAAAATCGCGCCCATGCTTGATTTTGACGGCAAGATGTCGCCTTCAATTATAATTGAACCTCATCCGGGTTCTGATCAAAATGTACTTGTCGGCCGAGAAGTAGAACCCGATTCTCTTACGCCCGAAGAAATTGTAAAAGCCGTTCAAGAAATGGGTATGGTGGGTCTTGGCGGGGCGGCTTTCCCTTCGCATGTAAAATTTTCTCCCCCGAAAGACAAACCTGTTCAAACATTAATCATAAACGGCGCCGAATGCGAACCATATCTAACATCTGACTATCGTGTCATGCTCGAGCAGGCAAAGAGAATTCTTCGGGGTATAAAAATTGTGATGAAGGCCCTTGGCGCAAAAGAAACCATTATTGGCATAGAAGATAATAAAAAAGACGCGGCGCAAGTTTTAAAAGACGCTATTTCTGTTGATGATTCTGCCGTAAAGTATGTTAAAGTAGAAGTATTAAAAACAAAATATCCGCAGGGCGCCGAAAAAATGCTTACCAAAGCTCTGGTAAACAAAGAAATACCCTCGGGCGGTCTGCCTGCCGATATAGGCGTTATGGTTTCAAATATAGCCACGGTTTCAGAAATCGGAGAGCTTTTACCGAAAGGGCAGGGCCTTATTGAAAGAGTCGTGACCATAAGCGGCAAGGGAGTCGATAACCCCGGCAATTATCTCATACCAATGGGCACGCCTCTTGAGTTTGTGCTCAAACATGCCGGCGTCAATGAAAAGGCAAGGCATGTTATTTTTGGCGGCCCCATGATGGGTAAAAGCGCCGCTTATCTTGAAATGCCCATTACTAAAGGGGCGTCTGGCATTCTTGTTATGACAGAAGAAGAGCATGCGCCCAAAAAACAAAAAGTATACCCTTGCATTCGATGCGGCGAGTGCGTCAATGCCTGCCCGTTATTTTTAAACCCTTCAAGACTGGGCATTCTGGCGAGAAACGATGAGTTTGACAAAATGGCCGAAGACTATAATTTAAACGACTGTTTTGAATGCGGCAGCTGTACATATGTTTGCCCGTCGAACATTCCGCTGGTACAATATTTCAGGGTCGCCAAAAAGGTCTTAAGAGAAGGAAGACAACGCAAGCAGCAGTCAATTGCAGGATGAAAAAAATAAAAAAGGTATAATAAAAATGGATTCAAAGTTTTTAAAAATTGATATCAGTTCATCGCCCCATGTAAAGCGTCCCGTCGACGTTAAAAAAATCATGCGCAATGTCGTATTTGCGCTTTTGCCGGTTTCGGCTTTTGCGGTATACGCTTTTGGCATAAGCGCCTTGACGCTTATTGTTACCACAACCTTTTTTTCTGTCGTAACTGAATATGTCATTGATCTTATTGAAAAAAAAGAAAGCACGGTGGGCGATTATTCGGCTGTCATAACCGGCCTGTTGCTGGGCTTAACGCTGCCTCCCGGCTTTCCTATCTGGATGGCGGCCTTGGGCGGCATTGTATCTATCGCTTTGGGAAAATACCTTTTCGGCGGTCTTGGGTTTAATGTCTATAATCCGGCCCTCGTGGGAAGAGGCTTTCTTCAGGCGGCCTTTCCTGTTTCAATTTCAACATGGCACCCGTCTTTTCAGGCAGATAGATTCACCAGTTTCTTTTCGTCAAATTTAGCGTTTCCTTTTGCCAAACCCACGGTCGATTCTGTTTCAGGGGCCACGCCATTGGCCGCTTTTAAGTTTGAACAAAAATCGACAGAAGTGGCGAATCTTATTTTTGGTCAAACAGACGGTTCTTTAGGAGAAACAGGCGGTCTTTTGATTTTATTATGCGGAATGTATCTTGCTGTACGAAAAATGTTAGACTGGAGAATACCAGCCGGTATTTTTGCCGCGGTTATTCTTTTAAGCGTAATATTTAACTTAATTAACCCTGAAAAATATCCCTCTGCCATGTTTATGCTTTTTTCGGGCGGTCTTATGATTGGGGCCGTTTTTATGGCAACCGATATGGTAACGTCTCCCGTTACTTCTTTAGGAACATGGCTTTACGCAATAATGATAGGAATTTTAATTTATGTAATTCGGGTATGGGGCGGTCTGCCTGAAGGCGTCATGTTCGCTATTTTATTGGGCAATTCGCTGGCGCCTATTTTTAACATTTTGACCAAGCCGAGAGTTTACGGTACAAAAAAAGCGGGGGCAAAGTAAAATGAGTACAGAGCATGTAAAAGGTCCTTCAACATTTGTTATGGTTAGAGCCCTTGCGGGCGTAGCCACTTTATCGGGCTTATTGATCGTTCTTGTCTACCAGCTTACTTTTCCTATTATTAAAATCAATAAAGCCGAGTTTTTAAAAGCTTCTATTTTTAAGGTTTTAGACGGCACAAAAGATTTTCAAAAGTTTGTAAACAAAGACGGTAAACTTGAAAAAATTCCCAATGAACAAGAAACGCCCGATGCATATTTTGCCTGCTATGACGACTCGGGTAAACTAATCGGTTTTGCCATACAGGCGGCCGGTATGGGTTTTGCCGATGTTATTAAGGTTTTATACGGATATTCTATTGAAAAAGAAGCGATAGTCGGCCATCTTGTTTTAGAGACAAAAGAGACTCCGGGCTTAGGCGATAAAATTGAAAAAGATCCTCAGTTCCTAAAAAACTTTGACGAGCTTGACGTTAAGGTTACTGATGATAAAAAATCGCTGGTCAATCTTATTCAAACCGTAAAGAAGGGAGAAAAAACAGAAAAGTGGCAGATTGATACAATTACCGGAGCTACAATTACCTCAAAAGCTATTGGTAGAATTTTACATGAAAGCACAAAAGAAAAAATACCGGTGATTCAGCAGAATCTTCAAAATTTAATGCCGCCAAGGGCAAATTAACAAGAAGGAAAAAATATGAGCGCAAAAACTTTTGATTCATTTATAAAGCCTCTCTGGAAAGAAAATCCGGTATTTGTTCAGCTTTTGGGCATGTGTCCCGTATTGGCTGTTTCAAATTCGGTTTATAATTCATTAGCGATGGGGCTCGCTACATTATTTGTTCTAATGATGTCTGCGGCTTTAGTTTCGCTATTAAGAAAAGTAATACCTAAACAGGTTCGAATTGCCGCTTATATTTTAATTATCGCTACTTTCGTTACCATGGCCGAATACCTGATTCAGGCGATTAGTCTTGAAGTCTATAAAAATCTGGGAGCTTTTATTGCCCTGATTGTGGTTAACTGTATGATTTTAGGAACCGCAGAAGCGTTTTCTTCAAAAAATACGTTGGGCAAAGCTTTAATACAAGCTTTTGGCGTAGGGGTCGGTTTTATATTTGCTATTTTTTGTATGGGCGCTGTCAGAGAAATACTGGGAAACGGAACGTTTGCAGAAATTCCTGTATTCAGCGAAAATTACGAGCCATGGGTTATTATGATTTTACCGGGGGGCGGATTTTTTGCTCTCGGCCTTCTTTTGCTGGTATTTAATTCAATACAGCAAAAATTAAAGAAAAAGGAAAACTAAAATGAATACAGATTCGTTAGGTTATATATTTTTAAGCTCTTTTTTAATAAACAACTTTGTATTAGCTTACTTTTTAGGCATATGCCCTTTTCTTGGCGTATCGGGAAAGCTGGCAACCGCCACCAGAATGGGGGGCGCGGTTACTTTTGTTATGTTTGTAGCTTCTGTCAGCGCATACGGCATTCATTCATTACTGGTCAGCGTTGACGCTTTGTTTTTGCAGCTTATTTGCTATATTGTGATCATTGCCTCTACGGTACAGTTTGTTGAAATGTTTATTAAAAAAATGAGTCCGGCTTTGTTTAAAGCGCTTGGTATTTTCTTGCCTTTGATTACTACAAACTGCGCCATTTTAGGCGTTGCCTTGTTTCAAACAAACAGAGAATATAGTTTTTTACAATCAATTATTTATTCTTTTGGCGCCGGGGCCGGTTTTACATTGGCCCTTGTTATTATGGCCGGTCTTAGAGAAGAGCTTGATTTAGCTTCTGTGCCCAATATAATAAAAGGAGCCGCTTTGACCTTAATGATAGCCGGTATCATGTCGGTATCGTTTATGGGCTTTGCGGGGCTTGGCGGCTAAAGAGTGCTTATTAAGTATTTAATAGCAATACTTGCCTTGCCGGCTTTGGTTACGCTTTGGTTTTTATTGTTGAGGCTCAGCAAAAAACATGTGCCAGAAAAATATGAAAAAATGATGGACGACTGCGAAGAAGAAACAGAAAAAAAAGGCTGCGGATTTTGCGCCATATCTGACGACTGCGGCAAGGCCAAGCTTTAAATCAAATCATTTATTTTTTAACCGATTTCTTATTAACCATCTTATGATAAGCGTGTAAAATATCTTTAAAGGTTAAGTACCCTGTTAAAGTATCGTTTTCTTTAACGACGGCTACCTTGTCGGTATCATAATTCAGAAGAATATCAAGGCCCCTTGAAAGGCTGTCTGTTAATTTAAGCGCGGGTATAGATGTATTAATATAATCTATCACTGGTTTATCGCTCTTAGGCAGGGTTTGTTTTTGTTTTGGAGTTAAAAGACGCAGAGAAAAAATTCCCTTATAAGCGCTTGTCTCGTCTTTAATAAGAAAATCTGTCTGGCTGATTTTGTCAGAAATCTTATATGTTTTTCTTAAAGATATATTTGACCCAAGAATTGCGGTATCGCGGGTTTTGTCAAGATACTGTTCAACTTTCATGTGTATCAGTAAATCTGTCGTCATATCCCAGCGGTGAGCGGGCGATTCAAATTTATTAATTCTCTGCCCCGGATAAATATTAAACTGATTTGAAAATATGATGGCGATAAGCGAAACAATAGAAAGAGGCGCTAAAAGCTCATAACTTCCCGTAAGTTCTGAAACCATAATCATGGCGGCTATCGGGGCGTTGGCCACGCCGGCAAAAAAACCTCCCATGCCCACAACCACAAATGGAATATATGAAGGAACAATTTCTGGGTAGTAATGATTTGCGGTTAAGCCTACTATGGCTCCGATTGTTCCCCCGATTACAAGAGACGGACCGAACACCCCGCCAGAGCCGCCTGTTCCGATTGTAAAAGAGGTTGCCAAAATTTTTAATATGACTACCGCAAGAAGAAAGATTATTAATGATAAAAAATGATTTTCTTGATTATTCTTTAGAAAAATGCCGCTTAAAAGACTGCCTGATTTTATATTTGATTCGCCTTCCATCAGTTTTTGAAGAAATCCAAAACCGCTGCCGATACTGTCGTAAGAAATAAGACCGATACATCCGACTAAAAAACCGCCAATTGTAACTTTGATATAAAAGGGAAGATTGATTTTAAAAGATATTTTATTGATAGAATGATACATCTTCACAAAAAAGGCCCCGAACACCATGCATGCCAGACCAAGAGCCGTGTAAAAAAATAACGAGTACCAGCCAGAAAATGATTGCGCAGGCAGTTGAAAAATATGATCCATTCCGTGAATAGAGGTAAAAACAAAATATCCGGTGATTGAAGACAAGATACAGGGTATTAAGCTGTCAGATTCAAAATCTTCTTTATACAAAACCTCTACCGCCGTTATTGCGGCTCCTATCGGGGCCCTGAAGATTGCCCCTAATGCTCCGGCCATTCCCGCTAAAAACAAAGCGCGCCTTGCTCTTTCGCCTAAACCTAAATATTGCGCGAAAAGAGAACCTATGGCAGAGCCTACCTGCGATATGGGGCCTTCTTTGCCTGCGCTTCCGCCTCCTGATAAAATAGAGATGGTCGCCAGGGTTTTAACAAAAGGCGTTCTTGTTTTAACAAGCCCCTCTCTTTCATGAAAACATTCAATCATCGCGTCAGTACCGGCCCCTCCCGCTTCAGGCGCCAGATAGTAAACCAACAGGCCCGATATCAGGGCCCCTATAACAGGCAGAAGAAAGAATACAATCGGCCTGAAGGTTAAAGTTTCATGAACAGAGTGGGCCTCGCCTGCGGCGGCTCCCATGTCGATTCCCGCAAGAGTAATAAAAGTAAAATTCTCGGCAAGAGACACCAGATAAAAAAAGCCAAGGGCCGAGAAGCCTGATATTATACCGACAATAATTGAATAAAAATAAATTCTTTTTGGAGTTCTGGCCTTGGCCAGTTGTCTTAACTTAATGATAAATGTTTTTGAGTTTAGCATTTGATATTTATTTTAATATACAAGACCTAAAGCGATTATTATTTGTCTTGTCAAGTTATTGAATCAGATAGAATTTCTAAAAAAAAATAGGTTGATTATTGGGGTATATAAATTGACAGACAGTTTCATAATATATAAATGCCCCACCACGGAGTGTTAACTATGAAAGAATCAAAAAAAATCAAATTAGATGAACATATCGTAGAATTTGTTTGCGATGCGGGAGAGGGAGCGCAAAAAGCGGCTGTCTCGTTTGCCAAAGTATCTGCCAAGATGGGTAACAGCCTTTGGACAGTAGAAATTATACCTTCTGAAATTCAGCCTCCGCCCCATACGATGGGCAGTACAAGCGGTAACCGAATTCGATTATCGTCAAAGACCGTTACAAACGGGGGTAATTTGACGAATGTAGTGGTAGCTTTTAATGAAATGAATCTTTTATCAAGAATCAAGGGAAAGATGCTTGCCGACGATGTTGTAGTTATTATTGATAATAAATGGGCAAATGACCCTGACGAGACCATAAGAAAGCAGTACCGCGAAATTTTAGACGAGCTGAAAGCGAAAGGCGCAGATATTTATGAAGTTCCTATCGAAGAAAAAACCATGACCTTAATTGATAATCCTCAGAGAGGCAAGAACATGGTCGCTCTAGGTATGCTTGGTTATTTATATACGAGAGATATGGATATCTTGGCCGATGAAATTCGATCAATTTTCAAGAAAAAATCAAAAGAGATACAAGATAACAATGTGGCTCTTCTTACTTTGGGTTATGAGCTTGCTAAAGAAACAATTAATTTTCAATATGTTATAGAATCGACTCCTTTTAAAGTGCCTATGGTTGCCATGAACGGTAACGAGGCAGTAGCTCTTGGGGCGGTAGCGGCCGGTTTTGAGCATTGTTCAATGTATCCGATTACACCGGCGACTTCGGCGACGCACGCTTTATCAGAATATTTTGGCAGAATGGGCGGTATCGTTCATCAGGCAGAAGACGAAATAGCGGCTATCGGCGTTGCCCTGGGAAGCTATTATGCCGGCAGAACAACTCTTACTATTACATCAGGCCCCGGTATGGCCCTAAAAACAGAATTTTTAGGATTAACCGTAATGACTGAAACTCCGTTGGTTGTTGTTAATGTCCAAAGAGGAGGTCCTAGTACGGGGCTTCCCACAAAAATTGAGCAGGGCGATTTATTATCGTCTTTATTTTCAACGCCGGGAGACGCTCCAAAAGTTATTATGGCGCCTACCGATATTGAAGAGTGTTATCATGTGATGATTACAGCGAGAAAGATTGCCGAAGAATTCAGAATGCTTGTTATTGTTTTAACAGACGCGAATTTGGCGACAGGCACGCAGCTATATCCGAGGCCAAAGCTAAGTACAGAATCGTTCCCTCCGCCGATGGATATGAGCCCCATACCTGTGGGTACCAAGCCTTATGACTGGGACGAAGAAACCGGTCTTTCAAGAAGAATCATTCCTGGTCAGCCGGGCGGCATGTGCAGAACAACTTCATTGAATCACTCGCCTGAAGGCAAGGTGAATCATGATCCCGATATGAACCAGAAAGCTCACAGAATGAGAAGCCGTAAGTTAATGACCTTACAGAAATCATTAAAGAAACCTGAAGTCTACGGCGATAAAGAAGGCGACTTGCTGGTAGTAAGCTGGGGAAGCCTAAAAGGCCCTATTGATGAGGCTGTTGATAACTTAAGAAAAGAAGGTAAAAAAGTAGGCGCGATTAGTTTACAATTCTTATCTCCTTTTCCTCCCGGGCTTAAAGAAATCTTTTCAAAATATAAAAAGGTCATGGTTGTTGAATTAAATTACAGCGACGACTGGGACGACCCAATGGTTAATGAAGACACAAGACGTTACAGCCAGCTTTCAATGCTGTTACGATCGCATACTCTTGTTGACGTTGATTGTTTTACAAGAGTTTACGGCAGACCGTTAATGCCAATGGAAATTTATGACGCGTTAAGTAAAAGACTGGCGCAAAAATAAGACTATAAGGAGCATATATCATGGAAGCATTACAATTAGAAGAATATATTGAAGAACAGTGTGAGTTAAAGACATACACGCTTGAAGACTACGAGGGCGACGTACCCAGATGGTGTAAAGGGTGCGGCGATTTCGGGATTTTATCGTCGGTTCAAAAACTGCTAAGAGACGATCAGGTAGCGCCTGAATCGGTTGTAGCCGTATCGGGTATTGGTTGTTCAAGCCGTTTTCCTCATTATTTAAACACTTACGGTTTTCACGGAATTCACGGACGCGCCATGACGATTGCTACAGGCGTAAAACTTGGCCGGCCAGATTTGAAAGTTCTGGTTACCATGGGCGACGGCGACTGCTTTAGTATCGGCGGCGGTCACTGGCTGCATAGCATGAGGTACAATACTGATCTGACAGTAATCGTAATGGATAATGAAATATACGCTTTAACAAAAAATCAGGTATCGCCGACAACTCATTGCGGTACTTCAACAAATACCACGCCTCATGGCGCTGTTTTAAAAGAAATGAATGTTTTAAGTGTAATGCTTGGTATTACCAATACTTCTTTTCTTGCGCAGACAGCAAGCTGGACCCCGGGGCATCTTGATAAAACGATAAAAGCGGCCTGGAACCATAAAGGAACTTCGTTTGTAAGAGTTTTGCAGAAGTGTCCTATTTTCTCTCCTCAGGCTTTTGGTCAAGACGGCAAAGTAAAGGCTCCTTTTACATTCCTGCGCGATGAAAACGGTATTCCGGTAGATAAAGTGTTTGAAAAAATGGCTCCGGTTATCGATCATAATTGCAAAGATTTAGACGCGGCTAAAAAAATTGCCATGATGGAAGAAACCAGCAGTCCGTTGGGGCTCCTATATCATAACCCAAGCATACCGACTTATGAAGAAAGTCTGCACGCTACGGCTGATAAAATAACGCCCGAAGAAAAAGTCGTAAGACTGAATGAAGAACTGGATAAGTATACCATTTAAATAAAGTTGGGCAAAATAGAAGTTCGGAGATTAATATGATAATGAAAGAATATGTAAAAAATGCCGTAAACGAATACTGGAAAAGCCAGTGTTCTGAAATTTCTCAGAAGTTTAACGAAACGGCGTTAAAACTTAAAAATATCATTGATACAGAAAATTATTATCGCGAAGAGCATAAAGACGAAGCAAAGCTGAAAAAAGCTCTTGGCGAATTTACCATAAATAGTATCGACGAAAAAAAATTGGCGTCTGTTTTATCAAAAGGAGACGACAAAAGGGCCATGCCTGAAAGCCGATTTAAAAGAGTAAAATCGGCCCATGCCGCCTTAACAAAAGCCGTTAAAGAATATGCCGAAGCTTCTGCAAAACCCGTATTTGAAGATTTAAAAAATGACGCAAACTCCATAATCGATTCAGTGGAAAAGCATTTGAATCAAAATAGCGACTTAATCAAGCAATATAGAATTGGTAATCTTGAAGTCAAAGCGCATTATAACGAAGAAGTTCATGATAAGTTTTTTAAAAACTTTGACTGGAAGAAAATGAATGACGAAGAGATTTCGTTTTGTACGCCATATATTATTTTCGCGCAAAGTTCCGATGAAACGCATGATTTGGGCGATATTGTAAAACTAATTTCGCTAGGCAGACCGGTTAAACTGTGTATGCTTCAAGATTCATTTATTGAAGAAGGCGAAGGCATAACAGGCAGAGCGGCCGCATTGAAACTGCATCCTGATTTAGGTTTTCTTGGCGTTTCGCTCAGAAAGATTTTTGTGGCGCAGGGTTCAATTGCTCTTTCTGAAAGCTTGAATTCTGCAATTGCTTCAGGAATTGCTTCGGGTAGACCCGCTTTAATTTCGATATTTTCTGCGAACGCTTCTTCGCAAGAAGAGCTGAAAAAACAGGCTGAGCTTGCTCTTAAATCGCGTACTTTTACTCATCTTGTTTATGACCCCGATAAAAGCGCTGATTTTGTAAAGTGTCTTGATATTTCAATGAATCCCGAATTAGAGGCGTACGCGCCAAACTCAACTGTCGCATTTGTTTCAGGTTCAGGCGAGAAATCGTCAGAAGCGTATTCATTTACCTTTGCCGATTTTGTAAAAAGCATAGGCGGTTTTGAAAAGGAATATGAGCTTCTTAAAGAAGAAAAAGCGGGAAAGCATGTAACTTTATATGAATATTTAAATTTAAATTATGAAAACCGAGTTCAAAAGGTTCCCGTTATACACGCTATAAACGGCGATAATAAAATAAAAAAATATATTGTACCTAAAAATGTTGTCGCTCTAACGACCGATAAATTTCACTTATGGAAAACCTTCCAGCAGCTTGCAGGCGTTAGAAATCCTTTTGTTATTGAAATTGAGCAAAAAACAAAAGAGGCTTTGGCAGACGAAAAAGATAAGGCCGTAAATGATGTGAAAGCGAAAATGACGGCAGAAATGCAGCAAAAAACCAAAGAAGCGGTAACCGGCGCCATGAGAAACCTGGCAATGAAACTTACCGGTCTTTCAGACATGATGCCTGCCGCCGTTTCTAAGCCGGCTGTTGTTTCGGCTTCAGCGAGCGCATCGGCGGCTAAAGAGCCTGCGGCAGACACAGGCCAAGCTTCTGAAGAAGCATGGGTTGAAACTGAATTATGCACCGCTTGTGACGAATGTATTATGGTAAATAAAAGTATTTTTGTTTACGATGGTAATAAGCAGGTTGTCATTAAAAACGCGAAAGGCGGGCCTTACAGAGACCTGGTTAAAGCTGCCGAAAAATGTCCTGTGAAGATCATTCATCCCGGGCTTCCATGGGATTCGTCAGAAAAAGACGTTGAAAAATGGAAGAAACGCGGAGAGAAATTTAATTAAATAATTTTCCTCTCTTTACCATGACCGTTGAGGTTGGTATTTTTTTAATATAAGAATCCAACCTGTTCTCATCAAAAAAATCGTGGTTGGGAGGGACATCGAATAAATCAAATAAAAGGTATCTTTTTTATAAAGAATACGCGTATACGATTCTTTATAAAAATATTTAAAAAGATATCCTTTCCGACTGCCATTCTAATAAAAAATCGCAAAAAAATATTAATTACTTGACTATATTAGAAATAAATAATATAGTATATATGAAAATTATCATAAAATTATGGATGAAGCTTATATTGACACAGAATTATGCACAGCATGTAATGAATGTTTGATCATTAACAGCCGGATATTTGCTTATAATGATAAAAAGCAGGCTTATGTCAAAGATCCGAAGGCTGGTTCTTTCAGAGATATTGTAAAGGCTGCCGAAAAATGTCCCGTTAAAATAATACATCCCGGAAAGCCGCTTGATATGAATGAAAAAAAGATTGAAAAGTGGATAGAGCGAGCAAAAAAGTATAATTAAATGTCTCTAGCCGACGATTCAAGCCGTCGCTCTGGCGAAGCAAAAATAACCAGAACATCTCAGGCCCCTTAACGCAATTATTAAGAAAAAAACATGAAAGTATTAATATATAAATTGAATATTTTATTAATTTTCTTATCATTTTTAAATATCTATGTTTGCGGCGGCGCCGCTGAATATAAAGGCGGCGTCTATAAAGGAACCACAATGGGAACTTCTTTTACCGCAAAGTGGCACAATATACCCCAAAAAAGACAGGGACAAAATAACGAAAACCTGCCTTCTATGATTGAAAATAAATTAAAAAAATTAAATCAGATATATTCAACGTTTGATAAGAATTCAGAACTTTCAAAAATCAATTCTGTTAAAACAACAAAACCAATTGAAATATCAAAAACTCTGTATATGGTAATAAAAGAAGCGTTATCTATATCAAAATTATCAGACGGAACATATGATGTAACAATTGGACCTTTGGTCGATTTTTGGGGCTTTGGTTCAAAAGATAAAAAAAATGCGAAATTGCCTTCAAAACAAGAGATTCTAAAGATAAAAGAAAATACCGGTTATAAAAAAATAGTTTTAATTAATAAAGAAGATAAGTATTTTGTTAGAAAAATAAATCCGGATATTCAAATTAATTTATCTTCAATAGCAAAAGGGCATGCTGTAGACGAGATTGCCAGATTAATCAAAAAAGAAGGCTGGATTAATTATCTTGTAGAAATTGGCGGAGAAATTGTAACTGCTGGCGTGTCAAACTCTGAAAAAAACTGGAGGGCGGGAATCAATCTTCCCGATAAAAAGGCGGCTTTAGACGAAGTTTTATCTGTGGTTGAAATAACAGATAAGGCGTTAGCGACCAGCGGTACATATAGAAATTATTTTACAATTGAAGATAAAACGTTCAGTCATATATTAAACGGCAAAACAGGATATCCTACAGAACATAAAATAGTTTCAGTTTCAATTATAGCCAAATCTTGTATGCAGGCCGACGCATTGGCGACAATGGCTTTGGTTTTAGGCCGAGAGAGTATTTCTTTATTAGATAAAGACGGCATTGAATATTTATTTTTAGAATCAACCAACTCTCAGGATTTTACCATAATAAAATCTAAGAATTGGCCCCAAGTAATTGATAATTAATTTATTTTTTCTTCTTTTTCTTTTTGTTGTCGCTTTCGTCTGATACAGCTTCTTTAATACTATCCCAAATGCTTAAAGCCGATTTTTTGCCTTGTTTGATATTTTTCTTGATATTTTTTTTCGTCTCATCTGAAACTTTATATTTATTTTCTTTCTTTTCTTCTTTCGCCGATATTTGATAAGTTAATAAGATTGAAATCATAGAAATTATTAAGAAATATTTTCGCATGATTAAAAATGAAATAATTTATCAGTTTGTCAAGAAAAATTGTACTTGACTCTTTGGAATTATCTTTTATTCTAATACAAATGAATAGAAATGTCTTATTATCAGAGCCAGATTCTATTTATCGCGATATCATAAAGTCTATTTTGACAAAATCGGGATATAATTGTTTTTGCGCAGTAGAAGAAAACGATATATTGAAAAGCATAGACGAAGATGGTATTGAAATAGCAATAATCGATGTACAGATTGTAAAAACAGCAAAAGAGAATATTCTTGAAAAAATCAAAAAAAAGTCAAGCATTCCGGTAATCTTGTGCACAGACGATGATGTAAGTAAATATCTTGATATTGTCTTAAAGTATAAAATTATGCAGGTTCTAAATAAACCTATTAAAGCGTCAGAGCTTCTTCTTGTTCTTGACAAGAATTTGAATTTAAACAAGAATAATTTATTTGGTTTGCAGAATTATTTGCCAGGTTTAGAGAAAACGCATATCAAAGAAATTCGTTCTTCTAGTCAGGTAAAAGAGGTGATCAAGGGTATTATTGATATCACAAACGATAATGTCTATAGCGCCGATAAACGTATGGAAATTTATCTTGTATTACAAGAAATACTCACAAATGCCATATACCACTCTCACGGATTCAGCGCCGAAAAAAAAGAAGGAATTCCGGTCGACTTGCCAGAGCCATATAAGGTAGTTGTCGAATATGGCGTTGTTAACGATAAAGTTGGCATCTCGGTAAGAGATTTCTGCGGAAAACTTTGCCATGATAAAATAATAGAGCCTCTATATGCGGCGTATAAACAGCATATCATGTTAGAAGATTCGTTTGAAAAGGGAGAAGATATCACCGACATGGTCACTTTAGACGGTAGAGGGCTTGATCTAATCAGAAAATTAACAGGAGAACATTATTTTATTACCGAACCCGATAAATCGACCGAAATTATACTTATATATGACGGCACTTTTGAAACAGACAGTTCTTATTCTGGTATTCGTATTTTTGAACTGTCAGACAATTAATCAGACGGTTTCTGAAGATTCTCTCAAAAAAAAAGACTCCCAAAAGAAAATTACAGTTTTACTGGCGGGAAAAATAAATTATGAAATGATAGGTTTCTGTATCGCTGAAGCGAATAAAGAAAGAAGTAATAAGCTAGAATATTTAGAAAGTCAAGGCGCCGATTATATTTTTTATTTTTATCGCTCGGGCAGCGGTTATTTAATTAAACTATGGAAAGGCAGCGAGCTAATTCAAACAGCGCGGGCTCTTTCTACCTATGAACTTCCTATGGCTGTGGCCGCCTTGAGCATTGATCATATTCCAGATGAAAGCGTTGAAAACGAAAAAAATTTTTAAATATAGAAAGCTTTTTTCCATCCTATAACTATATATGTATTCTTTCTTATTTTTGAAACATTATTTGATTCGTCAATTTTCAGGTTATAAAACGGTACGCCGCTTTTTGATTCTTTAAAAGCGTTTTTGTAGCTATGGTATGAGCTAATGGCAAAAATCGCGGTTTCAAATATGATTGAGTATGCAAATAATAATAACGCTGATTCAGCTCGACTTTTTAGTTCAGTCGCGCTGTATGATTCATTTTTATATACTGGGTCAAAAAAATACAAAGTACCCGGTTCATTTTTCTGTTTTATGTCAGCCGCTTTATAAATTGAATTTTTATATAGATAATCATTATATAAATTATATGCCCAAAAAGCCCCTACTGCTTTCAAAGAGATATACCAAATTCCCCATTCATATTCTTCTGTCTTGAACATTCCGTATCCGGGAATAATTAAATCAAGAAACGCGGCGGCAAAGGGCGAGCCTTGGTCTTCTTTATCATTGGGGCCTTTGTAATCAACCGTATATTCGTTTGTGTTAGAATGTTTTTCAATTTGTTCGCCGTAAATCGATTCAGCTGTTAATAAAGAACATAAAATTAAAGCTAATTTATATTTTTGTTTATTTCTTTTCATTGAGTATCGTTACTAATATATAGCTTGGTAACATAGCGGCAATTTTTTATTTTTATATTTTTTCGTTAAGCCATGAGCCTTTTTTAATGTTAATTACTAAATTTGGTCGGCGCTTGAAAATAAATTGATACCGCTTTTTTAGAAGATTATTTTGGATTAATTTGTAAATTATTATTGTTCATTTGAATTGAAATATATAAATTCATATAGTTGATTATCATTATACAATAAAATGGGTTATCAGATAAAAAAAGCGGCAATCATAGGGGGCGGCGGAACCATGGGCTCTCTTTGCGGAGGTATCTTCGCCTCTGCCGGAATACCTGTAATTTTTTTCGGTCTTGATAATAAAGAAGTAGAAGGCGGCGTTGAACGGGCCGTTAGGCAGGTAAGATCAGATACTATTCGCGATCATATTGAAAAGAAGACCTTTGAAGACATGAAAGAATTCTTAAAAGACTGCGATTGGGTTTTCGAAGCCGTTAAAGAAGATTTAAGCTTGAAAAAATCGATGTTTGAGAAGATTGACGAATATAGAAAAAAAGGCTCTATCGTATCAACCGTATCGTCAGGGCTTTCTATTGAAAACCTGGCCGAAGAAAGAAGCGAAGATTTTCAGCGGCATTTCGCGGGAGTTCATTTTTATAACCCTCCGGGGGTTTTGCTGGCCAATGAAATTATTTATCATAAAAACGCCGCCGAAGAAGTTAAGAATTTTATTTACGAGTTCTGCGAGAAAAAACTTCGAAGAAAGAACGTGATTACAAACGACACCCCGGCTTTCGCCGGTAACAGAATTGGCTTTCAGTTTTTAAACGAGGCCCTTATTTTTGCCGAAACGCACGGTTTAGAAAAAACCGATTATCTGTTAGGGGCGCATACCGGCAGGGCTATGCCGCCTTTAGCTACCGTTGATCTCGTAGGTATGGATGTGCATAAAGCTGTTGTAGATAATATATATCAATTGACTAACGATAGAAAACATGACACTTTTAAGCTGCCCGGTTTCGCGCAGAAAATGTTCGAACAAAATATACTCGGCAGAAAAACAAAATCCGGATTATTTAAAAGAGATACTGAAAACAAAAAGTTTACATTAAATTTACAAAACTTTAAATATGAACCGCATAAAAAAGTAAAGCTTGATTTTGTCGAGAAAATAAAATCTTTTATCAGAGAAGCCGATTATCATTTAGCGGCAGACGCCATTAAGAACAACGTAAGCGAAGAGGCAAAGATAATACGCTATTTTATATTAAATTATATTTCTTACAGCTTCTCTCTTATCGGCGAAGCGACGCCTTTAGAATACGGTATTGATGAAATTGATAAGGTAATGGCCCACGGGTTTTCATGGATGCCGCCTTCGGCCTGGGTAGATTTATTCGGCGGCCCGAAAGAGGTAATTGCCATGATGAAAAATAAAAACATTGACGTTCCCGAAACGCTTACAAGTTATAAAGAAGATAAAATTTGCAAGATTCCGTCTGTGACAAGATATTTGATTGCGAAATAATATAATTATACAGCTTAGGCGCATTAAAAAGCACATCGCTCTTTTAAATTTATTGTATTAGTCAAAGTAGTGACTAATACTTAGCCGCTAACCCCAGAGAGAAAAAGTAGTTTGAATAAGAATGGTTATCTAAAAAAATATAACTATATTCATTTTTTAATTCAGCCGTTAAATAGGGCAAAAATTGGTATCCCAAAATCAACGCGATTTCCGTAGATATTCCTGAAACATAACCGTCAATAAGGTCTAAGTCAGTATCTCCCGAAGGCGCAGAGGGAGCTACGTTTAAAGTTGAAAAGTCAACGGCAAGTTTACCCACATAAAACCCTGCGCCTATGCGTGGAATAACGTAAAAACTTCTAAATTTATAAGCTCTATAACCCAAGCCGCCGCTAAGATGAAAAGCGTCCAGCGTCGCGTGTACAGTTGAAATATCCGGAGAGTGATTTTCTGCTTCGAATTCCCGCGTTGACGTTAAATAGCTGAGACTGACCCATGCTGTTAAATCATTAAGTAAGACATCCATACGCATGTAGTCAAGCGAGAATCTGAATAATAGAGGAAAATCATTGGGATTTATAGAAAAAGGTTCCAGGCTGGGCAAGGGCGCAGTTCGTTCAGCGGGAAAAGAAAGCGGCGAAATATTTGCAGATATACCAATCTGGTTATTGCCCTGTATCGCAATGCCCGACCATTCATCTTCATTTGGCAAAACATCTTTAGCCGCTTCGGCGATTGTCGAAGCGATTTCGGCAATACTGTCCCATATTCTGTTGTCGGCGAAACCTGTTATATCAAATTGTTTGATTATTTTTTTTTCGGCCATCCCCAAGATATGAACCTTGGTGATAATTTTCTGGTTATCTATGGTAAAACCTCCGCCAATGACGATATCCTGAGTTCCTAAAAGACCAAGCTGCATTCCAATTGTTGGGGTATGAAAACTATCTTCAAAAAAGAAATTATTTTTTGCAAGAAGCTTCCATTCTTTTTCTTCAAAGTTTTCGAAAACAAAGTTTTCTTTTAATTTCTCAATAACAGCATCAGTAATAGACGGCTCAAGATAATTATAATTAGAATCGCGTGACATATTTTTAAATGTCATTACAAGAACTCTTTTTTGCGAAACAGCAAAAAGAGTCGATGAATACATCGATATCCACAAAAAGGCGAATATAATTTGCGTTAAAGTTATTCTTTTTTTCATTTTCATGTTTAAATCCTTATTGTATTACATATAAATTAACATTTAATATTTTTTCGGAATAAGTTGACGGGTTTATTGGCTGCGGATTTATATTGTCGGCTGTCGATTCATAAATTGAAATTTCGTAGGGGGATGCGGGCAATAACGCCGGTTCTGTGGCCATCGTCTGATTTAAGCGCATTAGTACGCTTTGGGGCGTTGACCAGGTGCCAGAATCAAAAGTAATAAAATTATTTCCTGAAGGGGTGTTGATTACTTCGGCAAAATTGCCTGTAGACATAAAGCTGAAATATAACGGGGCTATAATCGGGCATGATAAAGACAATGAGAAAGATAGAAATTCATCAGGATGACTTGTTAAATAGTCGAGTTCCATGTTCATTCCTCCTATAGGAACATTTAGAACGAGATCATTTTCTACGGCCACATTCAGATTCTTTCCTGTAATTGAAGTATATCTTCTCGATTCTCCTGCGGCCATTGTATTGGTATCATGATAGCGATTAAATCTTTCGTCAAGAGGCTCTACAGAACCGGTAACCAATTCTGTATAAACATTTCTTGTGCGAATCGTGTAGTCTTTATCGTTATCAAGCATGCAGTCTGAAAGTCCGGTTATTGTCACAGTCTGGTAATCGTTATAATTTGAAGACGTAAATAAGATTGATGACTTATCGAGAACAGCCTCGGCATTATCGCTATTCTCAAGAGGAACTATAACATTGTTATCAGGCAAAGGGGGGCAAGATAATTTTGCCTTAAAAAAGGAAGTTGTACCAAGTTCTGATGTTATGATTTCTGATGGGGCATAAAAAATAATATTCGGATTGCTGTCTGAGCTATCGTTAACCGTAACTGGGATATCTAAGTTTTGAATGGACGAAAATTCAGTATCTGTAGATTCTACGCTTGAAAGCGAGATGTTGAGATTTGCTGTGCCATCTGCACTGCAATCGTTTATAGCCATTACCTGTATAGTTTGCGGAGATGAATAATTATCGGGCGTAAAGAAGATAGTTGAAGGTTGTATTTCAATTTCGGTTAAATCAGTTGCTGTTAAATTAACGGTAACGTCAGCTGAAGGCTGTTTTATCAACGATAACGTCATTGATCTTGTATCGCCTTCGGTAAATTCAATACTTGTTAAACTAAACTTAAGGGGAACATCGCCCCTGAAAACGGCCTCTATCTCAAGCTGTGATGAGCAAGAAGAAAAAAAACTTGCAAGAACAAGCGTTATTATTATCGTTTTTTTCATTTAATAAATATTTTTAAGACAAATCTGTTTTAGTAAACCTTTTTTCAAGCATTATTTCTTTCCCTAAGGCGTTCGGGCAAGGCGAAAGCCTATGTTGATGTGCTCGTAATACAGGTAGTTGCCGTACAAGCTGACAACCCGCATGTAATCTCTCGTATCGACATAGCTGCCGCCGCGTATGAAACGGTAAGACCCGATATAAGATGGATACCAGTCAAAAACTCACTCCCATACATTACCGCTCATGTCATAATCAAAGTTACCAACGGTATGAAAATCCAGAAACATCAAATCCGACTCTTAAAAGAATTGAGCAAATAGAAAAAGTATTAAATGAAAATATAGTTGCTGTTTGATAAGGCCGTTACAACCGCTTTAAGATATTCTTATTAATTACACATCACATCCCGTGAAGGTGACGATCCGGATCGTCACCTTCACGGGTAAAAATTATCACTCTACATTCAACATCAAAAAATGGAAAAAACTGCTTGGGCAGATTTTCGCATTTCAAGGCGTTCGGGCAAGACGGAAGCCAAACCCTACGGATGATAACGCCAGATTACCATATCGTTATCAGTTCCATTAAAACTGGTTCCTGTAATGACAATACTGCCATCAGTTTGTCTTGCTATACCATAGCTATAATCATCACCATTCCCTCCAGCTGCGCCGTTATGAACCGCATAGCCCACGCCATTAAAATTGGTATCCAAAGTTCCATCGGGATTATAGCGCCAGATGGCGATATCAGTATTGGCTGTACTGGTACTTTCGCCTGCAACAACAATCTTTCCATCGGGTTGGCTGATAACTGAGTGACCCGAATCGTAACTATTCCCCCCGGCGGCGCTACTGTGTGTTACATAGCCCACACCATTAAAGGTAGTATCAAGTGTACCGTTACTATTATACCGCCAGATAGCCATATCTTGATACATGTTCTCACTAAAGCCTGTAACAACAATCTTCCCATCGGATTGAAGAACTAATGAACGACCACTATCATGGCGATTCCCCCCTGCCGCATTATGATGCGTCACATATCCCACACCATTAAAGGTGGTATCTAGAGCGCCATTTGTGTTGTAGCGCCAGATAACCATATCAAGATTGCCAGCAGCATTATAGCTTTCGCCGGTCACAACAATCTTGCCATCGGCCTGAATGGCTGTTGAGTAACCATAATCATGACTATTCCCCCCGGCGGCACTATTGTGTGTTACATAGCCCACGCCATTAAAGGTAGTATCAAGTGTACCGTCGCTATTATATCGCCAGATGACCATATCAAGTTTGCCAGATGCATTATAGCTTATGCCGGTCACAACAATCTTGTCATTCGTCTGCATGGCTGTTGAGTAGCCAAAATCATGACTATTTCCCCCGGCGGCACTAT
This sequence comes from Spirochaetia bacterium, assembly GCA_029880265.1. Taxonomy (GTDB): domain Bacteria; phylum Spirochaetota; class Leptospiria; order Turneriellales; family JAOUOS01; genus JAOUOT01. The sequence continues at coordinate 4,473 of JAOUOT010000007.1, read as the reverse complement.
TGTGTGTTACATAGCCCACGCCATTAAAGGTCGTATCAAGTGTACCGTTACTATTATACCGCCAGATAGCCATATCATTATTTCCAGCTGCATTATAGCTTTCGCCGGTCACAACAATCTTACCATCGCCCTGAATGCCTGTTGAGTGAACATAATCATTAGAATTTCCTCCTGCTGCATTGTTGTGTACAGTATAGCCCACACCATTAAATGTTGTGTCGAGGGTACTGTCGGAATTATATCGCCAGATGACCATATCATGATTGCCAGAGAGGTTTTTGCTTTGACCTGCAATAACAATCTTACCATCGGATTGAATTGCTGTTGACTTCCCAATATCACCTTGATTACCCCCCGCCGCGTTATCATGCGTCACATAGCCCACGCCGTTAAATGAACTATCGAGTGTTCCAGAATCGGGCAGCATCGCGCGAATCTCAGCGCCTTCAAGCGCTCTGTTGTAAACTCGAACGTCGTCAATGTCTCCAGTAAAATAAAAATCGAGCCCCGGAACTATTTTGCCTATATACAAGTCATTGCCTGTCGCAGGCGTATCCCATGTAGCATTCGGAGATGGAATGCCAGAATTAATCAGAGCGCCATTAACATACACTGCAGACGAAGCTTCGTTATACACGGCGCATACATGTTGCCAGACATTTGTCAGAGCAGCATTTGTGCCGACCAGATCAGCAGTGTTCCCATGCAGAGTAATATCTGTATTATTGTAGACGATGCCAGATAAGCCTGCGGTTGAAAGATCGCCATAACTGAAGATTTCCTGATTTACCGCGCCGGTATTATTTCGAATAAAAGCGCACATTGTTCGCGAAGCCCCGCCGAACGGTAGGGAATTTAGTTGTGAAGCCGAGATATAACTTGCTCCGTTAAAATAATAGGCGCCATCGGCATTACCAAAACGGTCAGGAGTTAATACCGCTCCGTTTATATTTACCTGATTATTATCAGCCCATCCGCTCATATCTTTCGCGTCGCCGGTAAAATCATACCGCGCGACAAGACCCGCTGGAACCTGCACGGCAAGCTGGCGCACTTCGACTACGCTCAGCGCTCGGTTGTATATACGCACGTCATCGACTTTGCCGGAAAAGTAATTTGGATATCCAGGCCATGTTCCAATAGATAAATCGCTCGCAATAGTTACCCATGAGTCTGCCAATGTGAATTTACCCTGAGATGACCCGTTCACAAACAGTTCAACATCCGGGTCAGAATAGGTAAAGCATAGGTGTGTCCATGTGTTCAAAGGTACCTGATATGGGTAATACTTATCTAGGCCGTCTTTTCCAAGAACAGCAATTTTATGAATCTGTGCGTCATAACTTAAAGCCAAAGAGGACATACTCCCCGTGCCGCCTAAAGTATTTCCGCCATAATGTAATATGAATGAAAACCCGTTATTGTATTTATCCGGATTGATCCATGCGCACATTGTGCGGGCACTATTATCTAATGGCAAACCGCTGCCGTTGGCAAACAGGTATTGTGATAGGCTAGCCCGGGAAGATCCGTTTGCATCACCATCTTTACCTGTATCGGGTATAGGATTATTCGGCGCTCCGGGAAGCTGCAAGCTGTTACCAAGCGCACCAGTATCGATCAGCCCTTCTGGACTGCCAGCGCCGGTAAACGAATAATGACTTAAAAGCCCCACAGCGCCTGTGTTGTAGCTTGCGCCCACCAGCGTCTGGCTAGCGTCCTGGGCCAGTTCATTTATTTCGCCTTCGTTTAAGGCACGGTTGTAGATGCGCACGTCGGCGATGTTGCCCAGAAAATCACTCGTCGAATTAATATTGCCGCCAATCATCACATTCTCTGCAAGGTCTCCAATAGGTCCGGTACCTTCTGAGTGGAAAGCAGTTGCATTGTGCCCATTAATGTAGACTTTTCCGCCTGCACTTTCTGGCCCTCGATAGACATAGGCGACATGGGTCCACTCTCCCACTTTTATTTGGCCAATTCCACTTTTAGCCTGCAAGTGGGCAGTACCGCCTCCCTCCCAGCTTAGAAATCGGAGTGTGCCCCCGGCCATTATATGAAAACCGTATTCGCCACCCAATTTCCCGACAATGCCGCGATCAGTATTGATATCAGATGTCTTTATCCAGGCGGCAATTGTAAATGGAGCAGCATCGACAAAGGAGATGTCTTTCGTTGAAATGTAGTTTGTACCTTGTGTGGAACCAGGGAAGTCTCCACCTCCTTCATTGTTCGTGACTCCAAATCGATCCGTTGTGCTATAGGCCTTGGTACCTGTCCAGACACCCGGGGGAGTTGAGTTGAAGTCACTGCTATAATCGATTGCATTCCCCGCAAGCGGCCAGTAGCCGACGAGGCCGTTGTCGGTGATCTTTCGAACAAACCTGTAACCGACGGTATAAAAAGAGCGTCCGTCAGTTGCGATACCGGCGGGATAACCAATTTGCGCATTGATGCCTATGCCGTTTACGGTGCCCGAAGCGCCGTTGCCTGCGATAGTTGAAACAATTCCTTTGTCTATATCAATACGGCGTATACGGTGACTATAAGGGCTGTCATACATTTCTGTTACATATAAATCTGTACCATCTGTCGTAATGCCGGTGGTCATCCGGAATTTTGCCTGAAGCCGGGGGCCATCTTCATAACCCGAAGCCGCGCTGGCATATTTCTCAACTACCGGGGTATCTGTTTCAGGATTGCTAATTTTCAATATGTTATGATTATACAAATTAGCAACGTATAAAGAGCCTTTTACCAAAACCAAATCTGTAGACTGATGAATTAACGAATCTGATATTGAAGATATATACTGGCCTGAAGCTAAATTCAGGCGCTTTATCTCATGAGCGTCTGTGCCCCGAATAGCCACATAAAGAATTTGATTTTTGATATCCAGTGCTAATCCTGCGGCTGAAAATGATGTGGCCGATGTTTCGGTGGAATATGAATGAATAAAAGTTCCCGTAGATAAATTCGCTTTTATAATGCGGTGGTTTCCCTGATCAATAAAATACAGATTTGTACCGTCATTAGCCATCCCGTAAGGGCCAGAAATTGAAGCTCCGTCAACAACTCCTGAAATAAAGTTCGTGGTTACCGTTTGCGCAGAGACAACGACGGAATGTATCGCGTTATTTGTTGTATCTGCGATATATAATTTATCATTAAAATAGGTTAAAGCCGATGAACTGCCGCCCGATACGCCATGAATATCTGCCAGTGTCGATACTTTCCCCTGGTATAATTTATAATCAAGTTTTTGCGGTTTCATATTAAGAACGCCGCTGTCTGTCATGTAGCCGTTTACGCAGTTAATATTAATCGTAAAAGGCAGTGTCGTAGTGCCAAACTGCGATTCTTTAATCGCGCATACCTGTCCTGCCGGCTGTGCTGATAGTTCCAGAGCATAAGGCAACCCTGTTGTAAGATGCCAGTAAAAGGTACCCGGCGCCTGAAAAGAGATACTGTCAGAACCGTTTTTCAGGGTCGTCTTACCCGCAAGGCCGGTTACGTTAATTGTAAGACGTTTTGTGCCAGAATCGCCAAAGTAAACCGACGCAGAGCCGTAAGTTGTTGAACTTAAATCAACCTGGTAGGCGCCGTCTAAATCGGATGTTACCTGCAAAATAACGTCAACGGGCGCGTTCCAGTTTGCCGCTGTAAATGTATGGGTACCGCCCAAAGGGCTATATAAAATAAAACCGTTGGGCAGACCGTTTACGGTCACGTTCATAACTTCATCGGCGGGCGGCTGGCATGATAGTTTTGCCTGAAAGTTATTATAGGCGCCGGCCCCCCGGTTTACCTGACCCGAAGATTGAATCACCATGATTGAAGGCGATAAAATTACATTCTGGTTTAACGCCGGTTTTGAAGCGGTAAGAGCGTTAAAATCTGTGTCTGTAGAGCTTACCGAAACCGCGTCAATCGTATAAGAGATATCGGCTTCATTTGTACAATCTGACTGGCCGGTTACGGTAATCAAGCGCCCTAGACTGTAATTTGAAGAATCAAGAGTCACGCTTTGAATATCGAGAATACCTTCGGCCATATTACTTGACGTAAGATATACTGTCACCGGCGCAGAGGGAGCGCAGCTTAAGGCAACCAGAAATTTATCGTCGCCGCCAGACTCGGTAGTCTGAAGGGTCGGATTGTTTGACAGAAGAAGAAGCTCAGGTTTGCCGGTGATATCGTCTCTTACGGTAAGATCGATTTCTTCATACAGAAGAGAGTTCTCAGATAATTGATAACGGCTGTCATTGCTTGTGACATCGGCAATGATAATTTTTAAGACCTGATCGCCGTCTGTAACACAGTCGCTTAAGCCGGTTACTAAAACCGCTTGCCCTGTCGAATAATCGTCGGGAGTAAATGTAATATTTTGCGGAGTTATAATGGCTTCAGATGTATCTGTCAGTTCAAAAGAAATAGAAACATCGTTTTCGGGCCTTGATGTTAAAGAGACCG
>JAOUOT010000006.1 GCA_029880265.1 Spirochaetia bacterium | reverse complement strand
CGTCATTTTGTGTTTGTATATTTTCTTCAGTTTCTTTTATGTCTTCATGATCGTCTTTAACTTCTTGAACGGTTCCAGTTTCTGGTATGTCTGATTCTTGAGTTATTTCATCGGTTATCTCATCTTTAAGTTGAAATTTCTCTTCAACGGTCTCTTCTAAAACATTGTCTAGTTCATCGTCAGATAGGGCAATTGGTCCATCGGGTTCAGCTCTGAAGAAATCGTCATTTTGTGTTTGTATATTTTCTTCAGTTTCTTTAATATCGCCATGCTCGTCTTCATCTTCTTGAACGGCCCGAGTTTCTTGTATATCTGATTCTTCAATTATTTCGTCATGTTCTTCTTTAGAAATTGTGGTTTCTTCTTCAACGGCTTCTTCTAAAACATTGTCTAACTCATCGTCAGATAGAGCAATGGGCCCTTCAGGATCGTCGATGAAAAAATCGGCTTTTTCAGGGCCAATACTTTCCTTTTCGTCAAAAGCCGCCTCTTCCGGAGTTAAATCAATTGGTTCCAGAACATTTTCAATGTTTTTATTTTCATTATGGGAGGATAACTCAGGGGTTTCTAAAATATTATTAAGATTTCCGTTTTTTAGCGAAATCGGTTCATTATTATTATGTATATTTTCATCGTTTATATCTTCAATATTTAACGATTCTTCGCCATGAATAAGTTCAGATTCGACATTTTCAGGGTCTTGAAAATTATCCGATAAATTTTCAGGATGCTCAAAGTTTTCCGTTTCGTCAAAAATTCCGCTAGACTGCGAAATTGGTTCGTTTATCGTCATTTCATCTTGACTCAGGGCTTGATTATTTTCATCAAGAATAGAAGTCGGCGTCATAATGGCATTTTCATCGTCAATTATATCGTCAGAAGAAAGTATATTGTTTGTATGAAAAATGTTTTTTTCGCTGTTAACTGAATTGCCGGTATCTTCTTCTGGCGCCATGTCGGGTTCAGAAGCTTCTTCGCTCTGGTCGTTTTCATATGATGAAAATTCAAAATTTTCATCATTATGCAAAGGAAATTCAGACAATTCTATTTCTTCTGTTTCCGGTTTTTCAAGAGTCAACGCCTCTGCCGTTTTTTCTTCCATCATTATTAATTATTAATATCGTCTCTTAACGCCAAATAAATTATGATAAAAATTATAAATTTATAAACATTAAAGAAAAATCTTTACCTGCAGTATTATAAAAATAATATGATTTTCTTAAAAAGTGGGCAAGGTTAAGATTTTTAGGCCGTAAATTGCAAAAATACCCTTAAAAAAATATTTTAAATGAAATTTGAGAAGAAAAATCATCCGGTTAAATGAAAGAATAAATATGAAGGGCGTACTTTTAATTAATTTAGGTTCTCCAGAGAGCCTGCATATTAAAGATATTAGAAAATATCTGGCCCAATTCTTAATGGATAAGCGAATTATTGATTTGCCGTATATTATTCGATTTTTAATTGTATATTTGTTTATACTGCCATTTAGGCCTGAAAAATCGGCAGAAGCGTATAGAAAGATATGGGAAAAAACAGGATCGCCTTTAATTGAAAATACTCGAAAATTAAAAAATATACTGGAAAAAGAAATAAAAGAACCGGTAGAATATGCGATGCGATACGGCTTGCCCTCGATAAAAGACGGTTTAAACTCTCTGGTAAAAAAAGGGGTTGATATGGTATATGTTATACCTCTTTTTCCGCATTATGCAATGTCCAGTTTTGAAACATGCGTGATTGAAACAAAGAAAACGGCAAGAACACATTTCAGAAATATAAGCTTAAAAATACATCCTCCCTTTTACGACGATAAAAATTATATTGAGGCTCTTTTTGAAACCATAAAACCTTTTTTAAAGAAGAAATATGATCATATTCTGTTTAGTTATCATGGCATACCCATTCGGCACTTAAAAAAAACTGATCCTACCAAAAAACATTGCGTTAAATTAAAAAATTGCTGCCGTAAAAAGTCACAGGCTCATGATACATGCTATAAATATCAAAGTCTAAGAACCTCGGCTTTAATCGCCGAAAAAGGAAAATTAAAAAGCGAAAATTATACGGTATCTTATCAGTCAAGGTTTGGCAGAGATTCATGGCTTTCGCCGTTTACCGAAAAAACAATTACAGATCTGGCGAGAAGCGGCAAGAAAAATATTCTGGTGACGTGTCCCTCGTTTACGGCAGATTGCCTTGAAACCTTAGAAGAAATCGGCATAAGGGCAAAAGAAAACTTTATCAACGCGGGTGGTAAAAGTTTAACTCTTGTTCCGGCATTAAATTATAATAAAATTTGGGTAGGCGCTTTAAAAAAATGGATACAAAAAGCTTAGTTTGTATTGACGCATAAGCTTTTAATTCTTCTGTGGATGTAATAGAATGAAAAAAATAAAAATTATTATAATAAGTTTATGTGTTTTGATAAATACTTCAATCATTATGGCTGAAGAAATATCAGAAGAGCAAATAAAACAACAGGTCGGAATCTGGTTTGGTCCTGTTACGCCTCTGCCGGGAACAGAAATTTCTGATTTTTTAGATACATATTTAGGCGGGGGAGGGTTTTATCGAATAGCTTTGCCGTCAAATGAGTTGATGACCGAACTTGGCGTTTCATACAGTTATTATACGTCAGATACAACGGCTGCTCTTGCGTCGACCCCCTTATACGCGGCGCTGGCTTATAAGCTGCCGTTTAATCTGCCGGTAGAGTTCCATGCAAAAGCCGGTGTTTGCGCGAATATTCTTAAGGTGTATCCTGAAAAAAAATATAATACCTTGCCCGCTTTTTTAGGGGCTCTAGAAATGAGCTTTCCCGCAGGTAAATGGGTTAATATAGGGTTAAGATCAGACTACTATTTTGTTTATGAAAAATACTTAGACCCTCCCGGCGACGCTGTTAATTATAAGATGATTAACGGGCATTTTTTTAACCTGGGTTTAATGGTAAATATAAACTTAAACAGATAAAAAATATGAATAAAAATAATTTTAGTAAATCAATAATAATTTCTTTTTTAATTATTATTTTAATAAATTGCACCGGCAAGCCAATATTATCAGAATTGGCCAATTCGAGAATAAATGTTATACTAAAGGGAACATACGAAAGTAATAATCCATACTCATGGAACACTGATTCTTATGTTGACGATGCTTACAGTTCTGCTACAATAACCGGCTTGACAAATGTTATCCCGGGCAATGCGATACCTTTGGTCGATCAGAAATATTATATAGATATAGCAGAAATTAGAATTTCAAAACAAAACGAGATTACAGATACGACAATTTTAGAAGATTACTGGCATTACTTTGCGCGCGAAAGACAGGTCTTATGCAGCGAAACAGCCGCCTTATATGAAAAGCAGCTGGATTCTTGCGATACGAATAACGGGGTTGAAAAAATTAATGAATTCTTTAATGAAGGATTCTCTTATCCTGCGGTTGATCTTGAAAGCGGTAAATACCAGCATTTGGCGATATATGTAAGAAAGATGATAACCTATCCGTCTAAATCGTATAATTCTGACGGCAGTTTTTATGACGATATTGTAGCCGCCTTCGATAATAAAAGAATTAACGGTTATGACATTTCTTCAAGATATCAGTGGGCTGCAGCAGACGATACTGCCGAAGATACGCCCAGGCTTTTTCCTTTGCAAAGAACCGATTTAAGTCTCGAGATACCAGAGACAGATAAGAATTATGTTTTAGAAATTAGGGTATTTTTGAAAAATTTAATGATGAAACATCTGTTTGAATATACTGAAATCGATACCGGCGAGATAAAATATCTTTCATTTTTAGGGCCTTCAGATCATAAGGCAAATCACCAATTTAATGACGCAACCAATAAAGGAAAGCTCGGCGGCAATATCTTGATAGCGGCTAGAGCTTATGTTCCCGACGAGACCGGCAGCATAAGAATAATTAATGATACAGGCGCAGACGGCAGCGTAATGTTTTATTATGCCGTCATGCCATCGGGCGAGACGTTTGATTCTTCAGCAGAAATTCCTTATGCTGCAACAAACGGCGGTAATAACATAATTAATAATTTGCCCGAAGGCGATTATGATATCTATAAAACATGCGATAAATCAAGAAATGCAGACGATATAACATCTTCTACAGATGGATTTCCCGAAACTGCAAGCCTATCATGTGCGACAGTTTCTGTACAAGCGGGGGTTGAATCGCAGGTTGATTTGGGTACTTGTGATTGTCAGTAATTTTTAGTCGTCTAAATCAAGATTTTAGTTGACATAAAATCTATAATATCAATACTAAACAAAAACAAAAAGCAGCAATATATAATTGCCGCTAATTTTGAGAGTAAATGAAAGATTATACAGAAAATGGCATTACTGTAATAGAAGTTCCTGAGAATATACAAAAAGATCAGGCAGAGCTTCTTGAAGAAAAACTTTTTAATATTTATAACGACAAAAAGAAGAATATAATTATTGACTTAAGAGAAATAAACCATATTTGCAGCTCTGCTCTAGGGAGCATTGTTTCATATAAAAGGCTTTTAAAAAAAGAAGACGGCGATATCAAGCTTATAGTCAGCAGCGACGAATTAAAACAGCTTTTTTCTATTACAATGCTTAATAAAATATTTGAAATGTACGATTCAAAAGAAGAAGCAATATTGAGTTTTCCTGAAAGCAATTAAAATAAATGAAATTTTATTATTTTGGTTTTTTTTTCTTGTTTTTGATTTTTATTTTTATTGCGTCTCGAAAGTATTTTTTTAAATCAAGAAACAGCAGAATAGCGAGAAGTAAAATTGATAAAATTAAAATATCTAAAATTGAAAATGTATATGCTCCTGAAGTTGAAGTGTATTATGAATTTTATTACGCGTCTGAAAAATTTAACGGAAGCGCATATGTTGCGATGCAATACTTTTTAGACGATATAGAATTTTTTTTAAGTCAAAAAAATGAGCTTCCTGTTTTAACCGTTGCAGACTGCGTATTAACCGGAGAAGAACATATTGAAACGCATCTATTGAAAAAGAAAAATACTATTCGCGTTGAATTTAATCGGGCGAATCCCGGCGAATCTAGAATATACGTTAAAAGAAACGCCAAAAATCTTTTTCAAAATATTGACGTTAAGTTCCCATGGCAGTTATAAATCGGCAAACGAAAAAATCTAAATATGCGTTCTTGGGCACAAAGATTCTTTTTCATTTTTAATTTTAGTTAAAATATCTAAAGCTTCTCTATATTCTTTACGGTATATAAGTGTTGACGCATAAGTAACCCATTTTCCTAAAGAATATTTTTTGCGTTTTTCGGGCGTAGAAGAGTTTTCTTTCATTTCTTCTATCCATTTTTGCATTTTTGTTTTACTGCCGAAAGATTCTAACAAAGATTCTTCTAAAGAAGGCAGCTGGGGCAGGTTGTGACGATTTCGTATCGTTAAAAATATATTTTCTGCTTCCTGATATAAAGATTGGTGAAGCGCCGAGATTGCCACTTTGCTTAAAAGTTCGTCTTCTATTCTTCTCACGCTATTTTCAGATAAAAGAGCATAGTAATCCCATACAAGATGATACTGCGATAGGGCGTAAGCCGAAGCGATACCGACTTTTATTCCCAAAAGACTGTGAGATATATCAAAACCGCTTTTCAAGTACTCTAGGGCCTTATTATATTTTTTACCCCGAAAATAAAAGAAACCCAGGTTTTCAAGATAAAGAGAAGAATTATGAAATTTTTCAAGACCTGATATCCAGACGGTTTCGGCGTTTTTCATGGTTTCGGTTGTTTCTGCCTCAAAACAAAGGCTAATCCATTCTTCCGGTTTTTTTATTTTATTTAATAATTCTTCAATTGCCGAGGGGTTATTGATTTTTGAATCTTTTAAAGCTTTTGTTATCGTGTTATTTTTAAAATGGTTTTGATTTGCCTCAAATAAATTATCGCACCATATTGACGAAAATATATGCGATTTTAATTGGGTTTCATTGTCAGTTGTATTCTTTGCTAAATTCATTATATTCTCCGTTTATGTGAGTATCGGTTTGAAAGAAAAAATATTTAAAAAAAATAATTATAAATCAAAGAAAAAAATTTATAAAAATATTTTAAAGTATGACGATATGTAAATTATAGGATAAAAAAATGCAAGCGATACAAAACAACATAAGTGTCACAAGCCCCCTAATAACCTTGAATGAAGTGAAGGCTTTATTGTTTTTATCTGTAAGAGGATCTTCTTCAGAGACGCAAGACTCAAAAACAAGCCAGAACTCTTCAAGTGTTACGCCTTCGCAAACCAATCAAAACGGCGGCAGGCTAGATATCTTTGTATGACATTACTTCATATTGGTTTTTCAAATGTAGTATTTGTCGATAAAATAGTGGCAATCATTTCTCCTGAAACCGCCGTCGCAAAGAGAATAAGAGACGAGGCTCGGGAAAAAAAAACGTTGATAGATTGCACCGTCGGCAGAAAACTAAGATCAATGATTATAACAGACAGCGAGTTTACCTTTCTTTCAAGTATACGCGTTGAAGCCTTAATTCAAAGGCTTGAAAATCTCAAAGAAAATAAAGTTTAATATTGATAACCCATTGAAAAGCGGCCCTCCCATTTTGAAATCGGCAGAGCTTTTTTCAGATCCCATGGGGTACCCCAGTCAATTTTTAATAAAAAACCGGGAAATAAGATCATGCGAGCGCCTAAACCAAACGATATTTTTAAGTCTTCAAGTCTTTTTTCCGATTCGTTATATCCGTCCCATTTTTTATAATTGTTAAAAGCAGACCCTATATCCATAAAAATAACCATTGAAAAGCCCTGCATTATCCATTGCACGGGAAATCCCAAAACAATGGCGTCGATAAAAGGAAATCGCAATTCAATATTGCTGAAAAATATGTTGGTTCCTTTCATGCTTAAAAAAGGATAGGCGCGAAGGGTATTATAGCCGCCTATTTGCCAGGGAAAATAATCTTTTTGTGGCCCTGAGATGTTTCCCAGAAAAAAGCGAAAAGCAAAAACATAACGAGTAAGAAAGGAATAATAGTATCTTAAATCAAGGGTCTGCCTGTTAAAAATAAAATCGTTGCCGCTAAATTTAAAAGACTGTTCGACATTATATCGAAAATGAACGCCTTTTAACGGACCTTCATAAGAATATAAAACATTGTTGTAGGTTGACCCTAAAGATACGCTTTGAATATTGGTCTGAATGTCGGGACGTTTATAGTTTTCATCCAGTTTCTCGTATGCCGTACCCCTCTGAAAAAACTCTTCATAATGGCTGATTTCAAGTCTTGAGTCGATAGAAAAGAAAGGCGAAAAAGGATATTCTAATGCGGCATAACCGCCGAAACGATTAACCTTTAGGGTATAATAACTTGGGGAATATAAGAAATCGTTGATAGAAGCAAGGTTGAATAAATTAAAAATATTATAATAATCGGATGTTTTAAAACCTCCGACGTAAAAATTAGTCCGGTTTTTTAAGTAGCCGTAATCAAATTTAAAGTTCATTGAATTTTCGCGGCCCGATAGATAATCAAAATAACCCATAAGCTGGTGATTGCCCAGATAATCGCTGATACCCAGAAGAGAATATCCGCCATAGCCGTGAGTTGAAGAAAATTGGAACCCGAAAAAAAGCCAGTCAAGCGAAAACCGGGAATTGTATATATCGGGACGAATTGAAGATAACCCGGCGGGATATGCCGGGTAATTTATATCTTTGAAATTAAATTCATTCTTTGACGGTTTAATATAATCTTTTTCACGCGGAAATTTTTTATAAGCTATATCATATCCCTGATTTCTATACATGACAAACGAGATTTTTTCGGCGTTGCCGTCTGTCTGCGCGTCAAAAACTCCTCCTGTAACGTCGGTAATTTGCGCCGAAGCCGCATTCTTTTTATCGTATAAATATGCATTGTAGATACCTGTTTGATTTGAAGAAAAAAGAATTTTATTATTATTATCTGCGGCGAAAGAAGGGCTTATTTGCCTGCCTTTTTCAAAAGTAAGTTGTTTTATTTTTAAGCTTTCAATATCGAGTTCAAATAAATGATATTCGTTAGATTCAAAGTTGTTATCTGAATTTTTATTTGAAGAAAAGACGACGGTTTTATTGTCAGGGCTTATGGCGCCTTCCTGTTCTGAAAATAAGTCATTGGTAAGCTGTTTTATTTTTGATGTTTCGATATTTAATAAATACAAATCGGTCTTGCCCGCCGCCGCTCCCGTAAAAACAGCACTCTTCCCGTCGTATGAGAGTTTAGGGCGTTGTATCATATCTAGCGCGGGCGTGAAAGTTCTGGTTATTTTCTGATTATGAATATCAAATAAATAAAGACGATCTTTTCCTAACGATTGGGCGCAGAAAAAAATCGATTTTGAATCGGGCGTAAAAGACAAGCGATTGTCAAGCAGATGTATCTGATAAAAATCGCTGCTTATACCGGCGTGAACCAGAATGATTTCGCTTTCGTCTGATTTGTTTTTTGAAAGAGAATAATCTTTATTTTCTTTCCCAGAGCCGATTTTTCTTAGTACGATTGCGGGTAAAAAGTCGCGTATGCTTATATATGCGACGTATTTGCCGTCTGTAGATATAGACGGATGCATATTGAAAAAACTTTTATCGAGGAAGTGTTTACTCAAAAGGACGGCCTCTTCTTCGTCGTAGTTTTTATTTATTTGAGGGTAGAATTTTCTTTTTAAAAAGAGCATCCATTTCTTTTCAAAAACTTCAAGAGTAATTCCGAAATTAGTTTTAATGGCGTCGTTTAGATTTCTAATATCTCGGATGTCTTTAAAAAAATCGGCGATTTTTTCTTCTCCGTAAGTTTCGGCGATAAAAAGCATTACCGATTGCCCGCCTTTGTAAAGCATATAACCCGAAAAAACCTGAAATTCTGTCATGTTTACAATTGTGGGCATGGTATTTGTTAGAATTGCGTCTCGAATGGTCATATCCGCCGTTTCGTCCCAGCCTATTGAAAAATATTCAGCCATGCCCTCGACAAGCCAAAGAGGAGGATTTAACGCGTACTGAGAGGCAAAAACTCCGCCTAATCCTCCCCCTAATAAAATATCGTATTGAAAAGCGTGAACAAGCTCATGGGTTATGACATGTCTAAAATCGTCGTAGCTTCCCATGAAGGGTACGACGACCCGTTTTTTTAGTCTTTCGGTAAATCCGCCGACCCCTTCTTGTATATTGTCGTAAATAATATTTGTGGTTTGAAAATGATTGTGAGAAGGATAAATAAAAACAGGTATGACCTGACTTAAGTTATGCTTAAATTTTTGGCTCAATACTATGTTGGCTTCTTCTGCGTAAAGCATGGCCGTTTTGCCGAGTAAATCGAAACCTTCAGGGTAATGTATGTCAAAATGTTCGCTGTGAATGACCTTCCAGTCTAAATCTTCCCAGACAACTTTTCTGCCTAAAGAAAAAGCCGTTAAAGACGTCAAAAAGAAGGCAATGAAAAATAAAAAAAAGCCTAATGCGCGAAATTTTATAAATTCAGTCATTTTGTCGTCATAATATATATCGACGATATAGAATAAACCATTTTGATTCAGGTTTCAGAAATAAAAAAGTCTTCCGCTTTCGGTATGATAAATTCCCGATTGTATGTTTTTTGCCTGAAAATAAATTTCGGATGCTTTAGAATAAACATTCATGGTATCCAGATAATTATTGAGCCAGTTTCTTTGTGTATTTTTATCTTCAATATTTTTTGGAAGCGCGCCGCTTTTGTAATCAACGATATAGATTTTATCTTTTTGACGAATCGCTATATCGATATATCCGATATAAAGTTTATTGGAACTTTTTTTCAGATATGAAAAAGGGATTTCTCTGCCGATGATTTCAGACTTGCAAATAAGTTTGAAATATTCGCTTTTCTTAAAAGAGTTTAACGTTTTTTCGGCTAATTCTTCTATATAAAAAGAATATGAAGCGCCTAGAAAGTTTTTATTCATGATGATATTTTTAACGCCTGGGCTAAAAACCGGATTATATAAGTCAATATGCTCAAAGATTTGATGAATGATAATTCCCTTTTTTATTTTCGGAAGCGGGTCTTTGATATTTTTGAAAGTTGACGCGTTTGGCGAGATATTGTCAAGATTATAAGTTTTACTGTTTGACTGCGATGAAGCGGCCGAAAGAGAAACGCTTTCGTATTTTATATTTGGTAGAGATTGATTTATTTTATTTTTTAAGATTTTGTTTAAATCGTCTTTTCTTTCTGGTGCCAAAAGATGTTTAACTTTCATTCTTCTTGCGTTAAGAGAAATGGCCGAGTTATTTTCTTTTAGGGTCAGGTTTAACTTCTGATAGTCAGGCATAAGCGATTCATAATAATTTGAAAAATCTGTTTTGCCGTATAATGAGTTCATTAGTTTGTTTAATAAGTTTTTATCGTTTGATTTTAATTCGGGCAAAAATAAATGAAGAGATTTTTTGGCTCTGGTCATGCCTACATAAAGCAGACGATTTAATTCGTCTGAATTATTTTTTTCAATTTCAATATTCAATTGATTATCGCGGTTTAAATGATTATTTGTAAAATCTCCCGAAACATGAAAGCGGGCCTTTATTTCATCTTTTTCATATTCAGGTTCAAGATAAAAATCTGAAGCGGCGGATTTCTTCTTTCGCGAAAGATCGGGCAGAAAAACAAAATCAAATTCAAGACCTTTTGATTTATGCAGACTTAATATTTGAACCTTGTTTTGCCCCATTGAAAACGAAGATATCGACGCTTCGTTATCTGTTACAAGCCCCGTTAAATTTTCAATTTCTCGACAGATGACATTCAGCATACTTTGAAGCGAGTGATTTTTTTGGGATACTTGAGATAACTCTATAACTTCGCGCGATCTGTTTTTGATTTTTAATAAAGACGATTTCAAATCGTCTGAATTTTTATAAAAATTACAAATTTGAAAGAATTTAAAATGACGAAAAATAATATCTAACAAAACGGGCATTGGCGAAATTGAAAGTTCATTGCGCAGGTTTGCGATTGTGAAATAAAATTCTCTTGTTATTTCATAAAAGTTATGATGTTTTAATCTTTTAATATTTTTTTGAAATTCGGTTTCAATAGAAAAAGAATGAAGTATGTCAAATTCGCTTAGAAGTTCTATTTCTTGATCGCATAAGCCGATAAAGGGAGACTGTAAAAATCCCGTAAGAGAAATTATATCGAAAGGGTCGGCTAAGAAAGACAATAGAAATTTCATATATTTCAACGGTTCATTTGAGTCATATTTTTTTCTGCCTATAATTTCAAACGGAACGGCATTTTCTTCAAAAAAATTAAGATAATCTTCAATGCCCGTTAAAGCTTGAAATAATACCGCTATCTTTCCGGGATTTATATTTTTATTTTCAATTAAGTCTTTTATTTCAGATGCCAGTAAAAATGCTTCGTCAAACCGGCGCTCAAAAGAATTATATTTTTTATCATCTTTCTCATTTTTATCTTTATCGTGTTCTCTCGAAAAAAAAGTAAGGTAGACTCCTCTGTTTAATTCATTTGTATGATTGCCGGTAGAAACCGGATATAAGTTTCTGTAATTTATTAAATCTAATCCGTTTTTTGTTTGTATCTTGTCGTGAAATACGGCGTTAACAAAGTTTAAAATACTTTCATTACTTCTATAGTTGAGCGATAAAGATTCAATGATGCCCGCTTTGTTTCGTTTGAAAATTTCTTTTTGCCATAAAAACGCGTTTACGTCGGCCCCTCGAAATCTATAAATAGACTGCTTTTCGTCGCCTACAAAAAAAATAGTTAAATGTTCATTGTTTTCAGATAGTTTTCGAAAAATTTCAGTCTGCAAAGGGTCGGTATCTTGAAATTCGTCAACAAACAAAAACTCTATATCTTTTTTGATTAAATCTAGAAAAGACGCATTCTCAAAAAGCTTGCGCGTTAAAAACAATATATCGTCGTAGTTTATAAATCCCCTTCTTTTCTTGTGTCTGCCTGAAAAGTTATGGTAGTCATCAGCGGTCAAGTACCATAAATAGCGCCTATATTCGTTAAAAGTATTTTGCGGGGTTATCGCCTTAAGATTTGAGTTTAAACTTGAGAAGTATTCTAAAATGTACGGTTTTTTTATGATATCGTTTTCAAAAAGATCAAAACGTCCCATGAATAATTTAAGGTATGATCTTATAGTATCTAAAAGTATTTTTGTATTTGATTCTTCAGAATTATTTATATATTTCACGCTTCCTATGGTGCCCGGGCTTTTTAAATTTGATAACATTAAATGAAGATCTTTCCACGAAGATGTTTTATTTAGCGAAGTAATCGTTTCATGAATACAGTATCCCAAAGAATTTTCTGGGTTTACTTGAATTTCTTTTTGATAATCATAAATATTAACAAGATTAAGAAAATTTTCTTTATGAAATTGAAGCAGGCGATTATTTATATTCTCAAGAGTACCAAGGTCTATTACAGAAAATTCTGAAATACCAATTTTTTCAAGAAGATAAAATTTGGCGATTAGCGAGCGTAAAGATTTTTTTACAAAATCAAATTGAACATTTTTTTCAATTTGGAACAATTCATTTAAGAAATTTTGATCTAAATAAATCTTAGAGGTCTTTTTTTTCTTGAAAGGAAGGTTTGAAAAATATTCTTCCGTAATTTCGTCTGATATAAGCAAAGAACTTTCGCCGTCAATGATTTGAAACAAAGGGTCTATTTCTGCTTCTGCGGGATATTTTCTTAAAATATTTACGCAAAACCCGTGAATGGTGCCGATATAAGCCTCGTCAATTTCTAAGAAAGCTTTTTCCAGACGTTGGCGGTTTATTGTTTTTTGACCCGAAAAATTGATTCTATCATAAATTTCAGATTTAATTTTCGATTTAAGTTCGGCGGCCGCTTTTTTGGTATAGGTAATGGCGCATAATTTTGAGAAGTTTAACGGTTTTTTTGATTCAATGAGATTGACTATTTTTTGAGCTAAAAGAGTGCTTTTACCGGTTCCTGCGCCCGCTAATATAAAGGCGCTTTTATCATGGTTTAAGATTTTCTCTCGTATATGTGAATCGTTTATATTCATTAATAAAAAAAAGACTTGTCATCTTTTCTCGGTTTTATTTATTATGTCACATTAATGGCAAAATGGTACTAAAATGCATTATT
This sequence comes from Spirochaetia bacterium, assembly GCA_029880265.1. Lineage (GTDB taxonomy): Bacteria > Spirochaetota > Leptospiria > Turneriellales > JAOUOS01 > JAOUOT01. The sequence goes on along the minus strand of JAOUOT010000006.1, from coordinate 126,279 downwards.
TATGCGTCATTATTAAAAAAATAAGCGTCACAATTAAATTGTGCCTCGAAAAGCTGCATAAATTAATCTATCCGCAATTGTTACCAATTTATTTTTCAATCTTATTTGAAAAGTTCTTTTTAATAAAAGCAAATATTAATATTCATATTCATCGAATATTTGACAATCATATATTGAAAAGGCCCGCTTTAGTAACCGCATTGCCCGGTTTTGATACATGGCTGAATATATATTTTGCGGCTGAAGACGAGGGCAGAACAGAACCCGCGACCCCCCGAAGAAAAGAAAAAGAACGCGAAAAGGGCAGGGTTCCCAAAAGTCAGGAAATACCTTCGGCTCTTGTTACAATGGGGGTCTTAATTGTTCTTTTTTTTCTCGCGGGATGGATGATTACCGGTTTGACCGATATGATTCATAAATATGTCGGCAACTTTACAGATCTGCCGCAATTTAGCGAGGCTGTGCTTCTTACGCTTTTGATTTCTATTGTAAAAGATACGGCCGTCATTATGGCTCCCGTTTTTTTAATCGCTTTTGTTATGGCTATTATAGGCAATTTAGCGCAGGTCGGATTTCTGTTTTCGTTAAAGCCTTTGGCGTTTGATTTTTCTAAAATCAAGTTAGATCCTGCCTCTATCATTAAGAAGGTATTAATTTCAAGACAGGTGATAGTCAATCTTGTAAAAACCATCATAAAAGTTATGTTTTTAGGAACCATCAGCTATTTAATTATTGAGTCTGATTTTTTATTGGTAATGAAAACCAGCGATCTTAGCCTGAAAGAATCTCTGAAAATTTTAGGATTTATCGTATTTAAACTTGCGTTTATTACGACTCTTACGCTTTTGATTATAGGTATTCCCGATTACTTTTATCAAAGATATGAATTTTTAGAAAGCATTAAAATGACAAGAGAAGAGACCAAACAAGAATTAAAAGAAACAGAAGGGGATCCTCTCATAAAGCAAAGGCAAAGGCAAAGAGCCATAGAAGTTATGCGCAAAAGAATGATGTCTGAAGTTCAAAACGCCGATGTCGTGATAACGAATCCTACTCACTATGCGGTAGCCATGCGCTATAATCCGGAGTTTGAAAACGCTCCAAGATTACTGGCGAAAGGGGCCGACCACGCCGCTTTTATTATTAGAAATATCGCTAAAAATAAAGAAATACCTATCGTAGAAAATAAGCCTTTAGCAAGAGAATTGTATGACAATGTAAGCGAAGGCGAACTCGTGCCTGAAGAATTTTACAGGGTACTGGTCGAGATATTCATGAATCTTGAAAATATAAAAGAGAGACTTGCCGTTTAAAATGAAAGATTGGTATAAACAAACCGATATAATGCTGGGCATAGGCGTTGTCGCCGTTATAGCCATGTTGGTTATACCTATGCCGTCGATGCTTCTTGACTTATTGTTGACTTTAAGCATCATGATAAGCTTGGTAACGCTTCTTACCGCCATGTTCAGCCAAAAAAATACCGATTTTTCGGTTTTTCCGTCTTTGCTTTTAGTTACCACGGTATTTCGGCTGGCGTTAAATGTAAGTACAACGCGATTAATTCTAATGAAAGGCCCCGCCTTTGACGGAAAACTGATTCGCGCGTTCGGAGAATTTGTTGTAGGTGGTCAGTATGTAATAGGTTTTATTATATTCCTAATTTTAGTCTTGGTGCAAATGATCGTTATAACCAAGGGCGCAACAAGAATAAGCGAGGTGGCGGCTAGATTTACATTAGACGCTTTACCGGGCAAGCAAATGTCTATCGACTCAGATTTATCAGCCGGAATATTAAGCGAAGAAGAAGCTCGCAAAAAAAGGGATGAGCTTAGAAAAGAAGTTGATTTTTACGGACAAATGGACGGTGCCACGAAATTTGTACAGGGCGACGTGCGCGTCGGCTTAATCATTACGGCAATTAACATTATAGGCGGCTTGATTATCGGCGTAGCGATGCGAAATGAAACATGGGATAATGCCTTGAAGATTTATACCTTATTAACGGTAGGCGACGGTCTGGTCGCTCAAATACCTTCTCTTTTAATCACTACCGCAACCGGTATGGTGGTTACGCGGGCAGGGTCAGAAAAAGATTTGGCTTCAGATTTGACAGGTCAGCTTTTTTCAAATCCGAGGGTTTTATGGGTTGTCGCCGGAACAATGTTAGTTTCAGTTTTTATTCCGGGATTTCCCATTGTATCGCCTCTGTTGATAGGAGCCTTTATCGGTTTTCTCGCCTTTATTATCATGAGAAACGCTAAAAAAGAAGGAGAATTAAGCGAACAAAAAGGAAAAGAACAGAAATCGGCTCCTTCGGCCGAAAGGTTCTTAGACGAAATAGCGGTTGATCCGCTAAAGCTTGAAATTGGTTATAATTTAATTCCTATGGTAGACCCGGCTAAGGGCGGTTCTTTGCTTGAAAGAATTACAAATCTTAGACAAAAATTTGCGCGCGAAATGGGAATGGTCATACCTCCTATTCGAATTAACGACAACATGGATCTCGAGGGCAATGATTATTCAATTCTTGTTGGCGGCATTGAAGTCGCTCATGCAAGCGCTTATCCCGATAAAATTGTGGCCCTGGATAGCGGTAATGTAAGACAAGAAATCGAAGGTGACCCATATAAAGATCCCGCCTATAATTTAAGCGCTGTTTTAATTCCTCCTGAGAAAAAAAGCGAAGCCGAAGAAAAGGGATATTTGGCGGTAGACGCGACAAATATTATAGTGACGCATATGAGCGAAATCCTGAGAAATTATGCCACGCAAATTATGGGCAGAGAAGAAGTCAAGATGCTTTTAGACAAAACAAAACAAAAATATCCGGCGGTGGTAGAAGAAATAAGCGCCAATTTAAACAGGGGTATTGTGCAGCATGTGCTTCATAATCTATTGAAAGAGAATGTATCTATTAAAAATCTCGTCGCTATATTTGAAACGATGGCCGATAACGCCGAAAAAACAAAAGATCCTGTTTTATTGACAGAAATGGTAAGACAAAGACTCGGAAGACAAGTTGTAAATCAATATGCCGATAAAAATAAGTTAAAGATTATACAAATTGATCCTATGATCGAAAATGAAATGAGGGCGTCTTTGAGTTACGACGAAAGAGAAGGAAGAATCATCGCTTTAGATCCGCATTTGCAGGTGCAATTTAGAGACGCTTTTATAAACGCGTTTAACGACGTGAACTCCAAAGGAAATTTCCCCGTGTTTTTAACTTCTGCAGAAATAAGAACCGGAATTTTCTCATTGCTCGAAAGGGAACTCAATACCAGAACCTTTGCCGTAATCGCTTTTGAAGAGCTTCCGTCTGACATTGATATAGAAGTATCGGGTCATGCGATACTAAAAGATAAAGAGGAGATGAATATTCAATGAAATACGTAACTGTAAGCGGCGAAAATCATGCCGACGCGCTTAAAAAATTAAGAGAACAATACGGAATAGAAGCTATAATATACGACGAAAGAAAAATAAAAGATAAGACCATAATGGGAAAAATGTTAAAAAAAGAAAAATGGGAAATTCATGCCGCTTTGACCGAAAAAAAATCTTCAATACATTCGGTAAAAGATAAAATGGAGGGACTTCATTCATTGTTAAATAAAACAAAAAGCGAAGTAAAAGACGACTTTCATGACGGAAAAAACTTCCTGAAGAAAATCAATATAAATAGATCCGATTTTGCTGAAAATAATGATATTATTGAAAAAAAATTATTATCTTACCCTGTCTCTATTGAAAAAGATTTAAAGGAAGAAAGAAGTTTTAGAAATATCGATTCAGACAATTCAATAAACAAGCTTTATTTAGAGCTTGCCGAAATCAAACAAAACATGAAAGACCTTTTATTAAATAAGACCGCCGGCGTGAATAAAGAATTTAACGAGATTTATCAATATTTATTAGATCATGATTTTTCAGAAGAATGGTCTCGTGAAATTATCGAAGATTTAAAGCAGAGCCTTCCGCTAAACGAATGGAAGATGAAAAAAAGTATATCTGAAAAAATAAAAGAAATTTTTAAAAAAAGAATTAAAATAAATCCTATTTTGGGTTCAAAGAGAATTATCACTTTGCTAGGGCCCACGGGGGTGGGTAAAACCACAACGGTGGCAAAACTCGCAGCCAGATTAAAATTAAAAGAAAATAAAAGCGTAAGTCTCATTACTCTTGATAATTATAGAATTGCGGCGACCGAACAGTTGAAATTATACGGCAGTATAATGGATATCAAGGTTCATGTATGTAAAGAGCCCGAAAAATTTGATCAAATTATAGACGAAGAAAAAAACGAAATAATCATAGTCGATACGACAGGCATGAGCCAGAACAATAAAGAGTTTTTGCTAAGACAGAAAGAGTTTTTTAAGAATAAAGAACATGAAATTGAAAAGCATCTTATGGTGGCCGCCAATGTGAAAACGAAAGATATGATAGACATTTTTGAAAGTTTTAGTATATTTAATATAGATAAACTTATAGTAGCTAAAGAAGACGAAACAAACTCTTTGGGGTATATTATTGAGATGGCTGAAAAATGGAACTTGCCTTTTTCATTTGTCATGACCGGGCAGAGGGTGCCTGACGATTATATGCCCGCAAGTAAAGAGTATATTGCAGATAAAATAATGTATTTATGGGATAAATAAATTGTATAAAGAATTTATGAATTTGCCGATATACTTAACAGTAAAAAAAACAGAGGTAATATGAATAATTTCGCAGGCGACATAAGATATGATCAGGCGGCGGGCTTGAGAAAAATGGTTGGCAAAAGTTTTGAGAGTCCAAAACCATTCGATAAAGAACCGGAATATGAACTGCAAAGTTCCGAAGAAAAAATTAAGAATACTAAAATAATTACCATAACAAGCGGCAAAGGCGGCGTGGGAAAAACCTCAATGTCGGTAAATCTTGGGCTGGCGCTTGCGTCTCAAAATAAGAAGGTATTGTTATTTGACGCCGATTTAGGCCTGGCGAACATAAACGTAGTTTTAGGAGTCGTGCCAAAATATAACCTGTATCATGTTATTAAAGGCCATAAAAAATTAAAAGATATTATAATTCAAACTCCAGAAGGCCTTGATATAATCGCTGGTGCGTCAGGATATAGTTCTTTGGCAAATCTGTCAGAAAAAGAAAGAAATAAGATTGTTGTAGAAGTTGATCAATTAAAAGAATATGATTATCTTTTAATTGATACTGGCGCCGGCGTAAGCTCTAACGTTATCGGTTTTACGCTTCCCGCTGACGAGATTTTAGTTATCACGACCCCCGAACCCACCTCGATAACCGACGCTTACGGTATCATTAAATCAATCGTACTAGAAGCATCTGATAAATGTATTAAACTTCTCGTTAACAGAGCGGCAACCTCCCTTGAAGGAAGAAAAGTCGCCGAAAGAGTGGTTAATATTTCAAATCAGTTTTTAAATGTAAAAGTTGAAAATTGCGGATTTATTTATGACGATGAAATGGTGCCTAAATCAATTAGAAAACAAAAACCATTTTATTCGTTATACCCTAAGAGCAAAGCAAGCAGTTGCCTCAATGTGATTGCCGCCAGATTAATGGGCGATAAAAACGGATTTGACAAAAAAAACGTTGGAATAGGCGCTTTTTTTAGAAAGATATTAAAAACAAATTAAGTAAATGTATTAAATGCTTTCATTTGATAAAGACGGGCTCTTTATAAAAGTTCTCACCTTTTTTTGCGGTTTAGGGTTCGTGATCTCGCTAATTTTTTCGCTGATTGGCGGGGCGGGTTTCCCTGCCATTTTATATCAACCTTTAATATCGGCGTTAGTCATGGCTGCTGTGACATTCGCAGGATTTTTTATAATAAAAAAATATGTTCCGGGTTTAACAAATATTGATTTAACTGAAAACGTCGAAAATAACCTGAATGAAAACCTGTCGAATTCAGAAGATATGGGCCAAGACGAATTTTCGCAAGAAGAGCAATTATATGATGAAATGGGAAATGGCGAATTTGAATCTTCCGCTGATAATGTATCTATTAAGACAAAAGGGAACCAACCGGCGGTAAAAAATGAGCAAAAAAGGGCGGCAGGCGAAGGCGAAATAATGGTCGAGGGCGTACCTATAAAAAACGAACCCAAGTTAATGGCAGAGGCAATTCAGCATTTAATGAGTAAAGACGAGTAGGTAAAAAAAGCTTGAATATTGTGAAAATTGTTGACATGGTTAGCTTTGAGACATAATTGGATAGTAAACTTAAAATTAGGCAAGAAATGAGCGGTAAATTTGAAGAATTTAAAGATAAAGAAGAAATAGAACTATGGCAGGATTACGTAAAAACCAAAAATCCGAAAATTCGAGAATATCTAATTGAAAAATATGCGCCTTTAGTTAAATATGTGGCGGGTAAAGTCGCGGTAGGTATGCCCCATAATGTCGAATTTGACGATTTGGTAAGTTATGGCACATTCGGATTATTAGACGCGATTGAAAAATTTGACCCTAAAAAAGAGGTTAAATTCAAGACATATGCGATGACAAGAATTCGAGGGGCCATATTTGACGAATTAAGAACAATTGATTGGATACCGCGCTCTGTAAGGCAAAAAGCGAAGCAAATAGAAAAAATTATCGTAGAACTCGAAAATAAATTGGGCAGAACCGTAGATGACGAAGAAATAGCAAAAGAGCTTGATATAAGTCTTGAAGAATTTCATACTATGGTATCGAAAATTTCGGGAACAAGTTTAGTATCGTTAAACGATATCTGGCACGGCGGCGACGATTCTGACGAATTATCTTTTCTTGAAACCATTGAGTCTCCTCTAAATATGAATCCCGATGTTATGGTTGAGAGAGAAGAGATAAAAAATATAATTATGGAAGCCATAAAAAAACTGCCTGAAAAAGAAAAAAAAGTCATTGTTTTATATTATTATGAAGATTTAACATTAAAAGAAATAGGCGAAGTATTAGAGGTTACAGAATCAAGGGTATCGCAGCTTCATACAAAGGCCATAATGCGCCTTAGAGGAAGACTTTCGCAAATGAAAAATCTTATTTAAAGCCTTTTCTGGTGGAACACCCCGCAAAAATTATAAAGAAATTAAATATTGCGCCATTAAAAAAATTTGGTCAAAATTTTCTAATGAATACCGGCGCAATTCAAAATATTATAGAATATATTAAAGACGAAAAAAAAATATTAGAGATAGGCCCTGGTCTCGGAGCTATTTCTGATATGTTAATCAATCATCATAAATTAATCTTGTGCGAAAAGGACCGGGCATTGTCAAAATTTCTTGTAGAGAAATATAAAGAAACTTTAAAATCGAGATAATATCAGACGATTTTCTTAAGGTAAAGCCTGAATTTTGGAAAGAAAAAAAAATTACGGGAATAATTTCTAATTTGCCTTTTTATATAACATCAGATATCATTATCAAAATTATTAAAGAAATGAAATTTATAAATTGCGCGTTGCTGGGAATGCAAAAAGAAATGGCCGAGAGGATATTAAAAAAAAAAGGAAGTTCTATTTCAATTTTTCTCAATATTACGGGAGATACAAAGAAAGCGGCGTTTGTATCTAGAAAGAATTTTTATCCTGAACCTGAAGTAGATAGTATATGGATTTATTGGCTGAGAAATAAAACATTTAATGATATCGATAATTTAGAACTGCTTTTAAGAGCCTCATTTTGGGGAAAGCGCAAAACAATGTTGAATAATATTCGAAATAATCCTTATTTTAAAAAAGACGAAAACAAGTTAAAAATCGCGAAGTTTTCGGAAAATATAATTAACGATTCTAATATGAAAAATATACTATCGAAAAGACCCGATATATTAGAAAAAGAAGATTTCTTAAATTTTCTTCAATTTTTTTAGATGGTTTAAAATGTTTTTCTTAAGCCCGTCGGCGTCTAAACCGTATTTCTTTTCAACTGAAGATGAATCTCCGTGTTCTATGAATTTTTTGGGATAACCAAAGGCTATAAAAGGAATATTTTGAATTTTCTCTTTAAGCTGAAACAGCAAAGAATTTGCTATACCAAGTTCAATGCAGTGATTTTCAATAGAAAAGACCGCTTTTTTGCCGTTTAGCGCCCTTGTTATTGTTTTTAAGTCAAAAGGTTGAATAGAGCGAAGCGATAAAACTTCAGACGATATATTATGCGTTAATAATAATTCTCTTGCGGCAAGAGCATTTTCAATCATGGCGCCCTCCGCAATAATAAGAATATCTTTACCTTTTGCGGCGATATTGGCCGAAAAAGGATTGTAGTTTTTTGGCCAAATCATCTTCTCATGCTCTATAAAGGTTTCATTAGAATAATCTTTTTTAGGAAAACGAACGCATATTGGCCCCTCGTTATAATCTTTTATGTAAGATATCATTTGCATTAATTCTAAAGTAGAAGAGGCCGATAAGATTTTCATATTGGGAACGCATGATAAAATTGTAAAATCATACATCCCCTGATGAGTTTCGCCGTCGCCCCCTACAAAGCCCGCTCTGTCGATAACAATTTTTACGGGTAAATTCATCAGGGCGATATCTTCAATAATTTGGTCATAGCATCTCTGTAAAAAAGTGGAATATAAAAATAAAAAAGGCTTAAATCCGGCTTTGGCCAAGGCGCCTGCGAAAGTAGCGGCGTGCTGTTCTGCAATGCCTACGTCAAAAAACCTGTCTGGAAATTTTTTAGAAAAATTAACGAGTCCCGAACCTTCTCTCATGGCCGGAGTAATGGCGCAAATATTTTTATCTTTTTCGGCCAGCTTTACAAGAGTTTCAGCGGCGAAATTGCTTAACGGCCATGACGAAGTGTTGTTTGACTCTGAAATTCCGGTTTCTTTATTAAAGGGCTTTACTCCATGATAGAGAGTAGGATTTATTTCGGCCGGTTTGTATCCTTTGCCTTTTTTTGTGACAATATGAACAATCACCGGTTCTTCAGGTTCTTTAGGGTATTTAATTTTTTTTAAAAATTTTACAAGCTTAATCACGTTATGCCCCTCTAAAGGGCCTAAATATTGAAACCCCAGTTCTTCAAAAAATTGATGATCAGTTAATATTGATTTCATGGAGCTTTCAAATCTTAATAACAGTCGTTCAGAAATGGGTCCTATAATCGGCAGCCAATGCAGGAACTTTAAAAATCGTCTGCGCCATTTTCTAAAAAGCCTTGTATTAATGGCGCTTGTTAGGCTATAGCTTAAAGCTCCTACATTTTTTGATATGCTCATTTCATTATCGTTTAATAAAACAATGAGAGGAATTTTCATATGTCCGGCGTGATTTAATGCTTCAAAAGCTACGCCTGAAGCGATAGAAGCGTCGCCGATTACCGCTAAAGCCTGTCTTTTTATATTATTATGAGTCATCGCGTTTTTTTCAGCCAATGCCTGGCTTATAGATGTTCCTGCATGACCCGTGCTGTATGAATCATGAATAGATTCTTCTTGTTTAGGAAACCCGCTGATTCCCGTATATTTTCTTATAGACGATAATTCGTTTTTGCGGCCCGTTAGTATTTTATGAGAGTATGTTTGATGACCGACATCCCAGCATATTTTATCATGGGGAGATTCAAATACATAATGAATGGCGACAGTCAGTTCAACTGAACCTAAATTTGAAGACAAGTGACCGCCGCTTTGGCTTACAGAATCTATTAACATATTTCTTATTTCAATGCATAGATGGGGCAACTCAGAGACTTTCAGTTTTTTTAAATCGGCAGGCGAGTTGATCTTTTCTAGTAGTGCCATAAAAAATATTTTAATTAAGATTTATGGCGTTTTCGTATATTAAAACGGGAATATTATCTTTGATTATGTAAAAAGTTTTATTTTCAGGTTCGTATAACCCTTCAATAACATCTTGGGATATATTATCGCCGTTAATATTTTTACATTTATTTTCATTAACCATCTTGTTTACTTTTTGAATAATGACAGAATCTGCCAAAATAAGTTTTTTCTTGCTCTTAGGGCAGACAAGTATTTCTAATAATTTTTCATCCATAAATAGCCTGTAATATTTTAATTTGTATCGGCGCGCAACAGCGCTCAACAGTATATACTTAATAAGAAAAACAAGCGGTCAACTATTAATGAAAGAAAATTTCGGGTTACCATGAAAATTTAACGGTAAATTCAAAGGGAGGCTTAATCTTTGAGCCTTTAGGGGGATTTTGCTCAATCACATATCCGCTGCCTGAGAGTTTGTGACTTCCCCTAAATTGATTTTTTAATATAAATATAACTTCTTTTTTACTTTTACCTATAAGGTTTGGCATATGAGAAGTATTAAATTTTAAATCGTCATACGGCAAATTCTTTAAGGGCGATATCTTATAGCTTTCGCCTTTGTGTACCAATGCGATAATTTCGTTTAAGACTTCTTTGAAAACGGGCGCAGCGACTTTGCCTCCTTGCCGCAAATCGCCCTCGGGTTCGTCTACCCAAATGAGAATACTTATTTCAGGGTTATCTCCGGGAAAATACCCTAAAAAAGAAGCCTGAACTTTATCTGTATAGCCTTTATTATCAGACTTCATACTTGTGCCCGTTTTACCTGAAATTACCAATTCTCCTAACGCCGCCGCTTCGCCTGTGCCGCCTTTTTGAACTACGCCCCTTAAGTAATCTAAGATAGCGTCGGCATCGCTTTTAGAAATTACCTTAATGCCTCTGCCCGGACGAAATTCTTCTACAGTTTTTCCGTTTGGCGAGGTTGTTTTATCTACAATATACGGATTTATCATTTCTCCGGAATTGCCGATGACATTGGCCCCTTTAATTAACTGAATGGGGGTTAACGATAATCCGTGACCTATGGGAATGGTCATTTTTAAGAATTTCCCCCAATTTTTAGGATGCGGAAGATTTCCTTTTGATTCTCCCGGAAGATTAATTCCCGTTTTTGAATCAAAGCCAAATTTTAATAAATTTTCATAAAGATTGTATACAGGCAAGACCCAAGAGGCCTGTATTATCACAGAATTGCATGAGTTTTTAAAAGCCTGTCTTAAATTCTGCCAACCATGCTTGCCCGAACATCTGACCCTGTCGCCTTTATGCTCAAAATACCCCGGGCAAAAATATTTTTTTTTCTCGTTAACCTTTAACTCATTAAGTAATGCGGCTAAAATAAAAATTTTAAATGTAGAACCCGGTTCATAGGTTTCTGTGATAGCGTAGTTTTTATATTGTTTCTGACCTCCGCTAAAAGGGTCGTTTGAATTATAATTTGGCAAAGAAGCCATCGCCAGTATCTTACCCGTTTTTACTTCTGAAATAATACCCACCGCTTTTGAACCTTTGGTTTTTATAAGAGCCGAATTTAGACTTTGTTCAAGTTTATGTTGAATATAGGCGTCGATAGTAAGGTGTAAATTCAGGCCAGAATAAGAATCGGGATTCTTTTGGGTTAGTATTTCGTTAAACTGATATTCTAACCCCTCAAGCCCCTCGTGAGAAAATCCGACAAAACCTAATAAAGACGAGGCCAAATGATGGTTAGGATAAAAACGTTCATGTTCTTTTTCAAAGATAATGCCCGGAATTTTTAATTTTTGAATATCATCGGCTTCCTGAGACGATGCTTTGTGTTTTAACCAGATGAAATTATCTTCTCTTTTTAAAATGTTTACTATGTCATTTTCAGGTATACTTGTGATATTTGACAGTAAAAAAGCGGTTTGATCCACGTCTATAATTTCTTTTGGTTTTACGGCAATAGATATCTTTTCTCTTGAAATTGCCAGTTCATTTTCATGCGAATCGAAAATTATGCCTCTTTTAACCGCGTTTGGGCTATTTCTTTCAATTGGCGGTATGGGAGAAAAGAAAAAAAGCTGATATGACCGGAAAATAAAAACGGATAAAAAAATTAAAAGAACGACTTGTATAAAGTAATATCTTTTTTTAATATTTTGCCAGTAGTTAGTTTCCATCAAAATAATATCATTTTAGCGAAAGACCCATAAATCTTAACGGCGCCCTCAATAAAGATCATTAGCCAAACTAAAACTTATTTTACAAAATGTCTATAGACTAAGAATTAGCCTGTAGTGCCTGTGTCTATTAATTTATGATTGTTGAAGAGCTTGAAAAATTAGAAACTGAACAAATAAGCCGTATAGCAGAAATATGGGGTATCTCAAAAGATATAACAGATCGCAAGAGATTGATTCAGGCTATAAATGAAACAACAACAAACGCATATTTTTTAAAAGGCATTTTAGAAAAACTTACGCCGGTTCAGGTGAAAATATATTCAGTTATTATTGAAAGCAGAAGTATTTTGACATTAGGCGAAATTTCAAGAAAAATTCACATGCAGCCCATAAATGTTGAAAAAGAGCTTACGGTTCTCAGGCATTTAATGCTTGTTTATTTGAGAAAAAATAGAGAAAGAATTACAAGCAACCTTGATAAATATTATCCTTTTGAAGATATAAGAAAAATTATTAAAATAAAAAATAACGATAACGGAGAAATTTTCCGTTTTTCTTTAGAAAAAGAAATCCCGTTATTGGCGCCTGAAAACCTTGATAAAGAATATCAGAAAATTATTGGGGGCTTATCTCTTGCAAAAAAAGAAATTTCTGCCAATGCGATTGATAAAAAAACTATTGAAAAAATACTTGGTTTATTGAACGAAAAAGAAATTCATCTTGTCGATGAAGCCTTTTCAAACGGAGGCATGATTGAGATTCATTCCGCGAGAATACTCATTGACGAGTTAAAAATACCTCTTGAAGAAACGATTAGAAAACTGGATAGGCTGAATATTCTTAAAGATATTTATTACGTAGACGAAAGATTCGTCAGGGTACTGGTATTGCCTGAAGAAATATTTGAATATCTCAGAATAAATCCGTTATTCCCTCAGGTAAGAGGCGTTAAGCAGACTCATGATAAAAGAGTTTCAAATTATTTGGATTTTATACTCAATATAAAAAAATTAATATTATATATTTCAAATAAAGGTCTTTCTTTGGCGCAATCAGAAAAGCTAAAGCAAGTCGATATGAAAAAAAGCGAAAGCTCTTTGATTGATATGGATACGGAACTTTTTTTAGAAAAAAGTCAAATTCCTCAGATTGAAATTATTCTTCCTTTTCTAAAAATGTTTGAACTGGTCGAATTAAAAGGCGAAAATATTGTCTTAAAAGAAAATTTTGAAGAATTTATAAAAATCAATCCGATTGAATTAATGAAGAAAATCTTAGAGCAGACGCCTATTGCCGCCGAAAAAAGGCAGGTAGGCAACGAAGTATTTTTACCGTTAGACGTTCCTTTTTATAAGTCGCAGATTCTTGAGAAATGCGTCAATATCATTGCACATTCAAAAGAAATTTATTCAAAAGTTCTTGTGGCAGATATGATTAGAGACTGGATTGTTCTTTCTCCTGGTTTTAAAATTAGAGATTTCAAAAATATTTTTATTGAAAAAAGGAACTTGATTGTATCGGCGTTATTTTATCTTCATATTTTTGGTATGTTTGAAATCGAATATCCCAAAAGACGCATAAAATTTTCACAATTAGGTATGCATTTCTTTTTTGAGGGCGAGATTAATGAAGAAAACCAGAAAGGCGGCATAATTATCAATCCCGACGCTACCGTTGTCGCGATGCCCGATAAACTTTCTATCATGGGGCTTCACTTGTTAAAGTCCTTTTCAATTTTAAAAGATTACGATCAAGTTTATAATTTTCAACTTACAAAAGAATCGCTTCAACAAGGGCTGTTATTAGGAAACGACATTGAAACCTTTATTGAATTCTTAAATGATGTATCAAAAAATAGAATTCCGCAAAATGTGATGTTTTTAATAAACAGCTGGAGCGAAGATTTGCCGATTGTCACCATTGAAGAAGATGTCGTTTTACTTGAAACGTCAGACATAAAATTAACTGAGCTTCTTAAAGGGCAGACAAAAGGGAAGAAAATTATAAAAAAAGAATTATCGGCGACGGCTCTGGTTATTTCAAAAAATAAGATTGCTGAAGTGATGGAAATTGCCGAAAAAAATGAGATGATAGTAAAACTCATCCGTTAATATCAAAAAAAAATTGAAAAAATCATTAATTAATATTATTGATTAAATCAAACATATGAAAAACAATGAATTAAGAATACGAGAAATCCCCTATAATTATACTTCATTTACAGATAAAGAGATAGTAATAAAATATTTAGGCGAAGAAGTATGGAAAACTATCAATGATTTAAGAAAAACAAGAAAAACAGGCGTCTCTGCGAGAATGCTGTTTGAGATTCTAGGCGATATGTGGATAGTCGACAGGAATCCATTTGTACAAGACGATCTTTTAAAAAATAAAAAAAGACTAAAATCTATTTTTAAGGCGCTTCATCATAGGCTTGATCAGGTTCAAGAAAGATCGAAAGAACAGCCAAAGGTTGAATTTTTAATACAAAAGACAAGAGATTCGATAAAAAACTTTGAAAAGCAGTTCCCTGAATATAAAGATTATCGCAAAAAAATTAAAAGAAGTTTTTCTAGAATAACAAGAAAAGACAACATAGACTTTTCGGGGCTTGCAAGAGTAACTCATGTTACCGACGCTACTGACTGGCGCATTGAATATCCCTTGGCCGTGATTTATCCCGATAAAGAGTCTGAAATACCCGATATTGTCAGATTATGCCAGAAAATGGATATTACGATTATTGTAAGAGGCGGCGGAACATGTTATACGGGCAGCGGTATTCCATTATATAAAAATACCATTGTGATAAATATTGAAAAACTGAGGAAAATAAGGAATATAAAGGTTATTGATAAGAAAACCGCTTCTATTGAAGTTCAAGCCGGGGTAATTACAAAAGATTTAATTAACTATGCGCAAGAAAATGGATATATTTTTGCCGTTGATCCTACTTCTCAGAGCGCCTCTACAATCGGGGGCAATATTGCCATGAATGCGGGCGGCAAAAAGGCCGTAATGTGGGGTACGGCCTTAGATAATTTAATCAGCTGGAAAATGATAGACGCATTGGGTAGATGGGTAGAAATTGAAAGAATAAATTATAAACCGCAAAAAATTCATGAAACAGAAATTGTAGAATATAAGATAAAAAGATATAACAATTCCAGAAGGGGAAAAAGAGAACTCGAAGAAGAGAATATAAGGGTCGCGGGCGAGAAATTTAGAAAAAAAGGGCTGGGAAAAGACGTAACAAATAAAACGTTATTTAATATACCGGGGGTACAGAAAGAAGGATGCGACGGAGTTATTACCTCCGCTGTTTTTGCATTGCATAAAGAGCCAAAATATTACAGAACTATTTGTCTTGAATTTTTCGGGGCAGATTTAAAAAAAGCGGTGCCCGCTATTGTTGAAATCAAAAATAAAGTAGGACAAGCAAGAGATGTTTCGTTAATTGGGCTAGAACATTTAGACGAAAGATATTTAAAGGCGGTTAACTATACGACAAAAACAACTCGTAGAGAATCGCCTAAAATGATGATCTTAGCCGATATCGCCTCTGACAATGAAAAGGCGTTAAAAATTCAAGCCGATGAAATAGTTAAAATTTCCGAAAAAAGAGACGGAGAGGCTTTTATTGCCGTTAGTCCCGAAGCCAGACAAAGTTTTTGGAACGAAAGATCAAATACGGCGGCGATTGCCGCCCATACAAACGCGTTTAAGGTAAATGAAGACGTGGTGATTCCCTTAGAAAGGCTAAACGAGTATAATACCGGTATTGAGCGTATAAATATAGAACTTTCAATTAAAAATAAACTTCAAATGATTGAAGGCGTTTTGAAATATTTGAAATCAGGACTTTCTAAAAATGATTATTTTCTCAATACTGAAGTAAGCCTTGAAAATGAGAAAATTTTTGAGGCAAAAAACAAAGAAGCGATAAAGCATGTAACAAATATTGAAGCGAATTGGCGCAACATCTTGAATAAGATGGAAGACCAATGCCAAAAAAATAAGAGTATATTTGACAAAGAAGAGATAAAAAAAATCGATTTAAAGCAAACATTGTTTAGCGTTCTGCAAAGCAGAGAACTTCGAATATCGTATAGAGAAAAAATTGAAAAACCTTTAAAAGAAATTTTTTCGGGAAATCATGCAACAAGTATAAGAAAGAGTATTGATAAAATTCATGAATCAATACGAACCGGCAGGCTGTTTGTCGCCATGCATATGCACGCAGGAGACGGAAACGTGCATACAAATATACCTGTAAATTCAAACGACTATGAAATGTTGAATAACGCCAAAGCGATTGTAGATAAAGTTATTGGTCTGGCGCTGTCTTTAGGCGGCGTTATTTCTGGAGAGCACGGTATAGGAATAACAAAGTTTCAGTATTTAGATAATGAAAAAAAAGATTCTTTTGAAGAATATAAAAAAAGGGTTGATCCGCAGGGCGTTTTTAACCGGGGAAAGCTTTTAAAAAGCCATAATCCCGATTTGCGTTATGCCTATACTCCGTCTTTAAAACTTCTTGAGCTTGAAGCGTTAATATTAGAAGCAAGCGAACTGGGTAATATTAATGAAATGGTTAAAAAATGCCTCAGATGCGGAAAATGTAAGCCAAATTGTACAACGCATGTTCCCGAAGCAAATTTGCTGTATTCGCCGAGAAATAAGATTCTTTCTCTGGGGTCGTTGATTGAAGCTTTTTTATATGAAGAGCAGACAAGACGTGGAATTTCAGTAAATCATTTTGACGAATTAAACGACGTATCTGATCATTGTACTCTTTGTCATAAATGTTTTTCTCCGTGTCCGGTTGATATTGACTTTGGCGACGTAACAATGAAGCTTAGAAATATATTAAAAGCAAATAAATACGTAAAAAGCGGCCTGGTGCACAAGATTACGCTAAAATTTTTAGAAAAGAAAAATCCTCGTCTGATTCGTTGGGCAAGAAGATTAATATTAAAACCGGGATTTTTCATTCAAAGGTACGGATATATTTTCGCTAAAAAAATCATGCGTAACGATCTCGAAAAGAAGATACCAGAGCCATCCTGCAGCTTAACTCTTAAAAAACAACTTGAAAATACGTTTAAAATGCCTTTGCCCAGATTAAAAAGAACAGATTTAAGAACTCTTTTGAAAATAAACGATTACAGGTATGTTCCGGTTATAGGCAACGAAAAGCAGAAAAACAACGGTTTTGAAAGCGTTTTTTATTTTCCCGGATGCGGCTGCGAGAGATTATATACCGATGTTTCGCTGGCTTCGATTGCAATGCTTTATCATACCGGCGTAAATGTCGTAATTCCTCCGGAATATATGTGCTGCGGTTATCCTATGAAATCTTCTGGCGATATAACTACTGCCGAAAAAATCACCATAGAAAACAGGGTGTTATTTCACAGGGTCGCCACGACGTTAAATTACTTAGATATCAAAACGGTCGTAGTCTCATGCGGAACCTGTCTTGAAAAACTGGTTGATTATCAATTTGATAAGATCTTCCCCGGAAGCAAGTTAATGGATATTCATGAATTTTTAGAGTCAAAAAATATAAATATCAAATCAGATTATAAATATATATACCATGAGCCCTGTCATTCGCCCATTAAGATAAGAAAGCCAAAAAATTTATTAGAAAAGATGCTTAAAAATGATATCGTCATATCTGAAAGATGCTGTGGAGAAGCCGGTACAATGGCGGTCAGCAGACCCGATATATCTACACAGCTTCGTTATAAAAAATTAAACGAGATAAATAGCAATATAAAAAAAATCGCAGAAACAGAAAAAAGAAAAAATAAGAAGAAAATGAAATTAGTGACAAGTTGCCCGGCGTGCATACAGGGTTTGTCAAGATATAGAGATAATACCTATTTGAAACCAAGCTTTATTGTCGAAGAGCTGGCCGAAAATATTCTAGGGAAAAAATGGCAGAAGAAATTTATTAAAGAATTAAAGAAAATTAGAATTGAAAAAGTATTGCTTTAATTTTGAAGAATTGTTTATTTTACCTTATCTTTTTTTAAGAAAATGAACAAAGTTTTTCCATAAGTCTATAAAAATTTTTGATTCTATTATATTTAAGATTCTCGAAAAGATTGAGTAAAAAGCAAAAGCCAAGCCTATTGTAATTGTAAGTATAGTATGATATTTTTCATTTGAAAGTAAACTTTGAAGAAAGTAGATAAATATGGCAAAAAACAAGTTTAATAAGATAATTTTCAGAAAATTAATCTTTTCAGATTTTGTCAAAGAAAAATGACTCGTTTTATACAAGAGAAGAACGTAAATAAATATTCCTATATAGGCCGCTGAAGCCGAACCAAGAGCTAAACCGCCGTGAAGATAGGTTCTCATAAACAAGATACTTAAAGCTATATTAATAATTAATATAAATACGGTTATTTTCGCCGGCGTTTTAGAATTTTTTTGAGCGTAAAAAGCCGATGTAAATAATTTTTGAACGCCATAGGCCGGTATGCCTATGGCGTATAATTTTAAGGCGTACGCCGTTACTTTTGTAGATTCTAAATCAAATTCTCCTCTTTCAAAAATAAGCCCGATAATAGGTTCGCTTAAGAAAATAACTCCTAAGGCGGCGGGTAAAAGCAAAAACAGGTTGAGACTTAACGAATGACTAAGAGTCGATTTAAATGCTTCTATGTTTTTTTCTGCAAACAATTTTGACAATTGGGGCAGGCTGGCTGTAGAAACCGCGACGCCGATAACGCCGATGGGAAGGTGTAAAATGCGATGAGAGTAGGTTAGGGCAGAAACCGCCCCTGGTACTTTTTCATGCAAATAGGTGGCTAAATATATATCAATGATGTGCCCGATTTCCTGAACCCCGGCGGCAAAAACCGCTGGAAGCATCATGATAAACAGCGATTTAATGACTTTATTTTTGAATTGAAACGAGTACTTGGGAGATAAACCGATTTTTTTTACATAAAATATCTGAAATATAAGATGTACAAAGGCGGCAAAAAGAGTAATTACAGAAAATATATATACAGAGTTAAAATCCTTATTTTCTTCTTGTTTCTCGAAGAAAAGGTAAAATCCGAAAAATAAAACTACAATGATATTGAGCAAAGCCGGCCCGAAGCTGGGAGCTAAAAATCTTGAATAGCTGTATTGAATTCCCATATAAATCGAAGATAGGCTCATAAAAATAATATAGGGAAATAAAATTTGACATAAATCGATTGTAAGTTTGGTTTGCGCCAGAGCTTGTTCAGGGTCATGAACAAGAGACGGAATAACAAAAGGTAGTAAAAAATGGGCTCCAACTGATAAAAGGCTTAGAGCTATAAACATAAATGATAAAATGACTCCAGAGACCTCTCTTTCGTTCGTTTGTTTTTTATAATTTTCATAAATGGGAATAAACGACTGGGCCAAGGCCCCTTCGGCGACTAAATTTCTCAAAGTATTAGGAATTCGAAAGGCAATATCAAAGGCTACGGCCATGATTCCCGTGCCAAAGGCGTATGCTTTGAGCATGTCTCTTAGAAGACCTAAAAAACGCGATATAATAGTAAAAAACGAAAAGATAGAAGTATTCTTTACGGTTTCTCGCCTTGATTGAATAGACATATTTATTCGGGCGGATGGAACAATTTTCCTTTTTTAATGGTTATTTTGTTAAGACGGCTGTCTGCTATTAAGCCTTTGCCTTCAAGAATATCGCCTTCTAAAAAAGTGATTTTAACATCGTCATCTGTATAGAGCTTTTTTTCTTTTTCATCCCAGGTTAGAGATTCTGTTTCAAGTCTTTTGCCCTCGGCTCCCGTTACCATTACTCTTCCCGCCAGAGTAAGCAATTGTCTTTTTTGAAATAAAACGCCGTTTGAAGCGGTTAAATAAACAGGCGAGTTGTCTTGATATAGAGTTAATGCGATTTTATGAATTTTAATCAAATTTTTAGGATAAATCAAGTAAGCTTCTTTGGCGTATAGATCCCATAGAGGTTCTTTTATGCGATATCCTTGAGCCGAAAAGTTTCTAATTACAAGATCGGCTCCTTTTTCTTTATCTGGTTCGCCTTTTACGGAATAAAAACCCGATTTCTTTCCGCATGAGAAAATGATGAATAACGAAAGAACTACATAGGTTATTTTCACAAAAACTTTAGCTTTTTGATGTTTCGCTTATAGCAGCCTGAGCCGCCGCTAATCTCGCTACAGGTACCCTATATGGGCTGCAAGATACGTAATTTAATCCTAATTTATGGCAAAATTTGACAGAGAGAGGCTCTCCTCCATGCTCGCCGCATATACCAAGCTTTATATTTTCACGGGTTTTCTGGCCTTTCTCAACCGCAATTTCCATTAATTTGCCGATTCCGTTTTGGTCTAATACGGCAAAAGGATCATTTTCATAAATTCCTTTTGCAATATATTCGGGCAAGAAATTTCCTGAATCGTCTCTTGAGAAGCCGGCTCCCATTTGCGTCAAATCGTTTGTTCCAAAACTGAAAAATTCGGCATGTCTGGCAATCTCGTCTGCCGTTATGGCGGCTCTGGGAACTTCAATCATGGTACCTAAAAGATATTCAATTTGCATATTTTGTTCTTTCATTATATTATCTGCAGTCTCTCGAATCACCTTTTCCTGATTAGCAAGTTCTTTATAATTTCCCACTAAAGGAACCATTATTTCAGGTAGCACTTCGATACCTTCTTTTTTTGCCTCGCAAGCGGCTTCAATGATGGCCCTTGTTTGCATTTCGGTTATTTCGGGATAAGATATTCCTAATCGGCAGCCTCTGTGACCAAGCATGGGATTTAACTCGGCTATTTCATCCATTCTGTTTTTTATCTCTTTTTCGGTTTTCCCCAGCGTGTCGGCTAATTCTTTCAATGCGTCTTTATCATGCGGTAAAAACTCATGCAATGGCGGGTCAAGAAGCCTTATGGTAACCGGCAGCCCCTTCATCTCTTTAAATATATCAATGAAGTCTTGCTTTTGAAAAGGCAATAGTTTATTTAAAGCGTTTTTTCTGCCTTCTTTATCAGACGATAATATCATTTCGCGCATTGCTGAAATTCTTCCGCTGTCGAAAAACATGTGTTCCGTTCTGCATAATCCTATACCTTGCGCGCCGTAACTTCTGGCGACGGCCGAATCATAAGGGGTATCAGAATTGGCCCGAACTTTAAGTCTCGCGAATTTATCGGTCCATTCCATAATGTGTTTATATTCCTGGGCCAATCGGCTGCTTTCAATAGTTTTGTTTTTATCAACGAAAACCTGTTCTATTTCGCTAGAAATGGTGTTTATCTTTTTACCCAAAATTTCGCCGGTAAACCCGTCAATAGATAACCAATCGTTTTCTTTTAAGGTTACGCTGTTTCCGTCATTTTGTCTGCAGGTAATCGTTCTATCTTCGTAATTGACTTCAAGATCGGAACATCCGACAATACACGGTTTATTCATACCTCTGGCCACAACGGCGGCATGGCTTGTCATACCCCCTTTTGAGGTTAAAATTCCCTCTGCAGAGTGCATGCCCGCTATATCTTCGGGCGAAGTTTCGTGTCTTACCAATATTACGCTCTCGTTATTTTTCTTAAGTTCTACAGCCTTCTCGGCGCTAAGAACAATTTTACCCGAAGCGGCCCCAGGGCCGGCGGCAAGTCCTTTGCCGATGTATGCTCCGTTTTCAAGGGCTTTTTGCTTTTCTTCGGCGTCAAAAATCTTTGCCAGCAAAGAAGGCAGCGAATTGGGATCAATTAGCATCAGCGCTCTTTTCTCATCAATTAACTCTTCTTTGACCATGTCGTAAGCGACGCGAAAGGCGGCAAAGCTTGTTCTTTTACCGCTTCTTGTCTGCAGCAGATATAATTTTTC
The DNA here is from genome assembly GCA_029880265.1 of Spirochaetia bacterium. Lineage (GTDB taxonomy): Bacteria > Spirochaetota > Leptospiria > Turneriellales > JAOUOS01 > JAOUOT01. The sequence goes on along the minus strand of JAOUOT010000006.1, from coordinate 104,440 downwards.
TTTTTCAATGGTAAATTCAATATCCTGCATATCTTTATAATGCTTTTCAAGCGTTTGCGCTATGTCTAAAAGTTCTTTATACGCATGTGGAAGAATGTTTTCAAGCTTATCAATAGTTAAAGGGGTTCGAATGCCCGCAACTACGTCTTCTCCCTGAGCGTTCATTAAAAATTCGCCAAAAAATATGTTTTCACCGGTAGCCGGATTTCTCGTAAAACCAACGCCGGTGCCGCAATCGTCACCCATGTTTCCGAAAACCATAGATTGAACATTTACGGCCGTGCCAAGAGAATGCGATATGTTGTTAAGGTTTCGATAGGTATTGGCCCTTGGGTTCATCCATGAGGCAAAAACGGCGTTAATCGACTCTTCTAATTGTTTTTGCGGTTCCTGGGGGAATTCCATTGATTTTTCAGATTTAAATATTTTCTTATATTCTTCGACAATTATTTTCAAATCGTCGGCGCTAAGCTCCGTATCGTCCGTAACGTTTGCCGCTTTTTTCTGGGCCTCAAGAATATTTTCAAATTTATGATGGTCCATATTGTAAACTACGTTTGAAAACATTTGTATGAAACGCCGATATGAATCATAGGCAAAACGTTCGTTACCGGTTTGTTCGATTAAGCCTTTTATCGAGTTATCGTTTAAACCGAGATTTAATACAGTATCCATCATACCTGGCATAGAAACCGCGCCGCCTGACCGCACTGAAACCAGAAGAGGATTTTTATCGTCTCCGAAGATTTTGCCGGTTGTTTTTTCAAGTTCGCTTATCTTTTCGTTAATTTGTTCTTTTAGTTCGATAGGATATGTATTTCCATGCTCATAAAAGTGCGTACATACTTCTGTAGATATGGTGAAACCGGGGGGTACGGGTATGCCTAAATTTGTCATTTCGGCAAGATTTGCGCCTTTGCCCCCAAGTAGATTTTTTTGCGTAGCGTTACCTTCGGCTTTTTGGTTTCCAAAAAAATAAACATATTTTTTTGACATTGTATTCTCCTGTATATTTATATTCCGTTTGTTGTGATTTTTTTATTTGACTTTCTTAATATTATTGTTCCGTACGAGATTCTTAAAGGGTGACATTATATATTATACTCAAATTGAAAAGCATGTTTTCAGTTTTTTTTAACGAAAAATTTAAGTAAGAAAAATAGTTGGCGGGCGAGCTGAAAATCAATTTTTGACTCATGGCAAAAAAGAAAGAAAACTCAAAAAACAACGATAAGAAGTGGCTTGAATATCCCATACACAATTTAAGCTTTCAAGTATCAGACCTGGTAAAAAAAGACGGGTTTAAGATACAATTTATATTTAGCTCTGAAGAAAACGAAAAATCGAAAGAGAAAAAACCGATTTTAAAAGAACTACCTCATTTTAAAGCCGCCGCCGCTGAAATTGCCCAATCTCCGGGAATCTTCTATATCGGTCTTGGCTCTCAAAAAGAAATAGACGATAACAGTCTTGGCGATACGTTTTTGAAAACCGCCCAAAAGGTTACAGGCGCCTATGAAAGCGCGCAGATAAGTTTTCCCGACGAGATTTACGATATATTTTCAATCGCTCAAATAACGAATTTATTAATAACAGCATTCGGCGTTTCTTCGTATTCTGTCGATTTGTTGAAGAAAAAACCATCTTCAGAAAACAATAAATTAAAAGAAATCGTCATTATTGCCGAAAAAAAGAATCATTCAGAATACCAAAAGCAAACAGACAAATATCTTAAATTAATAAATCACATAAACGGAATGAGACAAATTCAGGCTCTTCCGGGTAATTATTTGAACCCCGAAACAATGGAAGAGCGCACAAGACAAATGGCTAAACAGTATGGCTTGTCAATCAAGGTATTTGACGAGGCGCAGCTTAAGAAAATGGGAGCCGGCGGAATTTTAGCCGTATGCCAGGGCTCCGTTCAAAAACCTAGAATGATTGTTTTAGAATATGTTCCGAAGGCGGCTTCTAAAGATACGCCCGTAGTTGCTTTTGTGGGCAAGGGGGTCACCTTTGATTCGGGCGGTATTTCAATAAAACCGAGCTCTGATATGCATGAAATGAAAATGGATATGTCGGGGGCGGCCGCCGTTATTCACGCCGTTGCCGCCGCTTCTGAGTTAAAATTGAAAACCAGAGTCATTGGCGCCGTCGGCGTCGTTGAAAATATGCCCTCAGGAAGCGCGTTTAAGCCGGGGGATGTTTATAAGTCGTTAAAAGGTCTGACAATCGAGGTGCAAAACACCGACGCAGAGGGAAGACTTGTCTTAGGCGATGTTTTAACGCATGTAGAAAAAGAATATAAGCCAGATATGATACTAGACGTAGCTACTTTGACGGGTTCGTGTATGATTGCCCTGGGAACATATTACGCCGGTCTTTTTTCTTATCATGATAAAGCGATATCTGTCATAGAAAATTCGTCAAAAAAATCGCTAGAGCCGGTATGGCGGCTGCCCATGAGTCGTCTTTTTACAGAAGAGTTGAAATCTGATATTGCCGATCACAATAATATCGGCGGCAGATACGGCGGGGCTTCAAGCGCGGCATGTTTCTTGTCTTTATTCTTAGAAAAAGAAACGGTTTGGGCGCATCTTGACGTAGCGGGCGTAGATATCTTAAAAAGCGGTTACAATGTATACTCAAAAGAGGCAACCGGTTACGGGGTAAGACTTCTGGCTCAAATCGCTGAAGATATGAGTTCTAATTAATTAATATTAAGGAGATAAAAAAAATGAGAGAACAAAAAGCTGAACTGGGAATCATAGGAGGCACCGGGTTATACGAGATTCCGGGCATTAACGTAAAAGAGAAGGTTTTCATAGATACGCCCTGGGGAAAGCCGTCAGACGAAATTATACTGGCAGAATATGAAACAGACGTAAGACCTGTAAGCATAGCGTTTCTTCCCCGTCATGGAAGGGGACATTTTTTATCGCCTTCTGAAATACCTCATAAAGCGAATTTAGCGGCTCTTAAAATGTTAGGCGTTGATCAAATCGTTTCGTTTTCTTCGGTCGGTTCATTAAAAGAAGAAATACCGCCGGGAGATTTCGCGCTGCCGGGGCAGATATTTGACAGAACCCGCCATAGAGACGATACTTATTACGGCGAAGGGGTCGTCGTTCATGTCTCGTTTGGAGACCCTTTTTGCGGCAGAATTGCAGATTCTCTTGAAGCATGCCTTAAGAAAACCGGCATAAAACATCATGTCGACGAAACGGTCGTCTGCATGGAAGGCCCCGCTTTTTCAACCAGAGCCGAATCTATTTTCTATCAAAACCAGATAGGTGCGGGGCTTATAAATATGACGGTACTGCCCGAAGCAAAACTGGCGCGCGAGCTTGAAATTTGCTATCAAATGGTATGCATGTCTACAGACTACGATTCATGGCGCGAGTCGCACGAAGCGATTACGGTTGAAGAAATATTAAAAATAGTCAAAGACAATTCAGAAAAGGCGACAAAGCTATTGAAAACCTTTATTCCTGAATTTGCTAAAATGTCAGAGCGCGACTGTTCTTGTAAAAATGCGGTTAAATACAGTATTATAACGGCAGAAACAAGCCGCCCGCAGGCGACACGCGAGAAATTAAATAAGGTACTGCCGGGGTATTTCTAGGGTAATTTATGAGTTTTTATTAAAGATTTTAAAAGTAGACAAGATTAACATGATGAAACAGGATGTTGAAGATAAAAAAAATATAATTTGAGCGAAAATTTAACCAAAAACCAACTTGAACAAATAGAAATCCATTTGCAAGAAGAGGGGTTTCAGAATATATCGTTTCTGCCTTATTTTGAAGTATCTGAAGCTTTTAAACATTTTTACTTAAAGTATCTTTCAGATAAAAAAGAAGCAAATCTCATCTATCTTCGAAATACCGAAGCAAAATTTGATATACGAAATATTTATCCGCAAACAAAAAGTATTGTAGCGGCTTCTTATTTTTATTTAAACAGCAAAACATTAGAAGCTCTCAAGGCGCATAAATATAAAATCGCCCGGTACGCATGGGGCAGAGATTATCATAATGTCTTAAAAAAGAAAATGGCAAAGATATGCCAGAAATTCAGCGAAGGAAGGGCAGTGGTCGACTCTACGCCTTTGCCCGAAAAATATACCGCAAGGCGGGCCAATCTCGGTTTTATCGGTAAAAACGGGCTTTTAATACATGAGCATTACGGCAGTTTTTTTCTTCTCGTCTTTTATTTGATGGAAAAAGAACTGCCTGTCGATTATAAACAAAATATAAGAGAAGAAGAAATATCCCCCGCTCGGGATATTGAAAAATACTGTCAAAACTGTGTTAAATGCGTAAAAGCCTGCCCTACCGCGGCCATTGATATTGACGGATGTATTGAGGCCGAAAAGTGCGTTTCTTACAGAACTATCGAAGAAAGAGAAGAATTGAAGTTAGTAAAATCAAAAAAGCACCGCTATATATTCGGGTGCGATATCTGTCAGGTTGTTTGCCCCTATAACAAAAAGCCGCTTTTCAATGAAGACGACGATTTCTACCCGACCAAGATTTCTATGGCTCTGGCAGAAGGCGACTTTTCGGGTTTAAGCGACGATAGCCTAAACGGAAGCCCGTTAAAACGCCGAAAAATTGAGGGCTTAAAGAAAAATATATCAATGATAACATAAAAAAAATTAATTATCAAAGATTTTGTAGAACAAAAAGGAAGATTTGTGTACAATATTGTATATGAAAATCTCATGTTCGGCTGTGTTAAATAAGATGAATACGGGTATATGCCTTATTGATACAGATTTAAATATAAACTACATTAATCACAAGGCGGTATGCATTTTTGGCGAGCATAGCAGAAACTTAATCGGAAAGCCATACGCAAATCTTATACTGCCGCATTTTCCTGAAAATTTAAGACATCCAAGTAAAATTCCCGCTATCTTTTCTCTAAATCATAAAAAAGATTTTAATTATACGATAAATGTCGATAACGGCAACGGATTAAAATTTCCCGTAGAGTGCATCGTGTCGCCTTTATTTGATGAAAATCAAAATATGATCGGTATCGTTGAAAGCTATATTACGGGAACTTCTATAAAACAGAAAATGCAGTTAATGCAATTGCAAAAATCTATGGGAAAATATATTTCAGATACCGCCATGGTTTACATTAATTCATCCGTTTCAAATGCGCAAAATGACGTATTGACGGCGATTAAGCGATATAAAACCATTGCTTTCATTGATATTGTGGGATTCACTACATTATCAGAGAAGTATGAGCCTTTGATTGTTATAAGCATATTAAACTTTTTTTACCAGAGAATATACGATACCATTAAAGAATACGAGGGCGATATCAGCAAATTTATCGGAGACGCCATGCTTTTAGTTTTTGATAATACTGAAAAAGCGGTAAGATGCGTGACCGATATTATACTAAAAGATCTGCCCCTTATAAACGCGCAGTTAAAGAAAAAATACGGCGAAACAATAAAAATACACGTAGGGTTAAACAGCGGATGGGTAATCATGGGAGATTTAGGGGCCGAATATCGTAAAGATTATACCGTTATCGGAGACAATGTCAATATCGCCTCTAGAATACAGTCTTTAACTCCCCCTGACGAAATATGGATTTCGGGTTCGTGCCTGTCAAATTTAGGCAAGCTTTCATTGTTATTCGATCAAATAGAAACAATGTATGTAAAAGGCAAGAAAAAACCTTTGGCCCTATACAAATTTCAGCCTCAAAAACTGACCATGGCAAAACGGGTTTTAATTTATGAAAAATCAAACGATATTCGCGAAGATATAAAATTTAGACTGCGAAGAATGGGCGTTAAAGAAATAACGATTGTTGAAAACGAAAAACAACTAGAAAGAGAAGCTCAGGTTGAGTTTGACAATATGTTAATAGGACCCTCGGCCGGTATTGAAGAAATTCCAAAGATTAGCAATATATTAAAAAGTATGGGCAAAGAAAAAAATATCATGATATACGCCGCCGAAGACGTGCGTCAAGAATCGATATATCGTCTTGAGAAAATGGGAATTAAAGTGATAGTTCCCTATGATAAGTCAGAGAATTTTGAAAATGCGCTTAAGACAACATTGCAAAGTTCGCAAATAAAGAAAATAAAATCAAAAGAAAAAATATCTGATCAAGAAAGAGAAAAGTCAGACAAAAAATCTCAGGAATTAGAAAATGAAAAGAAAGACCTTTCGGCTTACCAGATAAAAAAAGACAATAAAATGATTGTTATAGATATTAATAAAAATTTTGACGCCCCAAAAATAGAAGAACTCGTAAAACAGATGGAAAATGTATGGAGATATGAATTAAAAGAAAATAAAAATATAAAATTCGGATTCAATTTTTTATCTTATAAAGAAGGTATTAACGAAAATTTTTTAAAAAGCCTGGTAGCGCAGCTTTTTGCTAATAAAAGAATAAACCTGGCCTCATGGCCCGTCGAATCAATATTAATAAATACAAAAAATACAGAATTAAAATCAAAGTTTTTTAGCCTGCTAAAAGACCAGAATGAAATAAATTCTCTTGATAAAGAAAAAGTAGGCGCTTGATTTACAGGTTTAAAAAACCTCAGTTTATTTAATTCATCATTAAAGTTGAAATTCCATTATAACGGGAAAATGATCGCTGATTTTTAAGGCGTCGTGTTGCCTTACATGATGATTCAATGATTTTATCTCTTTTGAATAGAAAATATAGTCAATGGTTCTGTCGGGTTTTGTAGCGTCAGAATCGTTAGGAAAATGCGTGTACCATTTTTGATAATCTTTGCCTTCAATTTCTTGCAAAGAAGGCGCCGAATTAAAATTATCAAAAAAACCTTTCAACTCTGATTCGGGTTTGTATAAAAATTTTTGAGATTCCTGCAGTCTTTCATAGGCCGATTTTGTCGCTAATAAATTAAAATCGCCCCCAATGAGCCAGGGTTTATTTTCTTTTGAAGTTTTCATCAGAAGCTTTTTTGTTTGTTCAACCTGCCTTTCCATCGTATTTGATCCCTGGGCAAAAGCGTCAAAATGGGTGTTAAATACAATAAAATCGTTTGAGTCTTTAACCTCAAAATTAGTTTGAAGAACGGCTCTTTTTAACTGAAAATTACTTGAAACAAAATCGGCCGGCATTTTCACGAGCTGATGCCTTATCGCGTTTTTTATTTTATATTTTGAAATAACGCTTAATTTCATGCCAACGCGTCCGTTTATTCGAGGATGCGGCACATAAGACGCCTGCCAGTACAGAGCCGAGCTATGGCATTTGTATTGCGGTAAAAGCTCAAGAATTCTTTTTAGCTGATCTTCATAGTAAGTTCTTTTAGCGTTTTCATCGACCTCTTGCAGCAGAATAATATCGGGATTCTCGTTTTTTATTACTCTGGCAACTTCTTTGAGGGTACTTTCAATATCTTTTTTAAGGGGCATTTCATGGGGGCCCGCGTTATCTTTTTCGTCAAAAAAGAAGATATAGTTTTTTCCCGCTAAAAACTGTATGTTCCATGAAAGAACCTTAAGTTTCTTATTCTTTTCAATAATTGGCGCATTCTCGCCGCAAAATACCTGCATCTTTTCAACATCGTTCGGGTGGTATGTCGTAACGCGTACAAGAATGAATAGAAAAGCAAACAATGAAAGCAGGCTAAAAAGAATTATTTTAAAGATTTTTCTCATTTTTTAAAAATCAATATAAAATTATGAATCAAGGTTTCAATAGATTTTTTTCTGTTAGCCACAGAGTTCACGGTTCGACATTGCTCACCGCAGGCAGAGTGCACAGAGATAAAAAAAGAATTTGTTTCAAGATAAGGTAATGACACGAGGCAGCACTGCTAAGGCTTTCTAAAACGCGGCGCGGTTTGAGGCGCCGCGTGGGGGGTGACTTTTCGCAGAGTTTTAGTTTTGGCGACGCTTACTAATGATTTTTTTAATTTATTAATTCAAATACGGCTATAGAAAAGTGTTTATCTAAAGAGCAGGCTTTTTTAATGCTGTATTTTCTCATTAGAACAAATGAAGTACAGTTCGTAAAACTAAAGTTTGCATCATTGTACTTTTTCAGTATTTGTCATGCTTCCGATTCTATTTCAGGCGTTACTCGTATGAGGCTGCATATTTTTTCTTCCCATATTGCTTCTATAAAATGCTCAAATTGAGAAACATCGAATTTTCTGACGCGGAATAAAGTTATTAACTCGTCAATAATGTAATTAGAGGTTACAAAGGCTTCTTCACGGGAACTTAATGATTTGCTTATGTTTTCATAATTCTTGTCATTTTTATCAAAGAAGCTGTAAAAAGCGCTTGTGTCAATGAACAATAAATTATTGGCCATACACCAGATCGTCAATATTTTCAGAAGTATCAGAGAAATTTGATTTTAAATGACCTTTGAACTTGAAGAAATTCTTTTTTTGTTCTTCGAGTTTGGTTTTTTTAATATCGTTTAGCGATAATACAATAACCTCTACTTTATGTTCATTTAAGACTTCAAGTTCTTTAAACTTTATAGAACCGTTGTGAATAGTTGTTATTTTTCTTATAGCTTCCAAATTAAATTCCTTTACTTAACCTAAAATATAAAAAAGAGATAGAATTTCAATAAAAATATATTAATCTGACTAAGTTCACTGCCTGCATGAAAAATCATTTACACTTAATATGAATTAAAAAGCCTGCACTCACTATAATGACCGTTTCTTTAAGTTTCGATGAGTTTAAGAAAATCTCTGAAAATGCGGATGTCATACCGGTTTTTTCGACAATATCAACCGATCTTGATACGCCTGTAAGTATATATTTAAAATTAAGGGCCCATCAAAATAAATATTCTTTTTTATTAGAATCGGTAGTCGGCGGCGAATCGCTCGGTCGCTACAGCATTTTAGGAATTGAATCATATGCGGTTCTAAAAGGTAAAGAAAACAGCTTTACCTTTGAAAGCTTATCAGACGCAGAAAAAACAAAAGTTACCGCAAAAGACCCCATAAGGGCGCTTGAAGAGAATTTTTTATCTTACAAACCATATCAAGATTCGCGTCTTTCGGGTTTTTACGGCGGGGCGGTGGGGTTTTTCTCTTATGATTCGGTAAAATACTATGAAAATATTGTTGATGAAAATAACAAAAAGAAAATAGATTCTCAAGACGCCGTATTTTGTTATCCTTCGGTTTTAATTTGTTTTGATCACGCCATGGGTTTGGCAAATATTGTCTGCAATGTTTTTCTAAGCAAGCAATCTGACGTTAAAAAAGAATACGAAAACGCTGTTGAAAAAATATCTGAAATAAGAAAAAATATAAAAGATTATAAGGGCATTGAAGAGTTTGAAGAAAATAAATTCAATGAAAATGAAATACCGCAAGACTGGCGGCCAAATACGTCGAAAGAAGAATACATGAAAATGGTTGAAACGGCCAAAGAATATATTAGAGCGGGGGATATCTTTCAAGTGGTGCTGTCAAAAAGATTCCGTTTGAACTATACAAAACATCCCTTTTGGCTGTATCGCAGTTTAAGAGCGACGAACCCGTCGCCTTATATGTTTTACTTAAACTTTCCCGAATCTTCTATCATAGGAAGCTCTCCCGAGATTCTGGTGAAAAAAGAAGACAATAAAGTTACCGTAAGGCCAATCGCCGGTACGATACAGCGGGGCAAATCTAAAGAAGAAGACGAAACGCTCGGTAAAAAACTTCTTTCTGACGAAAAAGAAAGGGCCGAACATGTCATGCTTGTAGACTTAGGCAGAAACGACGTAGGCAGAATTGCCGAGTTTGGAACCGTTAAAATATCAGATATAATGGTGATTGAAAAGTATTCGCACGTAATGCACATTGTTTCAAACGTCAGCGGAAAAATATCCGAAGAAAAAAACTCGTTTGACGCGCTTTGGGCCGCCTTTCCCGCCGGCACGGTATCGGGGGCGCCAAAGGTAAGGGCCATGCAGATTATAGAAGAGCTTGAGAAAGAAAACAGGGGCATTTACGCCGGATGTATAGGATATTTCAGCTTTGACGGAAATATGGATACGGCTATCGCGCTTAGAACAATGTGGGTTAAAAACAATGTATTATACGCACAGGCGGGCGCCGGCATTGTATATGACTCGGTTCCCGAAAAAGAAGACGAAGAAATCAATAAAAAAGCGGGAGCCATTTTTGCCGCGGTAGATAAATTAATGAACGATAAGAGAAAATAAAAAATGATATTTGTGCTTGATAATTACGATTCGTTTACATACAATCTTGTTCAGTATCTGGGCGAAATTGATAAAGATATTGTTGTGGCGCGAAACGATCAAATAACGGTTCACGAAATAAAAAATTTAAAACCCAAAGGAATTTTAATCTCGCCCGGCCCTAAAACGCCTTCAGAAGCCGGTATTTCAAAAGAATTGATATTTGAATTTTCGGGTAAAATTCCCGTATTGGGCGTATGTCTTGGTCATCAGGCTATAGGCGAATGCTTTGGCGGCAAAATTATACGCGCCGAACATATCATGCACGGCAAAACTAGTCAAATAAAACATAATGAAAAAGGCGTATTTGAGGGGCTGCCTAACCCTTTTACGGCTACAAGATATCATTCGCTCATAGTCGAAAAAGAGAGTCTGCCCGATACCCTTGAAATTACGGCAGAAAGCGAAGACGGTTATATTATGGGGCTTGCCGTTAAGGAACATCGGCTTACATGGGGAGTGCAGTTTCATCCCGAGTCGTTTTTAACCGAACAGGGAATGCGTTTAATAGAGAATTTCTATAAAGTTTGTAAGTAGAACGTTATTGAGTTTATATGCGAGATATTGAAAGGGCCACAGAGGTCACATAGAAATATTTATGAATTTGTATTGAATAGTATTCTCTTGCTAAAACAAGTCATTGCTTCTCTGCTTTAACAGTGAGAATTTTAATTATGATAACTCTAAAGAGGTCTTTTAATTTGATAAATAATTTTCATGTATTCCTGGTTTCCTTATAATATAAAACGCTAAATTTACATAACGAAGCCATATCTCGACCGGGCTCGATACAAGCGAAAACAGGAAAAGAAATTGTCCTTATTTGCGATTGACAATACGCAATTATTATCAAGAGTAGCGTGTAATCTAAATTACGCTCATAAGGTTTTTTTCATGAAACATAAAATAATATTATGCTTTTTTTTATTAATAGCTTTTATAAGATCAACGTGCATGAACTTTGAGAAAGACGAGTTAGAATATTCTAAGGGCCTTGAAGCAAACCAGAATTATGAAAAAAAGAAACGCGAAGATTGCGAGAAAGCAAAAACGATGAAAGACGGCCCGAGAAAAAACGCGTTACTGGCCGAATGCGAATAATCCCTTAGGTAAATTCAGGTAAATTCATTAAAATAATAAGATGGCAGATATGAAAAAATTATTACTTGTTGACGGGCACGCGATGGCTTACAGGGCCCATTACGCGCTCATAAACCAGAATATGACAGACGCCTCGGGCATGCCCACCGAAACGATATTCGGTTTTTTCAGAATGCTGGTTAAAATACTTTCTGATAAAAGACCCGATTATTTTATCATATTTTTTGACCCGCCAAGGCCCACGTTTCGCCATGAGATGTTTTCTGAATACAAGGCAAACAGAAAAGAAACGCCCGATTCTCTAAGGGTACAGCTTGAAGAAATAAAAGATATCGTAAAAAATATGAATTTGCCGTTTTTTGTTCCAGAAAAAGAAGAGGCCGACGACGCCATCGCTTCTATCATTGAAAGAGAAAAAGAAAGCGATATTCAAATTTATATTCTATCGTCTGATAAAGACCTTTTTAACATGCTTTATTCAAACGTAAAAATGCTCAGGGCCAAGAAGGGCGTCAGCGAGTTTATTGAAATCGATGCCGATTATGTTTATGAAAATGTGGGCGTAAAAAGAGAAAGAATACCCGACTATATGGCCCTTACCGGAGATACATCCGACAATATACCCGGCGTAAAAGGCATAGGCGAAAAAACAGCTTCAAAGCTTATACAAGAATTTGACAGCCTTGACGGAATTTACCTGAACCTCGATAAAATAAGCTCGGCTTCGCAAAGAGAAAAACTCGAAACGGGAAAAGAAAACGCTTATTTCTCAAAGAAGTTGGTCACGTTAAAAAAAGATATTAAAGACTTGCCTTCATTAGATTCTCTGCTTTGGCTGAATAAAAAAGAGATTATCGAAAAAATTCCTATTTTTCGCGAAAAGGGCCACAATATTTTATATAACGAATGGGCCCAATTATTTGAAAATTCACAAGACGGCAAGCCGCGGCTCTCAAAAGAAAAAATAGCCGAAAATTATATACTTATTCGAAACGAAAAAGAATGGGAAACCATAAGAGAAAAATTTATGGGGGCAGGCGAGATATCCATTGATACCGAAACCAATTCGATATCGCCTGTAGAGGCGAAACTGGTTGGAGTTTCTTTTTCTGTAAAAGAGAAAGATAACTATGTAAGCGCGTATGTACCGGTTGTCTTTGACGAAGAAGGCGAAAGGCATTTTGACTATCAAAATATATTCGATTCTCAAAAAGCTCTTTCTATGGTTAAACCTGTTTTTGAAAATAAAAAATCAAAGAAAATAGGTCAGAATATAAAATATGACTGGATTGTTCTCGAAAATCACGGCGTTAATCTTCAAAATGTATTTTTTGACACCATGGTCGGCTCTTATTTATTAAACCCGGGGGTAAGAATGCACGGTCTTGACGATTTATCGTTTAATTATCTCGGGCATGAAACTATAAAATATAAAGACATGACGGGCACGGGTAAAAAACAAAAAGCCCTTGTAAGTCTGCCTTTAGAAGAGCTGGCTCATTATGCCGCCGAAGACGCCGAGGTCGCGCTTCGGGTTAAAGAGCAAATATTTGAAAACCTTGAAAAAGAAAATCTTATAAAGCTTTATAACGAAATTGACGGGCCGCTTATAGAAGTTTTAAAAACGATGGAACAAAACGGCGTTTTAATAGATTTGAAATACTTAAAATCTCTTGAGAGCGATTATGAAAAAAAAGCCAAAGCTTTAGAAGAGAAAATTCACGAATTGGCCGACGAAGAGTTTAATATTCAATCGACAAAAGAGCTTCAAAGAATTTTATTTGATAAACTTGAAATTCAATCGAAAAAGAAGACCCAGAAAGGTCAGCTTTCAACAAGCGCGCAGACCCTTGATCTATTAAAAGGGGAACATCCGATTATAGAAGTTCTTCTCGATTATCGGGGCGTAACAAAACTGTTGTCGACATATGTTTCGGCTCTGCCAAAGTATGTAAACTCTAAGACGAACAGGGTGCATACTTCGTTTTCGCAGACAATCACGGCGACGGGCAGGCTGGCTTCGTCTGATCCTAATTTGCAGAACATACCCGTTAAAGAAGAAGACGGCAGAGCGATTCGAAAAAGTTTTGTTCCCGCCGAAAAATATGAATTCTTGTCTTTCGATTACAGCCAGATAGAGCTGCGGGTTCTGGCCCATTACAGCAATGACGAAAATCTGGTAAGGGCCTATAACGAAGATATGGATATTCATGATCAGGCGGCTTATCTTTTGTTTCGAAATAAATTTGATGAGAAATCAGGCAGGTGGATTGAGGGTTCAAGCAATCAGATTTACTACGGAGACATTGATAACGGCATTCTTGAAATGATGAAAGGCGCGTCTGATTTTAAAAAATACCGCGGCAAGGCAAAGATATTAAACTTTTCAATCGTATACGGCGTAACCGAATTCGGATTAAGCAAAAGCATGGGCATTGAAAGAGAAGAAGCCAGAAATCTCATTGAACTTTATTTTGAGGCCTACCCCTCAATAAAAAAATTCATGACAAGCGTCATTGAAGAAACAAAAGAAAAGGGTTATAGCGAAAACTACTTCGGCAGAAAAAGACGCATAGCCGAACTTGAAAATAAAAACCGCTTTGCCAGAGAGGCGGCAGAAAGACTTGCGGTGAACAATCCCATTCAGTCGACGGCGGCCGATATCATAAAACTGGCCATGATAAACATTCAAAAAGAAATTTCTGAAAAAAAGATGAAAACAAAAATGCTTCTTCAGATTCACGACGAACTTTTATTTGAGATTCCTGAAGAAGAAAAAGAAGAGGCTTTTGAAATGATAAAAAATAAAATGGAAAATGTCGTAAAGTTAAAAGTTCCATTAAAGGTAAACGGCGGCTTCGGTAAAAACTGGGAAGAATCAAAATAAGAATGCTTACAATAACGACAATCGAAGAAATTAAAAAATGGCGAAACGATTTTCAAGAAAAACATCCGCGTAAAAAAATCGGCTTTGTTCCCACTATGGGTTTTTTGCACAGGGGCCACTTGTCATTGATTCAAAAAGCGAAAGAAACTGCCGACATAGTCGTCGTCTCGATTTTTGTAAACCCTATTCAGTTTAACGATAAAAAAGACTTTGAGGCCTACCCGATAGATCTTCAAAACGATAAAGCTCTTTTGTCTGATCTAAAAGTCGATATATTGTTTGCTCCTTCTAAAGACGAGATTTACGGTTCGGGGAATCCTGAAATTATTATTGATTATCCCTCTTATACAAACGTCATGTGCGGCAAAAACAGACCGGGACACTTTCAGGGGGTTTTGTATATTGTGCACAACCTTTTTCAGTATGTAAGGCCGCATTCCGCCGTTTTTGGGCTAAAAGATTACCAGCAGTACCTTCTCATAAAAAAAATGACCGAAGAGCTGGCTTTTGATATAGATATTATAGCGGCAGATTTAATGCGCGAAGAAAACGGCTTGGCGCTAAGCAGCAGAAACGCGAGACTTTCTAAAGAGGGCATCGAAAAGGCTCTGCAGATTTCAAAAGCTTTATTTTTGGCCAAAGAAGTATGGGAAAACAATAAAAATACTACCGCGGGCGAAATTAAAACAATATTATTTGAAAAGATGAAAAACCTTGAAATTGAATATGCGTCGGTTTATAATTCTGAGATACTGCAAGAATTTAACGAAGAAGAAACATTTCACCGGGCCGTTATAGCCGTCGCAGTATATATTGAAAACGTCAGATTGATTGATAACGTAATTTTAGAATAATTTTTTATAGAATATTTTCAATTTCGATATGTTTTTCTGTTTGCTCGATATAAACTTTTGTCTGCAAATCATGCGGATTTATCTCGGCGACTTTTAAAAATAATTCGTGGGCCTTTTTAAAGTTTTTGTTTCGATATACGTAAACGGCATATTCAAAATCTTTAAGGGTTTTGTCTTTAAGTTCGATAACTTCGGCAGGGTCGGCGTCATATATTTCATAAACCGGAACCTGGTCGGCTTTTCCTTTTAGATGAAATTTTCCCAGAAAACGGCTTTTAAATAAACTTTTATCGGGTATGTTTTCAAGCAGAAATTCGCTGACGAGTATTTTTGCTTGAAAAAATTTGGTAAGCCCTTCAATACGAGAAGCCAGATTAACGGCGTCAGAAATAACCGTCGTTTGCATATGATGCTGGTAACCTATGGTGCCTAACATTAATGAGCCAAAATGAATTCCGATGCCCGTATTTACTTCGCTTAAGCCATTTGATTTTCTTATTTCGTTAAAATTTGACAATTGAATTTGTATTTCGACGGCAGATTTAACGGCGTCTTCGGGCTTTAAAGGAAAAAGCGCCATAATGGCGTCGCCGATATATTTATCGATAAATCCTCCGTTATCGTTTATGATAGGGCCCAAATCGTTCAGGTAATGGTTTAAAAAATTAAAGTTTTCTTCGGGGGTCATTGACTCTGAAAGTTTGGTAAAATCGCGGATATCTGAAAATAATATAGACATTTCTTTTTGTACCTGATCGCCTAATTCTATTTTTGTAATATCTTTATGACCCAGATAGCTTAAAAATTCCTGGGGAACAAACTGACTGAAGGTTTTGTTCATGCCTTCTAAGTTTAAAGCGTAGTTTTCGATTTTTTGTTTAGAGTCTTCAATCGACTTAATGTGCATTCCGATGTCGTCTGCCATAAACTGCATGGTATCTGCCAGAAGACCCAGTTCGTCGTTTGATTGAATGTTAACCTCGGCCTTCAGGTTTCGTCTTGATAGTTCGTCGGCATATTCTGTCAGTTTTCGAAGAGGTTTTGAAATAATTTTTCTAAACCAGATAAAGTTTATCAGGGTTACAGAAAAAAGCAGAATTGAGGCAAGAAACACGTCTGAGAAAAATGTTTTTAATAATTCAAGATAATCTCTTCGGGGAATATCTACAGTGACAATGCCCCGAAGATCGCCTACTTTATAGTCAAAGGCTTTTTTGTTTTTATATTTTTTTTGTATATCAGAGGGAACCTTCTCAAAACTGCCGTGACAATCTAGGCAGCTCTCGATAATGTATAAAGGTTTGGCGTATTTGTAGGTTTTTTCGGTTTGCTTTTCATAATACAAGTCATCATCGGGTTTATCTTTTTGAGTTTTAAAGAACTCAATGGCTTCTTTTTCAAATGTGTCGGGTTTGTTTTCGGCATTAAAGTACCTGTCAGAAGAAAGTCTGAATTTTGTTCCGTGCGAGACAGATAAATAAATATTCGCCAGTTCTTTTGACGACTGAGACATGTCTTTGGCGTATAATTTAAAGATTTCATCGCTCTTCTTAAAATCTTTTGAAGAAACATTCTTATGATGAGCGCTTTTCGAATCTTTAACATAAATATACTCGTTTTCAGAAACCCAGTGAATAAAAGAAGTTACCTGCTTTGAAACCGCGGAGGCCTCGCGTTTATACTGTAAATTATTAAATTGAATTCCTATTAAAAGATAGGCACCTGTTACAACGAAAGCGGTTACCGCAAAGATGCCCAGAAATTTGGCGTATATTGAAAACCCCCGAAGAGAAACATGATTTTCGGGGGCTGAATTTTTCATCAATGCTAATTGTTCTTCTGTATGGTCGGTCATTTCGATTCTTCTATATTATATTTTCGGTTTGCTAAGCGTTGTAATTTATAAAGATAAGAGAAATTATGAGAAAATAGGAATATAAGAGCCGCCCGATTTCTTGCCGGCGAAAATATTGCAGCTGCCCCCTTTGTCGGCCATACCCGCTTGCGTCAAGAACCGTAAGTCTAAAAATTTCGCGTTTATTCGGTTCTTCTTTGATGGCCTCAAGTCTGTGAGGCTTTATTAAGGCTATTACAAGCTACTGCATTTATGAATCTACTAAAGCAGTAGCAAATTTCGTGTCAACCGGGCATCGTCGCTAGATGCATAAAAAATAAGGAACATGCATTATTTCTTCTCGATGGATATAGAAGAGCCGATTTTTAAAAAAGTCTTACCTGAATAACATATATATGAAAAGTATTTTATGGTTAAGAAATAAAGTTTTTTTTACGATATCGTTAGAAATGAGGCTATTTTATTTTATAAATCGCTATTGAATTGCCCAATTCAATGGCGATTTATAAAATAAAAAAATTGACATAGTGTTTATCAATAAATAAATTGTCATAATGCGTGGGGGAGATACAAAAAAGGATGGCAATAAAAATAATTTTAAGTAAAAAATTATCATGGTTATACGTCTGCATATTTATCTTATCAATTAATAACATAAATTCTGAAAATATTCAAAAAAATTCCGATACTACATGGCAAGAAATAAGCGAAGAAATAAGCTCGCTTTCAAAAAATGAAAATGTGGCCATGGATAATAATTTTATTCATAGCTATCGCGGTATAGAAGGCGTTTGGCAAAATTTAAAAAAGGGCCAGTTAATCACTGAAATATCAGAAAAGTATCATTCAAATATTGAACAAATTAAAGAATTAAACGAGATATCCGAGAAATCTAGCCGAATAAACAAAAGCGGATGGTATTTTTTACCTTTTACAAAAGAGTATTTAAGCGAACTGGCAAATGCAGATATCAAAAGACAAGTATGGAAGGTTCCCCAGGGAGAGTTTTTATGGCCCGTTTTAGGCACTAGAATTACCAGTAGAATCGGCAAAAGAATGGGAAGGGATCACACGGGAATCGACATTGCCGCGCAAACAGGCACAGTGGTAATCGCCGCCATGGATGGTGAAATCGAAAATTTAGGATATCAGGGCGCATACGGTCTTAGTATAACCATCATGCATGAAAATGATTATAGCACAAAATACGCTCACCTTTCGGTTGTTCTCATTAAAAAGGGCGAAAAAGTAAAAAAGGGCCAAATCATCGGTTATTCAGGAAGTACCGGGTACAGCACCGGCCCTCATTTGCATTTTGAAGTAAGATACGGCAATATAGTTCTAAACCCCGAGTTTTTTCTGTCGTCATTTGAAGAGTCAATGGAATCGGCAATGGGCTTTAATGAAGAATTAAAAAATCAAGAAACTGAGAATTGATAATTTTTACGCTTCTTTTTCTATGGCGCATACAAATACTTTCGGATATTTTTTATAAAATAAAAGTTTGCAGTTTTTAACAGAGCCGCAAAAAGTTTGAAAATATTGAAAAGAAAAAGAATTTTCTTTTCCGATATTTTCTTCATATTTATCTATGATAGAAACGCGTCCCATGGGTTTTAAGATTCTTAAGGCTTCTTTAAGAGCGTCCACGGGTTTTGGTATAAATCCGAGAACCATTCTAAGATAAACGCTTTCAATGCTTTTTTCTTGAAACGGTAAATCGTTTGCGTCGGCGTTTAATAAAAAGATATTTTCTGAAATATTTTTTTTGGCTTCATTAATCTGATTTAACGATATGTCAATGCCGTAAAGGCGGGTAAAATTCTCTTTAAGCTGGGCCAGAAAGGTTCCGTCGCCGCAGCCAATATCAAGCGCCGTTTCGTTTCGCGGCATGCCGGCAAAGGCCACCTCTGCCGTATAGGGCAAATCGGGCTGCGCCTTGCGCCAGTCGGCCCATGTTAATGAATTGATATTATTTTGGCGGTTAGACAGCACCAGAATAAGCTTACGCATATCTTCAGAATTCTCAGAGACTTCTCTTCCTATTTGCGAAAAATTATCCCAAAAGGGCCGCATTAAAGAGGGAACTTCGGGATTTTCTATTAAGCTGTATAAATTTATGCTGCCTTGTTTATCTTGTTTTATCAAATTGCCGTCTTTTAACATTTTAATATGATGGCTGATATTGCTTTGCGACTGCCCAATAATTGAAACGATTTCGCTTACAGAAAGCGAAGCTTCTTTTAAAAGCAATAAAATTCGAATGCGAAGAGGCTCTGAAAATGTTTTGATAAAGTCAATCGATTGCATTTTTAATATCACTTTTTTAAAATTACACTTGCAGACAATTAAAATAAGAATAGCCGAAATTGTTAACCGAGAGTTAATATTTTTCAGGTTGAACGACAGAGATAAAAAAGAGTTTGTTTCAAGTTATGGCAATGGCGCGAGACCGGTTTAAGATATTGCCACAGAGGCCACGGTTCGACATTGCTCACCGCAGGCAGGGTACACAGAGATAAAAAAAACCTTAAAAACGGCTTGACGAATTGGCTAATTTATATAGGTTGTATTGGGCGTTAAACAAATATGAAGACGCTAAAACATATCTGCAAAAATCAGCAAACCTATATGGGTATGTCGAAAAAAAACGCTCTAGAATATGATAAAAACAAACTTAAAAATAAGATTAAGTCTTTTTATAAATACTTAAAAAGAGATAACTTATTAAAGAAAAGAGATTTGTATAAAAAGTCTATGAGTAAAATGGTTATTTTTAATTTAATAAGAAAAATTTATGAATTAAAATACCGGTTTAATTATGATTTTTTACGCAAACAAAGGTTCACAACAATAAAACCGATCATCAAGATGAATCTGCAAGCGAATTTGTTGGAAACAAACAATTAAAAGAAAACGAAGGAGAAAAGAATGAAGAAAACAATTAGTTTAATGGCCATAGCGGCCTTTTTAACAGGCGGCCTGCTATTTGGCCAAGAAGCCGAGCCTGCGGCGGCGCCTGCGCCTGCGCCAGAAGTTAAAAGTACGGGCAGCGATGTGAAAGTAAGCGGTTTCGTTAGAGCAAGGGGCTCTGTAAGACAAAACGCTGACTGGGATGCCAATGCGGCTGATACTAAAGAAAGTGTTGAAAACAAGACTCAGGTGACGATATCAAAGGATCTTGGCGAAAACAGCAAAGTAGTTGTTACGTTGCAAGATAATCGTGTATGGGGTAGTTATCCTGATATATCGGGTGTTAAAAAAGATGAAACAAGAACAACAAATAATACTAATGAAGCTGGTGCTACTGGTGGTATTGGTTTTGACGCCAGAGAAGCTTATCTTCAGGTAGGTAATATATTTGGCCAGCCGTTGGCAATTACTATGGGTCGTCAAAAACTTGTTTACGGTAACCAGAGATTATTGGGTCATCTTGACTGGACAAGCGAGGGGCGTTCATTTGACGGGTTGAAATTAAACTACGACATGAAAGACGTAAATACTCTTGATGTTTTTACAATGATTTTAAATGAAAATGAGGCCGCTAAAGACAAAACGTTTACCGGTATCTATGATACCTTAAAAGTTATTGGTC
Organism: Spirochaetia bacterium; assembly: GCA_029880265.1. Taxonomy (GTDB): domain Bacteria; phylum Spirochaetota; class Leptospiria; order Turneriellales; family JAOUOS01; genus JAOUOT01. The sequence continues at coordinate 83,900 of JAOUOT010000006.1, read as the reverse complement.
TGGTTCATTTAGACGTTTATTTCTTAAATGTTTTTGAGAAAGAGGTAGAAAATAAAAACACAATTGGCGGCCGTTTAACCAACAAAGCCGATAAAGGCGTACTTGACGATTTTCCTTTAAAAGCATTAGACTTTAACATTGAATATGCCATGCAAAACGGTAACAAAGGATTGCAAAAACTAGAAGGTTCACTATTCGCGCTAGATGCGGGTTATACAATTGGCCTTGGCGGCGACATGAAACTGAGAATTGGCTTTGAGCATATTATCGCAAGCGGCGATAACACAGTTGATACTGCAGACGTTCAAGAAGGTTTTCAGCAATTATATGGAACAAACCATGCTCATATGGGTATTTCAGATACATGGTTGGCCTTTAATGATGTAAACGCTACTTCTGTTAGTTTAACTTTTGCATTAAACAAAGAATTAAGTCTTCAATATGCTTACTGGACCTTTGCTGAGAACTACATTGTAGCAGGCGCATTTGATACCAAAGGCGCAGAGCAAGACTTTGTAGTAACTTATAAGCCAAGAAAAGGCTTAGCGGTTCAGTTAGGTTATGCTTTGGTAACGCCTAGTGAAGATACTGTAAATACAGATCCTGAAGCGGCTGATCAAACTTTTGCTTACTTAAGCACTATGTATAAATTCTAATACTAGTTTTTAACGAGCAAAATCAAAAAAAAACGCGTGCCATGCACGCGTTTTTTTTTGGTTAAATAAAGTCTTGATCGCTCATTTCAAAAATATTCTTTGCTTATTTCGGGTTATGCTTTGATTTGTATGGGGCCGTGTAATAAGCCGTATTTCGATACATTTTCCGCCGTTCATCGAGTGAGAAATGCCGAAAATAAGGCATTTTTCGTATCGTAGCAAAGCTCGACGAAGGCTGATGAGGCAGAAAACACTCAATAACCGACTTATTACACGGCCCTATAAATAATTATGAAAACAGCTGTTTACATAGGCGATGAAATCGCGAAATATGGCTTCCCCGGCGGGCACCCGTTCGGGCCAGACCGTCATGAGGCTTTTTTAAAAGAATTTTACCACCGAAATCTTGCCGATGCGGTTTTAATTAAAAAACCAGTTATGGCAGAAATCAAAAATATTGAGCTTTTTCATGAAATAGAATATATTGATAAAGTAAGAGAGCTTTCAAAAACGGGTATCGGATATCTTGATATGGGCGATACGCCCGCTTTTTTAGGCGTTTTTGAGGCGGCCTCGTATGTCGCCGGAAGCGTGGTTGACGCGGCTGAAAATATCATGAAAAATAAGTTTAACAGGGCCTTTATACCCATTGCCGGCTTGCATCACGCGTATCCCGAAAGAGCGTCGGGCTTTTGCGTTTTTAACGACTGCGGCATTGCAATGAAATATCTATTAGAAAAACACAACCTCGAACGCATCGCCTATGTAGATATAGACGCCCATCACGGCGACGGCGTTTTTTATTCGTTTGAAGACGATAAAAGAATTATATTTGCCGATATACATCAATTTGGCATTTTCCCGGGTACGGGCAACGCCGACGAAACGGGAACGGGCGAAGCAAAAGGGTACAAGCTTAATGTTCCCGTTTCTGCGATGGCAAACGACGACGTATTTATAAAAGCATGGGATGACGTAGAGAATTTTTTAAGAAAAAATAATCCGCAATTTATTATCATGCAGTGCGGGGCAGACAGCCTAAGAGGCGACCCTATCACAAACATGGGCTATACGCAAAAAGCGCATGCTTACGCGGCCAAAAGATTATGTCAAATTGCAGACGAATACTGCCAAGGCAGAATCATAGGAACCGGCGGGGGAGGTTACAACAGAGAAAATCTTGCAAACGCATGGAACTCTGTCGTGGAGGAGTTTATAGAAAATGAAGAAAAATAAGAATATAATTTATGTTGAAAAAAACTTGAATTTACAAAAAATACAAGTAGAGGGCGCGAATATAAAAAGCGTGCTGTTAAACGATGAAGATATCGATATCGAATTAGACGAGTTATTTGCGATATGGGTTTTATCGCATGACCATATAAAAGAAAATGAAGAAAAATTCTGGAACTTAATTCGCGCCCATGCGGGCACGAATCATCGAATTATTTTAATCGTAGATAAATCTTTTATAAATTATAAGTTTGATATAATTCCCGACGATATTTTCTATCAGATATTTTATACCGAATGCGACGAGACGCTGTTGTCTTTTTCTATTAAAAACGCTTTTGATACCCTGAAATTATTTTCTGAAAACTTAAAACTGCAAACCGACTTAACATTATCATCGCAAGATATTCACGGGCTTACAAAAGTTGGTCAGGCCTTAGGAACAGAGCGAGATTTTGACAAATTAATTGAGCTTATTTTATTAAAGGCGAGAGAGCTGGTTTCTGCCGACGGGGGTTCTATTTATCTTACCGAAAGAAAAAAGAACAACGAACCGGCGACGCATCTTCGTTTTAAAAAATCGGCTCTTGATTTAACCTCTAACGAATTTCTGCTTCCCATTGACGCAAAATCAATCGCCGGATATGTCGCTTATAAAGGCGAACATTTAATGCTAGACGACGTTTATGACCTTGACCCCAAGCTTGGCTTTTCATTCAACAAAGAATATGATAAAATCTATAATTATCATTCAAAATCTATGATGGTTATTCCCATTAAGAATCATAAAGAGCAGGTTATAGGCGTATTGCAGTTAATAAATAAAAAGAAGAATTTTTATAAGAAATTAACCCCGCAAGAGATGGAGACAGACGAAATTGTTCCTTTTACGCAAAAGTGTTTTGAAATGGTAAGTTCTTTGGCGGGTCAGGCGGCCGTGGCCATTGAAAACAACCTTCTTTTGCAAGATATAGAGAATTTATTTGAAGGTTTTGTTAAAGCTTCGATAACCGCCATTGAACAGCGGGACCCAACCACTTCGGGGCATTCTTTTAGAGTAGCCGAATATACGATTGATATGGCGAAGAAAATTTCAGGCCTAAAATCAAAGCCTTTTGAAAATATAAAATTTTCTAAAGATAAAATAAAAGAATTAAGATATGCTGCTTTGCTTCATGATTTTGGCAAGGTAGGCGTAAGAGAAAGGGTTCTTGTAAAACCTAAAAAACTGTATGAATCTGAATTAGATGTAATAAAATGGAGATTCAGGTATGTTCATCAGCAGATTGAAAAAGACGCGGCATTTAAAAAATTAGAGTATATCAGAAAAAAAGGAGTTTCAGGGTTTGAAGATTATGAAAAGAATATTGATATTGAAACGATTCAAAAAGTAAAAGAATTTGAAGATATGTTTGAAACGATTAACGCTTCAAACGAATCGGTTCCCATGCCAGATGACGTCTACGGTAAGCTGCAAGATATCGCGAAACAGAGAATAAAAATGCCAAACGGCGTCGAGATTCCTTTTTTACAGCAAAACGAGTTATTGAATTTAATGATAAAATACGGGAACTTAAACTCGCATGAAAGAACCGAAATTGAATCGCATGTGACGCATACTTATGAATTTTTAATAAAAATTCCATGGACCTCTGATTTGAAAAACGTTCCCGATATCGCCTACAAGCATCACGAAAAGCTCGACGGAACCGGATATCCCCAGAATGTAAATCATGAAGAAATACCTATTGAGGTTCGAATGCTTTCTATTGCCGATATTTTTGACGCTTTAACCGCTTTAGACAGACCTTATCGAAAAGCCTTAAACCCTGAAAGGGCCATTGATATCTTAAAAGAAGAGGTAAAAGACGGGCATCTTGATAAAGACATACTTGACCTTTTTATAGAATCAGGAATATACCGAAAGGCCTATAAAACCTAACCAGATTTTATAGGCAGAGTTGTTGCGGATGTTTTTGCCGTATGAAATACTAACGATTAAGAAATTAAAATCGCCGTTATTTATTTTTGTTTAAATATCTGATAATTTAAAATATTCATTTCGTTAAAAGAGAATTTTTTTGAAAAATAAAGAGAAAAATGAAGCGTCAATATTTTGCCCGCCATTATTGCCGTCATGATCATGATTTGATACTTTATAGCTAAAAGCGGAGAGCTTCCGCCTAAGATTTGCCCTGTCATCATTCCGGGAAGAGCAATCAACCCAATGGTTGCCGTTTGCGCTATCGCCGGCTGAAAAGCTTCTTTCATAGAATTCTTGATAAAGCCCAAAAGCGCCTCTGACGGTTTAGCTCCGCACGAAAGATAGTATTTATATCTTTCTTCGTCTTTTTGAATTCCGGCGTAAAAATGTCTAAGCCCGACTATTGCGGCGTTTAAGCAGTTGCCGGCTATCATCCCCAATATAGGAATTAAATAACGCGCCTCGTAGATGTTATCTAAACGCAAAACAAATTTCAATAAAAACAAAGACGAGAAAAGCATTCCGATAGAGACGCCCGCAAAAATTGGCGCTAAAAATATTTTAAGGCTTAATTCGCTTCGCTTAACGATGGTAACGGCGGTTATTAATACCATAAGCATGGCCCATGTTAAATTTACCCATACGGCGTTTAGCTCAAATATATATTTTAAATAAATGCCTATAAAAGACAATTGCAAAATCATTCTAAATATGCTCAAAAGCATTGAAGAGGTAAGGGCCGTTTTATAATATATCAGTATAATGACGGGAACGATTAAAAGCGAAAACCCAATCGCTAAATTTATTATGTTGATATCAATGGTCTGCATTTATTATTTCTCTATATTGATTATATTGTCGCAATAGTTTATCCAGTCTTTGTCGTGCGAGCAAGATAAGATAACCGAATTATTTTGCGATTTTAGAAGCTGAAAAACCTGCTTTTTTGAATTTTTATCTAAAGCCGATGTCGGCTCGTCTAAAAACAAGAATCTTCTTTTTAATAAAACGCATATTAGAATAAGAATTTTCTGCTTCTCGCCGCCCGATATTCTTTTATACTTGGTCTCTAGTATATTGTATGGTAAATTCAATATCGATAATTTTTCTTTTATGTCATTAATTGAGGGTTTAATATTTTGATTTAAATGAAAAGAAAAGGGTTCATAAATGGTATCATAAACGGTATTAATACCCAGGTCTGTCTGCTGCGGCAGCCAGGCTGTATGCTTTCTTATTTCTAACGCAGTGTCAGAATTTAATATTAAATCATTATAAACTATGCCGCCTTCGGTTAACGGAATAAACCCTAAAATGGCGCTTAAAAGGCTTGATTTTCCGGTTCCTGAGGGCCCTGTTAAAACATTAATTTCGCCCTTTTTAACTTTAAATGAGAGACCTTTTATAAGAACTTTGTTTTTGATTTTTAATGAGACGTTCTCAATTTTTAACATTTTATCGATTTAATCTTTAGAAATGAAGAAAACCCGTCAATCGCAAAAAATTATTTAAAATATGATATATTTTACCGATAGTATCTTAATGAGTCATAATAATTTTGACAATAGTCATGAAAATAAAGAAAATAAAGAAACAGAAGAAAATAAAGGTCAATTTATTTCTTTATCGTTTACCTTTATTTTTACCGTATTATTCTTTACAGAAGCGTTACTGATTGGTTCGCTTTCATTATCAAAGTATTATTCTTTAAAAGACTATACAAAAGCCGCCGAAAAAACTTTTATTCAAAGAGGCAAAGAACTTGCAAGATTAACGGCGGCTTCAGGGGCATTTGGTTATAAACAAAAGAATTTCTCGCCTATCACTTCAATGCTTTCAAAGTTAGAAAATCAAGGGGCATTAAGGTCAAAAGAAAATCCTATTTCAGAAATATTTATATTAGATAAGCAGGGTAAGGTTTTATCTCATACCGATTTAACTATGATAACAAGGGGCAAAAAAGAAAGAATTAATCAAATTGCCATGAAATACAATAATGAATTTTTTCATTCAGGTTTATTATTAGAAGAGGGACAGGTTTATGTGCAAGATTATCCGTATCCTACAAACAATATTAATGACCGTTACACATACCTTCTTCAGTTTTTTTTGTCTAAAAACTTAAATTATACCGTAGATTTTTCTTCTCCTGTAAGCATAAAGGGTAAGAATTACGCGACGGCCCATGTTCAAATGAATCGCTTATTTATATATGAATTTATTAAAGAAGAGATAAAGAAATTTATAAAGCATTTGCTTTTTATTTTCATTGCCGGACTTATGGTTTCATTGATTATAATATTGTTATTTTTTTCTCATATAAAAAGAATTCGCAAAACATGGGTAGACTTTCTTTCTGTTCTGGCCAATAAAAATAAAATAAAGGGAAATCCGGTTGTTATTGAAAAGAAAATATTTGAACAAGCGTCAAGAAAACCTTCAGATTCTGAAAATAACAATGAAATTCTTGACGCTATTTTATTAGGAGACTAAATTTATATTATGCTTGAATTAAATACCAAATTAAACGATGAGGTTTTAATTATTGAACTCGAGGGCGCGTTAGATTCAAGAACCGCCTCTGATTTTAAAGCATGGTTTGAAGAAAGAATGCTTGACGGATACAAAGACTTTGTTCTTGATTTTTTATCGCTAGAGTATCTTTCTTCGCGGGGCATTGGGGTATTATCAGAAATTCATCAGTTTTTAATATCAAGAGGCGGAAAGATGGCGATTTGTCACGCTTCTGAAGAAATTATGCGGTTATTAAAATTTCTAAAAATAGATCAAATGATAAAATTATGCTCAGGCGCAAAAGAAGCCGTAACAGAAATTCAAAAAATGAAAAGGAATGAAAATACAGGCGTCTTAGAGAAGAATCTGCAGCAACCAACTCCCATGGATATAGGCTCGCAGGAATTTCAAGAAGTTAATAATGGGTCTAACAATACCGCTACAATACCGGTTACAGAAACCGAAAATAACGATTCTCAAAGTAATGAAAGCATACCCTTAGAAAAAAATATTGAACAAGTACAATCTGGCGCAAGAATTATTTATTGTCAAAACTGCGGTAGACGATTGAGGGTTTCAAAAGCGGGAAAATATTTGTGCCCCTCTTGTAAAATTAATTTTTATTATAATATTGAAAATAATATTGAAAATTAAATTATTTTTTTCTTGTTTGTTTTTTAAAGTCTTCTTCAGAAATAACGTCAATGGTATTTTTTAAGTTCCATTTTCTATACGGGGCCAGAGCTTCAATTCTTGCTTCGGGCACAAAATATAAGCTTTCTGCATATTTAACAAGTGCGCCATTATATGTGGCGTGTTTTCCTTTGAAGCTTACTCTGCCCAGTTCTTTGACTGCGGCCCAATTGTCGCATGTTTTTAGAACCGGTACCTTGTACAAATATAGTTCTCTTATCTTATTTTCTTGTATCGCTTGAGATAGTGTATTTTGCCAATCCATTATACTTCCTAATATCTATTTCTTTTTATATCGTCAAATATTTTAATTGTATTATATCTTCGTCATATACTTATTTTTAACTTAAATTTATCAAAAATCATATAAATTGTCAAATAATAAAAATACCAAAAGCTAAAGAAAACGAAATTTAGCGGCCAAAAAAAAACATATATAAAATTAAAAACGCGGTCTTACCGGTCTTCCTTTTCTTCTGATTTCAAAGTGCAAATGCGGGGCAGTCGATTTACCGGTTTTGCCCGAGAGTCCGATTTTTTCGCCTTTTTGTATGAGATTTCCCTTTTTAACCAGAATTTTATTTAAATGGGCATATATAGTTTGATAACCGTTTTCGTGTTCAATGATTATTGTTTTTCCGTAATCTTTTTGAGCAGAAGAAAAAATAACTTTTCCCGATTCAGAAGCTGAAACCGGGCTCAACTTAGGGCAGGCGATATCGATTCCTTTATGAAATTTTTTTTTCTTCAAAAAAGGGTCGTCTCTTAACCCATAATTAGACGAGATAATACCCTTTGCCGGCTTGATAAAATCAGAAAGTGAAATTTGTTTTTTGTTATTATTTATTCGTATTTTTGAAACTCTGGGAACGAATAAATAATCATGATTTTCGGGAATATTAAAAAAAAGATTTTTTGAAACGCCATATTTATCGATGAATTTATTTTTATCTTTCTTTAGAATTGCCATGCCGCGAACATTGGGCAAGAGCCATATGTCTTCAGTTTTTGTTTCATAAGCGGAATTTAATTTATTTACAGTTGAAATTGTATCATGATCAAGCATTGTAACGGACATGATTTTATAAAAATTATCTTCTTTTTTAATTTTATATTTTCTCCATTTTAAATTTACCGTATCATTTATTTTTAAGACTCTGATATTGTCATGAACCTCTTTTCTGAAGTTTATAATTTCCTGATTCTTGTAAGAAAGGTCTTCAATGAAATTTGCATTTGTCTGATTTGTTGAAATAGGTATGGCAGACGAAAATATAAAAGAAACGCTTATATTAAGAAATAAAAAACCGAAAACAAATTTAGCTTTACATTTCATGAAAATATGTACTAAATTTATTTTCGGTAATTAATTAAATTTTAATAGTAATATAAAAATAACCGTATAAAAATTACAGTTCTTCTTTAACCAATGCTTCAAACCCTTCAAAAGGTCTAAAACCTACAAATAATTTTCCGTTTATGATGAAACCGGGCGTTCCTGTTATGCCAAATTGACGACCTTCTTCAGTATTTTGTGCAGATTTTTGCTTGTATTTTCCTTTTTTTATGCATTCGTCAAATTTATTGGGATTAATTCCGATACCTTTGGCGTAATCGCTATAATTTCCGTTAACGCCTTTTTCAAATATTGTATCGTACATTTCCCAGAATTTATTTTGTTCTCCCGCGCATTCTACCGCTTCGGCGCCTTTCATATCTACCTGATTTCTGTTATAGTGTTTATAGGCAATTTTCACGTCATTGGGATATTTTTTTAAAAGCTGCATCAAGGGCTCTCTTGCTCTGTTGCAGTATCCGCATGTAAAACTGTTGTACTTAACGATGGTTACTTTTGCGTTTTTATTGCCGCGAATGGCCGCGTCTTTAATTAACCCGTCTAAGTCTTTGGTTACTTCTGCGCCGGGGGCCGGTCTTGGCGGTCTGTTTTCAGCCTGTCTTTGATTGGGCCGTTCAGGTCTTCTCTCTGAGCCTGGAGCTAAGGTGTTTACCTGATATATAATTGTAATCAGAAGAGCGATTTGCAGGCCGCTTAAAATATAAGAAATGTTTTCTTTGAAATTCATTTTCTTTACCTCTAAATTTTATTTTATGAGACATACAAAAAAAGCCTTTCAAATGAACCAGCATTTTATTGTTTTTCGTATTCTACTCTATTTCTGCCTTTATTTTTAGCTTTATAAAGCATGTCATCAGCTTTATTGATTAAGAATTCTGAAGAAGCGTTCTCTTTTGGATAAACAAAGGCCGCGCCCATGCTAATCGTCAAATGTTGGGCAGCTTCTGAAAAATTATGAGGTATTTTAAGGTTGTTTACAGCCATCCGCATTTTCTCGGCAAGTATTATGGCCGCTTCTAAATCGGTAGCGGGTAAGATACAGGCGAATTCTTCTCCTCCGTAGCGGGCGACAAGATCGCCCGTTCTATTAGTCGAAGACGCCAGCGTTTTCGCGACAAGTTTAAGACAATCATCGCCCGCAAGATGACCGTAATTATCGTTATAAAATTTGAAAAAATCAATATCAATGAGAAGTAAAGCGACAGGTTTTTCGTCTCTCTTGCATCTTTTCATTTCATTTTCAAGGAAAAGATCAAAATTTCGTCTATTGGGTATGCCCGTAAGTCCGTCAAGAAGAGATTCTTTCTCTAGAAGATCTCTGTATGTTTTCAGCTCTAAATGGTTCTTTACGCGCGCCATTACAATGGCTGGCGAGACCGGCTTTGTGATATAATCTATCGCGCCAAGTTGAAGCCCTTTGGCCTCGTCAATTTCAGAATCCATGGCCGATATGAAAATTACGGGAATGTTCTTAAAATCGCTTTCTTTCTTGAGTTGGCGACAGACCTCGTATCCGTCTATATCGGGCATGATAACGTCTAGAAGAATAATATCGGGTTTTATAGAAGCGGCTAAATCTAGAACTTCAGACCCTTTATGAGTAGAGTGGGTTGTATAATATGGGCCCAATATTTCGGTTAGAATTTGAACATTAGTTTTTGAATCGTCTACTATAAGCACTTTTTGATTATTGGTTGGGTAATTCATGATAGTCTATAGAGACAATTGTATATAATAAATTACTTTAGGCCAAAAAAAATATATGATTTCTAATTTTTAAGAAAAGACAAAGTTGATGCCGATGTATTTCTATTGGTGTATTCTTCTTGATATTTTTATGAATAATCTTTAACTTATTGCTACAAGGCTGTTTATTAAGTTTCTTAACTTATCGTAAAAAACCCAAATAATGGCCAATAGCCAGAGTGATTTTTAAAAAAATAGAAAATTACTAAAAATAATATAATTTAAAAATCGTTGAATAAAAATTAAAAAATTTTTGTTTTATGAATAAAAGTTTCATATATTATAAACTGCTAATATATGAAAATAGTACAGGAGAAATAAAAAGTGAAAAAAACAATTAAATTATTAATTATTGCATTGGCTATAACAAATATTAAGCTCTATGCTCAAGAGATTGTTATCGACAAATTTGCCGAACAAAAAAAAGAAGAAAAACACGAGTCTTTAAAAATAGGCGCGAGAATTCAAACGCGATTGATGATGGGCGAAAAAGACAGCGATTTCGCGACAAATGAAGATTATAACGCGGTCGATTTTAACTTTCGCCGTTTAAGGTTAAGTCTGGTATTTCAGGGCGCGAAATGGTATGGCGGTTATCTTGAACTAAAAGGCGAAAGCATGCTTCAAAAATCAAAATCTGTTATTCAAGAGGCAAATTTATGGGTTAAACTGCCGTTTTTAAGCGGTAAAATTACCATGGGACAATTTAAGATTCCTTTTATAAGAGAATCAGTTCAGTCTTCAAGCAGATTAATGTTTAACGAAGCGGCATTTTCGGCAAGTACAACTCAAGAGCAGGATATCGGAATAAAACTATCGCTTAAACCGCTTTTGCTCATGGGAAGTTCATACGAACATTTTTTAGATTTTGATGCGTCTGTGACAAACGGCGAGGGTTCGGGGCAAAACGGCGTTGGCTATAAGAGTGTTGAAGCCGTAAATAGTAATGTAAACCCTCTTTTTAACTGGCGCGTTCAGGTAAACCCTTTTGGCGGTCTAATCAAAAACGGTAAAGATAAAGGCTGGGTCGAAGGCGAAGAGTATTTCTCAAAAGATATGAAACTTTCAATAGGCTATGGAGGTCTTTACACAAAAGACAGCGATTATGCGGCTAAAATGGGAATTCAAGATAATGGCGAAAACTTAAACGGACATACGTTTGACGCGACATTTGCCATGGCGGGCGTCTACGCGAATGCCGAGTTTACAACTTTTATGTCATCGGCGGCTTATAAAAATACTTATACCTATCAGGGTACGTTAGGTTATAATATACCGGTCTCTGATATTTATGTAATGCCCGCTTTAAGATACAACTATTTTCAATCTGACACAGCGGCCGACGGAATTACCGACGAAGATAAATTTGCCGATATATGGGCGGGTATAAATATTTACGGCAACAAGCATAACTTTAAGGCTCAGGTCTTTTATCAAATAAAACGCGATAAAGCGGGAACCGACGCAGACTTAAATCCCGTCGACAAGAAAGATAACGTATTTTATTTTCAGGTGCAGACGAATTTCGGTAAGAAGGTTTAAAAAAAATAAGAGCGCATAATTAGCCAGGCGGTTCTTTTGAACGGCTTGGCTGGCGCGGCATTTTAATGCTTTCTCGGTTTTCAAATAAAATTATACCATAAACACAATTAATAATTATCTATATTGTCTGTATAATCTGCGCTGAAACATGAAATGCGCCGATTGCTAATAAATACAATTTACAAAAAACCTTGATATTAAATCTATAAATGTCGATAAATATACATAGATAATTTGTTTAATAAGATTCTGTTATTTTAGAATTTGAATACCGATCTTTATTGATTTCATCTCTATAAATGAAGTCTGTTTATTTTTATTTAAGGAAAAAAAATGAAAAACCTGAAAATCAAAACAAAACTTTGGATTACCGGATTTGCAACGGGATTTTTCTTTCTGGCTTCAACCATGGTAAGCAATATTAATCTCGAGAAAATCGATGATTCAATGGATAAAATTTCTGAAAATTCTCAGGCTATGCGTTTTCTTTTGACCGCCGATATGATGCATGAGGGCATAAGCGGCAACGTTTACGCCGCCCTTCTTGAATTGGAGCACGGCGACTTTAAGATGCTAGCCGAGGTAAGAGAAAAATTTAAAGAAAACGCCGTAACTTTTAAAGAATCAATTGAAGCAATTAAAAAGACCGATTTGAAAAAAGAAATTCAAATGGCCGTAGATGAGGTAAATCCGCAATTGAATGCTTTTTTAGAAGGCGCCAATATCTTAATTTCGTTAGATAACGCTGAAGATAAAGATTATATTGAAAGAAAACTTGAAGATTTTGAAAAGTTGTTTGAACTTCTCGAAGAAAAAATGGAAAAACTGGCCGATTCAATTGAAAAAAATAATGAAGAAGCGCAAAAAGCAGGCGACGAGTCGGTTGTTGAGGCGCGTAAAATAACATGGACCGTTTTTATATTTGCGATGATTCTATTGGGCTCAATTTTAATTTATATAATCAGCAGCATCAACAGACCTTTAAAAGAAACGATTGAATATTGCAATTCAATGTCTAACGGCAATCTTGAGAATAAAATAGAAATTCGCAGTAAAGACGAAATAGGTCAAGTTTTAACCGCGTTAAAAGATATGCAAGATCGGCTTAAAAAAATCATGGCCGACGTTTTAAATAACGCCGAATCGGTGGCCTCTGCCTCGTCTGAACTTAGCGCGACGGCACAGAGCATGAGTCAGGGTTCAAACGAACAGGCGGCCGGCGTTGAAGAGACCACGTCGTCTCTTGAAGAGATGTCTGCTAGTATAACCCAAAATACCGAAAACGCAAAAATAACAGACGGCATAGCCCAGAAAGCCGCGAAAGACGCCGGCGATGGCGGCAAAGCGGTAGACGAAACCCTTAGGGCCATGCGCGCCATTGCCGAAAAAATTACCATTATTGAAGATATCGCTTACCAGACAAATCTTCTCGCTTTAAATGCCGCCATTGAAGCGGCCAGAGCCGGGCAGCACGGCAAGGGTTTCGCGGTCGTCGCTTCTGAAGTAAGAAAGCTTGCCGAAAGAAGCCAGGTAGCCGCAAAAGAAATAGGCGAGGTTTCTAATCAAAGCGTTGATATAGCAGAAAAAGCCGGCAAATTGCTTGGGGTGATTGTGCCAAATATTCAAAAAACCGCAGATTTAATTCAAGAAATTACGGCGGCCTCTGAACAGCAAAACAGCGGGGTAAGCCAGATAAGCTCGGCCATGGGACAGCTTGATAAGGTGACCCAGCAAAGCGCCTCTGCGGCAGAAGAGCTTGCCGCCACATCAGAAGAGTTAAGCAGTCAGGCCGAATATCTTCAGCAGACAGTTTCGTTTTTCAAAATAGGCGAAGCCGCAAAACGTCAGGGCCAGGCTTATCATATGAAACAAAACATGATGAAGCAAACTGAAGAAATATTGGCAAAAGATGACCATAATAAAAATCTTCAAACGATAAAACCCCATATGGCGCAAACAACAACGGGCGGCGCGATGGATTTTACTACGGCTAAAATGATGCATATAAACTGGAAAATGAAGCTTGGCGCGTTTATGAAGGGCGAGCAGTCTTTAACGCAAGATCAGGTCGCCTCGCACCAACATTGCGATCTCGGTAAGTGGATTTATTCTCAGGGTATGGCAAAGTATGGCCATTTTGAAGAAATGCGCGAACTTGAAAAAGAACATGAAAAACTTCATAAAACAATAAAGAAGGTTGTAGAATTAAAAAATTCAGGACAAAACGCAGACGCAGAGTATTCGAAATTTGAATACCTTTGCAATACCGTAGTGGGTCTTCTTGAAAAAATGGATAAAAAGACAAAAACGAAAGCTCCGGCAGATTTAACGAGCAGAGATTTTGTGAAGTTTTAAATGAAAAACAGATTATCTGTTTCAAGTAATTTTAGGCGCTTTATTTTATCTTCGTTATTTTATTTTTTAAAGAAGGTTTGGGATATTGAAATAACGTCAATTTTGTTAGCGTACAATATAAATAAAATTGCGACAATCAATGAAACCAATTCTTTTTCTCATAACCAATGAAGTTGACGCCTGAAAAAGCCGAAAATATTATCATTGTTAGAGATGTGTTGAATCAATCTAAACTTCATTTTTATAAAAAAAATGCAAAAAAAATTGATTTTTCTCTAAAAAGAATATATAATTTTAAGATTAAATAAAAAAAGAATGTTGAAAACAAAGGGAAAGTTTCGTATAACTAAAAAAGTTATTAAAATAAAAAAATCAACAACACATTAATTCACGAGGTAAAAAATGTTAAAAAATATGAAAATAAGAACAAAGCTAATAGCGCTTTTTTTAATTGCTGGCATAGTGCCGGTGATAGCCGTTGGCTTTTACAGCGCCAATTTATCAGAAGGGGCCCTTGAAAAGACGGCCTTTAACCAGCTGGTTTCATTAAAAGAAACCAAAAAGAAATGGATAGCGGCATTTTTTGAAGAAAGAAGAGGCGATATTAAGGTTTTAACCACCGCCGAAGATATACATCTTATCATTGAAGAAATGGATCCTGTATTTAAGGCCGAAGGCGGCACAACGGGCCCTAAATATAAAGCGCTTGAAAAAATAAGAAGCGCGTGGCCCCAGAATTACCAGAAAGAATACGGATATTATGACTTGTTTGTGATGAACCTTGAAGGCGACGTTATTTATACCAACGCCAAAGAAAGCGATTTAGGCGAAAATCTTGTAAAGGGCCGCTTAAGAAGTTCTGGTTTAGCAAAGGCTTTTAACGATGCCATGAAAGAAGGTTTTGGTTTTGCCGATTTTGCTCCCTACGCGCCGTCAAACAACGAACCTTGTTCGTTTATAGCGGCCAAGATCATGCAGCATGCTCACCAGGGCGGCGAAGAGCTAGGCGTTATCGCCCTTCAGTTATCGTTAGATTCTATTAACGCCATCATGCAAGAAAGAGCAGGCATGGGCGATACCGGCGAGACTTATCTTGTGGGCCCTGATAATCTTATGAGATCAGATTCTTTTCTCGATAAACAAAACCGAAGCGTAAAAGCTTCATTTGCCGGTAACATTCAAAAAAACGGCGTAGATACGACGGCCACTAAAGAGGCCCTTGCGGGCAAATCGGGCGAGGGTATTATTTCAGATTATAACGGCAACGATGTACTATCGGCTTATTCGCCCTTAAAACTATACGATAAGGTTACATGGGCCATGATTGCCGAAATTGACCTGGCCGAGGTTAAACTACCGACAGACGCTTTAATAAACAGTATAATTTTCTTTGTGCTTGTGGTTGCGGCTTTAGTTTCGGTTATGGCCTTTTTTGTCGCCTTGAGCATTTCAAAACCCCTTCAGGTCACGGTTGTTTCTTGCGAAACAATGGCGGCCGGCGATTTTACCGAAGATATCAAGGTAAAATCAAAAGACGAAATAGGGCGGGTGATGGCTTCTTTAAAAGAAATGCAGGAAAAACTAAAAAGAACAATCGCCGATGTCTTAAATAACGCCGAATCTGTGGCTTCGGCCTCTTCTGAACTTACGGCGACGGCCCAAAGCATGAGTCAGGGTTCAAACGAGCAGGCGGCCAGCGTTGAAGAGACGACTTCTTCGCTTGAAGAGATGTCTGCGAGCATATCTCAAAATACAGAAAACGCGAAAATAACCGACGGCATTGCCACCAAAACCTCTAAAGAAGCGGCTGAAGGCGGCAAGGCGGTAATCGAGACGGTGCAGGCCATGCGTTCTATTGCTGAAAAAATTAATATCATTGAAGAAATCGCTTACCAGACAAACCTTCTGGCCCTTAACGCGGCGATTGAAGCCGCACGAGCCGGCGAACACGGCAAGGGGTTTGCGGTTGTTGCCTCTGAGGTAAGAAAGCTTGCCGAAAGAAGCCAGGTGGCTGCGCAAGAGATTGGTTCATTGGCGGGCGACAGCGTAGAAGTCGCCGAAAAGGCGGGCAAACTTCTTGAGGTTATCGTGCCCAATATTCAAAAAACGGCCGATCTGGTTCAAGAAATAACGGCTGCCTCTGAACAGCAAAACAGCGGCGTTAACCAGATAAACGCTGCCATGGGTCAGCTTGATAAGGTAACCCAGCAAAGCGCATCGGCCGCAGAAGAGCTTGCGGCCACTTCTGAAGAGTTAAACGGTCAGGCCGAATTCTTACAGCAGACGGTTTCATTCTTTAAAATAGGCGAAGACGCCATAAGACAGGCAAAAACCCAGGTAAGAACCGAAGATCACATGGCTAAAGCGGCTCAATTGTTGAATCAGCAAGCCGCGGCCAAAAAAGACGGCGAATCTGGTCAAAAGCATGAATATACGCCTCCGAAGGCAAAGCCCGAAGGCGGCAAGGCTCCGGCCGATTTGACCTCAAAAGATTTTGTTAAATTTTAAGAATATTGAAATAAGATAAAATAATGGAAACAGCGGTAAAAGAAGAAGAATTTGACATTGCGGCTATTGCTACTCAAAATGTAGAGCGCTCAAAAGAAGAGCTTAGGGTAGGAACAATAGACGAAGAACAGTTTTTATCGTTTTCCATTGATAAAGATTTATACGGCATAGATATTATGCACGTAAAAGAGATTTTAAGCTATACCGATATAGCAAGGGTTCCCATGACGCCAGATTACATAAAGGGCGTCATGAACTTAAGGGGAAGCGTTGTTCCCGTAATCGACCTTGCCAGACGATTTCATCAAAGGGGCAGAGACGTAACCCGCCTTACCTGCATTATAGTCATTGAAGTTGAGCAGGCCGTAGGCGAACCTGTCGATATAGGCATGGTGGTAGACAGCGTAGATAAAGTTGTGAGTATAGCAAAAACCAATATGGAAAAATCTCCCGAATTTGGTACAAAAATAAAACCGGAATTTCTTCAATTTATGGGAAAGGTAGAAGAAAGTTTTGTGCCAGTATTAAATCTTGCCAATGTTCTAAATTTAGATGAATTATCGAAATTTGATATTGCGAAAGAAAAATTCCAGAGTCTTGAAAAAAAGATGAAAAAAGCCTCGGAACTTGAAAAATCTAAAATTGCTTTAGAAGAAACAAACGAAGAAACAAAAAAAGAAATAAACCAAAAGATAACCGATGAAGAAAATACTCAGGCAAATAAAGAGAAAGTAAATAAAAATTAATTAAAATATAATATGAAACAAGCTATAAAAACAGAAGAAAGAACCGGTAGAACAGACCAACAGTTTTTAACGTTTTATCTTGCCGGTCAATTATTTGCCATAGATATTAGTAATGTTAAAGAAATCATCGCATATGGCGGCTTAAGTTTTATTCCTTTAGCGCCAAAATATGTAAAAGGGGTGCTTAATTTGCGGGGGCATTCGGTTCCCGTTTTAGATTTATCTTTTCGTTTTAAAAAATTACAGAGTGAAATTACTAAATTAACGTGTATAGTTATTATTGAGGTTCAAAAGAAAGGCCAAACACTTGATGTTGGTCTAATGGTAGAATCTGTTAACGAAGTGATAAGTATTAGTAACGAAAACATTGATCCTTCGCCCGACTTCGGAACAGACGTGCATATTGATTTTATTGACGGTATAGGCAAAGTAGAGGGTAATTTTATTGTAATCATAAACGCTCAGTCTATTTTAGACGTAAAAGACTTTTCTGCTCTTGAAGACGTCATAAAAACGGGAAAACCATCAGGACCAGGTATGGGTAGTCAAGAATCTCAGACTACAGAATTTATGAGAAACTTTTTAGGCGATATAAACGTTAAAGAAGGCTCTATTGCGGCGAAAGCCAAAGCGGCGGCCATGGCGGCTGCTGAAGCTGCGGCAAAAGCGGCCGCGGTTGCGGCCGCGGCAGAAAGATATGAAGAGGCATATTCGCCTGAAGATATAGAAAACGTAAAAGCAGAGGCAGAGGCCGCATTGGCCTACGCAGCGACAGCCGCAAACGAAGCTTTGATAAAGGCAAAAGAAAAACAGGCTGAATCTACAGCCGCCTTATCGAACATTCCCGCATCAGAAGAAGAAGTTGTTTTTGAAGACGAAAGCGTCTCTGACGAATTGGTTTTTGAAGACGATTCGGCGTCTGAAGACGAGCCGACCGAAAATGTTGAGACTAATTCGGGTTCAGAAGAAGCAGAAACCGTAGCTGAACCGGTTGAAAAAACTTCAGAATAGAGAGAGAAAATATTATTAACAAAGAGAAAATGCAGTGGAAACAAGTACACAGAACTATGAATATCATAAATTACAACTAAAAGATCATGAATTTAAAGGGTTCAGCGATCTTATCTATAAACTTGCCGGCATTCACATGTCAGACGGTAAAAGAGCTCTAATCGCTAGCCGGTTATTAAAAAGAGTAAAACACTTTCAATTAAAAACATATGCCGATTATTTAAAGCTTGTAACCGAGTCTAATAATCTTGATGAAAGGCAGATTATGGTCAATTTGTTGACCACGAATGAAACCTATTTTTTCAGAGAACCACCCCATTTTGAATTTATAAAAAACGAGATAGCGCCAAACTTTCAGGGCGGGTCGCTTAGAGTCTGGAGCGCGGCGTCGTCGTCGGGCGAAGAGGCTTATTCTATTGCTATGACTTTAGAAGAAAAACTTGGCCCCACAGGTTGGGAAATCATGGGGTCAGATATAAATGAAACTGTTTTAGAAAAAGCCAGAAACGGAATATATCCCATAGAACGAACAAAAGATATTCCCGATAAATATTTAAAGAATTATTGTATGCGTGGAATTAACGACCAACAGGGAAAGTTTATAATTAAAAAAGAATTAAAAAGAAATGTTACTTTCAGAAAAGTAAACCTGATAGAGCCTCTTCCTAAAGTAGGAAAGTTTGACGTAATTATTTTGAGGAACGTGCTAATATATTTTGATAACGCTACAAAGAAAAAAATTGTAGATAGTCTTCATTCGGCGTTAAATAAAGACGGATTTTTTATAGTGGGTCACTCAGAAACTTTAAATAACGTAACCGATATTATGAAACAATATAAGCCGACAATATATAGAAAGACATGAATACGCCAGATTTTATAGTAGAGATATTTTTACAGCCCGGTGAGTTTTACTGGGGCGATTCAGATTCAAGAGTAAGAACCATACTGGGTTCATGCGTCGCATTATGTTTATGGCATCCAAAATTAAAAATAGGTGGCATGTGTCATTATTTATTGGCTTCAAGAGCCGGCGAAAAACCCGCAGGCGAAAAATATGACCCTCGTTACGGGGCCGAAGTAATGGAAATGATCTTGCATGAAATTGAAAAAGCCAAAACGAAACCGCGCGATTATCACGTAAAAATTTTCGGCGGAGGAAATATGTTTGCTAATATTCAGACAGACAGAGTGGTGAAAGTAGGCGATAAAAACGTAGCTCTTGCCGAAGAATTTGTATCAAAATATAATTTTCAGGTTATGGGAAAACACGTAAAAGGCGAAGGGCACAGAAGCATTGCGCTAGATTTATGGAGCGGCAATGTATGGCTGAAAAGACCCCAGACGGCAGAGGCCAAATAAAGAAAGGCAAAAAAATGGCAAAAATAAAAGTAGCGATAGTAGACGATTCAGCGGTTGTAAGACAGGTTATAAGCGAAATATTAAACTCTGACCCGGGTATAGAAGTTATATCGACGGCCTCTGACCCGGTGTTTGCCATGAACTATTTAAATAAAGAGTGGCCCGATGTTATTGTTCTTGATATTGAAATGCCCCGCATGGATGGCATTACATTCTTAAAGAAAATAATGGCAGAAAAACCTACGCCAGTTGTGATATGCTCTACTCTTACGGTTGAGGGCGCTGAAGTTACCATGCAGGCGGTATCAAACGGAGCCGTTGAAATTATAACAAAGCCTACTTTGGGCCTGAAAGGATTTCTTGAAGATTCAAAAAAAAGGCTCATTGATTCGGTAAAAGGGGCTGCCCAGGCGAAAGTTAACAAAATTAAAACTATAAATAAACTGATAACAGAGCCTAAACTTAGCGCAGACGCAATATTACCGCCTAAAATGTCATCAACAGCAATGGAAAAAACAACCGATCAGGTTGTGGCCATTGGCGCATCTACAGGGGGCACGCAGGCGCTTGAATTTATTCTTACCAGACTGCCGAGAGTATCGCCCGGAATCATTATCGTTCAACATATGCCCGAAAAATTTACTCTTGCTTTCGCGCAAAGACTTAATTCAATATCTGAAGTAGAAGTTAAAGAAGCCGAAGACGGCGACAGGGTAATACCGGGCAGAGTTTTAATTGCCCCGGGAAATTTTCATATGATATTAAAAAGAAGCGGCGCGCAATATCGCGTAACGGTGCAAGACGGGCCGCCGGTTAGCCGCCACAGACCGTCTGTAGACGTCCTTTTTCGTTCTGTAGCGAGAGAAGCGGGCAAAAACGCGCTTGGCATCATTATGACCGGCATGGGCGACGACGGCGCGTCAGGTATGCTTGAGATGCATGAATCGGGTTCTTACTGTATCGCTCAAGATGAAATTTCATGCATAGTTTTCGGAATGCCCGCAGAAGCCATAAAAAGAGGCGGAGTTAACGAAGTACTGCCTTTGCAAAAGCTTCCCAAGAAAATCGTTGAATTTCTGAGATATGATTGATTTCTCTTAATAATATCTCTTTACGACTTCTGAAGAAATATTCAATTGGTCTTATATTTAGTATATTATATAAGATTAAAAAAATTAAAAGGAAACTTCATAAAATTGTCTCAATTAATAACAGAATTAAAATCGGAACACAAGCTGCTTTTAGAAACGCTTGAGACGGTAAAAAATTTAGGAATTACAACCAAAGCCGGCCGCGAAAAAGTGCATGAAATTGAAAATTTATTGTTGTCTCATTTAGAAAAAGAAGACAGCCGTTTATATCCTGAATTAACCGCGCATGCCGAAAACCATATAGATTTAAAAGAGAAACTCGAATTGTTTGCTCAAGACATGGCCATGGTATCGGGAATGGCTATTGATTTTTTTGAAAAATATAAAAATATTGAAAATGCCGATGTAGAATTCGCTAAAGAATTAGGCGCTCTTATCGCGGCATTGAAAACAAGAATAAATAAAGAAGAAGCGTTCCTTTATGCTGAATATGAAAAAATTAATTTGTAATCTGACGCTCGAAATTAGCTCCAATCATTAAAAAGCTCGCCTTCCTGATATGCGTTACTTAAAGATTTTTCTATTTTATGAATAATATCATACATATCTAAAGGGTTTGGAACAAAATCGTCAAGAGAATGATGTAAAACGATATCTCGGGTTTCAATTTGATTATCTGCCATGATTGCGATAACCGGTATATCGTACTGTTCAGTTTTAGATTTTATAAATTCTAAAACTTCTAATCCGGCTTGATTTGACATTAATAAATCCAGTAATATGACATGGGGTTTTTTATTAACCAATAATTGCTCAGCTGTTTGAATATCAGAGGCTTCGATATAATCGGCTTTTAATTTTGAGATTGCGCTTTTAATAGACGTAAGATTTTCAATATTTTCATTTATAACCAATATTCTAGGCGTTATATTCTGATAATTTATTGAAAAAACGGTACCCTGATTTTGATTTGAACTTACCGAAATATCGGCGTTATGAGCCTGAACAATTTCTTTCACCAGAGGAAGGCCAAAGCCGGTTCCTTTTTCTCCCATTGTGCCCAATGTTGAAGAATTTTCATCGTATTTAAATATGGTTTCCATTCTTTTTTCTTCAATACCAACGCCAGTATCAGATATTGCAATCGCAGGCCGGTCTTTATCGGGAAGAAAGAACCGTATGACACCGCTTTCATTACAAAATTTTATAGAATTAGAAATTAAATTGTTCAGAATTTCAGTAAATAGTAATTTGTCAAAATAAATAAAAAAGAATTCGGGTACCGTATTTTTTATGTTGATCTTTTTTCTATGGGCGTCTGTCGCGTGATTTTTTATTATTTGATTAATGACGGGATAAATATTAAAATATGAATATCTTGGAGTAATTTTTCCTTTTTTAATTCGGCATAAATTTAGAATTTCTTTTATGAGAAACTGCATTTCTTCGCAGGCAGAAACAGCGTCTTCTGTTATATTCTTTATGGTTTCGGATATATTTTCTTCATATTGAATAAGCTGAAAGTATCCCTTAATGCCGTTTAGGGGGTTTTTTAAATCATGGGCCACAAGAGCGATAAATTTATCTTTTATTTTTAATGTTTCTTCAAAACGGTTATTTATATTATTAATATTTTTTATTTCAAGTTTTTGTTCAATGATATGGCCCAATGTTTTTGACAGAGTTTTTAAAAATAATATTTCTTGTTTGCTTTTTTTAGATTGGGTATTGCGAATAAAATTTAAGATGCCCAATAGGCTTTTTTTCGAAAATATCGGTATGCAATAATGAGAGCAAGAATTTGCGCATTCTATTTTAATGCCAAGGGTATTTTTATCGCAGTAATCGGGTTCATTTAATTTATTTTGAATTACCAATTTATCGCGATGACATGTTCCAAGCGGGATTATCGCGCATTCAAATTGTTTATTATCTTGAAGATTATAATGAGAGCCAAGGGCAAGATGACTTTCTTTATTTTCAGTCAAAAAAATGGAAGCTTTTTCGATGTCTGAAAAAAATGAGACCGAAACAATCATTTTTAACTGATATTTTAGCAGATCATTTAAAGATAGATCTTTATAAGAAAGCCTGTAAATCTGGTTCAACAAATATAAACTATCTTGACTGAGTCTATTCATTATATATTACATATATCAGCTCTAAAAGTATTATTGTAGAATAAAAGAAATTCGATATAAATATATCTTTTGTAACATATTAATTATAAAAAATAATATCGTCCAATAATTAGCCTATTTTATTGATAATTGTTTAAAAAAACAGAATTTGAAATAAATTAAAGTACGATTTCTATTCAATATTAATATTTAATAATTTTAATATTAAAGCCATTCTTGTATATAAGCCGTTTTTAGCCTGATCAAAATAAACGGCGTTTGGCGTATCGTCTAAGTTCGTTGAAACTTCATTTAAGCGGGGCAGGGGATGCATGACAATCGCTTTGGGGCAGCTTTTAAAAACAAAATCTTTATCGATAATATAAGCGTCTTTGAATTTTTCGTATATTTTTCGGTCGGTAAATCTTTCTTCTTGAATACGCGTAACATAAAGAACATCCGCGCCTTTTGCTTTGTTTAAGTTTTCATTTTCAAGAAAAGATATACTATGAGAATTGAGTTCATTTTTGTATTTCTCGGGAAGCGATATTTCTGAAGGGCTTATAAAAGTAAGTTCGCATTCAAAATGTTTTAGAAGGTGAATCAAAGAGTGGATGGTTCTGCCGTAGCGTATGTCTCCTATAAAAGCGATTTTTAATTTTTTTTCAATAAGAGATTTGTGCTTATTTATGGTGTATAAATCAAGTAATGCCTGGGTGGGGTGCTCTCCGGCCCCGTCTCCGGCGTTAATTACAGGAATTGATATGTTTTCAGCGGCAAGAACAGAGGCCCCCTCAACAGGATGTCGTATGGCGCAAATGTCGGCGTATGCCTCAACCATTTTTAGCGTATCAAAAAGGGTTTCTCCTTTTGCCAAAGATGAAAACTGCATGCCCACAGACGTTATAACTTTACCCCCAAGTCTGTGCATAGCGGCCTCAAAAGAAAGGCGGGTTCTGGTAGAAGGCTCAAAAAATAAGGTGGCTAGAATGTACTCTTTTAGAAGAGGAATCTCTTTTTGTTTCTTAAGAGTTCTCTCTATTTTTTCAGAAACGTCAAGAATTTCAAGTAAATTATTTTTGTTAAATTGTTTGGCCGATAAAATTGAATTAGAAAATCTTTTATGCATTGACCATAATCATCTTTTTATTTTTTCAGTCAACTCAATTATGAATGGCAGAACATCTTTATAAGATTGAAGCCGAAAATGAGCGATTGAATCTCCTTTGCCTACCTTAAAACAGTAGCCGTATTCTTTTGCCGTTTCAAACATTTCTTCATCGGTTTTGTCGTCACCGAACGCGAGCAGTACGCTGTCGTTATTAAATTCTCTTTCTATGAGCCATTTCGTGAATATCCCTTTGTTTGCTTCAAGGGCCTTGGCCTCAATAATCTTTTTTCCCTGAATTATTGATACGGGCATATTTGATAAGCCTCTTTCAAGTTCGTCATGCAGTTTTCTGGCCTGAAATTTCGCAAAAAGACGCGGCGATTTTCTGTAGTGCCAGCAAATAGAATGTTTTTTTTCTTCAACAAAACTGCCGGGTACATGCAAAGAATAATCTTGCATAATTTTTTTTACAATGGGGTACCATGATTTTTGTTTCGATGTAACAAGAGAAATATATTCTTTAGTTAGATGATCAAAAAAATAGGCCCCATGTTCTAAAGCATAAGAAATATTAAATTCTTTTAATTGATTACTTAAAAAATTCTGGCTTCTTCCGCTTATTATAATGAGAGTGGTATTTTTAAGAGAAGCGGCTCTTTTTAAGAGTTTTTTTTCAACGCTTTCTAATACGGCATCTTCAGGGTTGTCTTTAATGGCAACAATTGTGCCGTCATAATCTAAGAAAATAATTATTTTCTTGTTCTTAAGGCTTTCGACTAGATTTTCAGGAAACTTGTATTGATTTTGTTCTTTCTGAATAGTTGATATTTTTTTCGGTGAACTTACGGGGCAATTTTCCAGTTCAGTTAAAAAAGTCTGGGCCCATTTTGTGGCGGTATATTTTTCTAGATATGAAATCATGGGTTTTAACATGTCCCACTTCTCTTCAGGTTTCAAATCTAGGGCATCATACAGTTTAGATGCCGAATTTTCCGTGTTCCAGGGGTTTATCGAGATAATATGACTAAGGTTAGAAGCGGCCCCGGTAAATTCGCTCAGCAAAACAACTCCCGGGTTATCTTTTGTCTGGCTTACAATATATTCTAAAGCAACCAGATTCATTCCGTCGCGTTTGCTTGAAATTAGCAATACATCAGAGGCGCCGTACAAAGAAACCAGAGTATTAAAATCGACAGAGTTATAGATGTATTTCACGGGAACATAATTTGTCGTGCCATAATTTCCGTTAATCTCGCCGATTTTTCGGTCAATATTATTTTTTAGAGAAATATATTCGTCTACATCGCTTCGGGTGGGAATTGCAATTTGAAGCAGAGAAATTTTCCCGCGCAGTTCAGGATACATCTCGAGCGTTTTTTGAAAGATATCAAGCTTAAGATCGACGCCCTTAATGTAATCAAGTCTGTCTACGCCTAAAATCAGTTTCTTGCCCGCGGCTTCTTTTTTTATTTGTTTTACGAGATTTTTTACTTCAGAAGTCTGGGATTTAGAGATAAACTTTTGAGTGTCTATACTTACGGGAAAAACTCCTAATTGAACTTTTCTGTTTTCATATTCTACAGATAGTATATCAGATTCTATGCTTAGCAGATAATGCAAAGTCTCGATAAAATGACGTAGGTAAGTATAATCGTGAAAACCGATAAGATCGGCGTTTAATACGCCGTCTAGTATTTCTTCGCGATACGGCAGCTCTCTGAAAATTTCAGCGCTCGGGAACGGAATATGCAAAAAGAATCCGGTCTTGATATCTTTATTGAGTTCCCTTATGTATTTGGGAAGCAAAAATAAATGAAAATCATGTATCCATATTAAATCTGAAGAATCGGCTTTTTCAAGTATCTTTTCGGCAAAAATCCGGTTTACTTTTTTATAAGCCTCCCAATCTTCGCGGCTGCATTTTATATGAGTTGTTTCATAGTGAAACAGGGGCCATAATACTTCATTGCAAAAATTATTATAATATTTATTGTAAAGTTCATCTTCAATAAAAACGGGAATAAGATTTTTATCAAGACTGACATTTTTCTGTTCAAATGGAAAAGTTCCCGCCCAGATGGTTTCTTCTTTTATGCCGCTTAAAGCAGAAACCAGACCGCCAGAACTCGGTTTTAATTTTTCTTTTTTAAAGTCGAAGCTTACGGGTAAACGATTACTTACAAGAATTATATTTCTGTTCATTGTCTATCATTATTTATAAAGTAAAAAAAATACATGCGTTTGTGTCAGAGGTTTTAATAATGTTCTAAGGTCAAGGCGCATTTTATGCCCATATAAAATACTATGTCTTGATTTGTCTTTTGAAAAATGGTGGTTGGTATAGAAATCTAATTAATCAAAAACCGTTACCTTATAAAGAAGATGTCAATATTAAATAAGGAATTATCGAATTAAGAATAGTTTTTCTTCTTGTTTTCACTTGCATCGAGCCCGGTCGAGATATGGCTTCCTTATGCAAATTTAGCGTATTATTTTATAATGAAACCAAGAATACAGGAAAAAATTATATCAAAATAAAATGTATCTTTTTTATGAAAAATGCGATTATACGATTCTTGATAAAAATATTTAAAAAGATGTCATTCCCGACCGCCATCTTTTGAAAACTCTTGTTTATTAATTGTTATATACGTATTGTAATTGTTTATAAGTTTGTTAAAATAATATTGATATATTAAATATTGATACTTTGTTAATTCCTTAAGAAAATAAAAGACATTAATTTTCTTAAGAAGAAAGTCAATGATAGAACTTATTAACGTAAAAAAAGGGCCCAGCCTTGAAGATTATGAACTTCATCCATCTTGTTCTTTAATGGTCAGCGATCTTCGAAAAGAAGCTTCAATGTTCATGCCTTTATTGAAAGGCAGAAAAATATGGATGATAAACTCTACCGCGAGAGGCGGCGGGGTGGCAGAAATGCTGCCAAGACAGATTAGTTTATTTCGCCAGCTTGGTCTTAAGATAGACTGGCTGGTAATGAGTACCGAAAAAAAAGAATTTTTTATTTTAACAAAAAGAATTCATAACTTGATTCATGGCGTGGGAAAAGGTTATTTTTCAACAATAGATAAAAATCTTTACGAAAGCGTAAGCAAAGAAAATGTGCAGTATTTGTTGAAATATATAAGGCCCAAAGATATTGTTGTCATACACGACCCCCAGCCGATGGCAATGGGAGCTTTCCTGAAGCAAAAAATTGACGTTACTTTAATTTGGAGGTGCCATATAGGCAATGATGAAAAATCAAAAAAAACAGACGCCTGCTGGAAGTTTTTAAAACCCTATGCTGATTTTTACGATTATGGCGTTTTTTCTTTTTATGATTACATCCCCGAATATTTTAAGAAAAATTCGAGAATAATATATCCGGCAATTGACCCTTATTCGCATAAAAACAGAGAGTTGCATCTTCATAAAATAACCGGAATACTAAGCAACGCGAAAATCGTTCGGCTTAAAAAAGACGTTTTAACCGCTCCGTTTAATGAATCTGTAAAAAGACTTCAGCCCGATGGAAGTTTTGGCGCGTGCTACAAACCTGAAAATATCGGAGTTCTTTTCAGGCCAATTCTGCTGCAGGTGTCAAGATGGGATAAATTAAAAGGATTTTTACCTTTAATGAAAGCCTTTATTCATTTGAAAGCGCAGGGCGTAATTCAAGAGAAAATATCTAAGAATCAAAAGAGAAGATTAGAGTTATTGAGGCTTGTACTCGCCGGGCCTGATCCGATATCTATTCAGGATGATCCCGAAGCTTTAGAAGTTATAAAAGAAATCTCGTCTTTTTATTGCTCGCAAAACTCTGAACTTCAAAAAGATATCGCTGTTTTGCTATTGCCGATGACGTCTGAAAAAGAAAACGCTCTTGTCGTTAACGCTCTGCAAAAAAGCTCTTCAATTGTTGTGCAAAATTCTCTTAAAGAAGGTTTCGGTTTAACGGTTACCGAAGCAATGTGGAAGGGTATTCCCGTAATCGGCAGCAACGCGCGGGGCATAAGGCACCAGATTAGAAATCATATTGACGGAATTATTATTGATAATCCTGAAGACACACAATTACTTGCTTCGGCCATAAGCGACCTTCTGGCCGACCCTATGCAGAGAAAAATATATGCCCGTAACACCCAGAACCATGTAATTCAGGAGTTTTTAATTTTTGGTCAGTTAAAAAAATGGCTAAGAGTACTATCTACCGAATCAATAAGAAGAAATACATAATTTAAGGCCATATGCGCATTGTGGGCAATTAAATTAATTATACAAAATACTTTACAGTATAAACAGTTATACAATACAGGGAATAATCAATAAACGAGTAAAACCTAAAAGAGGATATTATGGTAACAATCACGGTAGACGGCAAAGAATATTCGGTTGATGAAAATAAAAATCTTGTAGACGCCTTAAAAGAAGTCGGCATTCATATTCCCACATTCTGCTATCATCCTAAATTATCAGTCGCAGGTTTGTGCCGTCTTTGTCTGATTGAAATTGAAGGCGTTCCGAAACTGCAAATAGGGTGCGGTACGGCCGTTAAAGATGGCATGAAAATAATTGTTACAAGCGAAAAAATTATAAAAGCAAGAGAAGCCATTATGGAGTTTCAGCTTATAAACCATCCCCTTGACTGTCCCGTGTGCGATAAAGCGGGCGAGTGCAAACTTCAAGATTACTCATTTTCATCGGGTACCTCTACCACCAGATATAAAGAAAATAAAAGAACGACGCCAGAAGAAGAAATCGGTGATAATTTATTGATAAATCATAACCGATGTATCATGTGCCTGAGGTGCGTCAGATTTCAAAAAGAAATATTAAATGATCCGCGTCTTGAAAGAATTCATCGAGGCAACCAAAGCATGATTGGCTGTATTTCAAACGGTAAAGACGAGGGCAAAAAATTAATTGATCATAACTATCAGGGGGCATTGTCTGATTTATGCCCGGTAGGCGCGCTATTAAATAAAGACATGCTTTATAAATCGAGAGTCTGGTGGTATGACAGAACTC
Source organism: Spirochaetia bacterium (assembly GCA_029880265.1). GTDB lineage: Bacteria > Spirochaetota > Leptospiria > Turneriellales > JAOUOS01 > JAOUOT01. The sequence continues at coordinate 54,837 of JAOUOT010000006.1, read as the reverse complement.
AAAGTATTTGCCACGGATGCAGCAGTTTGTGTAAAATAACGGTAGACGTGAAAAATAATGAAGTGTACCGTTATATGCCGCCTGAAGATCCTTATAATAACGGTTATTTTATATGCGATCAGGGGCGATTTTCCGCCGAAGATTTTACAAAAGAAAGGTTATTTTCATATGCTTATAAAGGCATAAATAAAAAATCGCCCGATGTATTTTCTGAAATTAAAAATACATGGCAAAACGCGCAAAGTATCGTTTTTGTCGGAGGTACGACAGAATCAAATGAGAGCCTTGAGAAAATAAAAGAAATTATACAATCGATGATTAAAACGGGTAAAAACGTAAAATGGGAATATAAAACCATGCAATACATGTGGGAAAGCAACTGGGCCGAAGAAGTTGACTTTTTAATGACCAGCGACAAAAGACCGAACAGTAAAAAAGCGCGAGAAGTTATTGAGGGCCCGTTTTCAAACGAGAAAGATTTTATTGCGGCGCTAAAAAATGCCGATATCATTTTCTCGCTTAACGAATTTTCGGCTCCTTATTCTTACAGAATAAATGACGAAAATGAATTATCTGAAAATATATTATATAAAATATTTGAAAATGAAAATTTATGGGGTAAAATAATTAATTTAACGACCCATGATAATAACGCTTCTAAAAAAGCGCTTGCGTCTTTTCCTGTAAAAGCTATGACTGAAATAGAAAATTCATTTACAGATAAAAAAGGCGAAATTAAAAAAACAAAAATATCTGTAAGGCCGCCTGAAGGTTTAAGGAATACGGCCGAAGTTTTAGAGTATTTTATTAATTCGGTAGAGCGGCAAACGGCTATAGCTTAAAAATAAAATCACGGAGAATAAGATGGGCGTTGTTAAAGTAAAACAAAAATATAAATGGAAATGGTACGAGAAATTTTATTTTATATCAATTTCTGCGGGAATGCTTACTACAATGAAATATTTCTTAAAATGCGCGATTTTAAGAAAACAAGTAACGGTACAATATCCCGAAGAGATTAGGCCCCTTTCTTCAAGATTCAGGGGGCGTCATACGTTAAAACGCGATAATAAGGGCCGCGAAAGATGCACTTCTTGTTTCTGTTGCATGTGGGTTTGTCCGGCCCAGTGTATTCATATAGAAGCCGCAAAAGTTCCCGAAAATGAAAAAGAAAATTATCCCGAAGATAAATACGCTAAAGTGTTTAATATTGATACATTAAGATGTATATTTTGCGGTCTGTGCGAAGAGGCGTGCCCTAAAGGGGCCATTTATCTAGACGGAGGAATTCCCATGCCTGAAGACGATCGCGACGATTTTTTAATCACAAAAGATATACTGCTTGAAAAAGAGGGCGGGCCTATAATTGGCACAAGAATGTAATGTCTGAGAAACTCGAAAATTTAATTTCTGGAACTTATCAAAAAATAAATGAAGATCCCTCTGTTATTAAATCGACAGAGATTCAAAAAGCCGTAAAAGATTGTATTTCGCTTTTAGACGAAGGAAAAATTCGAGTAGCGACTCCTGTTGACGAAGAAAACTGGCGGGTCAATATATGGGTAAAACAGGCAATTTTACTTTATTTTAGAATTGCCAAAATGGATGTTATAAAATCGGGCGACATTGAATACTGGGATAAAATACCCGTTAAAAAGGGATATGATAAGATAGGCGTAAGAGTGGTGCCTCCCGCTTTGGCAAGGTACGGTTCTTATATAGAACCAGGCGCTATTTTAATGCCGTCATATGTTAATATTGGCGCATACGTTTCTACGGGAAGCATGGTCGATACATGGGCAACCGTCGGCAGCTGCGCGCAAATAGGTAAAAATGTGCATTTATCGGGGGGGGTAGGCATTGGCGGCGTCTTAGAGCCTCCGCAGGCCGATCCTGTTATCATTGAAGACAACGCTTTTCTCGGTTCAAGATGTATTGTCGTAGAGGGCGTTCGCATCAAAAAGGCGGCCGTTTTAGGAAGCGGGGTCATATTAACCGCTTCGACAAAAATCATAGACGTAACAGGCGATAAGCCGTTAATTACAAAAGGCTTGGTGCCTGAAAATTCAGTTGTTATTCCCGGAACGGTTCCTAAAAAGTTTCCTGCAGGCGAGTTTCAAACGCCATGCGCCTTAATTATAGGGCGACGTAAAGAATCAACAGATTTAAAAACAAGCTTAAATGAAGCTTTGCGTGAATTTGAAGTTGCTGTTTAATTATAAATAACAGGCAATTTGAACCGCGTTTAACGCCGCGCCTTTAAGAAGCTGATCTCCGGCGACAAAAAGCTCAAGACCTTTACCGGGGTTTGAAATATCTTTTCTTATTCTTCCCACTAGACAGTCAAAAATACCGCTTGCCTCAATAGGCATAGGAAAATGATTATTTTCACGATCGTCAACAATTTGAACACCCGAAAATTCTTTCAATAAATCTCTTGCTTCGTCAACTGAAGGCGCAGAATTTATAAATTCGAGATTGATTGAGATGCAGTGCGCCCTTAAGACTGGAACCCTAACGCATGTGGCTGCAATTGCAATATCGTTATTATGAAGAATTTTTTGGGTTTCTTTAACCATTTTCATCTCTTCTTGATTGTATCCGTTGTCTCCTATAGGAGTGTTATGAGAAAATAAATTGAAGCCATAATCAAATGGAAGTTCTTTGGGAACAAACGCTTTACCTTCAATGTTTGCTTTTGTGCTCTGCATAAGTTCGTCCATGACCGCCCATCCGCCGCCTGAGGCCGCCTGATAAGTTGAAGTTACAATTCTTTTAACCGGATTTTTTTGATGCAGCGGAAATACCGCCATAAGCATAATTATGGTTGAACAGTTAGGGTTTGCGATAATACCCTTATTGTTTTTTATATCTTCTGCGTTTACTTCGGGTACTACCAAAGGCACATCGTCAAGCATGCGAAAGGCAGAAGAGTTATCAATGAGAATGCATCCGCTGTCGGTTACAGATTTGGCATATTCCTTTGATATCGAACTGCCCGCCGAGAAAAGAGCAATATCGACACCTTTAAATGAATCTTTATTCATCTCTTCAACGGTTATTTCTTCGCCCGCGAAATTCATTTTCTCGCCCGCGCTTCTTTTTGAAGATAAGAGTTTTATATTTTTTATGGGATAATTAATTTTTTCAAGAACAGAGATGAATTCTCTGCCCACGGCGCCTGTTGCGCCCGCAATCGCCACATTTTTTGGAGATTGAGGCAATATTTGTGTACTCATGAGGGAAGACTTTTTATAAGAATCAGACTGTCAAACCGGATAACATAAATTGATATTGTTTTTTGCGGCTAGCCGCAAAAAACAATGCAAAAAATTTAATGATAAGATATGCCAAGGTAAAATAAAACAAAAGAAGGAACCGTTATTAGAATAATCTTCAATAAATAGGGTTCTTTCTTTCGAAAAAGCCAGTCGGCATATCCCGAAAACAATGAACATGAAAAAGCCGCAAGCGAAGTATGAAGAAAATTAAAGTTAATGTTATAGATTGCAAAACCAAGAGAAACGGCAAGAGCGGCGTCAAGCACGTCTGAAAGTTTAGGGCGCTCTAAGCAAGATTTATAAAGAAAGTTAAAAATATTTAATATTGTTGTTAATAACTTTTTTGGATGGCTTAATATCTTCTGAAAAAAATTATTTAACTCGTCAAGATCGGGCTGTATCTTTCTTTCGGCCTTGCCTAGAAATTGCGTTAAAATTCCGTAATTGCCGCCGATGACGCGCAAAACTTCGTTATCGGGTAGAGAGCTTATTTCGATGTGTCTTTGAGCAAATTCTTTTTCAAGATTTCTGTTTTTGCCGGTTTTAAAATCTCTTTCGCGTATAATTACGCCGTTACTTATGACGCAGTAAAAGCTGTCTTCGCCCTCTAAGGTATCGATAAAAATCTTTACCAGACCCTTAATGCGGTTAACTTCTATTTGAATTTGCTCTTTTTTTTGTGAATCAAGAAAATAAAGCTCGGGATAATCGCCCCCCCGGCCTTTTATGTACTTCCAGCTGTAACGCATACGCTATTATTATCGGAATTAATGAAAATTTCAAAAATGAAAAATTCTATATAGCTATAAAACTTGCTACAATTGCCAATGAAAAACGTGTGCATCTCATCATGGCGGTTAAACCGGTATTCTTGTCATAATAATCAATGAGTTCATATACTTCATCTTCATAGAACACATTTTTAAACCCTGAAACTCCGATTAACAATATTAAACAATATCCATAGATATCATGCAAATATCGTCTTCAAAAGAAGGGGCGCCTCTAAATTCAACAAGAGATTCGTATAAGTCAGAAATAAAGATTTTTGAATTTTTATCTTTATGGCGGTTGATGAAATCTTCCATGGGGCCGTCTTCAAATTTGTAATTTATATTTTCAGGATTTGCGGCTTCAGAGATGCCGTCGGTATAAAAAAATAATTTTGACGGCTTGGGCAGTTCAATAATTTCATTTTGATACTGTTTATTTTTTCTAAAAAGTTCGTTATTTTTCATAATGCCCAGAGGTACGCTGCTTTTGTCTATAAGAAGTTTTTGAGCCTTCTCGTTAATTAAAAAAGGTCTTTGGTGACCGGCATTGGAACAGGTTAACGTGTTTTTCTTTTTGTCATAGATACCGTAAAAAACGGTTATAAAATTATTTTCAATTTGGGTCCATAACGCCGCGTTTAAGTATATTAAAAACTCTGCCGGATTTTCAATGGGACTGTCTTTTTGCATGATGACGCCTTTAACCATCGAAGTAATAAAAGCGGCGGGAAGTCCGTGCCCGAAACGTCGCTTATGAAAACTCCCAATAGATCTTTGTTGTTATATTCAATAAACTCAAAAAAATCGCCGCCTACTTTATCCATGGGCTGATAATAAAAAGCGATATTTGAATTCGGGCTAATGCTAGGTATGAGATTCAACTGTATTTTTCTGGCCATTTCTAATTCTTTTTCAATAATATCGTTTCTTTCTCTAAGTTCATTTCTCTGCTCTTTTAATTTTTTTCTTTCAATGCGATAATTATCGACAAGAAGAGAAATCATAAAATACAGTACGATAGAAATTATAATCATGGTATTTATTTTGTCGATAAATTCAATCGACTGGTTTTGATATGGCATTATTGTCTCAGGATAGTTCATTTGAAAAAATATTAAAAATGTAAAATTCAGAATATATATCAAAATAAATATTATAATTGATCTTTTTGAAAGAAGCATTAAAGCCGCGCAAAACGTGGCCAGATGTCCGAAAAAAGTCGTGCCGTCATACCCCGAACTAAAAAACCAGTTGGTTGAAAATAAAAGTAAAAGAAGAATTAGCAATGGCCATATTAAAAATGTAAATTTATTTTTAAATCGCGAAAAATAATAAAAAATTCCAATAATAATGCCAATTAAAGAAGAGGCAGAAGAAATTGTAATTGGCAAATCAAGAGAAACCGCGTTTATCCAGATATATTGACAGCTTAAAAATGCGATAATAGCGACAAGATTAAATATCCGGTGTTCTAAAGAGAAATTTTCTATATTGCCGAATATTTTTTTCATACTTTGCGCATTAAATAAAATGAAGATGAATGTTCAATAAATATTTTATTTTGTTTAATGAAATTTAAAAGGGTGTGATCATGATATGCGGCGCATGCATATGCAATAAGATTATTCTAATTTAAATTTTAACGGTTGTTCCATCTTTACGGGTATTTTTTTGCCCTCGACAACGGGCGGAGTAAATCTTGCCGTTTTAAACATGGTTACGGCGGCCAAAGAAAATTTTTTTACAAGGTTTGAATAAATTTCAGCTGGCATTTCCTTTGAAAGCCTGATTCCAATTATTTCAAGGTTTAAGACCCTGCCTTCAGAAGATATTGTAAGCTCCACAAAAACCGTGGCTTCAATATTTAATTCTTTTGCCTCTGACGGATAAATCTTTTTTAATTTACTAACAAGACGGGGAGGGGCAACATTGGGAAAATAGGCCAAATCAACGGCAGATTCTGCCTCGCTTACTCCCTGCGCTCTTTCTACCGGCGAAGCGTCGGATATCTCGCCTTGTTCTGTAGATACCTCTTTTTTTGTTATTCTTTTGGCCGATTTTATTTCGCTTATATCGATAATGTCAAATCTATAAGTTTCTTCAACGGTATCCACAAGTTTTATGGTAGAAGAATAAGTAAGCGTAAATATCGAAATAATCAATGAAATAAATAAAGAAACTCTATAAGGATGTTTATCAATAATTTGATAAAATAAAACAATGGATACTTTTTTAATACTCATAAAATTATTTTTTCATTATTTTATCTTCAGCCATAAAAACAATATTTAAGAAATCTCTTTTTTTTAGAACATCCATGACATCGGCGATTGTTTTGTAAGGCAGAGATTTATCGGCCGTAATGGCGACAATTCTGTCTTTTTCGCCGTGTCTCATAGCGAGTCTATCGTACAAATCGCTTAGTGTAATATTTGTACCGTCAAAATAAATCTCGCCTTTATTTGATATTGAAATATAAAGACTATCTTGTTCGGCGCCTTCGGTTTGCGCCTTGGGCAGTTCAACCTCGACGCCTTTTGGCGGTTCTGTTGTTGTAGAGGCCATAAAAAAAACAAGAAGCAAAAGAGCCATGTCGGCCATAGCCGCTCCTATGCCGGCAATTTTTAGCTTCTTTATAAAGCTTGTCGTTTTTTTCACGAAGAAACCTCGTTTTTAATGGATATTTTTTTAATGCCTATTTCTTTTGCTACGCTTAACGTATCGATAAATCTATTATAAGAAATATTCTTTTTCATGATAACGATTAATATTAAACCGGGGGTTTCTTCTTTTCTTTTTAGAATTTGAGAAGCAAGCTCTTCTCGGGTTAGAAAATTTCCCTCATGTTCAAAACTGTCTTCTAAAGGAGATACTTCAAAAATCAATTTTTCTTCGACGCGAACTGAACTTGAGTTTTCAGAGGGCAGCGACAAAAAAAGTCCCTGTCTTAAGATAAACGAGCCGGTTACAATGAAGAATATGAGCAAAAGAAAAGCAAGATCTCCGACAGAAGAAGAATCGACGTCATGAAAGTTTCTTTCTCGCCAGTAGGCTTTCTTTTTATGATAATATGAAATAATGGTTCTCATAATAAATATTATTCTTAATAAATCTTATATGTCTTCTGAAAATCTCTTCGCTTTAGAAGCCAGCTTCATGATTATTTCATCTGATTGAGCGATAGATTTTTGCAGAATATGATTAAAAAAATGAAAAGCTCCTAAAACGGGCACGGCTACTGAAAGCCCCCCGGCTGTCGTTACCAGCGCGATTTGAATGCCCACGGCCACGATTTTTGCGTTTACGGTGCTTGCAGCCGCAATCGCCGCAAACGCGCTAATCATGCCGACGACCGTACCTAAAAAGCCCAAAAGCGGAGCGATGTTACCTATGCCGTTTAAAAGTACAAGACCCTTTTCAATTTTATTAAAATAAACCTGAGAGGCCAAACGAAGTTCGTCTTCAAGCTCTTCGCGGTATTTAGAAAGCGATTTTTCGGCGGTTTCTTCAAGATGTTTTATAAGATTGTTTTTATTGGCCGCTCCTGTTCTAATGAAAAATATCGTTCTTTCAATTATGATTGTAAGTCCGAAAATACCCAGCAAAACCAACGGTATCATTAATATGCCGCCTTGCTTTAGCGTAGAATAAAGGCTTCCGTTTTTCATTTCAACTTCTTGAGATTGATTTATGACCGATTCTTCATTTATGGCTTCGCTTGTTTCAGGTATAGCTTCTTGAGACATTACGGGCATGGTAAAAAAAAGAATGTTTAGCGCCGCAAAAAAAATCAGTCGTTTTTTATATTTTTTTAACCTTATGTTTATTGTTTTATTCATTATATTCTCCTTTTCTTTATTGTACAATAATATTTTCTTTTGTAAATGGTACATATGTCCTTTGTTATCAAATTGTTTCTTATTAGTATAACAATCGAGTATGGTAAATGTGTTACTACGAGTTTATTAATATTGATCGATTAGTCTTTTTCGGCCCATTCTTTTACTTTTCTTTTAACTTTCTTTTCTACTTTTTTTGCGATATCTTCCCATTCTGTATCGCCTTCTTCATTGGCCCATTGTTTGCACTTCTCATAAAATTTTTTCTCAAGTTTCTCTTCAATGTCTTTCCATTCGGCGTCTTCAATGCATGATTTTTTTCTATTTAAAGACGCTCCCTTGCAGGCGCCTCCCCATATTGAAGTCACCCCAAAAAGAAATCCGAAATCATACCATCCGCCCGTGTTATTTACCTCATATATTCGAACAGAGTCATAGAATATTCCTATTATTAAAGTAAAGGCAGAAATCATACCGTGCCACAAACCGACCCAAAAACCCGCCAGATTTTCTGCGTTAAATTTTGGGTCGCCGGCGGTACATCCGGCAATAAAAAAAATCAAACCAAATACCGTAAAAAACTTGAAAAAAGAAATCGGGCTAAAAGCATGTTTGTAAAAATGGTTAATATATTTAATCATAGTTTTTACTCCTTTAAATTAAGTTGTTTTTACAAAAACTAATTTTATGTTAGAATTTCAACTTAAATTTGTTCTTTTCTGATTTCTAATTCGAGATTAGAATTGAATTTCTTTTGATTTTAAATATTCTATAAACTCGTCTTCTGTATATACGGTTTTTTTAAGCTCAACGGCTTTTTGAAGTTTGCTTCCCGCGTTTTCTCCCGCTACAATAATATCTGTTTTAGAGCTGACAGAAGACGAGGCTTTTGCGCCATATTTTTTTACAAGGGCTTCGGCGGCTTCTCTTTTGAATTTTTCAAGTGCGCCGGTAAATACAAACGATAAGCCCTTTAGAATAGATTTTTCGTTTTCTTTTTTTTCAATGTAAATTATTTCAAAACCCGACGAAAAAAGCTTTTTAAATAACTCATTGTTTTTTTTATTAGAGAAGAACTGTTTAACTGATTTGGCGGTAATTTCGCCTATTTCATGAATTGACTGCAAGAATTCGATATCGGCCATGATTAATTCTTCTAATGACGAAAAATTTTCAGCAAGAACCTCGGCGGTATGCGAACCCACGCCGGGTATGCCCAGAGAGCGAAGAAAAACATGAAATGGGACCTTTCTTCTGGCGTTAATTGAAGAAATAATTTTCGTAGGAAGAATATCTCCCATGCCGTCAAGCTTGTTAATATCGTTTTCTTTTAAGCTGAAAATATCGGCAATATCTTTTATAATTTTTTTTTCATAAAAAATAGCCGCCCATTCTTCGCCGAATCCCTCTATATTCATGCCGTCTTTTGAAATAAAATATTTAATAAACGCTTTTTGCCTGCCTTTGCAGTTTTCGTTTAAGCATTTTACGGCGACATCCTGAATTTCAAGAGGGCCGCCGCATGAAGGGCAGTTTTCGGGAAATAAGGCCTCTTTTACAGAGGCGTCTCTTTTTTCGAGAATGACCCTTGTGATTTTAGGTATGACATCGCCCGCACGTATCGTCTCGACATAATCTCCTATATGTATATCAAGTCTTTTCATTTCGTCTTTGTTATGAAGCGTGGCCCGTTGAACTATAACCCCGCCTATATTAATGGGCTGAAGGCACGCGACGGGAGTGATTACGCCTGTTCTGCCGGTCTGGTATTCGATATCAATAAGTTTTGTTACAGCTTTTTTTGATTCGAATTTATAGGCAATCGCCCACCGGGGGAACTTAGAAGTCATTCCCATCATGGGCCAAAGCCGGATATCGTCAAATTTTAAGACGAGTCCGTCCATATCAAAATCAAACTCGGGCCTTTTTAATGAAAAATAGTTATAATGGCGTTCGATTTCGTCAATGCTCAGTTTTTCTGCGTTAATATGAATCTTAAAGCCCAAAGAAGGCAGATAATGTTTCCAGATAAGGCTTTGAGAAGTTGGCGCTTTATTATTCTTTTCAGAAACCTCGGTTTCTTTGACAAAACCCACAGAGTAGGGCAGAAAAATAAGTTTTCTTGAGGCGGTAATTTTAGAATCTTGCTGTCTTAGACTGCCGGCTGCAGCGTTTCTCGGGTTGGCGAAGGTTTTTAAGTTTTCTTTGCTTAATGCCTCGTTTAGTTCGTTAAATCTCTTAACCGACATCACGCATTCGCCGCGAATACTAATAATTTCGGGGGGGTGTTCGCATATGAGTTTCAGCGGCGCGTTTTGGACGGTTCGGATATTGTGAGTGATATCTTCACCGGTTTTTCCGTCGCCGCGCGTTCCCGCCTTTTTTAAGACGCCGTTTTCATAGATAATATTTACGGCAAGGCCGTCAAATTTTGGCTCGGCGCAATAATATATGGTTTCTGGTTTTTTGTCTCTTAAAGCTTTAAGTATGCGGTTATGAAAGTCTCTGACCTCTTGAAAGCTTACCGCGTTATCAAGGCTCATCATAGGCGGGTCATGCTCAAACGAGGGAAATTCAGATATAACCTCGCCGCCTATTTTATGCGAAGGCGATTGGGGCAAAATCCATGAAGGATTTCTTTCTTCAATTTCTTTTAAGATTCTCATCATCTCGTCATAATCAGAATCAGAAATTTCGGGGTCGTCATTGACATAATAACAATAATTATGCCAGTTTAACGCAGAGATTAAATCATAATATTCTGTAGTATTATAAAGAGCGGCATTTTTTGAAAAATCGCCTGGATTTCTTTTAATGGGGCAGGATGGTTTCATAATTTTTTTTATAAAATATTGAATATTCTTTCATACATATTGAAAAGCTTAATAAATTTTCAAACCTACACGGTCTCGTAAAAAATCAATGATTAAATATTTATTTCAAATAAACAGAAAATAAAAAAATATATTTTTTTTAATTTTATTGGAATATTTATGGCAGATGCATAGGACATAATATATACTGACTGTATTATGAAACACAAAATAGGGAACTTTGTAGAAAAAGTCGTAGGCAATGAAACGAGCTTTTATAGCAGAAAAATGATTGTTGACGATTTTTTAATTGGTACACGCTTAAAGAGAGTAAAATACGAAAAAGCAAAATTTTTGCCCGGCAAGTTAGAAGATATTCTAAAAAAACTTGATAATATGGCAAAGATTACCACTTTTTAGAAAAAAAATATTACCCCGGGGAAGTATTTCATTCTTTATTATTGCAATAAATAGCTAATTAAATTAAAAAAATAATACGATATCGTTAATGTGAACAAAGTTCTTGCAACAATAGATAAATATATAGATAAAATACCTGAGCATATAAGAGATATTGTTAAAAAAGGGTATTTTGCTGTATTGGCCCTTGGCGCGGTTATTGCCGTACTATATGGAATTTCTGCCGGAGAAAAAGGCGCGAAACCTTCGGGAATGCCTTTGGCAAAAGAAGCAAAAGATCTTTTTTACTTAGACCAGCTTAGAGAAGAAAACCTCAAAAGAATGAATCTTGTAGAAGATATTGAGGTTGATCCGTTATTATTTCCTTCAAGGGCCAAAGAGACGCCTTATATGACTATAGGTAGAGATACTATGGGGCATATCATGGGTGAACAAGATTCTTTGCTAAAAAATCCCGATAATTTAAGAAAAAAAGAAACTCCCGCCGGATATTTAGACGAAGTTCCTCTCTTCTTAGAAAGAGTCCCCAAAGAATCAATGCTTATTGAAGACGATAAAAAAGATAACTGGATGCTTAAAGATGAAATTGACAAAGCGCCAACGGTCAAAGAAGAAATAAAACCGGAAATTGTATCGCCTGAAGTTGTAACAAAAGAAGAAAATAAGACTGTTGAAAAAAAATCAGACAAGAAAAACGGAATATTCCCCGATAATATTAAAAAATCAATACTTGATTTTATAGAATAAATGAAATATATTGAAAAATTACTTTTCATCTTAGCCTTTTTTTCAATCACATCGGCATCTATGATTTTATTTTCTGAAGAGATAATCTCAGAATCTGAAAAAAAATCCGCAGAAAATCATAATATTAACGAAGAAAAAGGAATAGATATAAATTTATCTTCAAATTACGCTTCAATGATCGTATACAGTAAAGAAATTGACGAAGCGATTGACAAATACTTTGAAATCATAAAAGGAAATCCGCAGTATGAAGAAGAACAACAACGCATTATTGAATTTGATACAGAAAATATAACATCTGATAAAGAAGAAACCATTGAAACACCGCCAAAAAAAGAAGAAAAAGAATCGTTTATAAAAAAACATCAGGTTAAAGAAGGCGAATCATTATGGAGAATTGCGCAAAAATATGATATTCCGGTGTATACAATTGTAAGCGCTAATCCGGGAGTTTCAAATAAAGCGATTCAACCGGGCGATATCATTGAAGTACCCGAATCTAAGGGAATCTTTTATAAAGTAAAAAACGGAGACAGCCTTTCTAAGATAAGTCATAACTATAAATTAAATGAAAAAGAAATAATAACGGCAAATTCATTGTTGAATTCAAAAATTTTAATTGGTCAGAAAATTTTCTTGCCAGACGCAAAACCTTTACCAAGAAAACACTATGTTGATTCATTGATGTTTCGATGGCCCTTAGCCGTAAGAGGCAGGTTAACAAGCGGTTATGGCTGGCGAAAGCATCCCGTCAGTAAAAAACGTCATTTTCATACCGGTCTTGACATTGCCGCGGCGCAAGGCTCTAATATAGTAGCCGCCTCGTCAGGAGTGGTCATTTTTTCGGGAAATGGAGGCAGTTACGGCAATATGGTTATACTGCGGCACAAAAACGGATATTTCAGCGTTTATGCGCATGCCTCTAAATTATTGGTTAATAAGGGGCAGTATGTCAAACTGGGTAAAGTAATCGCAAAAGTCGGCAAATCGGGATATACGACAGGCGCTCATTTGCATTTCGAAGTGAAGAAATATAAGAAAAATATAAATCCTCATAACGCTTTTAATATAAAAATAAAAAAGCCGGTTTATATGTAATTTGACGCAAATAGAGCAGGTCATAATGTTTTATAAAATTTCACAGATATTTAAAAAATACAATGTGACATAATATTGTAACCAAATTATCCATTTATCGCAAACCGGAGGAAAAAAAAACCTCCATGCCAAAAAAAATATCTTGCCGCAATATGATACGAAATGGCTATTTCTTTTTATGGGCGAGGTAATAGAAGCAAATATTTCAATAAATAAAGATACAAAAAACATATTAATCGATAATTCTAACGAGTTAAAGACGATATGGGCCAATATTTCTCAAAAATTGAGAGAGATTATACCCGCTCAATTTTTCGATATATTTTTTACCGATATGAAATTATTAAGCTTAAAAGAAAATTCAATAGTATTTTCGGTTGGCGATAAAAAAATAAAGGATCATATAAACAAAAGATATAATGGCGCCATCAAAAACGCTATTCGAACTATATTAAAAAAAGAAATAAACGTCAAGATTATAGACGCGGAATCTGACGAATTTGAACAAACGTCATTTATAAATAAAAACGAGAATACATATAAAGAATCTCAGGCTAAAAAAACCATTAACGAATATGGCGCAAATTCAATACATAAAGAAAATGATTACCCTAAGTTAATTAATTTAAATCCGAATTATACGTTTGAAAAATATATAAAGGGTCCTTCAAATGAACATGCCTATATGGCGGCTTTGGGGGCGGCTGAAAATCCGACAAAGTTTCATAATCCGTTATATATATTCGGTGGAGTGAGTCTTGGCAAAACCCACCTTTTAATGTCTGTGGGAAATTATATAAACGAAAATATGCCGCATTTAAAAGTTCAGTATACGCCCGCCGATGTTTTTCAGTCTGATCTGGTAGAAGCGGTTGCTAAAAAAAATCTGCCGTCTTTTAGGGCCAAATATCGTTCGGCAGATATACTGATGTTTGACGATATTCAATCAATAAAACAAAGAGCCGAATATACACAAGAAGAAATATTTCATACATTTAATTATTTATATCAAAATAAAAAACAAATAATAATTTCAGCAGACAGGCCGGCCCAGCTCTTGTCAAATTTAACCGACAGATTATTAACAAGATTCCAATCGGGCTTATTGGTCGATATAAAACCCCCAGGCTTAGAGACGCGTATGGCGATAATAAAATTAAAAGCCGAACAAATGAACGTTGAAATTCCATATGATGTTCAATCGTATATAGCTAATCAAATTAAAACTCAGGTAAGAATGCTTGAAGCGGCTTTGATAAAGCTTAAATTTGTTTCAGAAATAGAGAAGAAAAATATAAGTTTGGGCATGGCCAAAACGGCGTTAAAAGATATGGTTCATGAAATTGAGGGCAATAACACAAATGTTGAAGATATTATAAAAGTAATAGCGAAAAATTTTCATATTAACGAAGAAGACATTACAGGTTCAAGCCGGGTTGAAGCCGTGGCTTTGGCGCGGCATGTAGGCATGTTTATCACAAAAAAACTTGTCTCGAATATGTCTTTAATTTCAATAGCCAACGCATACGGCAGAAATGATCATACGACCGTAATACACGCAGAAAAAAAAGTAAGAGACTTAATCGATAAAGACGAATCTTTAAGAATTCAAGTCAATGAAATGATAGAAGAACTTCAATCATAAAATACATTTTTATACATAACGAAAATCGGCGACAATATTTCGTTGACGGGTGATATTTTCAAATGATTTTGGATTTAACTAAACGTATTATTTTTTAAGGAAAGAAAATGAAAATTAGAGATTTTATAATAATAGCCTTATTACTTGCCCTTGCCGGCGCGTATGTATCTTCAGAGTTAATTAAATTTCATAATAATCCAGCTTTAGAATCGGGATTAATTGATTCTGTATGCGGCGCTGATTCAAAAACAGGATGCGACGTTGTAAATGAGTCAGAAGCGTCAGAAATTGCCGGTTTACCAATCGCCTTATTTGGATTTATGTATTATTTGGGCGTAATATTGATTTTAATCAGTTATTTTCTTTCTAAAGAAAAGTCTTTTTTGCAAACAGTATTTTTAATGGCAGGGTTAGGTTTCATTGTAGATGTATTTTTGCTGATATATTCTATTGTGATACTTGAAGCAATTTGTAAAATGTGCGCCATTACATATATTATGACGGCGGGTATTCTAATATTGTCATATCTTGCCATAAAAAAACAAAATATAAGTTATTTTCCCGATTTTACCGCGGTAAAAACGTTAAGAGTATCTTATCTGTCTTTTTTTTCGATAGGCGCATTATTAATTATCGCTACCGGGTTTCTTATGAACAGTATTTCGAAAGTGAAAGAAGAGATAAATTCAAACGCAGAAAGCCTTCTAGACAAAGCCGACCCAATTGAATTGCTTGATAAATCGTTAAAAAACTATTATAAAGAATATAAAAAAGCAATGGTCTTTAATATTAATATGGCAGATTCTCCTAAAAAAGGAGGTTCAAAAGCCGTATTAAACCTGACAAAATTTGCAGATTTCATGTGTTTTGGCTGCAGAAAAAAAGCTGAAATGCTTAAAGAAACTGTAAATAAGATGCCAAATGACATTAGCGTAACTTATAAACATTACCCCCTTGATACAGAATGTAACATAAATATGAGCAGACAACTTCATCCGGGAGCCTGTAAACTTTCGTATGCTTCATTTTGCGCCGAAAAACAAAATAAATTTTGGGATATGCACGATTTAATTTACGCACAACAAGATAGATGGTTAAATCAGGCGAAAAAAACCGGGCAGGGCGTTTCGCAAGAAGATTTAATTACCCTGGGTAAAACGATTAAATTAAATATGTCGGTGTATAATCAATGTTTAAAGAGCGACGAACCTAAAAAGGCCGTTCAAAACGATATAGCCGAAGGCAAGAAACTTGCAATACCGGGAACGCCTACTGTATTCGTTAATGGTAAAAAGATTGACGCTCCCATTAGTTTTTTTCTGGAACAATTAGTTTTGGCTGAAAGAAACAGAAGATAAAAAATCGATAAAAAAAACTTAGAAGCGAGAATCAAATTACCCCAGCGAAAAATGTAGAAAAATAATAGTCTATATAATAAATATAATGTAATGAAAACCGGCTAAAAATAATATTGTTTTTTTTAATATATTATATAAAAAAATGCGGAACTGCTTAAATGCCTCTCTTAGAAATAAAAACGGATGTATTAAAACAGTTAGCCAAAGATCAGGAATTTAATTTTTTTCAGGATAACAAAAATGATATTCAGATATTCGTCTGGCATATTAAATCATATGCTGATGAAAAACTTTCAAAATTTCAGGTTAAGCATAAAAACCATATTTTTGAATGGACAGAAGGTCGTCATTTAAAATATGGAAATATAGAAGAAGAACAAAGCGGCATAGGCGTTAAAAAAGCGCAGGTTATTATGATGAATGAAAAAATAAATATTCAAGAACTTAATTATTTGAAAACATATCTGGGTAACGAAGAGAATAAAATCATCAAGTCAATTTTAGCCATTTTAATTAATTATATTCATTAAAAGTGTATGCATAATATAGATTCAAATACAAAAATATATGGCATCATCGGATATCCTTTAGGGCACACATTTTCGCCTGCGATGCACAATGCGGCTTTTAAAGCCGAGAAAATAAACGCCGTATATCTTGCCTTTGCCGTAAAGAATTTAATAAACCTGAAAACTTCTTTAAAAAAGTTAAAAATCCAGGGACTTTCAATTACTATACCCCATAAAATTAAAATAAACAGAATTTTAGACAAAATTAGTCCACTAGCTGTACAAATAGGGTCTGTAAATACAATATATTGGAACAAAGAAGGTCTTTTAGAGGGTCATAATACCGACGGGATAGGGGCCATCGAAGCAATAAAAGAAACAAGATTTAATATCAATAAAAAAAATATCTTAATTATTGGAACAGGGGGGTCGGCTCGGGCTATTGCCATGAGTCTGCTGTATGAAAATCCGCAAAAAATCGGGATTCTTTCTCGGAATATAAATAATAGCGAAAAATTAATAAAGAACCTGAAGTTAGTAAAAAAAGAAACCATATTTGAAAATTTCTTGTACAAAGATTCTAAAGACGCAATAGGCGTTCGGCGTAAAAAAACAGTTCTTCTTGAAAATAAAAATCAACTAAAAGATTATGACCTGATAATAAATACAACACCAATAGGAATGAAAGGATTTGAGTTTGAAAATAAAAGCCCGATATCGGGAGATTTCTTGTTTTCAAATCAAATTGTATTTGATATTGTTTATAATCCTCAAGAAACTCCTTTAATTAAGATTTGCAAGAAAAAGAAAATTAAAGTCATATACGGATATAAAATGCTGCTTTATCAGGCCGCTCATCAGTTTAAGTTGTTTACGGGCAAGCAGGCTCCTCTTAAAATTATGGAAAAATCATTGAAAGAACAATTAAAGTAAATGACAAATTATAAAATAAATAATAAAAAACAAAAAACTATTTATAAGAAAAAGATCTCCCCATTGCGTAAAAAGATTGCAATTATAGGGTTTCGGGGCATAGGAAAAACCTCTATATCAAAAATATTATCTGAAGCCTGGGGAATTCCTTTAATTTCATTAGATGACTATATTGAAGAACAAGAAAAAATGACAATTGAAGAAATTGTAAAAAAAAAAGGATGGAACTATTTTCGTAAATTAGAATTACGGTATTTAGAAGATATTGCCAAAGACGAAAAAGCGTGTCTCTTAGATACAGGTGGAGGAATTGTTGAAGGAGAAGATTTTGACTTTTCTGATGAAAAGACGAAAATATTAAGAGAAAATTATTTTATAGTATATATTCATATGGAAACAGAGAAAATCATAGATAGAATCAGTAAATTAAATTATAATTCACAGCGTCCAAAAATAAGCTCGTCAGAAGAACAATTATTAGAAATTATCAAAAGAAGAAAACCATGGTATCAAAAAATAGCGCATGCTATAGTCGATATTACTGATACGAAAATTAGTGAATCAGCGCAAAGAGTTATTGAACTGTTAAAAAAGTAGAGGTAAAAAATGAAGCATATAAAATTAATCGTTAAAATAGCCGTTATTTTATTTAATATTATTTATGTATTAAATATAAATTCTCAAGAGAATAAAGAAACGTCTGAAACAAATGATATAAATAATAAAACACAAGATAAAATTCCGGATGGGTTTGAAAATAAGCCTGCATTATCAGAAGAGCAATTAAGAAAGAAAAAAGAAGACTGGTATATAATACCTTTGCCGTTATATAGTGCCGATGTAGATAAAGGTTTTGGTCTCGGTTTGAGATTAATATATTATGATAATGGTCTAAAAAGCGACCCTTATTTTAAGTATACCGCATATCGCCATAGGGCATATGTTCAATATTTTCACACGACAAACGGGTGGCAGTATCATACAATTAATTATGATTCTCCGTTTTTTCTTAATTCAATCTTCAGCTTAAAGACCTCTTTGGTGTTTGAAAAAAATATCGCATCGACATATTTCGGCGTAGGAGAAGAAACACTAGATAAACTCAAAGAACCGTACACAGGAGATATTTTTGAGTCTTATAAAAATTACAAAAAAACTCTCAGAGAGATTCATCCTGACGGAAAAACCTATTCAAAATATAATCAATATATCAACCAAACTCCGGCCGCGTTAATGAATTTTGAAAGCGATATCTATAAAGGAATTTTAGGATTTTATGGCGGTATAAAGGTTTCGCACGTTAAAATAACAGACTACTCGGGAACCGATGTCGACGCTTATGACGCCGAAGGTAATGAAATAAAATCTATTATGGGAGATACTCAATTAAAAAAAGATTGCGATGCCGGCATTATCATCGGTTGTAATGGAGGCTGGAATAATACAATAAAACTGGGAATTTCCTATGATACAAGAGATTTTGAGCCGGACCCCAATAACGGGGTATATATAGATACGGTTATCGAAAAGTCTATAAATGATTATAACTTTACGCGCCATACGAGCGCGGCGAGAATTTATTATTCCCCGTTTAACAAGGCTTTAGATCTGGTTATTGCGGCAAGGGCTTCTCTTGTAATGAATTACGGCAATACCCCTTTTTACGAAATGAACAAATTTAATTTTACCTCGGGAGATAAAAAAGGGTTGGGCGGATACGCTACTTTTAGAGGCTATACGCAAGATCGATTCATCGGCAAAATCCAGACGCTGATAAACCTTGAAACGAGATGGACAATGTTTGATTTTGATATTTGGGGTCAAAACTATGCCCTTATATTGGTTCCGTTTTTTGATACGGGTAGAGTTTATGATAATATAAAAAGTATGACTTTTCAAAAATGGAAATATGGAGGCGGAATGGGGTTTCGTCTGGCATGGAACCAGGCATTGGTTTCTTTCTTTGATATAGGTTGGTCAAAAGAAGGCGTGAGTTATTCAATGAATTTAGATCATATTTTTTAATCAAATAAAATATATATACTATAAACCAGGTTTTAAAAATGCTTTCAGATATTTATATTAAAGATTTTGCCCTGATAAAAGAAGTTAGAATTAGTCTTGGGTCAACGTTGAACATTATCACGGGAGAAACCGGCGCCGGCAAATCTATAATATTGGGGGCCTTAGGTCTGGTTTTGGGCAGTAAAGCCACGACTGATTTGATTAGAAGCGGCTCTACTCGTTCTTTTGTAGAAGCGTCTTTTATTATTGGAACTTCTGAAAAATATCAAACAATACGCGATTTTCTGGAAAATAATGGATTAAGCTCTGATGAAGACTATCTTTTATTAAAAAGAGAGATTACAACAGAAGGCAAAGGAAGAAGTTTTATAAATGCCAGACAAGTACCCGTTACGCTGTTAAAAGAAATCGGATCTTATTTAGTAGATATTCACGGTCAAAACGAACATCAGAACATTTTAAAAATAAGCGCCCATCAATCAATTTTAGACAGATACGCGCAAAATAATAATAAAGTAGAGTTACTTAATGATTTGTATTATCAAAGACAAAAATTAAAACAAAAACTAATCAGCGTTTCTCTTTCTGAAGAAGAAAAAAACCGAAGGCTTGAAATACTATCTCATGAAATAAAAGAAATTGAAGAGGCTTCGTTAGAAGATGAAAATGAAATAGACGAATTAATTCTTCGAGAAAAAAGTTTATCTCATGCAGAATCAATTCTTAGAGATATCTCGCAAGTATACAGCGATTTAAACGGTTCTGAAAATAACTTATTATTGAGAATGACAAACTCTGAAAAAACATTAGAAAAAAACAGTCAATATGATAACGATATCTCTGATTTACTGACTAGTTTTCGCGAAGCATTTTATTTATTAGAAGACGTTGCGGGAACTTTAAGACAAAAAAAAGATTCTATTATGGTCGACCCTGAACAGCTTTCAATTGTAAGAGAAAGACTAGATTTATTGCATAACCTTCAACGAAAATACGGAAAATCCATTTCTGAGATAAAACAATATCTTGAAAAGGCAAAAAGAGAACATGAGGGCATCGAGCTTTCTTCAGAAGAGGCGGCAAAAACAAAAAAAGATATTGAAGATATCGAAAAAAAGATGATTGAAATTGCCGAAGAATTAAGCGTAAGAAGACGAGAAGCTGCCGCCTCATTAGAAGAAAAGGTAAAAAAAGAATTAAATGATTTAGGTATGGAAAATACCCGGCTTCGTATTTCAATAAAATGGGAATACGGAGAAAACGGCATATATATTCATGAAAAAAATCCCGAAAAAAAATACATCATACATCCATCGGGGCTTGATATTGTTGAAATATTGATAGCCGCTTCAGAAAACGATACTCTAAAGCCTCTTAGAAAAATCGCTTCTGGCGGCGAAATGAGCAGAATTATGCTGGCCCTAAAAAAAGTAATTATAGATACCGACCCTGTCTTTTCTATGGTTTTTGACGAGGTTGACGCCGGAGTAGGCGGTCGAATCGCAGAATCTGTAGGAAAAAAACTCGAGCAAGTTTCGGCAAATTCACAGGTTATTGTAATAACTCATCTGCATCAAATTGCGGGGCTTACCACTACCGACATAGCGCATTTCAAAGTAAGTAAAGACGTCGAAGCTGGAACAAAAATAATGCGCTTAAATCATGAACAGAGAATACAAGAAATCGCAAGAATGGTCGGGGGGCAAGAAATTACCGATTCTGCGATACAGCACGCAAAAACAATATTAAATAGCGCGTCATGATTCAGGATATTTTTATAAAACCTGAAGAAATTATCGTTTGGAGTTTCTTTTTTATATTCTCTTATCTTTTTTACAAAAATATCCGAAGATTAAAAATCTGGAGTCTGTTTTTTCCGTTATTGTTGTTATTTTTTTTCTTAAACATTCAGGTTTTGATACAGACAAATACAAAAAAGCAAATAAAAAATATATATATCGATACAAGCTATTCTTCTTTTTTTACTGATCTAGGCGAAAAAAAGAAAATTATTGATCAGGTTCAAAAAGAATTTTCGATTAAAAATGAAAACATTTATGATTTTTCGGGAAAACCCATTGAAAAAGAAATATTTGACCAAGAAAGATTATACAATGAAAAGATTTCTCCGAAACATGAGACATTTTCGACAGAAAACGCCGTTATTATCTCTGATATTTCAAATTCGCAAACGCAAAAAAAAGAAAATTCGATCATCATGCCGTTTACGAAAAAGGTTGAGGGTATATTTGATTCTAAGATTCCTACTATTTGCTATAGCGGTCAAGTATGTTCGTTGAATTTTTTAATTCATATTAATGATACAAAAACTTTTAAATTAGAGGTTTTACCCGGTATTTCTTATGAAAAAAAATATGATAAAAAACAAAACGGATGGATTAAATGGGATATTAAAATACCCGAAAAAACGGTTTCGCAAAATATTCAAATAACTTTGAAAATTAAAAATCCTCGAATAAAAGAGAATCTTCTCTGTGAATATAAAGCCATATTATCGATTCATGAGGGTCTGCCAAAGGGCTTATTTTTATCTGAAAATATGGGTATTTTATCATGGCGAATCGCATATGCTCTTCAAAAAAATTCTTTCTGGAACATTAAAACTGTAAATTCAAAGAGAGAAATATTTAACGCAAAATACGATTATTTATTTTTAATAAACGAAAATATTAAAGAAAATAAGAAACCGGCATTCATTGTTGTTTTAGACGATAGAAAAATTAATGAAGATTATGGTATAGAAATATACAAAGATTTCTATAAAAATAAAAATATATATAGATATTTCTGGCACATACCTCCTAAAGCCGAAGATATATTCTTGTCGCTTGAAAATATTGAAAAAGCTTTGCATGAATTTGCGAGAAATTTAAGGGCAGATATGCCAATTTTATCTGGAGGTTCGGCCGATTATAACAAACCTGTTTATTTAGAAAGAAAACTTGAAGCTCATGAAAAATTATATTATAAAAACATTTTAATATCGCCTGAATATGATCCTTTGACAAAAAAAGATTTTTTTATTCTCTCATTTTGGGGCAATTATATAATAAATGATTTTAAGTTTGCTTCTAATATTCAAAGAGAAGAGAAAATTTCAATTTATAACGCGTTAGAAAAAAAATTTCAAATTTTACCGATTAAGAAGGTTATAAGTAAAATAAAAGATAATTTAAATTCAAATAATAATTTATATCAAAAATATTTAGATATAAAATCTCTTACAATAGGGTTTCAACAGCCAGAAAATCCGGTTTATTATACAGCAACCATGATATTATATTCAATATTGTTTTTTTATCTGCTTGCCTTATGGTATTTTCCTTCATATAAAGATTAGTTTTTAAAACTTAAATATAACTAACTTTACATTTTTTAGCCAACAAGGGTAAAAATACAGAATACTTTTGATTTGTTTCTGAAGCGATAATTTCAAGGTTTCTTTTAGCTCTGGTTATCGCCACATAAAGTAGTCTGGTTTCTTCGTCAATATCGCCCCAGCGATGAGGCATTATATTTTGATTAACCCCGAAGATAATAACATTTTCAAATTCTAACCCTTTTGATGAATGAATCGTAATTATTTTATCGTCAGCTCTTAAAGATGACTCTAACTTGCGTTTTAAATAATTAGTGCGAACTAAAAAGGTAAGGGGTTCTTCTCTTTTTAGTTTCTTGTAAAAATTATGAAGAACTTCTTCGTAATCTATCGGTTTATTGTAAATATATAAGCCGGGAGTTTTGTATGCGCCGTTATGAGCTATCAACTTTTTTTTAATATATTCTTTTGAAAATTTTATAATATTGTTTCCCAATTTAACTATTTTCTTTTGACTTCTGAAGTTTTTAGTCAGAAAATATCTTTTAGTGTTCTGTACAAAGTTGGAAAAATTTAAAGATAACGAAACATCTCCGCCCCTGAATTTATAGATTGATTGCCAATCGTCTCCTACGATAAATAATTTTTCAGGTTTTAGAGCTTGAATAAACGTAAACTGCTCATATGAAGTATCTTGAAATTCGTCTACAAATACGGCTTTGAATTTATGCAAGATTTCAGATTTTAGCAAAAGACTTTTTGCCTTTTCAATCAAATCGTCAAAATCTAATTTATCAACCTCTATTTTATGTCTTTTATAAGAATCATTTAAAATATTTTTTTCATTATCATCTAATATTTTATCGACGCCCGTTAAATCAGAAGGAATGTGCGCATATTGGGGGAATATATTCCTAAAAATAGAATTATATATATTTTGCGAATTATTTATGACCCTCGGTGAATTACCCGATTTCTTTAATAAATCATAAGCCAGAGAATGCATTGTGCCCGCAAAACCGACGCAAATACCCCGTTCTTTCAGACGTTCCTTTAATTCATTCGCGGCTTTTTTGGTAAAAGTAATAAGACAGGTTTCTTCGGCTAAACAGAAATTATTTATACAGTTGGTTACCGTTTCAATTAATGTATAGGTTTTTCCCGAACCGGCGCCGGCTATTAGTTGTAAGGCTTGAGCGTTTGTTTGCCATAAATCTTCAGAAGCTTTTTTTTGTTCTTCTGTCATGAGTCATGATAAACATAATCAGATAAGCGTAAAGTCTTTATATATTTCTCTAAATTGGTCGTTAACCTTTTTACCGTTTAGTTTTCCGAGACTGCAAAGTAAAAATTCTTTTCCCGACCATAAGCTTTTCATTTGTTCAATCATTTTTTCGGGATTCACTTTTTCGATTTCTTTTATTTTTTCTTTCCAGTCGCGAAGCTTATTAAAATATAATATTGAACGAGCGTTAAAATCGGCTCTTCTCGAAGGAGATTCCATGGCAAGTTCCAGAGAAGCCGCTAAACCGTCTCTTGCCTCAATTATTTCTGTTTTTGAGATGCCGCCGTCTAAAGAATTTATAATTTCTTTAATCATTAAATCAACGGCCTTAAAATAATTTTCTGAAGAAGTGCCGCAATATACGCCCCAAAGCCCTTCAGATAAAAACTGGGAATGAAAAGAACTAACCGCATAGCATAATCCGTTTTCTTCCCGAAGCTTTCTAAAGAGGCGCGAAGACATGCTTCCTCCTAAAAGATGGGTATAAACGCTCATGAATGCGTCATTTTCGTTTAATTTTGAAATACCGGGCATCCCAAAGGCAAAATGAAGCTGTTCAAGTTTTTTTTCATAATGACGGCAGACTTCTTTAGTTTTATTTATGGGGTTTTCTTTATTAAATTCAGGCGTTCCTTTTAATTGTTTTGATTTAAGTCCGAATAAATCTTCAATCAGATTCTTTAACTCTGTCTCTTCGTCTGAAGTTTCCCAAAGTCGACCCGCTAAAGATAAAACGCAGCCGTCTGATCCGTATTTATTTTCGTAAAAATCATATAATTGCGCGCGATTTGATTTATTAATTGAGCTTAAACTGCCGGCAATAGGTCTTCCCAAGGGGTTGTCGCCGAAAAAATCCTGATAAAAAAGATCAAATAAATGATCATCAGGCGTATCTTCGCTCATTTTTATTTCTTCTAAAATAACCTGTTTTTCAATATTAAATTCATTTTCAGGAAGATTCGAGTTGAAAAATATATCTGATAGCACATCTAAGGCGGTTTGCTTAAATTTAGAGTTTATGGTAACATAATAATTCGTTATTTCTTTAGAAGTAGAGGCGTTCATAAAACCGCCTACTCGGTCAATTTCTCTGGATATATCAAGGTAGGTTCTCTTTTCGGTGCCTTTAAATAGCATATGTTCGGTAAAATGCGAATATCCCATTTGGTTGATATTTTCATTTCTGGAGCCGATGGGAACCCAAATTCCCATCGTTGCCGAAACTCTGAAAGGTATATTTTCTAATACAACATTTAAACCGTTATCTAATCGGTAGTGTTGTATCGTAAGAGAAGACATCTAAACTTTTGTATTAAGAACCGTTAACGGCGTCTTTTATAGACAAAGATATTTTGCCTTGACGATCGACGGCGATTACCTTTACTTTAACGACATCGCCTTCTTTTAGGGCCTCTTCAACAGAAGAAACTCTTGTTGTCGATATTTTAGAGATATGGCACAAACCGTCTTTTCCGGGTAAGATTTCTATAAAGGCGCCAAAATCCACAATCTTTTTTACGGTTCCTTCGTAAATTTTATTGATTTCTGCCTCGGCAAACTGTCCCTCTATCATTTCTCTGGCAATATCCGCCGCTTTACTGCTGGTACTTGCGATTGAAACTACGCCGTCGTCGTTAACGTTGATTTCGGCGCCGCTTTTTTCGATAATGCTGCGGATGTTTTTACCGCCGGGGCCTATTAGCTCTCCTATGCGCTCTTTATCGATTTGAAGAGTAGTGATTCTAGGCGCGTTTTCTGAAAGTTCGCTTCTGGGCGCAGAAAGAACTTCGTTCATTCTGCCTAATATATGCATTCTGCCCGTTTTGGCCTGTTCCAACGCCTTTTCCATAATTTCATAACTTATGCCGGTAAGTTTAAGATCCATTTGAAAGGCTGTAATTCCGTTTGACGTTCCTGCTACTTTAAAATCCATATCGCCAAAATGGTCTTCTAGGCCCGCAATATCAGATAAAACGGCATACTTATCGTCTTGCGTAATAAGTCCCATCGCGATACCGGCTACGGCTCCTTTTATGGGAACTCCGGCGTCCATTAACGCTAAAGATCCCGAACATACCGTGGCCATCGAAGAAGAACCGTTAGATTCAAAAATTTCAGATACAATTCTCATAACATAAGGAAATTCACTTTGAGAAGGTATAATATTTGTCAATGCGTTCTCGGCCAGTTTACCATGGCCTATTTCGCGCCTTCCGGGACCGCCATATCTTCTTACTTCGCCTACGCTAAACGGTAAAAAATTATAATGAAGATAAAACTGGCTTATCGTTTCGCCCTCTACGTCGTCTTTAAATTGAGCGTCATTTTCAGTTCCCAAAGTAACAACTCCAAGCGATTGGGTCTCGCCTCGAGTAAATATCGATGAACCGTGCGTTCCCGGTAATACGCCAACTTCAATAGATATTGGTCTTATTTCGTCAAGTTTTCGACCGTCTGCTCTTATTGCCTCGTTAAAAATTTGATTTCTTACAATTTCAACCTCAAGATCTTCTAGTATTGCTCTGGCTTCTTTTATTTTTGAGGAGATTTCTTTTTCGTCTAAAGACTCTGCCTTATATTCTGTTTCGAGTTTTTCAATTGTTGAAGCGTTAACATCGTTTAAATTTGATTGTCTTGTTTGTTTATCGCCGCTTTTATTGGCCTCAACCAATGAATTAAAGGCCATTTCTCTTATTTTATTCTTTAATTCAACATTTTCTTCTTGTTCGGCAAATTCATTCTTTATTTTGCCCGCTTTTTCGCGCAATTGATTTTGACATTCGCATATTCTTTTTATTTCGGTATGCCCAAACTTAATCGCATCAAGCATTGTTTTTTCGTCAAGCTCATGAGAGTAACCTTCAATCATCGTCACGGCTTCTTCAGTTCCCGCAAGAATTAGGTTTAGCTTAGATTCCTGCATTTCGTTCTTGTCGGGAAACAAAATGAAATTACCGTTTATAAGACCGACTCGAACGCCGGCAGCTGGCGCTGCAAAAGGAATGTCTGATACCATTAAGGCCGCGCTTGCGGCAGTAATAGCGTGAACATCGGCCGATTGTTGTCCGTCTGAGCTTAAGAGGGTAATAAAAATTTGTACCTCATTATAATAGCTTTTCGGGAACAACGGTCTTAAAGGTCTATCGGTTAATCTTGATGTAAGAATTTCTTTTTCGGTGGGTCTGGCTTCTCTTTTAAAATATCCGCCGGGAATTTGCCCCGATGCATAAAATTTTTCGCGATAATCGACAGTCAGCGGAAAAAACCCGGCATCGGGATTCGCATCTTTTGCCGCCGTAGCGTTCGCGATAAGGGTTATTTTGCCCCATCTAATGACGACAGATCCGTTGGCTTGCCTTGCCCATGCCCCTGTTTCTAAAATGTAATCTTTATCTCTTATTTTTATATTTTCTGAATGCAACATGTTACTGCCTCCTTTATTTTTACAGCAAATTATTAAATTTTAATATTTTCCTTAATTTACGTATTATAATTCAATACGCATTATTTAAGGAAAATTAAAAATTTCTGAAAAGAAATTTGACGATTATTTACGAATTCCCAGGCTTTCAATGAGAGACTTATATTTCTCAACACTTTTGCCCTTAAGGTAATCTAAAGTTCTTCTGCGCTTCCCAACCATTTTAAGCAGACCAAGTCTTGAATGATGATCTTTACGATGTGTCTTAAAGTGTCCCGTAAGTTGATTAATTCTTTCAGTTAAAATAGCAATCTGCACTTCTGCTGAACCTGTATCTTTTTCATGGTGTCGGTATTTATCTATTACCTTTGATTTTTCTTCTTTAGTTATCATCAATTTCCTTCTTAATATTAATATTCAGGCGATGTATATAATATACGAACCATAAATCAATTTTTATGTAGGTTGACAAGTCTTTTATAATTATAAATCTTGACAAGATAATTTAGATTAACAACATTATTTTTAGCTATACTAGGCCCCACAATCAATCTATTAATGGTAATGGCGTTTGTAACAAATCTAATACCGCCGATTTCTTTGAGTTATCTTATAAAAAGATTGGGAGTAAAGGGCCTGGTTCTGCTGCATAAAGATTCATAGACTTAAAAAAGGGGATTTAAAGTTCAACGCCAACCGACAATTCTGTTAAAAAGATGGGATCAATAATTTTACCATTTTTGTTATTTGTAATTTCGATCTCTAATAAATCGTCACTAAATTTTCTTTCAAATTCACTGTAACCTATTCCTAGAAAAGCTCCTAAATTAAAATATAAGCCCGTTCTGTATCTAATTCTATAACCGCCGTTAGCCGCTACAACATATTTTTTATAGCGTTGAGAATATTCATTGAATTCTTTTTCGCGAAAAACCGATGTGAATGATTGATAATCTATAATGCCGCCGAGATATAGTTTGTTTTTTCTTTTGCCAAAGAACTTGATGAATCCTCCGCCTATGGCCGGTCTTGAATAATAGGTGTTTCTTGAATATGACATTTCATCATAATTTTCTCTAAGATAAGGGAAAATTTTAAATCCTACATGAATATTTACAATAAAATTGTTATGTAGTAAGACATCCATGTTTATAAAAGGGCCGGCAAGAATTCCCGCAAGATTTAACGATAAACCAAATTCGCGAATATCATATTGCTTATAATCAACGCTTATTCCGTTATTTTCGGTTTTATCTTCAGACCAAAGATAATTACTGAAGGTTGTTAGTAAAAAAACTAAAATTGTTAAATTAAAAATTAATTTAACAAAATGGCGTATAAAGTTTCTTTTCATAGATTTAGATGAATCTATGCAGATATAAAATGATTGGTCAATGATTTTTTATTTAAGGTTGACATTTTGTGTTATCTGTTTTCTTCTATCTATTGAAATAAGTTTTTATGACAATTCACATTCTAAGAGCCAGAAAATACGTTTATAAGGTTACTTTAATTATATTTATATTATTGGGTCAATCTCTAAATTCTTATTACTCTGATTGGAAAGTATTTTCAATAGGCAGGCTAAAGTATTCAGGCGGAGGCGACTGGTACTCAAACCCTTCAAGTCTGCCGAATCTTGCCGAATTTATCAGAGAAAAATACGGTATAAATATAAATAAAAGAGAAATAATTGTTTCATTTGAAGATGAATCATTTAAGAAGACTCCTGTAATATATTTTACGGGACACGGCAAAATTGAATTTAACGATAAAGAGAAAAAAAATATAGCCTGGTTTTTAAAAAACGGCGGATTTCTTTTTGCCGACGATAATTTTGGAATGGATAAATACATACGAAACGAGTTAAACTCAATTTTTCCCGGAAAGAAACTAGTAGAAATACCTTTTAATCATGCTATTTTTCAAAATCCTTTTAAAATTAAAAATGGAGCGCCAAAGATACACAAGCACTACGGCGGGCCGGCAAAAGCCTATGGACTCTTTTTAGATGATAAACTCGTTGCTTTTTACGCCTATAATACCGATTTAGGCGACGGATGGGAAGACTTAGACGTTCATAATGACGGCGAAAAAAAACATAACGAGGCTTTGCAAATGGGAACCAATGTGATTTTGTATGCCTTAAGACAGGGAACATGAAACGATTTTTTATTAAACCGAGAAATTTCTATTTTTTAATATGCTTGCATTTTTTTTGCGCAACAGGCGAACAAAAACAGGAAAAGAAACCTCCTGAAAATATAATTGAAGAAGCCTTCTCTTCAATTAACGGAGAAGAAATTATAACGCAAAATTACAGAACTATCTATATTCATAATTTTTCAAACAAAAGTTTTCAAGGAGATTTAATTTCAAGATTAAAAGAAAAACTTCAAATAGAATTTCAATTAGACACAAGACTCAAACCAATATCAGATAAAGATCAAGCCGACTTATGGCTTATGGGAGATATCGAAATATATCATAATATTCCCACGTATTTTGACAAATTTGGAGAACCCAGACGTTTCATGATGAGTATCGGCGCTATTATCTGGGTTAGAATTAATTCAAAAATTGAAAATGCCTTTCTTCTAGAAAGAAGAAAAGTGCGTTATGATACCGCATATTCGCCGCATAACGAAGCTTTTGAAACCGAATTTATGGCGCAAGAGAGACTTTTAGATATGACGGCAAAAAGAATTGTGCTGACGGTATTTGACGGCTGGCACACCAGATTAAAAACAGACCAAGAATTAGGCTATGAAAAAAGCAAAGAAAACGAAAATTGGCTTGAAAACGATAAAGATATTGTAATTCCCAAAGATATGCCTAAAGAAGAAAGAGATAAAATTAAAGAGAAATTAGAAGAGCTGAAATATAAATAAACTTAAATAATGTTTAAGCGCGCTCCCGCGGGTTTAATATTTTTCTTAAATGATCCCCCAGCAAATTATAAGATACTACGGTCAAAAAAATTAAAATTCCCGGATACAGTATGAGCCACCAGGCGATATCAATATAGTTTCTTGAAATGTTTAACATCTGTCCCCATGAAGGCTCAGGAATTTGAATTCCTATTCCTAAGAAACTTAAACCCGATTCTAACAAAACAACGCTGGCAATGCTAAAAGAAGTCATTACTATAATAGGCGCCAAAGAATTGGGTAAAAGATGCGTAAAAATAAGCCTTAAATCAGACGCGCCGGTCACCTTTGAGGCCAGTACATAATCTTCTTTTTTTCTTTTTAAAAATTCGGCGCGAATTATTCGCGCCACGCCCGTCCATTGGGTAAGCCCTATGACCACCATTACTTTCATGAGGGACGGTTTTAATATGGCCAATACGGCCATTATCAAAATAAGAGTAGGAAAACAAATTACAATCTCTATAATTCTTGATATAACCAGGTCAATCGCGCCGCCAAAATATCCGGCGATTGAGCCTATGATAACGCCAAAAATAAGAGAGATGGCGACGGCAACAAGACCTATCATCATTGAATTTTTTGCGCCGTGAATAAGTCTTGAAGCGACATCGCTGCCTAAGTCGTCTGTTCCCAGATAATTGCCGAATCTGCCGTAACTTGGCGGATCTAATATCTTATCAAGATTATTTTCATAGGGAGAATACGGTATGGGCGCAAAAATCGCCGAAATTTGATTTTCTTTGGCCAACTTTCTGAAGTTTATTTTTTCAAGATTTATTTTTTTTTCGGCGCTAAATGCGGTAATAAAGGGCACAGTAGGAATTTCTGTTTTTGTTTTATTGTTCCAGACAAAATAGGGGAAAGGCGAGGCTAAAAAATCCGCAAAAAGAGCTATGAATAATAACGATACTATGATAATATATGAAAAGATTGTAAGTTTTGAATTTTTCAATTTAATCTCCTTATAAGCGATACTTTAAACATAAATCGTTTATGTTCCGTCTGTTTGTTCAAATGAAATTCTCGGATCAACCAATGTGTACCCTATATCTGAAAGTAAAATTCCTAATAGCGTTAAAAAAGACGAGATAGACACAACCGCGATAATTACCGCATGATCATTGTTGTGAATGCTGTCAAAAGCAAGCTTTCCCATGCCCGGGATAGAAAAAATCGACTCAATGATAACAGAGCCGGCAAATAGCTCGGGTAAAATTCCCGCCATTAGCGTAATCAGGGGTATCAGCGAATTTCGCATTACATGAATATAAACAATTCTTCTTTTACTTAAACCTTTGGCCTTAGCCGTTCGAATATAATCAGATCTCAGGGCCTCCATAAAACTGCTTTTAATAAATCGCGATAAAAACGCAAAAGAGGCGTAAACAGAAACAATGATGGGTAAAATAAGGTGCCAGGTTAAGTCTTGAATTTTTTGAAAAAAAGTGAATTCTTCGTGCCCGATGCTTGTTAAGCCAGATAAGGGAAACCAGTTAAAATATGTACCGCTTGAAAAATATTTTAATAAGATTAAGGCGGTCCAGAAACTGGGCAGAGAATACAAAAAATAAAGAAAAAAAGTTACAATATTATCCCATGTCGACGTATCTTTTAAGGCCGAAAATACCGCCAGCGGCACCGATATCAAATAAACTATAAAAATAGTGATTATGTTTAAAGTTAACGTAACCGGCAGAGCTTCTTTGATTTTTTCTATGACCGGCCTGTGGTTAATTCTGCTTTCGCCGAAATTTAAGGTAAGTATATTTTCCCATATTTTAAAATATTGTATGTGTATTGGCTTATCGTCCCCGAAATATTTGCGCATGTCTTCCATATATTTTTCTGATACCGAGGTTTCTTTCATGCCATCAGCGCCGAAAGCTTTCATAGATATAGGATCAGGTCTCATTTTTACCAATATGAATGTGATTGTGACAATGCCGATAAAAGTGGGTATCATCCAAAGAATTCTTTTAAGAATATACTGGGCCTGAGACATAGAAGACACTTATATTTTCTGTTAGCGGGTCAACCAAAATTAAAAAGCTGAGCGTTCAAAAAATAGTTCTTGACAATCATGAATCTGATTAAGCCTTATTTTTTAATTAAACCGAAATGAAAAAAATAAATATATTAGATTATGATTTTGACGACTGGTTGAATTATTTCTCTGATAAAGATATGTCAAAATTCAGGGCAAAACAGGTTTTTATCTGGCTTCATAAGAAGAATGTTTTTAATCTTCAGGAAATGACCGACTTGCCCTCAAATGTTAAAGAAATCATAGCGGCAGATTTTTATATGCCAAACGAAGCGCCGTCTTTAACATTAAAGAGTAAAATAGACGAAACCGAAAAATTTTTATGGGAATTCGACAAAAATAAAAAAGCAGAATCTGTTTTTTTGCCCTATGAAAAAAGAAATACTATTTGCATTTCGTCTCAATCGGGGTGTTCGTTAAACTGCGATTTTTGCGCTACGGGAAAGTTAAAATTTTCGGGCAATCTTTCTACCGGCGAGATTTTATCGCAGGTATATATGACCCAAAAAATAACGAATAAAAAAATCAGCAATGTTGTTTTTATGGGCATGGGAGAGCCTTTTTACAATTACGATTCGGTTTTAAAAGCCGCGCATATATTAAATCATGATAACGGTCAACATATAGGAAGTCGAAAAATCTCTATCAGCACGTCGGGAGTTTTAACCGGTATAAAAAAATATGTTGAAAATCAAGAGCCTTTTTGTCTTGCGCTTTCGGTTCACTTTTTATCTGAAGAAAAAAGAGAAAAATATATGGATATTCAGTCTCGGTATGCTTTAAACGACATAATAGATTATTTATCTGAAAACCGAGGCGTATTCAGAAACAACCGGCTTATGATTGAATATATTATGATCGCCAATGAGAACATGGGAAAAGACGACGCCAAGAAGTTGGCGCTATTGGCGAAAAGATTAAACGCTAAATTAAATATTATACCATTTAACGGAAATTTTGACGATTTTCAACAACCAGGCATTGAACAGATAGATAGGTTTTCAAAACAAATTTATGATTACGGAGCCATGGCGGTAAACAGGAGATCTGCGGGCGAAGATATTTCCGCCGCCTGCGGAATGCTTGCCGGATAATATAAAAAATACATGCCCGACTGATAAAAAAAACTTTTCTGGTCGAAAATGAAGTTAATGAGCCGCAGCGCGATAAAGTTTAAATTATTCTATTGTCTTATAATTAGCCAGATATTTATTCAATATATCTATTCACAAAAAAATCAAGAAAATAAAGAGAAAAATGACGCTCCCGATATTGAAATAATCAGGGCAGACGAAGCGGAATATTTAACATACGGCGAAAGTAAAGAAGGCATAATGATATTAACCGGCGGCATTGTGGTTCGTATAGGAAAAATTACCATGCAGGCTGAAACAGTTAAATATAACCCTAAGACCGGCGAAATTTTCGGCGAGGGGAATGTGGTTATACACGATAAACTGCAAAAAACCACAGGCGAAAAATTTATTTATGATAATAATACGGGCGAAGGCCTAATATACGGAGCCGAATCTTTTTTAAAACCGATTTATCTTATCGGAGAATCTATAAAAAGAGTTTCAGATGACGCGTTTGTTTTAAGCATGGGTTATTTGACCTCGTGCGAAATTGAAAATCCCCACTATTATTTTAAGGCCAAAAAGATCTGGATTTATAAAAATAAACGAATCGCGGCATTTCATTTAATTTATTACGTGGGTAATACGCCGGTTTTTTACTGGCCCTTTATTTCTCAGGCAGACATAGGCACGGGCATTGTTACACAATACGGATACAACGAATCGCGGGGGCATTTTACGCAAAATACTTACTATTTCGGGTTTTCAAAAGACAGCTTATTTTTGCCAGAAAACGCGAAATTCATGGCCGACTGGTACCAGAAAAGCGGATACCTGTTCGGTCTTTGGATGAATAAAAAACATAATTTTTTAAGATATAATATTGATTTGCAGATTGCAAATTATAAACATTCGCGGATTGATACGCAGTATAATAACGAAGATAGGCCAATAATCACAAATCAGGTAGATTTAGGAGACGGAAAATTTGGAGAAAAAAACGAAATTTGGTGGAAGTTCACTACAGACTTAAAAGCGGTAAAAGAACGCTCGATAAAAAACGATTCGCAGTCGTCGGTTTATTTCAAATACGAAAACTATAAAAATGAAAACTTCGATCAGATTTTTGGAGTCAGGTTTGAGCCTGAAAATACCATAGAGATGTTTAAATTTGAAACAGAAAAAGATTTCGACGGTAATCGAAAAAAAAATACCCTGACATGGCAGGCCGAATATACCGAAGATTGGAGAGACAATCATTTTAAAATCAAGGCCTCTAATACAAAAAGATGGTACGAATCTGAAGATTCTAAATATCTGTCGATAAACACTTTGGCCCCGGTTATTTCATTTAAGAGAAATTCTCAATTAATAAAACCCTACGGCTCTATGTTTGGCGGTGTTTATAATAAATTAAACCTGAATACTCAGACTGTCGTTTACTATAGAGACGGCGAAGAGCTTAAGACAATGTATGATTCAGAAGGAGTCGTCGATTTTTCGATTATCTTATCTCCTTTTCGATGGCTTTCTTTGATGCCATACGCTGGATACGGAATTAAGCATAAATTCTGGAAGCAGTCAAGCGACATTCTTGAAGAAGAATCAGACAGGGCAAGTTATCAGTATTTTTATAATAAAGAAATTCTTCGGCTGGGATACCCATCATTTTATTTGCAGGGCGAATATATTTATAAGCGCGGCGTTAAGCAAAAATATTTAGATCCTACTTTTAAAAAACAATTGGAGCATACGATAAAACCGGCTTTGAAATTTGATTTCTATCCCGTTTTATTTCTTGAATTATCGTCTATGCGCGATATTCGAAAATATCCCTATGAAATTAAAGAAAATTTCAGATGGAAGCCATTTAAGGCAAGGTTAGAATTAAATTATGATTTTGTTAACAGTGTTTCGTTTTTTTATCCCGAACTGCTCGAAAAAAAGAAATATCATTTCTTAGACCTGGGCATAACCAACGAGTACAAATATTTAATCAGGTATGATAAAAGCGGAACGAATGAGTTTGATATTTTTATGAAAATGGGGGGATATAAACCCATTTTCATAAAAGAATTAAACTTATTGAAATTAGGATTTACCTGGCGCCATAATTTCATAAATGTTCGGCAAGATCTAATATTATTTAAATGGGAAATTGATTTAAATCTGCATACGTATTGGCGATTAAAAATGGGAACAAATTCAATGGCCGAAGAAGTAGAAAGATATAACAAAAGTCATGACAACTACGTTCCTTTTTGGCAAGATATACCAAATTCGTTTAATTTTCTCAATAACGAAAAAAGAAGCAATACTGTTTTTAATATGGATAATTTTTATTTTATCTTAGAGCATGATTTGCACAGATGGCTGCTTCGGCTTTCATATGTAAACGGCAGAAAGACCGTTTACTTTGGGGATAATTTGAAAAACTACTCGACGTTTTATGAACAAACTTTTTATATTTCAATGGGCCTGAAAGATTTTAAAGGATTCGGAATAGAAGATACCGAAATTCATCGAAAAAGACCAAAAACCAATCTTTATTAAAATAATTTTTATAAAAAAACTATTTTAATATTTCTAGCGAAAAATCAAAAGAATCTATTTTTTGAGTTAAAGAACCCATGCTTACAAAATCAATGCCGGTATCAAGCAGCGTATGAATGTTTTTTTCATTGTATCCGCCAGAGGCTTCGATAAAGATAGATTTTGAATTGTCTTTATTAAATTTACGTATCATGTTGACCGATTCTTTTATCTTCTCGACCGTCATATTGTCCAGCATTATGATATCGGGCGCAGTCGTTAAAGCCTCTTTAAGCTGTTTGATATTTTCAACTTCAACTTCGCAATGTAACCCGGGATTTTTTTTTCTAAACAAAAGAACAGCCTCTTTTATGCTTCCGGCTTTAGCGATATGATTGTCTTTGATTAGTCCCATGGCCGAAAGGTTTAAACGATGATTAACGCCTCCGCCCATGCATACGGCATATTTAGACAGTTTTCGATAACCGGGTATCGTTTTTCTGGTATCAACGGGCAATATTCCCTTAGGTTTTAATATAGACGAAATTTGATTAACGCTGGTAGAAATTCCGCTTAAGAGGGCCAAAAAGTTTAAAGCCGTGCGTTCTGCGTTTAGTATAGACGATAATCGGCCCGTGATTTTCATTACTTGAAGATTTTCATAGAGATTATCAGAATCGTTTAATAGAAGTTTAATTTCAAGGGAACTGTCTAAAAACTTAAATACATCGGCGGCTATTTGTATTCCCGATAAAATGCCTTTTTGTTTTGCTAAGATTGCGGCAGACGCTTGTTCTTTTGCGTTAAAAATAGAATTGGAAGTTACGTCATTTTCAACATAGTCTTCAAGAAAAGCCGCTTTTATAAGCGGCATATAATCGGTCTTTTTTAGTTTGTTAATCGTTTTACCATAAGCGATTAATTTTTCGTTTTCGTTCATTTATATTAAGGTTTAGGATGTGGCAGCTCTTCGAAATTATTTTTGCCACTGTCCCATAAATGTCTGGGTTCCAGTTTTTTTAAGGCAGATTTAAGCGAAGTTTTCATTACCGGATTTATCTTATTTTCTTCTGAAATCCACTTCTTTATTCTTTGTCTTTGCAGGTTTTCCTGATTGTTGCATAAGTTACACGGCATAATTGGCAGTTCGAGTTTATCGGCCATATAGGCTATATCATTTTCTTCAAGAAGAATCAAAGGCCTTATAACCGTATGCTTATTATCGTCGCTTTTCATTTTAGGCGATATGGCAGCCATTCTGCCAGAATAAAATAAATTTAAAAACAAGGTCTCAATAGCGTCGTCGGCATGGTGCCCGAGTGCAATCTTGTTCGCTTTTAATCTGTCGGCTTCTGAATATAAAATGCCGCGTCTTAACCTTGAACACAACGAACAATAAGTTTTACCTTCTTCAATTTTATCGATAACCACAGAATAGGTGTCTTCATGTTCAATATAGTATTCAATTTCCATTTCTTTATAGTATTCTTCGAGTTCTTTTGAAGAATATCCCGGCTGCCCCTGATCAAGAGTATATGCAAAGATATCAAAATGAAAAGGCGCTTTTTTTTGAAATATTTTTAAAATATAAAGCATAAAAAGAGAGTCTTTGCCTCCCGATATGGCCAGCATAATTCTGTCGTTTTCTTGTATCATGTGATAATCTGAAATAGCCTTACCGACTAAGCTTAGGGTCTTTTTCTTTTGTTTTTTAAAACGAATTTTCTCTTCTTCTAAAATTGCCGTATTCATAAGTTATAGAACCTGCAAAATTTTGATTCATGGTGTAAAGAAACTTAAATAATTGAAGCCGTTTCTTGTATAGTGCCGTAAAAGAAATAAGATGTCTTTTATTCTTGACAAAATACAAAGAGCAAAATATCATGCCTGATGGTTTCAGAAGTTGAAATTCATATTCATGAAAAGACTGACAGGGCAGTTATTGAAATTCATGGGGAGCTTAACGAGAAATTTGAAGAAAAAATCATTACATCGTTTGATAATTTTTCTCAAAAACAGAAGCAAAATTGCATATTAGATTTAAGCAAGATTGAATATATAAACTCGGCAGGTTTTTCTATTATAATACAGCTCATTAAGAAAAACTTAGTACAGCAGAGAAAAATTAAAATAGCGGGCCTTGATAAATACTTTCAAAATATTTTGGCATCTTTAGGTATTGCCGAATACATACAATTCTACAATAATATTGACTTGGCCATTAAAAAATAATTATTAATAAAATTAATAATATTTTAATATAAATTTCCAAAAACATAAAAAAACTTGCCAAGTATACGATATTAGTATTTATTTAGCATATACGTAAGATATTGAGCTTTTCGTAAGGATGTGGTTTTGAAAAATAAAGGGCAAGAAATCGAACAAAATAAAAAATATAACGATATCTTAAAAACGGGGCAGAAGTTATTTTTTAAATTTGGAACAAAAAGGGTAAGCGTTGAAGAAATTTGTCAAAAAGCGTTGGTAAGTAAAATGACTTTTTATAAATACTTCAAAGATAAAAACGATTTAACGAAAGTTATTTTACAAAGAATATTTGATGAAGCCGTAATTGAATATAATCAAATTATGAAAGACGATATTGATTTTATTAAAAAAATCGAAAAGATAATTAAACTGAAACTCGATAAATCGGCAGAATACGGAGATATTTTCTTAGACGAGCTGCTTGAAACAAACGAAGAATTAAAAAACTTTGTGCGTCAAAAAAGCCTTGAAGCCTATAATCTTAATATCGAATTTTTTAAAAAAGGGAAAAGCGAAGGCGTTATCAGAAAGAATATGAAACCCGAATTTTTTATGTTTTTAATAGAAGATATAACAGATATGCTGCATAATGAAAAATTAAAAAAGATTATTCCCGATTTGCACGAGAGGTTTGAAGAGCTATTGAATTATTTCTTTTATGGAATTGCAAATGACAAAAGAAAAGTATCATAATGAAAGCAGAATAAATAAAAAATACAAGAAAGCAGGAGGAATACGTAATGAAATATAAATATAAATTACCGGGATTCATTTTTTTGTGGGTTTTTTCTGTCATTCAAATAAAAGCAATAACCCCTGAAGAAATTATAAAAGCCGTAGACAAAAACGCTGAATTTAAAACGCAGAGTTTTGGCATTACCATGAAAATAGAAAAGGGCGCGCGTACCCTGATTAAGAAAATAGAGGGCTACGGAATGACAAACGGCCGCAAGTCGTTTATGAAATTTATCAACCCTGAAGACGACGGAGTAAAATATTTAAAAATCGAAAAAGAATTATGGATTTATTTTCCCGATGCCGACGATATCATGAAAATTTCGGGACATATGCTTAGACAGGGAATGATGGGTTCTGATATTTCATACGAAGACATGATGGAATCTGGCGAATGGGAAAAAAAGTATTCAATCAGACTTTTACCCGAAGAAACAATCGAAAATATAGAATGCTATGTTGTCGAATTAAAAGCGAAGGTTTCTGATGTCGCTTACGAAAAACAAATCATGGCAGTAGATAAAAAAAATCTTGTTCCATTGAAAGTCGATATGTACAGCGCGGGAGGAAGGCTCATAAAAAAAATTACCTTCCATGATTTTATAAATATTTCGGGAAGAATTACGGCTCAAAAAGTAATCATAAAAGATACTCGAAAAAAAGATTCATTAACGACAATGGAGTTTGCATATATTAAATTTAACGAGAAACTGCCGCCGAAGGTTTTTACAAAAGAGTTTTTAAGAAGATAAAAAATAAAAGTAAATGAAAATGAAAAATGCAGGTCAAAAATCAATTCGCATTTTCATCGTTCCTTCTTTGATTTTATGCATATTTTCTCTAATATATGCGCAGCCTAAAATTACGGGCGTTGTAAGAAACGACGCGGTAATATTGTCAAAAAATAAAACGGGGCATTTTTCGGATATTCTTGAAAACAGGTTTATAATAAAAAACGACTCAAAAAACTGGAAATTTTATTTAGACGCAAGGGTTTATTTATATTTTGGCGAAATTACCGAACAGCTCGGCGAAATAGACGGCGATCTGATGAGAAGCTTTATCAGATACTATGCAGACTGGGCCGATTTCACTCTTGGCAAAACTTATATAAATTTAGGGAACTCTGGGATTTTTAATCCGTTTGAGATTGATAAGACGTTAAACTTTTCAGATATTTCATATGCAAAAAGGGGAATTTTAGCTTTTGAAAGCGTTATTCCTATGGGAGATTTATCAAGAACTAAAATCTACGCCGGATACAACGATACATTGAAGAATTATTCAACAGGTTTTGATCTTATTTTTAATATTCAAAGCTTCGATCTCGGTATGGCCGCGATAAAAAACGGAAAAAATAAGAACGAGAAGAATATTATAAATACCGTCGAATTCGGCGAAGAATCGAGAAATCTTGCCGGGTTTTATTTTAAAGGAGATATGCTTTTAGGCGTTGAGGCCTCGTATGCGCATCATTTTAACGACAAGGGGAAAAATGATTTTATTGAGGCCAATTTCGGGTTCGATTACAGCTTTTTTGACGCCATGTTTATTCTTAACACAATATTTTATTATAACGAAAACGGAAAAATCAATCCTGATAATTATCTTATGCAAAACGAGGCCTACTTCTTTGCAAAATACTATAATTACAGTGGGTTGATATACGCCTATGACGAATTTCTAAGCTTTGATTTGGGCGTTTTTTCAAATCTAAACGATAAAAGCTCTATCATTATTGCATCCGTTAGAAATACAATTGCAAACGGTTTAACACTGATTTTAATGGGAGCTTTTCTTACGGGCAAAAATAATGATGAATACTCGAGACGTCAAATTGGAGAATATTATGCGCTTGCCCGCGTCGAGGGGAGGTATTAGATGTTTTATAAAAAATGTGCAAAATTGGGTAGCCGAA
Source organism: Spirochaetia bacterium (assembly GCA_029880265.1). Lineage (GTDB taxonomy): Bacteria > Spirochaetota > Leptospiria > Turneriellales > JAOUOS01 > JAOUOT01. Next base: position 13,841 of record JAOUOT010000006.1, on the reverse strand, counting down.
TGGTTTGTACGACGCATTGGCCTGAGGCTAGCTTCGCTTGCGGTACAAAAATAGTTTGTTCCCGGCAAAAAAACCATTTTCATTCAACGACCGGCGTACAAAATGTATCGAGGCGTACCCAGTAATGAGGAGAAAATTATGTTACTTGAAACTAAAAAATTAAACAAAATATACGAATCGGGCAAAGTCAAATTTCAGGCTTTGTATAATGTCGATCTGGCTTTTAATGAAGGCGAGTTCTCGGCGTTGGTAGGCCCGTCGGGTTCGGGCAAAACTACTCTTTTAAATTGTATGGGATGTATAGATAAACCCGAAAGCGGAGAAATCTTTCTTGAAGGCGAAAACTTGACCCAAAAAAACTCCGCGCAGCAGGCAAGGGTAAGAAAAGAAAAATACGGATTTATTTTTCAAACTTACAATCTAATGCCGGTATTAAATGTTTATGAAAATGTCGAATTGCCCATGAAGCTGTTAAAAAAACATTCTGATAAAGAAATCAAAGACATGGTGTACAAGATTTTAGACGAGGTAGGCTTAAAGGGTCTTGAAAAAAGAATGCCGCTTGAACTTTCAGGCGGGCAGCAGCAGAGAGTCTCTGTCGCACGGGCGCTCATAAAAAAACCAAAGGTTATTTTTGCCGACGAACCAACCGCTAATCTTGACTCTAAAACCGGCGAAGCCATTATAGATTTAATGCATGAATTAAACGAAGTTGAAAAAGTTACCTTTATTTTTTCGACGCACGATAAAATGGTCATGAAACATGCCAGAAGAATTATAGAACTCAAAGACGGTCGAATCGCCTAGGGGGCCTTTTATGGGATATTTGATTAAAATTGCGTATAAAAATATCATAAAGTCAAAAAGAAGAACGATTTTAACGTTTATGATGCTTTCTTTCGGTTTTATGGTATATCTCGTTTTAGACGCCATGTATGCGGGTTTAGATGTCGTATCTTTTAAAAATTATATAGAATTTGAAACCGGGCATTTAAAAATTAGAAACCTGAACTTTGACGATGACGATCCGTATGACCCTAAAAATTATCTTGAAAAAACCGGCGATATAGAGGCAAAATTAAAAAAGATGAATTTTGTCGAAGGGTATACGTCGAGGGTTTTATTTTTATCTGAACTTGACAACGGTACCGATTCAACTTCTGTTATAGCGGTTGGTATTGACCCTCAAAAAGATAAAAACGTATTTAATTTAGATCAGTATATTACAGAAGGGGGCCTTGAAAAAAACGGCATAGTTTTAGGTTACATACTGGCGCGAGATATGGGGCTTAAAAAGGGAGATATGGCGTTTATCACGTTTCGTAATATTCACGGAATGTTTACATCCATCGAATTTACCGTATCGGGAATAGTAAAGGCCGCCGACCCGAGAGTAAACATGATGATGTCATTTATAAATCTTAACGAAGCACGGGAATATATGGATATCAAAGGGGCCACAGAAATAACATTAAAAGTAAAAGATTATTTAAATATGCAGTCTTTTGAAAAGGAACTTAATTCAAATGTTTCAGGCGTAATGATTCAAAACTGGCAGGAATTATCCAGCGAATTTGCGGCTCTGCTTGATATGAAAAAAGCGGCGGGAAATTACATATTGCTTTTTCTTCTGGTTATCGCTTTGGTGGGCATCATTAACACTCTTTTAATGTCTGTTTTTGAAAAAAGAAGAGAAATCGGAATGCTAATGGCGCTTGGAATGCAAAAAAAAGAAATACGCAATATTTTTATAGCAGAAGGTCTGATTATCGGTATTTTAGGCAGTATTTTCGGAATGATAATGGGTACCCTGGCAAATTTATATTTTATTTATATAGGCATTGATTACGCCTCGCTTCTAGGCGAAGACGCGATGGGTTTTAATATAACCGGTCATGTCAAATCGGCATGGGTTATCGGCTCATATGTGAAATGTTTTGCTCTTGTGGTTATAACCAGTATACTGGGCAGTTATGTTCCCGCTAAAAGAGTCATGATGTTTGAGCCGATGGAGTGCTTAAGAGTGGCGCAATAAGGAGATAATATATGTTATTTAAGTTTGCGTTTAGAAACGTTTTGAGAAATAAAAAAAGATCATTATTGACCTTTCTTTCTATTTTTTTAGGGGCCATCATAGTCGGTTTGGCGTCAGGATGGATTAACGGAATGGTTGCGGTTTATCAGAATAATTTTACGAAATACCAGACCGGCCATATAAGAATAACGACAGAAGAATTTATAAAACGTCAAAAATTCATGCCTGTCGATGAGCTAATTTCTAATCATGAAAAACTTATTTCTGAAATTAAAAAAATCGAAGAAATTCGCGATGTAAGAGAAAGGGTACGCTTTGGAATCTTGCTCGGGCATAAAGAAAATACGGTATCTGCATTCGGAATCGGTATAAACCTCAATGATAACGAATACCAACTAAAAGAAAAACTCATTGAAGGCGCCGTTAAAAAATCGGGAATCTATATTGGCAGTATTCTGGCGAAAAAGGCGGGAGTAAAAGTCGGAGACGAACTCTTAATCGCGACAAAAACGTCTCAGGGCGGATTAAACGGTATAAAACTAAAGGTCGAAGGTATTTTTAAGATTGCCATGATGTATGATAAAAATTCGTTTTTTATAAGTCTTGCCGACGCAAAAAAACTGTTGAAAATATATAACGGAACAACTGAAATATTCATCTACGGAAAAAATATCGAAAATTCAGAGATTTATAAGCAAAAAATATCGGCTTTGTTACCGCCGGGAATTCTGGCCCAAACCTACCGCGAACAGCTTGGCGATTTCATGAGCCTTATGGAATCAATGAAAGGCGTATATATTATCATTGAAGCTTTGATATTATTTTTAGCGTGTTTTGTCGTTATAAATACCATGATGATGGCCATTTTTGAGCGCCTGCATGAGATAGGAACGCTTAAATCAATGGGTATGACCGACAGGCAGCTTTTCTTAAACTTTACCCTTGAAGGCTCAATCATAGGAGCGGCAGGGGGTATTCTAGGGGCAATTGTCGGTTACGCGTTAATTGCCTACCTTGCTCACAGGGGCATTGATTTCTCGCAGGAAGTTAAAGATTTAACGATTCCCATTGAATATGTTTTAAGACCGGTAATTGCCGTAAAAGATTTAGTTATTGCCGTACTTATTTGCATTATTGTGCCCACTCTTTCTGCCATGATACCGGCGCGATATGCAAGAAAGCTTATGCCTGCAGAAGCCTTAAGAAAATAAAAAAATGTTTGCCATTATAAATTAATTATTATTTTTATACTAAACTTACCATATAAACGTAGAATAAAAAAATGAAACTCGGCGAAATTCTGATAAAAGAGAAAAAAATATCCAAAGACGACTTAAACGCGGCGTTAGAACTGCAGAAACACAACAAAGACAAGTTGGGTAAAATTTTAATTGATATGGGTCTGATAGACTATATGGATCTTGTAAAGTGTCTTTCATTAAATAGCATAAAACCCGCCTTAGGCGAATTATTGATTGCTATAGGGCTTATAAACGATAATCAACTAAAGCAGGCCCTTGGCATACAAGAGAAAAAACCCCAGAAGAAAATAGGCAATATACTTGTAGAGCTTGAATATCTAAATAAAAATATATTGGCGCAATTTCTAAGCGTTCAGACATCGGCCTTTCTTTCAACGGCAAATAACCCTGAAATTGCTAACGGGCACGGTTCTATTTCAGGCGAAAACCAAAGCAAGTATGTCGGCGAATTGCAAGACGGCATTATGCATGGCAAAGGAATATTTACCGATACAGATTGCCGCTATGTAGGCGATTTTTATAAGGGCAATTTTCACGGCGAAGGAACAATGACCTCAATAGACGGACATGTTTTACATTCAGGAGAATGGAAAGACGGAAAACCCATATAAGAAAATTAACCGAAATTTTTCAAAAATAAAACAAGGTTAAAACTCAACAAAATATTTTACATTTTTGTCTATTTAAATTATATTATAAACATATGAAAATAGGCGAAATTTTAATCAAAGAAAAAGTTATTTCTGAAGAAGAGTTAAAGAAGGCTCTTGAAAAACAGCAAATAAATCGTTCAAAACTGGGAAAAATCTTTGTTGAAATGGGTCTTATCGATTATATGGATCTGATAAAATATCTCGCGACCAGCCAGGTAAGGCCCTCTATCGGTGAATTATTATTAACCATAGGCCTTGTAAGCGAAAATCAGATATTAGAGGCTCTTAAAATTCAAGAAAAACAACGAGCGAAAAGAATTGGTTATATACTTGTTGAACTCGGGTATCTTGATAAAACAATTTTGGCCCAATTTTTAACGGTACAGGCTAAAGCATTTTCTTTTAAAGACAGTAAATCTGAGCTGGAATTTGGATGCGCGGCAATCGTTGGAGATGATCAAAGTCGTTATGTAGGCGAAATAAAAAACGGCATCATGCACGGTAAAGGCATATATGCCGACGCTGAATGCCGATATATTGGCGATTTCTTTGAGGGAGATTTTCACGGCGAAGGCGTGATGACGGCAATAGACGGATACATATTGCACTCGGGGAGCTGGAAGAAGGGACAACCCATAAAGAAATCTTAGATAGTTAATCCTAAAAAAATATTTACGTCGTATCTCTTTTAATAATATCGATTAATACTATGAAAAAATATTTATATCAAATAATGTTCATTAATCTTATGTTATTACATTTATTAAATTGCTCCAATGATACGCTAAACGCCCCTGAAAATATTAAAGTAAGCCAAGATGGAACTCCGATAAAGGTTGAATGGGACGCCGTATCGGGCGCGACCGCTTATGCCGTTTCTAAAAAAGAAGCAAATGAAGCGGCATTCAGTACAATTTATTATGCCGATAGGCTTTATTATGAAGACTATAATATAATATCTGGCTATAATTATTTTTATTATGTAACCGCGTTTAGCGGAGACCTAGAAAGCGATCCCAGCGAAACTGTAAACATAACGGCAAAGTAAGATGAGAAAAACGATATTTATTATTGCTCTTTTAATGATAAAAGCAGGGGCGATACAAGCCGAAGAAACAAACCTGCTAAGCGATAAAGAATTTTGGCTTCCCTTGAAAATTGAGAATGAAAAATACACTAATTATTTTTTTGAATACTCGCGCGGAGCCTCTACATCGGTAAAAACCGATATAAATATAAAATACGGCAATACAGACGTTAACTTTCAAGGCGTTTTATTAGAGCCTGAAGCGTATCCCTGGGGATATTCTCAATACCGATTTTTCAGTATTATTTTTGGCGATGATCAGGGCGATTTAATTGGCGCGTTTACAGAGCCTTATTATGCAATGCGAATCAGTTATTTTCTAAAAAGATATCCATATTTCGGCTTTGGCTTAGAACATACGCATTTTAAAGTATTTTTAAACGATTTAAGTCAAAATGTTACCGTAAAAGGCACGGTAAACGGAAGTTCCGTGAACCAGACAGCGCCTATAAGCAATTATATGTCAATGTTCAGCATATCGCATGGCGTCAATCATTTGGGCTTTACGGCTTTTTACCGATTGATGCTTTATAAAACGCCCGAAATACCCGACGGATATATTCAGCCGTACATAAGCTTAAGCATAGGCCCTGCCGTTCCTCATGTTGAAATAATTTATCTTGAAAATGATCTTCCTGTCGCCGAGACTTATAATTACCAACTGAGTTTGGCGAACTGGGGTTTTAGCCTGAATTTAGGTTCGCGATTTAAATTTACGAATAATATTGGCTGCTATCTTGAATCAAAGGTTGCCTATTCTATATTAAACGGAATGACATTTGAGGGCGACAATGGAGAAGGCGAGATAGATACAAGTTTTTTAACATATCATATACAGTTTGGGTTGACATTAGCTCTTTAAAAGTATAATATTACATTAGAGCCATGAAAAATGTATTTATAACCGGTATAAGTTCAGGGTTAGGCGAGGCTTTTGCGCTTAATTTCTTAGAGAAGGGATATCATGTTACGGGTTTAAGTCGTAAAAATCCAAAATGGGCCTATGAAAAAGAAAACCTGAGATTTCAATCTGTAAATCTGGGCGAAATTTCTGAAATAGAACGAAATTTAACAGAGCTTTTCAAAGGCAGAAATGAATTTGAACTTGTCATACTAAATGCGGCTATTTTAGGTAAAATATCAGATATGGCCAATATCAGCCTTGATGAAATTCATAATATTATGAATGTAAACGTTTGGGCAAATAAGATTATTTTAGATTATCTGATAAATTCAAAAATTAAAGTAAAGCAGGTTGTCGGAATTTCTTCGGGAGCTTCTGTTTCAGGCTCTCGCGGATGGAACGCTTATTCGCTTTCAAAATCTGCTTTCAATATGCTAATACAACTTTACGCGCATGAAATGCCTGATACGCATCTAAGCGCGTTAGCGCCGGGCCTGATAGATACCAACATGCAAGAATATATATTCGGGTTGTCAAAAGAAGAAGAAAAAAAATATCCCATAATAAAGAGACTTAAAGAAGCCAGAGGAACGGCGCAAATGCCCAAACCGATAGAGGCCGCTGAGTTAATCCTGTCTTTTTTACCAAAACTACTCGAGCTTGAAAGCGGAAAATTCTACGATATCAGAAATTTTTAGTATGACACAAACGCAATAATTTGATTTTATTGGTCAATGCCGCGAAAAAGGTGTCTGTATTATTTTACTTCATATAAAGATGTTTTACATTATTTTAATAACTCTATGGAATATCCGCGTTATGAAAAAGAATCATTTGTTTTTTGGGCAATGTCTCAAAATAGCCCTCGGGAGCGAAAAGTTCCCATATTTCTTTATACGATTCAAACCACAGTTTCTGATAAAATTCGATATCATATTTTATTTTGCGTTCAAAATCTTTTTTTCTCAAAATACTTTCTTCAGAAATATATCTTTTGCTTTTATTCTTGTTTTTTTGATCTAAAACAAGATACCGCACTTTTTCTCCCGGTTGAACATTGACGCCTTGTTCATGCAGCTCTTTTAACGAAAGGGCGGTCGCGTTATCGACAAGATAAGACGAAAAATCGCGGCTTACGGTTTTTCGAAGAAGCAAGTCTTGCCAGAAAACTTCTCTTTTTTTCAGGCGGCTCTCATGTTCAAGATAGACAAAATGCATCTGAGAATGTTTTTTTTTAAGTTTTTCAATAGACTCAGCTTCTTTCATTACGTCAAGAAGGGCAAGCTGGGCCTTACGTATAAAAAGAGGCATGTCTTTTCTTCTTGCGGCAATGCCCCTGTATTTTAGCTCTTTGTTTTGAAATCTGCCGAGATACTTTCCCGGTGTGGGAAGGTTTTTATCTTGACGCGAGGGCAAAAATAAAAGCCAGCAGTAAATGCCGTCAGAGGCAATTTGAATTCTTGCGGCGCGGTAAATTTTAAGCGAAAGATTTTTAATCTCTTCTTCAGAAAGAGCGCTCATGTCTTTTTTCGCGATAAAAATGCAGTCTGTGATGGCATGAAGCAGAATATAACCGTTTTCTTCGGCAATTTCAACGGCGCCAAGCAGAATGTCTCTGCCAAAAGCCGTTACGCTTTCATGACTTTCGAGCCTTCCGAATTTTGCGTTTCGAAAACCAAGATAGCCGAAGCTTACGACGTTAATCCATTTTAACGAATCGGCCAAAGCTTTCCACCGCGTTTTCTCGCGAGATTTTTCGGCGCCGCATGATATGGCGTTCATCTTTTTATAATAAGCTCTTCTTTTAAGAATATGGCGCAGGGCGTCTGAAACAACACCTCTTCTTTTTTGGCAAATATGATAACCAATTTCAGGAACGCGCTTTATTTCATTTTTATTTTTATCATTTTCAGGACGGCAGCAAAGACAGTTTACTGTTTCGGGGCTTATATTGTGAATATGCATGATTGAAGGGTACATCTGCGAAAAATCAAGCTGGCATACGTTTTCTTTCGCGAAACTCTTGCTTGTTTCGGGCATAAACACAAGGCCGCCCTTATCAAAAGTATGAAGCTCGTACCATGTTTTTTCTTCTTCAAGAGAAGATTTTTGCCAGGGCACAAGATAGTTTTTTTCTATGGCGACGGCTGTTTCTATCGCCGTTAAGGCGCTGCCCGTGCTTGAACGGGCCAGTTTTTGAACGGGAAGGCGGCTTATTCGCGAAAGCTCCAAAACGCCTAAAAGCTGTGTCTCTTTATAAGTAAACGAATTGGCCGAATCAATGTGCCACCTTCCGAAAAGAGGATACGAGGGCGCCCTGAATATCCAGCTGCCGTAGGTATTGAAGCTTTTGCCTTTTTTTATGATTTTTCGATAAACCGGCGCGGATGTATCTCTGTCAAAATGCAAAGGAATTTTGTGTTTCTGAGAAAGAGAAAAAATAAAAGGAAAGAGTATCTGATCGCCGTAAGAAGATAAAATACAATCTGGATTTTCTCGTATCAGAATTTTATTCATCTCGCGAAGAAAACGGGTTTCATTCTCAACCGACAATGTATAAGATGAATTTTTGCCTTCAATAACAAGAGGGTTTTCTTTTGAAATTTGAAGGCGGTGCCCCTGCCGAAGATACATCCGCATCACGCGCAAAGGCGGTATTTTATAATCATATTTTTCAACCGGTTCAAGAGAACAAATCGTCTTAACGCGGTTAAAACCGTCTTTGATTTCGGTTTCAACAATTACCTCGGCAAGCGGATATATGTTTTTCTCGTATAAGTAAGACACAATCAAATCAATATCGCTGTGATAAATATCTATTTTGCCGTAAAAAGCGAAAAGTTTACTTCTGATTTTATAAAGAACTGACGGACGCGATATTGTAATTTTCAGAGCTTTGATATCTTCGTTGCGGTAAAAGTGTTTTTTTACGGCCCATTCGGGTTTTTTATAAAGAGCGTTTAGCTCATAAAGTCTTTTAACAAGTTTTTTAAGAAGGTCGACGGGGCCGTCGGCATAAATAACCGGATAATAAGTGTCAGAAACGAGATTCAGAGTTCCGTTGTCGCTTAAAATCCAGATGTAAATTTGACTTTCGACATTATAAATATCAAAAAGAAAGCCTTTTATTGGTATCTCAGAAGACATGGCTTATTTTGACGGATTGTTTTTTTCAATAAGAAAATCTACTTTCTTGCAATAATCGTCAAGAGTCTTTTTAATTTCGATAAGCATCGCCATGCTCATTGAATCAAAGGCGTTAGGGTTTTGCGCCATTGCCCCTGACTGTATCTGTTTTTTGGCCGCGCGCATAAGCTCGTCAAAAATATCTCTGTCTTCTTTTCGAAGGGCCCGGCGGTAGTTTTTAAAACGAGCAATGGTTTTCTCAAGAGCCATTGAATAGGGCATTACCGTTCGTCCCATATTAAAAACCTCTCTTATAAGTTGGCGCATACTGGTTTTCTGGTAAACCGTTCAGCGTAAAAACAGCCGAACTTAGCCGCTTTATTTTTGCGTATGCCGACGAAAATACCGGATGCGAATAAGCGTTTTTTTCGATAATCGCTAAAGGTATCTTGAGCGCTTTCATTTTCTGAAAAAGCAAAACTAGTTTTTCAAGAAGATAAAGCCCTTCGTCAAAGGCGACATCTCCGTCGAAAAACTGCTTGCAGGGCGCCAAAATAAAAGTAAGTCTTTTGGGTTCATGAAAAATTCTCTGCGTGGCGTCTAATATCTGATAGGGCGTAAACGCTCTGGTGACGGTGATAGAATCGGCAATCAGTTCGGGAGCAAAACCGAGGCGAAAAGCTTCTTCGGCTATCGCGTAGGTGTTAAATCTTATGGCGCAGTCGATGTTGTGAATGAGAAAGCCTTTTCTAGCCAAATGGGTCTGCCACAGCATTGCAAGAGAAAAAACCGCAGACGAACCGGTAAGAAGAGCCGGCGTTTTTTCTTTAAAAAAACCAAAAGATAAGGGCAGGGCAACTCTCGAAGGAGATCCCGCAGAAGATACTATACTGGCGTTAAGCATGCGGCATAGGAATATGTCCTGTTCATGTGTAAAGTATTATTTGGTACTGGCAGTTATTACAAGAATGGCGGTAAGAGAAAATATCGAATTTCTAAATAACTTATATCCTGTGAATAAAATATCATAAATTTTTCCTGTTTTCACCTGTATCGAGCCCGGTCTAGATATGGCTTTCTTATTTGTATTTAGGCCCATATTTTATTCGCAAACCATGAAGACAGGAAAATTACTTACTAAAATAAAAGAAAAATAAAATTCAAATGCGACACATTTAATGTCATGAAAACAGTTAGTCTAAAATATTATTTCAAAAACTAAAAACAAAAGGCAGACAAGCAATCCGAGATATGGTATAAAAGCGGGGTACGTATGCACGCCTTTAGGCGCGGGATTTGTTTTCTTGATTTTAATTAAAGACAAATGAACCATACTAAAAACAGATAAAATAATAAAGCTTGTAGCTTTTGCAAGCCCTATTGTCGGCAAAAACAGGGCCAATACCATAATTATGAACGCGACCATGATTGTCGAATAAAGAGGCGTTTGACTTTTGCTTAAAGTTTTAGAAAATACAGCCGGAAAAAGTTTCTTTTTGCTCATTCCGTAAAAAATACGCGAGGCCATGATCATTTGAAACAAGGCTCCGTTTATGACGGCAAAACTTGCGATTAAACTCATCGTATGCGCTTTGCTGCCGGTTAAGCGTTCATATGCAAACGAAAGAGGAGCCTCAACATTTTTAGATTCAATATCGGCAATGGTAAAAACATATACATAAGAAACAAGAAAGTATAAAATAAAAGTAAAAAAAAGCGATAAGAAGATACCTTTGGGCATGTTTTTTTTGGGATTTTTTACTTCTTCGGCAATATTAACCATATCTTCAAAACCGATATACGCGTAAAAAGCGATAAAAGAAGCCGCAAAAATAGATTTAAGATTAGAAAATGATTCTAATTTAAAAATTCTATCGATTCGGTCGCTAAATTCAAAAATTAAATCTGATCCTGCGTATAAAAGCAAAAGTAAACCGCTTATTTCAATTATTGTTATGACGGCGCTTGCCATGGCCGCTTCTTTGATGCCCCATAAAGTAAGAAGGCACAATAAAAATAAAAGCCCGATGATTGCCATACTTTCAGAGATATCGACAAACTGAAGAAAGTATTCGGCGAAACCGCGCGTAATCACCGCGGCTGAAACCATGCCAGCGATTGCGATGGCAAAGCCCACAATAATTGACAAACTTTTATGATGAAAAGCGGTTTGCACATAAACCGCCTCGCCCGCAGAATAAGGAAGTCTGGCCGACATCTCTGAATAACTAAACGCGCTTAAAAGGGCCACTGTTGAAGCGACTAAAAAAGCCAAAGGCGCATATATACCGGCGATTCTGCCTATTTCGCCTGTTATCACGTATATTCCGGCGCCTAGAATGTTTCCTATGCCAAAAAAAGTTAAAAGAATCAGATTTATATTTCTTTTAAGCTTATCTTTCATCTTTTTAATTTAAGCCGCTTGTTCTTAACGTAATTGACGTAACAATTCGTTTTTTTATTATCAGGCGTATATCATTTATACTTTTGGCAGCGAAGACAGAGATTCTTTTAGCTTTATTTCGCTTAGCGTGCTGTCTTCAAGGTTTCCCGTGAAATACTGCGTGTATGCCGACATATCAAAATGTCCGTGGCCCGACAGGTTAAACAATATTGTTTTTGATTGGCCCTCGGCGTCATATTTTTTCGCTTCTTCTATTGCGCCCTGAACAGCATGAGCAGATTCGGGGGCGGGAATAATACCTTCAGCTTTTGCAAAGACTGCCGCTCCCTCGAAAATTTTCGCCTGTTCCAATGAGACTGCCTCAATTAAATTGTCATGAAAAAGCTGAGAGACAATAGGCGCCATGCCGTGGTAACGAAGGCCGCCCGCGTGAATTCCCGCAGGCATAAATTCATGGCCCAGGGTGTACATTTTTACCATCGGAGTTAAGCCTACGGTATCTCCGAAATCGTACGAAAATTCCCCTTTTGTTAAAGTAGGGCATGCCGTAGGCTCGACCGCTACGACGCGAATGTCTTTTCCCGCAATTTTTTCGCGCAGATAAGGGAAGGCGATTCCCGCAAAATTGCTGCCACCGCCGGCTGATGCAATCACAACATCGGGATAATCTGGCGTCATTGCCATTTGCTTGATACACTCTTCGCCGATTATGGTCTGGTGAAGCAGAACATGATTTAAGACAGAGCCCAGAGCGTATTTCGCCTCTGGGTTTTGAGCGGCTTCTTCAACGGCTTCTGATATGGCGATGCCCAAAGAGCCTTGAGAGTCGGGCGATTTTTCAAGAATCGATCTGCCTGATTGGGTCTGGTTTGAAGGCGAAGCGAGAACATCGGCGCCCCATGCCTGCATTAACGCTCTTCTATAGGGTTTTTGTTCGTAAGAGACTTTTACCATATAAACTTTTACGTCAAGACCCAGGATAGAACCCGCCATGGCCAGAGAAGAACCCCATTGCCCGGCGCCGGTTTCTGTGGTAAGTCTTTTTACGCCTTCTTTTTTATTGTAGTATGCCTGCGCGACCGCCGTGTTTGGTTTGTGACTGCCCGCCGGCGAGACGCCTTCATATTTATAATAAATTTTTGATTTTGTGCCTATTGCCTTTTCAAGTCTATGCGCTCGAAAAAGAGGGGTGGGCCGCCACATGGTTAAAATATCTAATATTTCTTCGGGGATATCTATATATTTTTCAAGAGATACCTCTTGCTCAATGAGCGCCATGGGAAAAAGCGGCGCAAGATCTTCAGGGCCAAGCGGCTGCTTGGTGCCCGGATGTAAACCCGGCTGCGGTTTATTCGGCAGGTCGGCCATAATATTATACCATTTCTTTGGAATTTCTTTTTCGTCTAATTGATATTTTGTCTGCATATTAACCTCAATTTATATTTTTTTTACATCTATATAAAAGCCGATTACGCTGAAAAGTATATTCTTGTTGCCTTCTTAATGAAGATAAAGATGTGAAATTTATTTTCGCTTTTATTTTAGAGATATTTATAATTTTCTTTAATTATAGATATCTCTAAAAATTCGAAATCGCTAAAATCTATTTATTTAATCTTGTAACAAACATCTTATATGACCCGTCAGGCGCAAAGCTCCAGCCGGTGGCGTATATTTTATCGTCAGGCGCGACAGCAATTTGAACAATTTCATCATAGTTGTTTGTGCCGCCAAGAAAAGCGTCAAAAATCTTAACAGCATTCGCGCCAAAGCTAAAGTCGCCTCTATATTTATTTATTAAGGCGTCGTCTGGTTCATCTTTCCAGCGGGCCACAGAACCCGCCGTAGGCAATGCGTTAGCATGCCACCCTGCTGTAACAATTCTACCCTTGCTATCCATATCGATAGCATTTTGACGATAAGTTACGGCAGATGTAGCTGTCCAGCTGGCGCTTACTGCATTATGTTCAGGGCAATATGTAATAGCGGTACTTTCACCGGGTACAATGCAGGCAAGAAAGCCCCAGTAGTTGCCATTACCAAGTATACCTGTAACCCAAATATGATCGTTAGAATCAACATATAAAGCAGATGCTTCATCCCATTCACTCGATATATTCACTGCCCACGAATGATTAACGCCATTGTTAAAAGTTAAATCGGGCTGACCGTTTACATCATAACGGGTTACTCTTGTTATTCTACACGGATTTCCGCAGGGGCCGCCTGCCTGGTTATCGTCCCCCACAGCGGCTATAATTCTATCTTGTGAATCAATTTTAATATCGTTAATATAATCAATATATGCGCCGCTAATGCCAGCATATTTAAAACCGTCTTTTATACCATCAAAATTGTTAAATGTGATAA
>JAOUOT010000038.1 GCA_029880265.1 Spirochaetia bacterium | reverse complement strand
CCGCATTCGTTCAAGCCGATCTTCTGTTTTCGCGCCGACTTATTTGTGGCAGTATAATGAGTACCTGTCGCATTTAACCCTGCAAAATGTAATACTGGGAATTTATTACGGCATATTTATTTTTCTATTTTTTTATAATTTATTTTTAGGTTTGTCTTTTAAAGACAGAAATTATTTTTATTATGTTATTTATAATTTAAGTCTTATGATGAATGCCTTGAATATATCGGGGCACATGAGATATTTGCTTTTAGACGATACCTATGATATTTGGCAAAATTACAGCGCGTTTCTTTTGGCCCTGAACATGTTTTTTGTGCCCTTTGCAAACAGGTTAATGAATCTTGATAAAAAATATAAGTATATAAATATAACAAACTATTTAGCGGCAATCTGGTTTTTTATTATGTTTATTGTAAATTTCATAAGCGGCGCGATGGTTGTAAAATTGTTAAATTATACTTCGGTAGTAATTCATTTGTTTTATTTAATAATTTCTATACGCTTGTTTTTTTTAAACACAAGAGCCTCTTTGTTTTTTGTGCCCGCTTTGTTTTTTAATAACATAGGTATAATAACCCGGGTTCTGGTTTTAAATGGATATGCGCCCGTCAATATTTTTACCCAGTACAGTCACCTTTTTGGCGTGTGTATTGAAAGCGTTTTACTGAGTTTTGCTTTGGCCGATAGAATTAATATCTTAAAAAAAGAAAAGCTGGAAGCCCAAAAAGAAGCCATTGAAAATCTGAAAAAAGCCGACGAAACAAAAGAGAAATTTTTGGCCCAGGCGTCTCATGAGCTTCGAACTCCCCTTCACGGAATTATTGGTCTTGTTCGGTCAGTATTGTACTCAAAAGAAAATAATCATGACTCAAATGTGGCGCAGACGCTCGTATTAATTTATCAATCGGCGCATAGACTTAACGATATTATTAACGATATTCTCGATTACGCGAGTATCGCTCAGAATAAAATTAAATTAATCAAGGCGCCTTTTTCTGTTGATAAAACAGCCGCTCAATCTGTTTCGCTTTTGTCTGTTTTGGCAAAAGAAAAAAATATTCAATTAATAAATAATATAAACGGTAATTTACCTTACGCGTATGGCGATGAAAAAAGAATTTTACAGGTCTTTAACAATCTTTTGGGTAACGCCATAAAATACAATGAAAACTGCAGGGTATCAATAGACGGCGAGACCGAAAGCGATTTTGTTAATATAACAGTGAAAGACAACGGCTATGGCATTGACGCTGAAATGCTTGAAAAAATATTTTATCCTTTTGAAACAAGCGGCAAAAATAGAGATATAGGCATTGGGCTTGGTCTTTCTATAACAAAAGAGCTGGTTGAGAGCCATGGCGGTAAAATAAAAATAGAATCTAGCTTGAATAAAGGCTCTAGCTTTTCTTTTACGCTGCCTGTATATAAACATAAAATATCAACGCCTAAGAAAACGCATCTTGCCGGCAATAATTTGTCGCGGCAAAACGCCGGCGAGACAGCGTTTTTTGAACAGTCTGAAAATGTCATTCTTGCCGTTGACGATGAGCCAATTAATTTAGATATCTATAAAAGGCAGCTTGATACTCAAAAATACAACTTAGTTACCGCATTATCTGCCGCTGAAGCCGAAAAGATAATGAAAACTCAAAAAATAGATTTGATTTTACTCGACATTATGATGCCCCATGTTAACGGTTTTGAGTTTCTAAGACGCATCCGAAAAAAAATTTCTTATCATGAACTGCCCGTTATTATCATAAGCGCCCTTGATCAAAACCGCGATTTAATAGAAGGTTTAAATAAAGGAGCAAATGAATATTTAGTGAAACCTTTTCATCCCGAACAGTTATCTCTTCGCATTGAAAATCTATTAAAAATAAAAAAGGCCCATCTTACTAAAAGCAGCGCCTTAAAAAGGCAGAAAAAAGAAATCTATGCAGATCTTCATGACCATCTTGGCTCTAAAATGACCGATTTGAAAATTATGTTTGATAATATTTTAGAAAAAAAAGCCATTGATCCGGCTTTTGCAAAAGAGATGCAAACCTTAATTAACAAAACCATTTTATCTTTAAGAGATCGTATTTCGCATATTGAAGAGATGTCGAATTTTGATAAAGATTTTCTCGGCAATTTAAACGCCATGCTATTGCGGCGCTATTCAAACGCAGAGCGGCCGCTAAGCATGGCGTATGAGCAAAAAGACAATATAGAATTAATGAAAAACAAATACAGCGACGAAAGAGAGTCCCTTTACAGCGTTTTTCAAGAGGTGACTTCAAATGATTTGAAATACGGCGAAGACATGGCGCATTGGCAAATTAAAGCCGACAAAGAGCGGTTTATAATAAAATTTACATCGTTTACGTCATATTCGCTTATAAAAAATAAAACGGGTTACGGTACAAACAATATACAAAACAGGCTGGCAGAAATTAACGCGAAAGTAAAATTTAATATTAAAGAAAACATGTTTCATTTATTAATTGTTTTACCTTATAAATAAATGAAAAAAATAATCATTTTTGATTATTGACAATAAAAAATTCTAGATTATAATGAATATTATGAAAACAGGCAATGTTAATTTTATACGCGCCGCCATTGTAGACGACGACGAAAATTTTAGGCGTTTAACCTTTCAGGAACTTGAAAAACATCCGCAAATAGAATACCTGGCCGAGTTTTCAAGCTGTGAAAAATTCTGGCGCAGCGACGAAAAAGACAATTTTGATTTTGTGTTTTTAGATATTTCAATGCCCGGGCTAACCGGCATAGAGCTTATTGAAATGATGCAAATAAAAAATATAAAAGGCAAAATTATTATGCTGACAAATCTTGATTCTGAAGATACCATATTTAAAGCCATAAAACATGGCGCCGTCGGTTACCTGTGGAAATCTGAAATTTACAGCATAAAAGACACTATTGACGTTGTACTGAACGGGGGCGCTATGATTTCGCCTACTATCGCTCTAAAAATATTAAACTCATACCGCGCAGAAGAAAACACCGAACCGTCTGAAACGAAATTAACTGTCAGAGAAAGACAGGTTCTTGAAATACTGGCGAAAGGTCTAAAAAGCGAAAATGTGTCTAAAGAAATGCATATATCGGTAAATACCGTAAAAAAACATATTCGCAATATTTATGAAAAACTTCAGGTTAAAAACCGCGTAGAATTAATGAGCGCCGCTAAAAAAAGCGGAATTATTTAGCGCACCATTTATTTCACTAAAACATCCTCTTTAAATAAAAAAAGGCATAAATTTTGTATATTTTTCGGATTTTTTGACAAAAATAATTACTTATGATTATTGACAAAATTAACCAAACAATGCTAAAATAATCTTGATTAAATACGTTCAGGAGTTCACAATGAAACGAATTAAGAAAAGATTTATTTATATTCTTAGCATTACCTTGTTTTTTGCAAGCTGTAATAACTCAGAAGAAAACAGCGCTGACCAAAATACCCCTGCGGCAGTTTGCGGCAACTCTGTACTGGAAACAGGCGAAGACTGCGATTCTGGCGGGGTTCAAACCGATACCTGCAAAGCCGACTGTACTTTTCTTGCAGACTTAGAAGCTGTAAATTATGACGCCGCTAATCTTGATATATCAGATATTACATTTACTTCGCCAGAAACCGAAACGGGCGTGACCCAAAATTTTACGGTAATAACGGCTGGCGATAGCGGTACAACAATAACCTGGTCAAGCGATAACGCGGCCATATCGTTTACAGATGGTACAGCCGCGGTAACAACGCCGGCAGAGGGAAATATAACCGTAACCATTACAGCGACAATCGAAAAAGACGGTGAGAGCGCTGCAAAAAGTTTTACGATTATTGTGCTTGATATAACGCCGCCTGCGGTTTCTATCACAACCGCTGATACCATCAATAACGCCAATAAAACAAACTATTCATTAAGCGGCGACTGCTCTGAAGAAGGTCTTGATGTTTCGGTTGATGTAGGCGGTGTTGTTACAACCGCCGTTTGTACCAGCGGTACATATACTGTAAGTTCGCTGGATGTAAGCAGTTTGGGCGATAGCGCATCAATACCGATAACAGCCGATTTAACCGATGCGGCGGGGAACAGCGCACCGCAAGCAAGTGTGAATGTGTTAAAGGATACTATTGCGCCAAATTCACCTACTATAAGCGGAATCACAGCGGGCTCATACAACACGAACCAGAGCTTCACGGTGACGGGTTCGGGCGAGACACTTGAGTACTCTACAAACGGTGGAACGAGCTGGAACGCATACACGACGGCTGTCACGCTGAACACAGAGGGGAGCTACTCAGTCACGGCGCGGGAAATCGACGCGGTGGGCAACGTATCGGCAACGGCTATGGCAATCAATATCACGATAGACAAAACAAACCCAACGGTTGAAATCACATCAGCTTCTACCATTAACAATATGAATGCAGCCAACTATTCGGTTGGAGGAGCATGTTCTGAAGAAGGTTTGAGTGTCTCTTTGAATGTCGGTGGAGTGCTTGGAAATGCGAATTGCGCAGGTGGTTTATATTCCACAAGCGGTCTTGATGTGAGCGGCGTTGCAGACAACACGGCGTTAACAATTACTGCAGATATATCCGATGCGGCTGGAAATAGCGCTCTACAAGCGAGCGTGACGGTAGTTAAAGATACGCTCGCTCCTGCCATTGTTTCCGCCGAAACAATGGATGTCGACGGCAATGGTTATATTGATCACTATAAAATCACATTCTTAGAGAATGTAATTGATTCAACATTTCCAGGTTATGTGGAAAATTCCCACGGAATTGCCAATACATGGTATATCTTAACCGGTTGGCCGCCAGCTGATTTATTATTAGCGCATGGCACTTCAGCTCCAGAAGTAGATTTCATAAATGACAATATATTATACCTAAATTTTTCAGAACCAGAATGGAAAGATACAGGTTGGAAACCAGATATTCGCTCATCATTTGGACTTGTTATGGATAACTATAACAATTTTCTTGGGCCGGTTGAAACTTTAACAATAACAGAAGCTGACCGGGCTAAACCGGTTGTGGCTTCTGCCGAAAGTACGGGTGAAACAAGCATTAGGGTTATTTTTTCTGAAGAAGTAACAGCCGCTTCGGCTGAAGTTGCTGCAAATTATTCTATTCCGGGTCTTACTATAAATTCTGCCGTAATGGAAGGCGGAGCCGGTGTTGATGGCTACTCTGTGATTTTAGATACAGCTGTACAAACCGGCATAGAATATACCGTTACGGTTACAGGCGGCAGTCTTATTGATATGGCGGGTAATACGTTAAATACAATCAATAATTCAGTAACTTTCATCGGCTTTTTTGTTGATTTTAAGGTTAGCGCAGTCGGTGGCGATTCTCAGATAACCATAACATGGACACCGACAGATATGTTAAATTACAATATCTACTGGAGCGATACTCCGGGCGTAACAACAGATACAGTTAATAAGATTACCGGAGTAACTTCGCCATATACCCATATAGGGCTTACAAATGGGACAAAATATTATTATATCATAACTGGTGATAACGGTAACGGCGAAAGCAAGCCTTCATATGAAGCAAGTGGCATCGCGATATTGTATAAGGGAATATTTAGATATGGTAAAATGTCTACAGAAAGAGAACAACACACGGCAACGTTGTTGAATGACGGCCGTGTCCTCGTGACAGGTGGACGCAATTCAATTAATGGCAATCTTTCGAGTGCTGAAATTTACGATCCAGAAACAAATACCTTCACTTCTGCGGGTAGCATGGCAACTACCAGACAATTACACACAGCAACATTACTTTCCGATGGCCGCGTATTTGTTGCAGGCGGGTATTATAATTCAACAGCAGAAATATACGATCCCGCAACAAATACGTTTACCTCTGCGGGTAGTATGTCGACATGGCGATGTGATCATACGGCAACGTTGCTTAACGACGGGCGGGTTCTGTTGGCAGGCGGGCGTGGTCTTTCAAGCGCGGAGATTTACGATCCAACGACGAATACCTTCTCAACAGCTGCCAGCTTGTCAACGGTGAGGAAAAATCACACAGCGACGCTGCTTGCCGACGGGCGGGTTCTGTTGACTGGTGGGTATGGTCGTTCAAGCGCGGAGATTTACGATCCAACGACGAATACCTTCTCAACAGCTGCCAGCATGTCAACGGTGAGGGAAAATCACACAGCGACGTTGCTTGCCGACGGGCGGGTTCTGGTCACTGGCGGGATGGGAAGCAGTGATTGGCTTTCGAGTGCTGAGATATACAACCCTGTGACGAATACCTTCATGAGCGCGGGAAGCATGTCGATAGCAAAGGGTGAGCATACTGCAACGATACTTTCCGATGGTCAGGTTCTCGTTATTGGGGGCCATAATGGGCTCTTTCTAGACTGGAACTCTCTATCGATTATGGAGAAATACAACCCTGTGACGAACACCTTCACGAGCGTGGGAAATTTATCGACGCCGAGGGGCAATCATACGGCAACATTGCTTGCTGATGGCCAGGTTTTCGTTACGGGCGGACTTAATAATGGTAATGATGTATCTGATTCTGAGCTATACAATCCGGAAACAAACGCCTTTACGGAAGCGGAAATTTTAACAGCTATGAGGCGATATCACAAATCAACGCTCCTTAAAGATGGGCGGGTTCTTGTTACGGGCGGTTATGATAGCGGTTATCAATCAACTGCGGAGACATATAACCCAACGACAAACACATTCACGATCGTGGGAAGCATGTCGATTGCGAGAGCTCATCACACATCTACACTCCTTAAAGATGGCCGGGTTCTGCTAACCGGAGGTTATAATGGTGGTAGCACTTCTCAATCAAGCGCGGAGTTATATAACCCATCGACCAATACCTTTAGTAGTGCGGGCTCTATGTCGCGGGTGAGGTCGAGACATACGGCAACACTCTTGACAGACGGCCGGGTTCTAGTGACTGGTGGGGCAACAAATTCAGCAGAGATATACAATCCTGTTACTAATGCTTTCATTAGCGCGGGCACCATGTCAACGTCAAGGTCGAGACATACGGCAACACTCTTGACAGACGGCCGTGTTCTTATCACGGGTGGAAATAATGGTGGTTCTATTGGAGCGAGTAGCTCATACTTGACAAGTGCAGAAATTTACGATCCTGCCACGAATGTATTCATTAGCGTAGGTAATATGTCGCAGAAGAGGCAATATCACACTGCAACATTGCTTGTCGATGGCAGAGTTCTAGTAACAGGTGGGGAATATTACAATGGAACTTACCACGAATCTTTATCAGGTGCAGATATATTTAATCCCGCGACAAATACATTCACAAGTGCTGGCAATATGTCGACAGCAAGGGCATACCACACGTCGTCCTTGCTTGCCGATGGCAGGGTTCTCGTAACTGGCGGAGAAGGTGATTTAAACCCATATTATCTATCGAGTGCTGAGATTTACGAACCTGCGACGAGCACATTCACGAGCGCAGGTAACATGGTAACACTTAGATCATGGCATACGGCGACGATTATTGATGACGGAAAAGTTGTCTTAATCGGTGGCGCATTCAACGCTCCCTTTGTTTCTTTCGAGCTGTTTGAGTAGGGGGCTGCCCCCAACGCGCCCTTGGCGGCGCGTTGGGGAAATTCAGAATTTGGAATGAAGAATGGAGATTTGGTGAGGGGGTTGGTTTCACCGGCTTTGCCGGTACGTGCAACTGCCCCCTAAGAGAACAAGTGGTACCATACAAAAAATTGTGTCTAAGGCATAGATCGTCCTCATAAAGATTATGTTAAGAAGATCATAAAGTCAAAATTCATAATTGATTGACATTATATTTTAAATTCATTATTTTGTTAATATTA
The DNA here is from genome assembly GCA_029880265.1 of Spirochaetia bacterium. Taxonomy (GTDB): domain Bacteria; phylum Spirochaetota; class Leptospiria; order Turneriellales; family JAOUOS01; genus JAOUOT01. Next base: position 3,794 of record JAOUOT010000038.1, on the reverse strand, counting down.
TTCAAATTAATATATATTAAAGGGCATACAGATGCAGACATTGAAAAAAATATTTAAAGTTCCTAAAGAGCATGAAATAAAAATACAAATTCCGGATGATATCCCAGAAAACGAAAAAATAGAAATTCATCTTATTTATAAAAATGCAGAAATAACAAAAAAAGATAAAATAAACAAATTAAAAAAGGCTATGAAAGATAAGTTGTTTTTAAAAGATATTGAAGAAATACATTCTGATTTTATGAAAATAGATTCAGAAGGATGGTAAATGATTGAAATATCAATGGAATATATTTCTCGCCTCTCTTGATCCTGTAATCGGTGCCATGCAAAAAATTGTGTCTAAGGCGGGCAATATTCTAATTTTACTTGCTTGACGCTCGCGGGAATTTTATATATTAATGTTAAAGGCTATGAAATTTGAAAAAGAATTAAAGAAAATTTTGAAAAGGTTGATTCATAATTATCAGCCTGAAAAAGTAATTTTATTTGGCTCATTGAATTCTAATTCAACCAAAGCTAATGATATAGACTTGTTTATTATTAAAAACGATGTTCCCGACCTAAGGCGAAAAAGAACTTATGAATTAGATTGCTTGTTTTCAGATAGAGAAGTAGCCGTCGATTTTATAGTTTACAGACCAAGCGAAGTTGAAAAAGCTTTAAAATTAAAAAGTCCATTTATTACAGATATATTAAATACAGGTAAAGTTTTGTATGAAAGAAATTACGCATAAATGGATTAAAGAGGCCGAAGAAGATTATAATTTTGCCGCAATGAGCCTTCAATTTGAAAAGTTCTATTCAAGATTATGTTTTCTTTTTCAGCAGGCGGCAGAAAAATACTTAAAAGCATATATTCTTGAAAATGATTTGCAATTTGAAAAAGTTCATGATTTAATTAAACTATTGAATACTTGCAAAAAGAAAGATGAAAACTTTAATAAATTAGAAGAGGCTTGTAAAAATCTAAATCAATATTATACAGAAACAAGATATCCGGATGACATCTTAGAAACTTATTATGAAAAAATAGACGCCGAAAAATCTAAAGAAAGCTGTGAAGAAATAAGAAACTTTATTAAAAAAGAGATAACTTAAAATGAAGCAAAAACAATATTTATTTTTACTGGTACTTATCTCTTTCGCCTGCAACCAGCAAGACCAAAACGATCCTTCGTCTAAACCAATCACGCCGCAAGCGGTTTACAGCAAAGAAGACGCCGGCAACTGGCAGGGCAAAGAAGAGGAACACACGCCGCTCATTGAAGTGCTTTCTAAAAACGGAGAAAATAATATTGTGGTTTCTGTGACGCTTATTAATCCGCGGCCTTCGCATTATATTGAAAAAATATTTATTGCCGATACTAAGGGCAAACCTTACGCAGAGGCGGTATTTAAAAACAGCCCTGTATCAAATGCTATGCCAAATACCGACGCCCCGGCAGAAAAAGAAAACATTGGCGAAATCATTTCATCGGGCAGTAACAAAACGTACCGTGCGCGGTTCTCCATGCCATTGGATGAACAAACGAAGAAAGAATATGCCGTTTACGCCCGCTGCTCGCAGCACGATTTGTGGATGGCGGAGTTTGAGTGAGAAACTCACTAAGTATGCAAAAAGGTAATATAAAGTTATAATTGAATAACCAACCTAAACAAGAGTTCGTCTTTGGGTCGTGTAGGGGACGCAGTTAAAAAGGGAGGCCTTGTGCCTCCCTTTTTTTGTGTTCCCGTGGACGTCGAATCCCGTAAAAAGGGGTTCGTTAAGCGAGCTTGCGTTACAAGGTATTGCGCTAGCGCAATTGCTGCGCGAAGCACTCCCCAAGGTGATACAGTTATGGATAATGCCGAACTTTTTCTTTTTTTCCCTAAGGGAATTTTGAAAAAAATGTCTGTCTATGACTCGAAAAACGGCTGAGTCAAGATAATGAAAAATAAAAAATAAGTGGACGTATTGTTTTTTTTAGCGTATTTATCTGAATGCCGACAATACTTATAAAATGAATAATAAAGATATTCGTATAGTAAAAAAAATCATTTATGAAAATTTTGATTATATTGAAAGTGAGTGGAAAAAGGTACACGGGAAAAAATGAAGAAAATTCATGAAGTAAAAAATGTATATTTTGAAGATGATGATTTGTGTCTCGACATCGATGCTAAGGCGTATCGTTTTTCTATTAAAGATATTTCAAAGAGATTGTTAAAAGCGTCTAAAGACGAGCGGGCAAACTTTATTATTTCGCCTTCTGGTTATGGCATACATTGGCCAATTATTGATGAGGATATATCGATAGATGGTCTTCTTGGTATTGTTCATCAGCCTTTGAAAAAAGCTATGAATGCTTGATTTTTTATCAAAACCGCGCTATCAACCTAAAAAAGAGTTCGTTTTTGGGTCGTGTACGGGATACCTCGATAAGGAAAGCGTTTGCATCTTGTTCGTCTGGTATTATTTGAAATTTCAGGCCAAGCATCTGGAAATTGTACTATTCTTTCAATTGTTCTTTCGAACTCAAGCGCGAATTCAAATCCGAGGCCTTCGCTTTCTGAGTTGTAATAATCCACTGCGCTTTTAAATTCTTTTTCTGCAGGCGATAATATTATAAGATTCATTACATTTTATTTATTTCATTAAAAACTTCTTGATATGACCTTGCAGTTAATTTCCCTTTTTTGTAGGCTTCAATTCTGTTTTCAGCTTCTTTGGCCCAAAGCTCATCAATTTGATTTCTATTAGAGAATTCAAAACTTGAAAGCAATTCTTCAATAAGTTGTACTCTGTCAACAGGCGGCAGTTTTGACGCTTCAGATAAAAGCGATTTCATAGACTCAGACATAAAGATAACATATAAAAAATGATAAGGGTTGCAAACATATTTTTCGATTAAATCTGCCAGACAGCGCATTATCGCACTATCAACAACTTGACAAAGCGTACTGTTTATAGCATATTTACAATGTACTAAAAGGAGCTTTTCATGAGTAAGGTAATAACCGCCAATGATTTAAAAACCAAGGGAATTTCTGCGATAAAAGCCGCGATGAATGAAAATGAATTAATTATTTCTGAACGCGGGAAAAACAAGTATATTGTTATGTCCATTGAACACTACAATTATTTAAGGGAATGTGAATTAGAGGCGGCCCTGCATGAATCTCAAAAAGAATACTCAGAAAAAAAATATATAAAAGAACCTGTAAGCAAACATATTAAGAGAATAACAGGTTCCTAATCTTATATATACTGAAAGTTATATTATAAAGGCTGATAAATTCATAAAAAAGCATCCTGATATGATAAAACAGTATGAAAAAACACTGCTTCTTTTTTGAGAAAAATCCGTATCATCCCTCTTTAAAGCTGCATAAATTAGAGGGCAGGTTATCTTCTTTATATTCAGTTTCAATAAATATCCTGTACAGAATAACGATAGATTTTATTTTTAAAAAAGACGATATTATTATAATTAATGTTGGTACGAATGATGAAATTTATTAAAGACGATCCGGGCAACTGGTAAGGCAAAGAAGATGAGTATGTTCACAGCATGATTTGTAGATAACGGGGTTTTGATTCTCAAATTATTTTTTCATTAAAAAATAAAAACTTCCTAAGAAAATCGCCAAAAATAATCACTTTTGATTATTGACAAATTAATGTATGTATGCTAAAAAATAAGAAATCTAAAAAATTGGAGGTTCTTAGGTATGTTAACAGGTAATAAACATTAACCGTTAGAATTAACGACTTACAGGATGAATTAATAGAGAATTAATGCTGCGCTAGA
>JAOUOT010000025.1 GCA_029880265.1 Spirochaetia bacterium | reverse complement strand
ATATGCTGAATATCTGCCTTATCTATATACTGGCTGAAATATTTATCTAAATTAAAAGTTGTTGTTGTCAGATAGACCCGGCCATGCTTTGCGTAGTATGGCAATATTTGGTAGTAAAGATATAAAAGAAATAGTGTCGAATAGAGAAAAAAATATTCAACCAAAGATATGTTTGTCAAATAAAAAGAGATGAATAAAGTTTTATAAAAAAGATATGTCAAAAGAAAAAGTATAAAATAAATAACAATCCCGGCATAAAGAGCGTGTTGCTTATGCTTTGGCGCCGTTTTTTTAGGTCGGTATTTTTTAATTATCATAAGTGTCGCGTATATTGTTAAGGATAGATATCCTGTTAAACAAAGATACTTTACAAATGAAAAATAATAATAAGTAACTTGCTTTTGGGTAATGGTCTGTTTGATAATTTCAACTTGAGTCTTTTTATCTAAAAACCAGTAAGGAGAAAATAGCAATATATGCGCCATAGGATATAAAAAAAACATCCAGTATGATTTTCGCCACTTGTATTTTGGTATTACAGTAGCCTGGAAATTAAAAAAATAAATGACAACCATAACAGATACTACAATAGTATCTGTTCCTAAAAGGTAGGGAACTTTAAGAATATGATTTGAGTATATTAGAGCGGTATAAAAGATATGGTATGCCAGGCCTATAAAAAAAAATCCTAAAGTAATACCTATTAAATCTTTAACGCGCCAAATATAAAAAAGGCTGTTTATAAAGAAAAAATATGCAATAATATATAACGCTTCTGAATAAACCATTTTTTTATCTTATAGCGATATTATCAAGGATCATTTCCTTTTTTAGATTTTGCCAGTTCTTTTTTAATAAACATTTTGGGCGTTATACCCGTTTCTTTCCTGAATGCCTTATAAAAAGCCGAAGGGCTGTTAAAACCGATATCATAGCAGATATTCAAAATATTGGTATCAGATTCTTCTGATAGTATTTTCTTTGCTTCTTCAATTCGCTTTGAATTAATAAATTCTGAAAAAGTTTGATTCATATGCTGGTTTAGAAAAGTTGAGAGCTGGTGAGGCGTAATCTTCAGGGCTTTCGCGAGGTCGCCAGAGTTGAGAGTATCATTTTTATAAACCATGTCTTTTTCGACAAGATGGTTCAGCGTTTCTTCAATATTCTTAATGTCTTCTATTTCGAGATACTGGCTGAAATATTTTTCAGCATGAAACGTGTTGGTTGTAAAATAGACCCTGCCATGCCTAACATAATAGGGCCATAACTGAACAAAAAGATGAAAAATAAAAATGGTTGAGTAATAAAATGCATATTCTTCCATTGAAACTTCAGTTAAGTCTAATGATAATAAAAGAATTTTATTTAAACCAAAAGTCACGATAAATACGAAAGAAATAAAAAATATTCGCGTAAATTTAATAATATTTTTGTATTTTGGCGCGGCAGTTTTAAAACTATATTTATTTCTAATCGCAATTACCCCATATAGACCAAGAGCGATATTCATTGATAACTGCAAAAAAAGACTGAAAGAGTGATTGTAATAAGTTATTTTGCCTTCTGTTATCAGTTTTTTTATAAGGTGAATTTTTGCTTCTTCAGATAAAAAAAGATAAGGCGAGAAAATGATTATTTGAATAAGCGGATAAATAAAAAATAACCAATGCTTTTTTTGCCATTTAAATTGGGGGTTTACTATGCTTGCTATATGAAAGTAGATGGCTATCCATCCGAAGGCATGCATGATGGTATCGGTTCCCATCAGTTCGGGAGCTGATAGTATGTGACCAGATTTCACCATACCGGTATAGATAAAAATATATCCGAACGCGATAAAAGAAGCGCCTAAAGTCAGGCCTTTTATGTCTTTTAATCTCCAGATATAAAAAAGGCTGTTTATAATATAAAGATAACCAAGTACATATAAGGCTCCGGCGTAAATCATTTGTTCAGTTTATGCAGATACATATTAAAATACAGTATCCATTTTTAAGCGAAAAAATAATACTTCTGTATTATAAGCGATTTGATTGAAAAAGACAAAATGTCAAGTTTATTTTATAAATGATTTTTGCTTTAAAAAAATAATTCCTTTTTTATAAAATAGGAAGACAAGATAAAAAAAGTATGCTAAAAATATTTTATAATAATATAACAATACAAGTATATAGCAATATAGTAATAATGTTATATTCAATATAAACAAAAAATATGGAGAATTTATTATGAAAAAAATTACTTTTATAACATTGACTTTGCTTTCTTTAATCATCTACTGTAAAAATGACAATAAAACAGAGTCAGATACTGAAGAAATTTCTGGTTTGACAGACGCAGAAGCGGTCGCAACCGATGCCGCGTCGCTTGATTTTGCCGATTTTGCGTTCGCGCCGGGCGACAGTGAAAATTCTGTAAAAGAAAATTTCACCCTGCCTGTTTCAGGTTTAAACGGAACAACCATAAACTGGCTATCAGATAACGGGGCGGTCGTAATTACAGATGGTTCGGCTTCCGTCACAAGGCCCGCCTATGGAACCGGCAGTGTGACCGTAATTCTTACGGCAGATGTTATAAAAAACGATATCAATACAATGACATATTTTTCAATTATCGTAGAAGAAGCGCTGCCCGTTACCAAAGATCAGCTCGCCTATTCAGTTGATACCGTATCTTTTAATATGAGATATGTGGCGCCGGGTACCTTTTATACCGGCGGTCTAAAAGGAGGTATTGGTGTTGTAACCAGTGGATACATGATCGCCGAAACAGAGGTTACCTATGAACTCTGGTATAAAGTCGTCAGCTGGGCAAAAACTGATACCGGCGGCGGCGCAAGAGAAGACGGCGGCCCTCTTTACAGTTTTCAAAACTTAGGCAGAGAGGGCCATAACGGCGGCGACGGCTCTGCGCCGACAACAGCCAAACAAGAACCGGTTACTTTTATAAACTGGCGCGACGCGATGATTTTTACCAACGCTTTAACAGAGTACTATAACTGGAAAAACGGCACAACTTTAGAGCCGGTCTACTGTTCTGACGAGGCTCACCAGACACCCATACGCAGCTCTATTGACGGCTCTTATTCGGCGACTACAAATTATCCCAACCCGGGAAGCTTTGACGACCCTTACGTAAACCCCAGCGCGATGGGTTTTCGTATGCCAACTCATGACGAATGGGAATTGGCCGCAAAATTCATTGACGATATAAATCAAGATGGCGCCATTTTAGAGGCGGGTGAATATTATCCTTTTGATCATATTAGCGGCGATAGTTCAAATGATGTTCGTACTTCCACAGAAATAGACCAGTACTGCTGGCACTTAGGAAACAGCGGCTTAGTCACAAAAACCGTGGGCACAAAACTACCTAACGCATTGGGGCTATATGATATGTGCGGTAATGTATGGGAGTGGACCTATGACTGGTATTTGGTTCCTCATTATCCCGCTCCGGGAAAATACAGAGCTATGAGAGGCGGTTCTTATTCCTACGGAAAAACACTGTTAAACTACAAAGTGTCTACTGTTCCCTATGCAGAAAACGACGACAGGGGCCTTCGTCTGGTAAAAACAGAAACTTTAAGCTCTTGCGGTAATGGTATTGTTGATACGGGAGAGATTTGCGATGACGGCAATACCATGACCGAAACTCAGTGTTCTTATACCAATGCCACTTGCGCATTATGCAATACAACCTGTGATACCGAACTTAACTTAACCGGCAGCTACTGCGGCGATGACATCGTCGACGAAACCGAAACCTGCGATGACGGCAATACTATTGACGGCGACGGGTGCGAATCGGTTTGTCACGCGCATATGCCCGGTTTCAAACAGGCAGAAATCGTAGATGCAATAACTTTTAACATGGTGTACGTGCCTCCTAAGACTTTTCCCATTGGGCAAAACGATTTGTGGGAAATTGGCGCCTACCAGACTGTTGATCATGCTTTCTTTTTAGGCGAAACCGAGGTTACCTATGAACTATGGAGCGCCGTATTATCGTGGGCCCAGACCGAAGAACCAGCGGGCAGCGGAACAAGAGCCGACGGCGGCGAGCTTTACTCTTTCGCCAACCAGGGGTATATGGGCGACGGTTCAAACGGTACGCCCCAGCATCCGGTAACATATATAAACTGGCGTGACGCCATGGTATTTAGCAATGCTTTGACAGAATATTATAACGCCTTAAACAGTACTTCTTTACAGTGCGTTTACACAACAGATGTAGATTTTACCAATTGTATAAGAACAAGTACAAATAATACCACTTTTTCATATGGTACCCTGGGTACCGAAGACGACCCCTATGTAAACCCTGACGCGAAAGGTTTTCGTTTGCCCACGAACAACGAGTGGGAACTCGCAGAAAGATACGCGGGCGATTTTAATCATGACGGCGATATTTTAGACGAAGGCGAGTATTATCCGGGAACGCATGTAAGCGGCGATTTAAGCGCGCCCATTGCTACATCTCTTATTTTAGACAATTACGCGTGGCACAGCGGCAACAGCGGAAGTAAATCTCATGAAGTTGCCACAAGGCAGCCTAACGCTTTGGGTATTTATGATATGAGCGGCAACGTGTGGGAACATATTTTTGACTGGAGCTCCGGTTCGCAATTAGGAACACATCGAATAAACCGTGGAGGCTCTTATTATAACCCGAAAACAACAATGTATGCCTATATCTATTATTCTCTGGAACCTTTTCGGCACACTTATAACTATCATGGCTTTCGCCTGGCCCGATCTGAATAATAAAAAAAGTTCTCTTTTACAATAGAGAACTTTTTATTTATAAAACAGGAAGACAAGATAGAAAATTCATGTTATAAATAATACCTGAATAATATTTATATTAAAAGAATAAATTTCAGGTATTATTTATGATGAAAAAAATTGCTTTGATTATACTTGCTTTGCTTTCTACCATTATAGATTGCAAAAACAACAATATAACAGAGCCAGATGAAAAAGAAATTTCTGGTTTGACCGACGCAGAGGCGGTCGCGGATGATGCAGCTTCTCTAAGTTTTGCAGATTTTACTTATAGCAGCGCCGATACGCAAGATTCGGTAACCGGAAATATCACGTTGCCCATAAACGGCGAAAATGGTACAATCATTACATGGGAGAGCAATCACTCAGCCATTGTAATAAATAATGATACAGGCGAGATAACCAGACCCGCTTACGGTTTAGGAGACGCGACCGTAATATTGACGGCGACGATTGAGAAAAACGGGGTAACAGAAAAGAAAGTATTTACTGTTACGGTACTTCAAACGCCGCCTACGGACCAAGAAGCGGTAGCGGCCGATTTGGCGTCTGTTGAGGTAAAATATTCGACTGCAGACACCTCAACTTCAGTAACTGATAATTTGATATTAGATACTACAGGGCCAAGCGGCACAACTATCGAATGGACGGCTGTTTATACGGGTACTATAGATGACGCCTCAAACGTTATATCGTCAAACGGTATGGTCTCAAGGCCTTCTTATACTGACGGCGACGCGAATATCACTCTTACGGCGACAGTCTCTAAAGGATTAGAATCGCAGACGAAAAGTTTTGATGTTATAATGTTAAAAGAGCCGCCTACCGACGCAGAATCAGTTTCTCTTGATGCGTCAGATTTAGATATTACCGATATAGGTTTTACAGGAACAGACACTTATGATGCGATAACAGGCAATATATCTTTGCCTACAGCCGGCGCGCTTGGTTCGTCTATCACATGGACGTCCGTTTATACGGGAACAACAGACGAGGCTTTGTCTGTTATTTCATCTGATGGTATTGTAACACAACCTTCTTTTGACGGCGTTGGCCATGTGGCGATAACGCTTAAAGCCACGATTTCAAAAGGCAGTTATTCAACCACAAAGACCTTTGACGTTAAAGTACTTCAGACAATCGGTTTTGAGACTACAGCTTTTACCTGGTCCGTTCCTGTCGCTCCCGAAGTTAGCAAAGAGGCTGATTATAATACAGTTTGTAACGGAGAAGATTGGGGTATCAATATATTAAATCAGGGTTATTGCGGCGGCTGGAGTACCATAGATATAAACAACGACGGTAAACTTGATCTTGTTTCTACCCGTGATAATTCAGATGTAAGCGCCGTAGAGAAAGGCAGAGTTTACGGTTTTGGCACAGGTGCGCATTACTGGAAAGTCTTTCTTGGTACTGCTGCAGGCTTTAGCGCGACAGCCGTTGAATGGATCGTTCCCGTAGCGCCAGAGGTAAGCGCAGAAGCTAATTATGATGCTGCCTGCAATGGCGAAGATTGGGGTATCTATTTATTAAATAGAAGCTATTGCAGCGTTGCCTGGAATACCATAGACATAAACAACGATGGAAAACTTGATCTTGTTTCTACCCGTGATAATTCAGATGTAAGCGCAGTAGAGAAAGGCAGAGTTTATGGTTTTGGCTCAGGGGCGCATTTCTGGAAAGTGTTTCCTGGTACTGATACAGGTTTTAGCGCGACAGCGGTTGAATGGACCGTTCCCATAGTTCCAGAAGTAAGCGCCGAAGCTGATTATGATGCGACTTGTAATGGTGAAGATTGGGGCATCTATTTATTAAATAGAAGTTATTGCAGCGTTGCCTGGAATACCATAGATATAAACAACGACGGTAAACTTGATCTTGTTTCTACTCGTGATAATTCAGACGTAAGCGGTGTAGAGAAAGGGAGGGTTTACGGTTTTGGCACAGGTACGCATTACTGGAAAGTGTTTCCTGGTACTGATACGGGCTTTAGCGCAACAGCCGTTAAATGGCCTGTTCCCATAGCTCCTGAGGTAAGCGCCGAAGCTGATTATGATGCTACCTGCAATGGCGAAGATTGGGGCATCTACTTATTAAATAGAGCGTATTGCGACGTTGCATGGAACACAATAGATATAAACAACGACGGAAAACTTGATCTTGTTTCTACTCGTGACAATTCAGATGTAAGCGCAGTAGAAAAAGGCAGAGTTTACGGTTTTGGCACGGGGGCGCATTACTGGAAAGTGTTTCTTGGCAAATAATAGTTTTTATGGCAGAAGCGCAACAATGGTAAAAATAAAAATAATCTCATATTTCTTACCGCAATTTTCAAAACCTAACTTCTACCCCAAAACTTGGCATAAGAGCCAACCCTTCAACAGCTTTAACTTCGGGATTTGATTCTTTATCATAGGGTTCGTTATACTGCCAGCTTTGAACAACTTGTTTATTATTATAAATATTTAATATCTCAACATACCAGTTAATTTGTCCCCATGAAGTATGCGCCTTTCGGGTATATCTTAAATCAAGCTGATGAAAAACCGGCAGCCGCGCCGAGTTTTTTTCGCCGTATATTGGTCCAAATCTATCGCCGGTAGGCAGGGTTACGGGAGTTTCATTGCCAACAATTGGCGTATAGGGAAAAGAACTGTAAAGTTGAAATTTACCTTCAATTGAATTTTGGCCGAAGATGTATCCGAAAACCATTTTTAACGCATGCTGCATTTCAAAATCATAGGGAATGTACCTATGGCCGTTTACGTCAGACTCGAGATTTGATTTGATTTTTGCCTGCGTATAAGTATAACTTATCCATCCGAAAAAATCGTCGGTGTTTTCTTCTCTGCCTTTTTTTATCATAACTTCGGCTCCGTAGTTTTTTCTCTGGCCTACGCTTCTGCCCAGTTGCTTTTCGCCGTTTTCGTCAATATGCGGATCGGTTTCTATTTGATCAGAAAATGTGTTGTAAAAAGCTTCAAGCTTTAAAGAATACAAATCATATTTTTGCTCAAGACTGGCCGCTCTGTGAATGGATCTTTCTGGTATGACGTCAGTTTCTGCAATTTCAGGAGCCATCTTAATATAGAAGGGATTTACTCCCTGCGGGAACGCGCTGTAATATCCGCCGGCGGCCGCTAATGTGGTTTCTGTTTCAAATTCATAACTTGCGGCTCCTCTGGGGTCTGCAGTGGTTGTATTGGTACGGCGCAGATGGTCTACTCTTACGCCAGGTACCAGCTTTAAGCCGCCTAAGGTAAGTTTATTTTCAAGCGAGCCGCCTACAATAGTATTGGTCGAATGCTGATCGATATAAACGATATCCCATAAGGGTTTGGTAAAATCAACCATGCCAAAGTAAGGGCTGCTTGGCTGGTTGGCCTTAGGTACGATTGATTTGCCCTTAGCTGTAAGATCAGAATAATTTATTTCAGATAGAAATGAAAGCTCTGAAATATTTTCAATATATTCAAGTTTCATGATATTTTTTAATCCGAAAATATACGGTTTTGTTACTACGCTCATATCCCGAAAAGCCGGGTCGGCGAGATCATTATTTATATCTCTTTTCATATCATTTTGATTTAAGACAGAATAAAATAATACATCATTTTGAAATCGTTCAGATAACCGGTAGGTATAACGAACAGACTGCGCGTGAGATTGAATATCATTCACAGCGGTAAAATCAAAATTAAGAGGATCCATACCAGCGTCTATTTGTTTTTGCTTTTCTTCTTCTTTATAACCGAACGCTAAATCTTGACCGTCTTTAAATCCGAAAAAAAACAAAGTAAGCGCGTGCTTATCTGATAAATAATATTTTCCCTTGGCCTGATAATCAAAATATTTGGGAACCAGCTTTACGTCTTCGCCAAGCGTCGCCTCTAAAATAGCCGGCAAGAAAAGTTCAAAATAAGAATATCTACCCGATAAAATCCAGTAACCCATGTTTTTTTCTGCCTGCGGTTTAGCTTCTGATTTTTCATTTGTGTTTGCGTCTGTTTCAGCGGATGTATTTACGTTAGATAATTGAATATTTATAGGAGATTTGATTAAAAAATTTGAGGTCAGTAAATTTATTTCTACGTTACCTCCTAAATCTTTTACGTTATCAATTGTGTTTATAGATATAACCCCCCCGATGGCCTGCCCGAAGCGAACAGGATAAGCCGAGGCGTATAAATCGACTTTATCCATCAAGTCGCTTGATACAACTGAATGCATACCAACCAAATGCTGGGCGTCATACAAAGGAATATCGTCTATAAAATACTGGTTTTTTATGGTGTCGGCCCCTCTTATCACTAGCGGTCCAAAAAAACCCATGGTACCTACTACCCCGGGAAGACTTTTAAGAGCGTTAATAGAATCGCCAAAGGCTCCGGGTACATTTTTAATTTCATCGGCCGTTATTGTATACCGGGATATCTTTTGAATTTCGCGATCGTCTTTTATTTCAAGAGCCGCGCCTTTTATTCTCGCCGATTCAAGAAAAAAATCTTTCTTTAAATCTCCTGCAATTTGAATTTTTACCTGCAAAGTTTTTAATCCCGGAGAAGCGATATACAAAGCATATTCTCCTTCGGGTATATTTTCCAGGATAAAAAATCCGTATGCGTCGCCGCGAATCTTTATTTTCAAATCAGGTATCGCAATCGTTGCAAAATCGAGCGGTTTTTTATCAACCACGCCGTATACGGTTCCTGAAAACGTATAACCCGATTTTTCTTTAGCGGCTTCCTGGCTGAATATAAATTCTGCAAGAAATAGCGAACCCAATAAATAAACTATTATTATATTTTTCATATTTTAACTCCTATGATAAATATTTTTGCTTTATGATTATAACAAGCGAAGGGTTAAAATATGTTACTATTCTTTTACAATTAATATATAAACTAGCTTAAAAGGCCATTTTTGCTCTGAAATAAGCAATATCATGATTATCGTACATTGACAGCATATTATCGTCGTACCCGTATATCAGAAGCGCTCCGGCTGTAACTGTAAAACCGTTTTGAAAATTATAAGTAAGATTAAAGCCGGGAATCCATCCGACATCGTTTGCAAGTCTTAAAATTGACATGGCTTTTATTTCAAGATAATTATCAAAAAAATGATCTTCTAAAGACAAAAGAAGAAAATTATTGAAAAACTCTTCTTCGTATTTGCCTGAATTTCTCAGAAAAGCCGAAGAAGCGTACTCGGCAAGAAAACGTCCGTAATCTCCCCACACATTGTAATCGGCGCCAATCGTATAAGATAAATAAGGAACCGATTCTGTTTTCTGACGCACAATCAAATTCGTTCCAACTTGTTCAATGACCTCAGTTTCTTGCGTATCTTTTAATAAAGCTCTATGATCGCGGGTAAAAACAGCCTCGCCCCTTACGGCGAGTTTTTCTACGCTAAACGCAAAATCAACGCCTGTTTTATTGACCTTTGAAAAATCAGGTTTTAATACAATAGACTGCGGCGTCTGCGTTGAAATCTCTATTGTGGTTTCAGGATATAAAACAATGCTGTTATTTTGACCGTAAAAATAACTGAGATAAATATCAAGAAAACCGAAAGTGCCCCCGCCCCTGACGCCGTAAGATCCGTTTTTAAATAACGCTTTTTTTTCATCTTTAAGATCAACAGTCACGGGAACAGAATCTGTCTGCGGAGCGATGGCCCAAAAACTTTTTTCGTCAGGCAAAATGGGCCTTTCCGATATGGGCAAAATAAATGTCTCAATACTAAAATCAGAAAAAAGATATTTAATATCAAGGGCGAAGACCCCGCGATATTTTTCGTCTTCTTCTTTCATAAACATTTCGCGCAAATCTCTTTGGTCGGCATAATTGACAATACGAAACGCGTCTGCGCTGCCCCAGTTAAAAACCTGCTTTCCCGCCTTAAATTGCAGCTTTTCACCCGCCGCTACGTATGCCTCATACGCGTCAACTGTTCCGTTTTTTTGAGGCGAGAGGCCGTCAAAATCGCTGGGATAAAAATAAGCGTCAAGAGAAGCTTTTCCAAAAATAAAATTTCCACCGTATTTTGTATTTATCCTTAATCTGCTTTCTAATTTTACAATATCGCTTTCAGCCGGACGCTTGCCGCCAAGAGGCTTGGCGATAGAGAAAAAGTTTTCGCTTTCATAGTATCCGAAAATATCCCATCTTGATTCGGCCTTTTCTTCGCTGTTTTCTAAAAACATGGCGTCCATGTCTTCTTCGGTATTTTGCGCCATCACGGCGCCGGTTATGCAGAGTAAAATAAGGAAAAAATTTTTCATGTTATCTAAAACCCCAGTATTCTGTAATTAAGAATTTTTTATGGCTATGGAAATCCATAGCTATTAGATTATCTTTCAAACTTCTAAAGTTCACTATTCGAGAATACAACTTTATCCCTTTCCAGAATAGGTCTTCTTTACTTACTTTTTTCTCTAAAAGTCCGTTTAAATATATAGCTATGGAAATCCGTATCAATTGAGAAACGCTAATTCCCAGTATCAACGTGCTGTTTCTTAATAGCATTTCATCATCCCCGTATAAAGCCTGTGTTTATTATCTTTGCCCTTTGAAATACTATTATTAAATTCAAGCATCTCATTATTCCAGAATAAGTTTTTCTTATTGGTTAACTGAAAAACACAATACCGGACAATCCATGAATATGTTTTGCTATGGATTTGCGCAGCTATTTTTATTTTTTTCCAAATAGACATGTCTAAATGAACTTCCCAAACATTCTTTATTTCTAATTTCGCTCGAGGCGGTTGCTTTTTACACTTCATATAATAGAAATACCCTAAAATCATGAAAACATTCCTCATAATTTTTAATTTTTACAATGATTCTTTTTTTAGAAACTGATCCGATACCGGTTTATCATATTCCACTTTTTTTATGTATATAATTGTTTTTCCCTTTCCGTCGGTTCTTGACATTGTAATTTTTCTGGCCGTAATGATTCCGTCAATGACTTCGATTTTATCGGCTTCCAATGTTTTTGTGTGGCCCTTATTTTCAAAAAACTCAGCTTTAATCATAAAATAGTCAGACTTTCTGATATAGACAACCGTTTTTACGTAAACTTTTGTTCCTTTCTTTTTAACGCTTTCTACTTTATAGCAAGGCTCTCCGTTTACATCTTCTTCGCCCAAATATTTATATTCATAATCGTCAATATCTCTATCTTGCATATCTTCATAATAAAAATGCGAACCCACAAACGAGCCGCCTTTATCAGATGAGGCTATTTTTCTGACCGTTCCCCCCGATAATTTAATCCATTGATGTGAATCTTGGCCGGGTTCAGAAAAACTTAAAAATTCAATTCTTGTCGGCTTCAAAAAGGTCGAACGCGATCTCGTTTTTTTACCGTATTTTTTTGAGACCATCTCAAACTCTTTAAGCTCTCTCTTGTCGCCTTTTATTACAACCATAACCGATATTCCTTTTCGCGTTTCTGGTTCTTTTAAGGCATCGCTTTTTCCCATAATTTCACGGCCCTTTTCATCGGCAAACGCCAATACCGGCAAAAACAAAAGCGCCATTAAAAAATATTTTATTTTCATTTTTATCTCCTAACTTCCTATGTTTTCATTTTCAAAATCGGGAACTTCAATTTTAAATAAATAAATATATGCAGGCAAGAAAAGAAGCGCTCCGAGGGTCGTCGAGAACATAACGCCCGAGACTAAAAGTCCCAGGAAAAAAACGGGCTTAAAGCTCGATAGCATTAATATCGAAAATCCTAATATCAAAGCGACGGATGTATATGTGATAGCAAGCCCCGCTTCGCGGTGCGTTTGATAAATCGCTTCTTTCATGCTCATTCCTTTCTTAAGAAAGTGAGACATCGTTCTCATAAAATGGATTGTATCGTCAATGCCAATACCAATAGCTATCGAAGATAAAATCACCTTAGGAATATCTAATGGTATATCTAAAAACCCCATAAGACCGTAAACCTGGCTTATGCCAAAACAAATGGGCAAAAGCGAGACAAACGAGGCTTTTATACGCTTAAATAAAATGTAAATTAAAATAAAAATAATGATTAAGCTTAAAATTACGCTGCTTGTTTGACTTTCAAAAATATAATCGGCCAATACGGGAAAGCTCATGGTACTACCCGCCATAAAATAAGGGGCATTATTTGGCGGATGGTTTTCTTCTGAAAGATATTCTATAATCCTTTTTTCAAGTTTTTTATTTACCGCCGTACTGAATAATTTTTCTTTTGTAGAGCCCGTTTTAATTATAAGATTTACTCTTTGGTAATCAATATCGACAAACTGTTCAAAAGCGTCGGCTCTGCCGTCAGAATTATCGTCTTTGCCCGAAAATATTTCAAGATAATCGCGTATCGTTTGACCAGATTCGGGAATTTTATAAAAATCGATATTATCGTCGTTTATGGCCATATTCATTCGTTTGATAAAATCTCCGAATGTAGAGGTTGATAAAATATGATACTCGTTTTTTTGAGCCGGATCGTCGGCCCAGCTTTGCATTTTTTCAATGAATTTTAAAAATTCAGGTTCTTTTGCGCCGTCTTTTTTCCCTGTATCGAAAACTAAATTTATAGCGAATGTTCCCTGAAAGAGTTCCCCTATTCTATCGTCTGCTTTTCGAATAATCGAATCGTCTTTGAAGTTATACATAGGCGCCGTCTCGGGGGTTACTTTGGTAAGGCCGAAAATTCCCATTATAAGCAAAATAACAGATAATATCGTAATTCTTTTGGCATGAGCCGTACTTAAATGAGAAAGTTTATCGAGAATTAAATGTATAAACTTATTGCTTCCTTTTTTCTTTTTTATTTTTTCGGGTTTTATGGGCCTCAAAAGTATCAAAGCCCCCGGTATCAATAAAAATGTAATCAGCATTCCAAAAAAAGCTCCCGCCGCCGCAAACTGCCCAAAGTGTCTCATAGACGTAACCTGGCTTCCCGAAAGGGTTAAAAAGCTCATGCAAGTTGTAAAGCCCGCTAAAAAAATAGTTCCTGAAATATGACTCATACACTCTATAAGAGCTTTTTTCATGTTTTCTTTTGTAAAGTTTTTCAACTCAAGCATATACTGGTTAAACATATGAATTGAATAAGAGCTTCCTATGGCGATTAAAAGAGGCGGCAGAATATTTACCAGCAAAGACATCTTGACGCCAAGATGCCCTAACAGGCCCATTGTCCATATCATGCCTAAAGCGACGGTCAAAGTCGGCAGCATGACTCCTCTTAACGAATAAAAGTTTAAGAAAAAAGTCAGTATAACAAGAGCAAACACTATAGGTAAAAAAACCGATAGATCCCTTTCCATAAATTGCTGCATATATTTCTCAATAACCATAGAGCCCATGATATGCAACTTTAAAGGGGTCCTATTATACTTTTCTATTACATAATGAAAAATATTGTAAAATTCATTATAATGCTCAAGGGTTCGAAGAGAAATCGCCATGGCAAAAGCCTGAATTTCACCTTCGTTATTTAATGAATACAAGTTGATTGAATTTAAGGGATTCAGTTTTATCTTTTTTTCATATTCAATAAAATCATGTTCATTTTCAGGAAGCGCTCTTTTGCCGGTTTCGTCTTTTTCAATAAAGTCAATTGGCGTAAGCTCTTTATTTTTTCCCGATATATCTTCGCCGCTTATCGGGTTTAAAAACATCCGCACAATGTTCATTGATTTGTATAAATACAACTCTTCCCATGTATTTAATATTGCCGCGAATTGTTTTTTTGTTAATTCTTCATCTTCGTTTAACGAATCAAGTTTAAGATAAATTAAAATTGTATCAAGCTGCCTTTGGGCGATTGTATCTAAATTTGTTTTTATTTTTTTGATACTGGTAATCTGATATTTTGAAAAATCATAAGTTCTTTTTCCACGAATGGGCTCTGCAAACCTGTCTTCGGGCAGAGGTTTGCTCATGTCCCATATATCTGCCGAAACCGGTTTTTCTTTTTTTAGAAGCTTTGAAGCTTCTTCGACGCCTTCGGTTTCTGATTCAAGAATCATTTTATCAAGGTCCTCTTCAAGGCTTTTAAGAGCAATCTCTTCTTTATTCTGGGCTTCTTTTTGGGGCTTTGCTGATTTTTCTTCTTTATAAAAAGCATTCCCCGTTTTTATAATACTGTTCAGTCTTTTATCTTCGAGATACAAATTGAAATCTTTATACTCTTGAATTTCTTCAACAAGAAGATTCATCGTCTGAAAGGTTTCTTTCGATAAAAGTTTATGTTCTTTGTCGGCTTCTATAGAAGCGATTAAAAAGGTTTTTTCGTTAACCATCGCGACTTTAACCCTTTCTGTCAGCTTATAAACCGGCTCGTCTTTGGGCATCAAATACTCAACCGAGCTGTCCATTTCAATTTTAAAAATGCCGACGCTAAAAAAGGCGGTAAGAAAAACTATTGATATAAGCGTTAATCGCGGATGATTTATAACAAAGGTTATCCAGCTTTCGATTATTTTTTTCATTATTAGTAGAATTTATAACATAAAAAAATTGGTTTGACAATGATTAAATAAGAAAAAAATATGTTAAATTGCGCAAATGAAAGATAAATTTACGATTTCTGTTTCAGTTTTATATTCATTTCTTCAAACCGTGAAAAGTTACAATATTGATGAAAACCGCTTGTTAAAAGAATGCGGTATGAGTTTAACAATTCTTTCATCGCCTGATAACCGTTTTAGTCTCGATCAATACGACAGGCTGGTAAAAAAAGCGGTTGAACTTTCTGGCGATACTTTTTTTGGCCTTCGCCTTGGTCGCGAATTTGACATAGGAACCGGCAATATCGTCACGTACATGATTCGAAATTGTTCCAATTTGCGCGATGCGACAAAAAAATATATTGAATACCAAAAAATTGTAGGAGAAACTTATGACCTTTCTCTTTCTACTCAAGAAGAAAACGCCATCATTTCAATTAAAGCTCCAAAGGAAGATATTATTGATAACAGACATATTTTTGAAGCTATATTAACAGCCATTTATAAAACGGGCAACGAGATGATAGCTCCTGAACTGAAACTCAAAGAGGCCCATTTTAAATCGCCTAAGCCGCCGCTTACCGATGAATATAATAAAATATTTAACTGTACGTTAAAATGGAAAATGCCGGAATATTCGATCATATTTGATAAAAAATTCCTGGATGTGCCGTTAAAACAGCCAAACAAAGAACTTTTAACCATGCTTGAAAACCAGGCCCGAACTGCTTTGCGAAAACTTAAGGGCAAAGAGACATTTACAGAAAAGGTAACAAAAATTCTAAGCGAATTGAATTTTTCTGAAAACCTCAAAATAGAATATGTGGCGCAGAAAATTCCCGTTAGCGTAAGAACCCTTCAATTAAAATTAAAAGAAGAAAATACCAGCTTTCAGCAGATAGTAGATGAAATTCGCCGACAAATTGCAATTTCACATTTAAAGAGCAACACGGCGTCAATTAAAGAAATTTCATATTTGCTTGGTTTTTCTGAACCGGCCGCTTTTCAAAAAGCTTTTAAAAAATGGTCAGGGCAGGCACCGGGAAGGTTCAGAAAAGCTAATGCGGTTTTACGATAGCTTTCTTCATAAGTACTTTATGATTTCGCTTAATAGATCTTTTTTTCGAATAGGCTTTGTTAAATATCCGTCACAATTTAACTTTAACCGTTCTTCGTCTGATTTCATACCGCTTGCCGTTAAAACCAGTATAGGAATATTTTTAGTTTTCTGATCTTTTTTTATAAGCTCAATAGCTTCATCGCCGTTCATAACCGGCATTTTTAGATCCATTAAAATTATATCGGGTATTTCTTTTTTTGTTTTTTCAACCGCCTCTCTGCCGTTTTCGGCTTCTATTATAGATAACTTCTGATCTTTAAGATACGCTTTTAACAGCGTTCTATTACCGTCGACATCGTCAACAATTAAGATTTTCCCTTCTTTTATTTTTATTTTATCATTTTTTTGTCTCTTTAGTTTTTTATTTATGGTTTTATCTCTTACTATAAAAACATCTCTTAAGCAAACTGAAAATTCGCTGCCCTTTCCTTCTTGACTTTTTACTGTGACATATCCGTTCATTAACATGGCTAATTGTTTGATAATCGCCAAACCAAGACCTGTTCCCCCGTATTGAGCGTGATCTTGATTATCTTTTTGCGTGAACTCTTCAAATATTTTTTTCTGTTGATCTTTTGGAATGCCAATGCCGCTATCTTTAACCGTTAATATTAAGTTCTTTTGAAAATTTTCGTTTCCTTTTTCAATCTTTGTAGATAACTCAATGCTTCCTTTATCTGTAAACTTTATCGCATTGCTTGTTAAATTTATCAATATTTGCCGAATTCGTATTTCGTCTAATAAAACTATATTGGGTAATTTTATATCATGAGTTATAATTAATTTCAATTTCTTCTGATTGATTTTTCCAGAGAATAGTCTCGCCACATCTTCAAATATTTTTTTTAAATTTACAAAATTTTCTTTAACTTCAATTTTACCCGCTTCTACTTTTGATAAATCTAAAATATCGTCAATAATATTTAGAAGCGTATTTGCGCTTGATAAAATATAAGATATATATTTTATATTTTTATTTTTCTTTAATTCTTCCGATAAAATCTCGGCAAATCCCAGTATTGCGTTCATAGGCGTTCGAATTTCATGGCTCATTTTTGCTAAAAATTGAGATTTCGCTTTTGAAGCCTGAATAGCTTTTTCTGTCGCTTTTTGAAGATCGGCCGTTCTTTGAATTACTTTTTTTTCAAGTTGGTCGCGCGATTTTTTTAATATATTTTCGCGTTTTTGAATTTCATAAAGCATCTCGTTAAATTCTTTTGCCAGAATACCCAGTTCGTCTTTGGCAGAATGTTCAATTGTCAGCGAATAGTCTTTTTGATTTAAAACCTTTTGCACAGATTTTGTTAATTGTCCAACCGGGTTCATAATTACTTTCTGAGCCTTGAAAGATAAATATAAAGAAAATATCATAACAAAAAAGAAAACATAAATTGCAATTTCAAAGAATTTCAGGGTAGATTCTTTGATTTCTTGTCTGTCAGATACCAAAGAAAGATAGCCTACAATTTCATTGGCATAAATTACTTGAGTTGAAAAAGATATTTTTTTCATATCTTTAGAGCTTACAAATTTTTCTTTTGAATTAAATCTTTCATTACAGTTCTCGTTTTGATTTTCTCTGAGATTATAAAAGACAAAAAGTTCTCTTGTATGATTGTAAAGACAGGCGCTTAAAATATTTTTATGTTCGTCTAAAGATGTTTGCAGAGTTTTTTCGGCTGATGATTTATCAAAAAATAGAACCGCCGCGCCGGTATTCTCTGCAATCGTATGCGCCGTCGATTTTATTTGATTGCGAAGCTCTTCTTCAGCTATCTTTTTGTAGATATATACAGAGCCCGCCGTTGAAAAAAACAGGGCAATAAAGATTGTTAATAACTGCATACCGATAATTTTATTTCTAAACGGTATCTTATCAAATATATCTTTTATTTTTCTATCTATTTTCATAAAGCGTAACGTATGCCAAAAAGAATTTCAATTCCCGGTTGAGGATGGTACGCCGGTATAAAGCCTTCAGGGTTTTGTATTGTCGGCTGCAAAGAATCAACGGGACGAACGCCCGAACCCGACTGTCTGCCCGGCGTAATAAATTTATTGTTAAAAATATTTTTAATAATAAGATGCGGCTCTAATTTTACCCGGCTGCCAAAAAGGTTTTTACCGGTTAAAGTCAAATTAAACAAAGTATATCCGTCAAGATAACCGTCGGGATTTTCTTCTGTCATATAATCATAATTTGCGGCGACAAAACTGCTGTCTTTCTCGTAAAAATATTTATTGGTTTCGGGAGCCTTTATCGGCCCAATCCAATGACCGGCAAAATTAATATTTATTTTATTGAACAATAAATAGTTAAATCCTAAAAATGCCTTATGTTTTGCGATATTATCAATTTCTGTTTTCAGGTCTTTGCCCATTGTATATACATAATGACCATACAATAAAAAATGTTTAAACATATGCAATTCAAAAGCCAAAGAAGATCCGGTTAAATTAGTTTTCCCTATATTTTGATAGATATCTGTTTTATTCGCCGGCGCGCTGGTATCCTGGTTTTTCGCCACTACAATTAAATTTTCAACTCTGCTGTGAAATATATTCGTTTTAATGATTCCTTTTTCGCCTATTAAATAACTTAATTCAATCTCTGCGGTTCGTATTTTTTCGGGCTTTAATTCTTCATTGCCCCTGAATTCGTCATACAACTCAAAAACCGAAGGCGCTTTAAAGGCTTCTCCGTACAATACCTTAAACAGAAACCATTCTCCCATGCCTCCTGTCAGGCCTATTCGCGGATTTATAGAATAACCGTATTCGCTGTTATAATCATACCGAATTCCCGTTGTAAACGAATGAACATCCGAAAAAAAATGCTCATCTTGCAGGAAAACAGCGTACTCATTGATATAATAAACCGGTTGTACGCTATATGACTCGTCTTCAAAAGTTGATTCAACAATATTTGAACTTGTATCTTGCGTAACGCCTAAAGCGGCGGCAAAATACTGCTCAA
This sequence comes from Spirochaetia bacterium, assembly GCA_029880265.1. GTDB lineage: Bacteria > Spirochaetota > Leptospiria > Turneriellales > JAOUOS01 > JAOUOT01. Next base: position 16,976 of record JAOUOT010000025.1, on the reverse strand, counting down.
TTTTTCTCTCTGTTCTTAAGCCAACGGTCAGCTCATTATTACTCAAAAGGTTCCAGTTTAACTGCTGCTCAACGCCGGTTGTAAAACCTTCGCCATGATAGTTTTTTGACTTATCGGGTTCGCTTCCTGCGCTCTGGTATTTATAAGTGTACACAAATTCTGTCTGCGGCAGTATTCTTGCGCTTCGGTGAAAAATTTTAGAGTTCCACGAAAGCTTATTATTAATATCATGCCGATAAAGATTATACAAAGTATAGCCTTCATGAAGAACATTAAAAGGTAAATCTTTGGTATTGGCAAAATATTCATAACCGGGAACTTCGCTGCCAAGACCTTCATTTCGCCTCCAGTAATTAAAACCGATTTTAAATGTATCTTTTTCAATATGGGTTCGTATATAAATATCGTTTATATTGTTCTTAAAGCCGTCGGGCAGTTTCTTTCGGCTGCCGTCAGAATTTTTATTATCGACGCCGGTAGCTGTTGTTGTATCGACAAGATCCGGTTCATAGTTATTATGAAAATAATTACCCGGGTCGGCCCTGTTTAAACCGCTGTCGCCTTCTGAATAATACCATCGGGCCGCGGTCCATACGCCCAAACCGCTTTCGGTTTTGTACCCTAAAAGAATTTCGGGCGTAACAGTATTATGCATACCGTAATAAACATTTGTTTCAAGGGCCAAAGAAGAATCTTTTTGAAACACTTCATTTTTTGCTCTTGTTATGATATTTATCACGCCTCCGTAGGCTTCGCTGCCATATACTGCCGAACCGGGGCCGCTTATAATTTCAATTCGTTCTATATCAATAAAAAGAAAATCAAAACCCATGTTTTCAGACCAGCCATTTGAAACATCGTTTTGCTCAACGCCGTTAACCAGAATTAGCAGTTTGGTCTGCCCCACGTCAGAAATGCCCCTGAAAATAATATGAGAAGGATATTCTCCTGAAGGTTGACCAATTGTAATATCAAAACCCGGTATTTCTCTTAATAAATCTGTTATATGCCGATAACCCCGGTTTTTTATTGTTTCGCGATCAATGACTATAATGTTTGCCGGAGCTTTTTTCAATTTCTGCGACTTCTTAGAAGCCGATATAACCTCTCGATTCATTAGATCGTATATATTTAGATCTTCTAATAGAAGCTCTTCCATTTCATTTGGTTTCTCTTCATTTTCTTCTTCAGTCTGAATTTCTTCTTGCAATTTTGTATCTTGAGAAAAAATATTTGCGCCGCTATAATTAAAAATTATAAAAATCAATATAAAAATATTTTTCCTGTTCATATTCTTGCCTCAATAAATCTCCGTCGCTAATTTTAATAAATTTGAATTTACTTTAAATCCTTTTTCTTTCAAAACCGAGTGATTGATCTCAAATCTGACCTTTTTATTTAAAATGACAAAATTCACCGCCGAACCCTGCATCGCCATTTTCTTTTTTTCGGTAACGATAAGCGCGGGTTTATTTATCAACAATTTTTGTATTTCCGCTAATTTATAAGACTGTTTAGCGGGAATAAAAATGATATGATAGTTTATGACATTTTTTACTTCAGATAAAATATTTATCTTGATTTTTAATTCTTTTACCGTTTTCTTAGACGCTATTACCTGAAGCGGAGTTTCTATTTCGCTTTTACCGATAATCGCAATATTAAACGTTTTAGACTCGTCATTTAAGGGCCATTCTATAAACTTGGTAAAATTATATATAAAGTAGGCTTTTAAATTATATTCTTTCTCGACTTCTTGAGCATAAACAAAAGTTCGTAAAGATAGAATGTTAACAAAAATTATGCATACAAGAAAAAGTTTTTTTATCGCTTTTTCTTTCATCTTTAATTATTTTAATAAACTTAATAAACTATTCAACCGCCACCCTGCGCTTCAAGAATTTCGCTCAATTTCATTTCTAGAAATTCTCTTTTATACATTTCATTGGGAAAATCTGTATCAAAAAGATATAATATGTTTTTTCCCAGGGTTTTTTCGCGGGGTTCCGAAGGCAGATAAGCGTACACTTTTATAGATTCAGAATCAGATACAAAATATATTTTCACTACTTCGCCGGGATTTATTTTTTTGTTATTTCCTATATCGGTAATTTTCTTTATTTTATAAGTTCCGGAATATTTTTCAGAAAAATAACTTAGCTCTTCTTTAATTACAAATCGGCCCGAACAAAACTGCAGCAAAAAAACGGTTATAAAAAGAAATACAAATTTTTTGTTCATTATAATGCCACTTTCTTTTCTTTTTTTGATAAAGCAAGCCTTTTAGCGGAATGAATTGAGAAAAAGGGGGTATTATATAAATATGAAAGTAGGCAAAGCAAACACGGCAAGCGTTATGGGATATCGCACAATTCCGGTTCAGGTCGAAGCCGACCTACTGCCGGGCAGCATGTATATGCAGATAGTGGGGCTAGGCGACAGCGCCGTTAAAGAATCAAGAGAAAGAATAAGATCGGCTATCGTAAACAGCGGATTTATATATCCGATAAAGCAGATTGTCGTCAATCTGGCTCCCAACGAAATACCCAAAGAAGGCGGATTAATTGAACTGGCAGTCGCAGCCTCTATTTTAAGCGCTTCGGGGCAAATAGACCCGTCATGCCTTACGGGCAAAATGCTCTTAGGCGGGCTCTCTCTTGACGGAACTCTTCAGTCTTCATCGGGAATCATGGCGGCCGCAATTTTGGCGCATAAACTTTCTCAAATTCGGGCCGTGGCGGCTCCTGAAAGCTCTCTTGACGAAATTAAATTAATTCCCAATCTTATTGTATATCCTTTAAACCAGTTGTCTGATTTAAGGCTTCTCGAAAAAAATTTAATTTTACCCGTAAAAGAAGGAAGGTTTAATCCTAAAAAAAATGTATATTCAATTGACTTATCTCAAATAAAGGGCCAGCAGAAAGCAAAGTCGGGCGTTTGTTTTTCAATTATGGGAAAGCATCACTCGTTAATAATGGGCGCTCCCGGAACAGGCAAAACTATGATAGCAAGAGCGTCAGAGGGCCTTTTGCCCGATTTATCGCTTGACGAAGCGCTTGAGGTAACAAAAATTTATTCGGTATCGGGGCTGTCAAAAGGAGGGCTTATCGAGAGCCGGCCATTTCGATCTCCCCACCATACGACATCTGATATCGCTCTCGTAGGCGGCGGATCTCATCCTATGCCGGGAGAAATTTCATTGGCGCATAGAGGCGTTTTGTTTTTAGACGAACTTCTTGAGTTTCACTCGGCAAGCCTTCAGGCTTTAAGAGAGCCTCTTGAAGAAAAAAAAATTACCGTAAGCAGAGCAAAAGGAGCTTTTACTTTTCCCGCCGATTTTATTTTCATAGGGGCCGCGAACCCGTGCCGATGCGGCTATGTTTTTTCCATTAAAAAAAAATGCGGCTGCAGACTGCATCAGGTAAGGCAGCTTTACAGAAAAATCATAGGGCCTTTTTTAGATAGAATTTCTCTAGAAATTGAATCCATTGAAGAAACTGAAAATCTTTTCGCAATAAATAAGAACGACAAAAATACCGAATGGCACAGAAATAAAATTATCGAAGGACGAAATCGAATGTTTTTTAGAAATCAAAATAAATACAATTCTGAACTCTCTACCGAACAGGTATTTAGTTATGTAAATAGATTGTTTCAATGGGAGAAAATTCTTAAACATTACGCCGAGTCTCTCGAATTAAGCCATCGCGGGTTAATACATTCGCTTCGATTAGCGTTAACAATTCAGGATTTTTACGAAAAAGACCGTTTAAACAAAGATATTCTAGACGAGGCGTTTAGTTACAGAGTTTTCGGAAAACTGCGCAATTTAGCCGAAGAAATGATAGCCTGATAACATATTCAAAAAAATGCTCTTTTGAATATGTTACCTGTCTTGTTATTTCAATAAGAAATGCGTAAGTTCGGCGGCTATCTTTTCTATAGCAAAATCAAGGTAGTTTTCATCCCTGATTCTTTTTTGATATTCGTTAATTTTTTCTGTTTTTGAGGAGTATTTTCGCCTTCCTAATTCGGTGGTTTTAGGAACGGATCTTCTCCCCTTGTTTGCTAATCTTCTGGCCATTTGTTACTTCCCTGTAACATTAAATTTAAAGCCTTCCTTGGCTTTCTCAAAAAATATCGGATTTTCTGAAGGAGAACTTGAATAAGTTATAAAATTATTTTATATTTTATAACTATTTTTAACGCTTTAAGGTAAAAAGTCAATTTGCCTGAGAATTAAACATCTCGTTCTTGACATAATGAGGATTAAAGTCTAAGAGCTCTGAATTCTCGTTAAATAATATAAGCCCAATATGACTATTCTTAATTTTATTTAATTCAGCGTGCCAGTTATCTATAGCCTTTCTATACTTCATATACTGTTTAAAACTAAAAGGAAGATAGCCGGCGTTATAATGCTCATTTTTTATTCGCTTTATCTCGAAGAAGAAATAGTGATATTCGCCTTCTATTTCTTTTTTAACCAGATAATCAATTTCAATGCCATAAAATCGAATATTTCTCGCCAAAATATTATACCCTTTTTTTCTCAAAACAAGAGAAGCCCTGTTCTCAGCAATTTTACCCCGTTTTAATTTTGATTCTTTTGAGGGTTTTAACGGCTTTATTCGATTCATTAACCATAATTTGTATATAGAATTATTTTGTAAAGCACGTTATTGAATTTTTTTGGGAATGCGGCGGCAATCACATCTCTTTTTCGGCTTCTAAAAATATATTATAATCTTCTTCTGTAAAAAGCACAATTCGAAATTCTTCGGGATATTGATCTTTTTCAATCTCTTGAATTACCGCCTTTATTATAACTCTTGCGCCGTCTTTAATGTTTACCCCGGCAATGCCGCAGCCAATAGCCGGCATCGACGCGCTTTTTATTTTATATTCGCGTAATTTCTCAAAAATGCTATAGACGGCTTTTTGAACAATCTGTGCGGAAGACCTTCCTCCCGGGGGCATTGTCGCCGCATGAAGAATATACTTTGCTTTAAGGTTTCCCCCCGAAGTTACGGCGACTTCGCCTTCTATAATAGAAGCCTTTTCGTTGCATTCTTTTTGAATTTGAGGGCCGCCTTTTAACCGAATAGCCCCGGCGACTCCCGCGCCTAATATAAGATTTGTATTCGCGGCATTGACAATCGCCTCGGTTTCTTGCTCGGTTACGTCTCCTTTTATGATTTTATAGATGGCCACTTTTTTGCAATTAAAACAATTTACTTTTTTCTTCGCTTTATTTTCAACTTTTGTTTTCGCCTGCTCTGTTGTCTTGTTTATTTTCTCTTTGGCTTTCTCTTTTACTTTGTCAAGCTCTTCTTTGCTTTGTCAAGATCTTCTATAATTATTCCAGAGACATTGTTTTTTAAATCTGTTATCGCTTTATTTACCAGTTCATTCGGCGAGGGGAAATCGGGCTTAACTATTTTTAACTTTGGGATCTGAAAATATTTTTATTCTGAAGAAGAATAGTATTTGACACAAAGTTGATTAAAGACGATATAATAAATAAACTATGTCGGCCAGCGGATACAAATATGAACCTGAAATAAATTATAATTTAATTTCAGCCGAAGACTCAGAAAAATCGATTAAATATTTAGATTCTTATAAAAGAGGCTACCTTTTTCCGCTTGAGTCTCACATTTTAAATTCTGACGGTTTAAGAAAATATCTTGAATCGGCTGCGGTTACGCCTGAAATTAGAGCCGATTTTCGCTTTCAAATGAAAGAAATTGAAAACGCTCTACTAAATATTGTCCGTATTTATTCGACAATTGAATCTGGTCTTGAAGAAAAGCATATTGATAACGCCGCTCATAAAGATTTTTATAATATTTTTCCCGAATCTCAAATGGAAGATACCAAGATAGAATTTATCAAAATGATAAAATCTTATGAGCTGTTAAAAACCTTTAACATAAATGTACATAACGAATGGATGTTTGTCAAAGAAATTTTTGAAAGCATAAAAAGAACCTCATTAAATAAGCTTTTTTTAGAGCAAGTTCTCGTTTTTAAAGTTTATCCAAGACTAGAACTTTGCGAACAAACAGACTTTCTGCTTCGTAGAATGGCATATATACTGAAAATAAAAAAAGAAGAAATAAAAAACGATAAAATAGAGGCTCGGGGCGATTATACCTCGCTTATTCGATACGGAATATCGTCTATTTTTCGCACTGACCTCTATGAAATTATCAATGAAGGTCAAGAAATAGCCAAAGAAATAGCTCAAAAAAAGACAGAAAAGCCCGCGGTTCATGAAACATGCATTGTTAACGCTTATTTTTTAGACAGCAGGGGCAATTCAAATTTTAATAACAGTTATTTATATATAATGAATATTGACGAAAAAAAGTTTGATTCAGAAAAAGAAAAAATACAAAAATCGATTTATGTTGAAACTCATTTAGGAGCCGAAGAATCTACGCTTCGAAAAATTTTGATTAGAGAGTTCATTTCTCATCGTAAAAATAAAGATAAAATAAAAGAATATACCGATTTTTTAATTAAGTATTTTAATTACGCTAAAGATAGTTTTCTTCTTCATTTTTCTTCTTTTTCAGACAAAGAGAAAAATTATTTAATATATCATTACGGGCCGGTTTACTTTCTAAAACTTGTTATGTATTTTATGCGCGAGGGAAGAACAGGCTTTATACACCGGCCGCTAAAAAAACAAAAGATGGCCCGGGAACTTCCTTTTGAATTTGTAAAATCAGTATTAAACGGCTGGTGGGACGAAAATATCTATCGTTTTACCAGCGTGCCAGACCGCGATTCATTTGATATCTATTCTTATATTTTAGATACAGTTTCAAATCTCTGGTTTTCAGATCAGCCAAATATTATTAAGAAAATAAACGAAGATAATATGTTATCTCGGGCATTTCAAACCAGGGATCATAAAACAATGCGCCCCATAATTGAAACACAGGTTTCTTATTTGTTTTATCTTATTTATTTAAGATTTCTTGGTCAAGACTTTATTTATTTATCGCCTTCGTTAAAAAGTCAAAAGCAATCTCCGTAAGAAATTTGAAATATCAACTCTTAACGCACATATTTTTTTAGTTCTTCTACGGCTTCATCGCGCGATATTTTTTTCTCTAATAGTACGGCATATTCAACCAGAAATTGCTCGGGAATCTCGTCGTCTTCTTTATTTTCAATTAGAAAAGAGAACTTCCAGCGGGTAATGTCTTCTGAAATAATTCTATCAAGTTCGCTGATTCCCGATGAACGCAGAAATCTGACTCTTGACAACGTACCGGTATCTGGATATAATTCAATTTTTACGACGGCTTTTCCGAAAAAGTCAACTTTATCATATTCTTTTAAGTCTTCAGCGGCCAGATGGTCGCCTTCAGCGTCGTTTTTTATCTCAAGAATCTCAAACGAGTTCAATTGCCTTCTCTCATAATATCCTGACGAACAAAAAACCCGAAAAGCCTTTTCTTCATCGACAGGCTCGCCAAAAAATCCTTCATAAAATTTCAATATATTTTCTGGAATTTCTTTTTTTTCGTCTTTTATCTGGGTCGAACCGCAAAACATGACGCTTAGGGCCGTAAATAATAATAAAATAATTTTTATATTCATAAAACAAAGTTATAATTAAAAAAGTCTTTGTCAATACTTTTTACAGTTTCTCGCTTTTAAAAAGTTATTTCCGCAAAGAGTTAATAACTCTTTAAAAGAAATTTTTATATTTAATAATTTTTATGACTTGACTTGAAAAAAGCGATAGAAAGCTTAGATATAGATTGCATGAATAAGTTTTCTTCTGACATAAGTTATGTGATTGCCGAAACAAAAGAAAAATTTGGCGACGAATTTATTAACGAAAACAGAGGAAGGCCCCTATTTCTCATTTTATTTCAAAATCTTCAAAATATTTTACCCGATAAGTTTATCGAGCTAATCGTCAATAAAGTAAAAGACGAGTCTTCTAAAAGCAGTTTTCCTTTTAAATTTCATATTTTCAACGAAAAAGATAGGCTATACTTAGGGGTATCTCCCCAAAATGAAAACGGATATAATGAGCTGCCAAACATTGACAGCATTATAGGAAATTTTTACCATCAATACATTAAACACAAGAAGCTTTATTTTGAATTTGGGGTCGGCAGAACCCAGTGTAATTATATATCTGAAATAGACGAAATACTGTCGGAGCTTTTTATAAGCGCAAATCAAAATCTAATTGATAACTTAAAACGTTGGAACTGGACCTTTTTTAATAAGACTCATGATTTTTTTGCCAACGACGAGGCTAACGCAGTGATTCAGCCGGTAATTTTTTATGATTACCAAAGAGAAACATTTAGCTTAAAAGGGGGAGAAGTCTTCATCGGCGGCGACGCCTATTCAAGTTACAGCGAACTTTTATCGCATATTCCCGAAGATAAAGATATAAACCGCGTTGAGCTTTTAATTCTAGAAAAACTTATTTCTGCCTGCCGCAACTCGCCTGGGTTATTAAAGATGAATATTACGCCGCAAAGCCTTATCGATACTTTTTATTCCAGAGAAAAAGTAAGAAAATTTATTGAACTTATTGAAAAAAATAAATTAAACACAAAGAACATAAGATTAGAGATTGTCGAAAAGCCCTATGAAGAAGATAAAATTACATTAAAAGAAGTCTGCGAATATTTTCATAATTTCGGAATCACTTTCGCGGCCGACGATTTTGGAGTAAAAAATCAAAGCCACCAAATCGTTCTAGAACTTGGCAGGGTCATAAAAGAATTTAAGCTTGACCCTATTAGTTTTAAATTTAAAGTTGAAGAAGATCATACAAAATTTCTTGATAACCTTGCCTTTATTGAATATTGTAAACGCTTAGCCGATAATAGAGAAGCCATTATCACCGCAGAGGCCGTAGAAGATTATGAAACTCTCAGTTTCTTATTGACTCATCAGATTCATTATTTTCAAACCAATATCTTATGCAAGAAAATAACGATTGAAAATTATAATAAATCTTATCATCATATGCAAAATTTGCCCGAAAAAATCGTAAGGCACATACTTACCGACGAGAAATTACTTGAAGAATACTCTGATTATGAAAGCGTTTTTAAACTCGCAAAAAGCAAGGAGCTCATATAAAATGAAAAATAAAGAAATCGCCTATCTTATTCTAGAAGACGGAAAATACTACAAAGGAATACTTGAAAATAAATTTTCAAAAAAAGAATGCATCGGTGAAATTATTTTTAATACCAGCATGACAGGATACCAGGAAATCATAACAGATCCTTCCTATAAAAAACAAATTGTTATTTTTACTTATCCTTCAATAGGAAATTATGGCTTCAATAGCGAAGACAATGAATCAGATAAAGCTTATCTTGAAGCGGTAATAATAAAAGATTACTGCGAGATGCCTTCAAACTATCGCTCTGAAGGCAAACTAAGCGATTTTTTAGATCGACAAGAAGTTCCTCTTGTATCTAATATTGATACAAGAGCCCTTGTAAGGCACATACGCGAAAAAGGCTCTATGCGCGCCGGAGTTTTTCAATTTACTGAAAACGATAACATCGAAAATAACGTCGCGCAAGCTGTTTCAAAACTATCAAATCATCCAAAGATGGAAGGTCAAAATCTTACAAATGAATTTAACGGTAAATCGGCAAACAATTTTGTTCGCTCATACGTTCAAAAATACAAACTAGAAGCCGCTAATTTCAAGAAAATATGCGCGCTCGATTTCGGCGTTAAATTTTCTATTATTGAACATTTGCTTCAAAACAAAATATATCCGATATTTTATCCGGGGTCGACGCCTTTTGAAAAATGGGAAAATTTTAACGAAAATGAATTTGAAGGATATTTTTTCTCTAACGGACCGGGGGACCCCGCGAGCGTCGAAGAAGGAATTCAAAATATCAAATATATTTTAACTTTGAAAAAACCTATATTTGGTATTTGCCTTGGGCACCAGATGCTTTCTTTGGCCCTCGGCGCGAATACATATAAATTAAAATTCGGGCACCATGGCGGTAATCAGCCGGTGAAAAAAGAGAGTTTAAGCGAGGTTCAAATCACCGCACAAAACCACGGTTTTTCGGTAGACGCCGACTCGTTATTAAAGGCATTTAAAGATAAACCACAAGTTTTTGAAAAAGAGATAAACCCTAACGATAATACAATTGAAGGTTTTTATATAGAAAATAGCGAAAACCGCTTGTTAAGCGTACAGTATCATCCAGAAGCGGGGCCGGGCCCTCATGACGCTTCAAAACTATTCTCGTATTTTTCTAAAATGATGCAGCCTGATTAAAATATTCTTTTTAAATACCACCGATTATCTATTCTATGATATATGGGATTTCCTAAAATTCCCGAAGGGGGCCTGTTTTCAAAGTCGAGATAAATTTCACATTCTTCTTTCGAGAAAAAAAACAAATCTAGAGCTATTTCATGAGACGAAGAAAATATCTCCTGATAACTCGATATTTCAATATCCGGATATTTTTCTCGCAATTTATCTGTTTTCCAAAAAATTATATGAAGAATACCTTTTGAATTATCTATTTCTTTAGCGATATTTTGATAAATCATATGCGCTTTAATATCGGCATACGCTCCCACTTCTTTGTGCACCTGAGATATTACCGTTTTTATATCTTTTTGAATAATCGCTTTTATTAACGCTTCTAATCTTGATCTAATCTCTTCAGACGATATATTTGCAGAATTTTTATCAGAGCGATTATCTACATGTATACTGCGAATTTTTATAGATAAACCCTCTTTTTTTACCTGAGGCTGTTTCTCTTTTTCTTCTAAACTCTTGCATAAATTTACGAACCCTAAAATTAAAATTAAAACGGCATATTTTTTCATATTGCCTCTCCTGTTAATCATAAAAATAAACATAAAATCAACAACTGGTTAACTCAAACCGTTTTTTTCGTTTACAATAAAAAAATCGACCAGCCTGCCTTCAAGGTTAATATTCTGAACCGCGCCGTCTGATAAAAATATTTCAAATAGAGAATTTTTATTTGAGTTCTCGTCTGAAAAATAATAAAATTCGATTTCTTCAATGCCCGCTCTGGCAAGCATGGCAAATTCTAAATCAGTTCGTTTATTGCTTGAGGCATAATCGGAACAATTAATTGAAATATTCTCGGTTTTCTTTTTCTTTTCAACGGTATTAAATGTACCGCGAGGGAACATCCCCGAAAGCAGATTATCGGCCAAACTTCCCGATGTGTACCATCTTAATTGTTCTAATTTTTGACAGTACGAAGAAAGAACAGCCGTCGTTTTTTGCTGTAATACCGAGCCAAATATAGAGAGAATTTTTTTTTCAATAATCGCTCTTGAGAAAAAACCGTCAACCGGGAATACGGGCTTCATATTGTTAAAAATATTTGTTTTAAGAAAATTGTTTAAAACAGCGGGCAAAGATTTCCATGAATTTTCTAAAGCGGCGATAAATCCTGCGATTGCCGATAAGCCCTGAAAAACTACCAGATTTTCGTTAAAATAATCTCTAATGGTTCGCTTATCTTTTTCATACGGCAAAAGTAAAGAATTTAAAAAAGAAGATATGGCGAACCGATTATGCGCAGATTCGCCTATTACAATCGATTTTTTAGCGTCAAGATAAGGGCCGGCAATTTCTGTAAGCCAGTTCCAGAATTTGTGTTCTACAGGTATTTTTTCAGGCAATATATTGTTTAGATTATGAACCTGATTATCTTCTAGAGACAAAGGATACTGAAAAGGCCTTTCTTCAGACGAAACATCTCTTTTGCCTGAGAAAATTTCAATCGTCGGAACATATTGATTTTTCTCTTTTTCGCAAATCTCATCGATAGAACCGCGAAATGACGTTCTTACGCTAAATATTGTATCGCATTGTTCAATAATGAAATTTAAATTTTGACAACCGGCGTGTATGATAATTTCATTATAACGGTCTTTAATCTTCCAAAATAAATAGGGCCATTTTTCTTTTGTAACGTTCCACGCCGATAAGAAATGGGCGTTTAATAAATCTGTCGCGTCGTTTAGTTTAAGCGTTCTTTTCTCAATAAATTTTTCTAAAGACGCCTCTACCTCGTTTTCTGAATACTGGGTTATCGGCAATGGAACCTCTACGCCCAGCGAATCAAAAAGACTTAAGCCTGAACTTTGCCACTCTATTATTAAAGTTTTTTTTCTCGTTTTTTCAAACTGTCTATGCGCCAACGTTAAAGCCAGATGAATAGATTCCCAACATGTTTCTTCAGAAGCGATCAATCGAACGCGCGGAAATTTTCGCCATTTTGACAATATTTTAGAGCCGAAGTTTTCTTCAAACCTGATAAATATCTGAAACGCTTTTGGATTCTTTAAATAGTAATCGGCAAGTTTAGAGGTTTCAATATAGCATATTTGATGCTTTTTTTCAGATTTATATTTTTTATAATTTTGAAGCAAGAAAGGTAAAACGCCCAGCAGCCTTTTGCCGGATATATAGATATTTCCCTTGTTGTCTTCAACCTTTCCCCATGTCACAAAAAAAACAAAATGCCCATGGGCGATATCGTCTAAAACGCCATTTTTCCATGGCAATGAAAATAATTCACGCCGCTCATTCCATGATAGTCCCCTAAAATGAGGCGGAACAAGCAAAAGATTCATTACATAATGCTCCTTAATGATTGTATCATATCTTTTTTATCTTTAAGCTCGATGGGTCTTGACTGGCAAAACTCCAGGGCCTGAGCCGTAAAATCAGATGTCGTCATGCAAACGCCTCTTGTAGCGCCTTTGCTTCGCATATCTTCATGCATTTGCCTGACTCTTTTTTCGGGGATGGGATCTGTTGTTCTATAAATATAAATCAATCTGTTTGATCTTTTCGTATTTCGCCATTTTCCTTCCATTTCTGTGGCCATAATATGCACCTCTGAATCGTCGGGAACCTGAACGTCTAAGATATTTAGATCCATCGACTCTACAACTTGACGACAAGTCATTTCAAACTTTCCAGGAGAAGCTATCATAAAATCTTTTATAGAGTCGTCGGTTCTATATTCTTCATATGTTTTCAGTTTTTCGGCTACATCGAAAAAATTGGCATTTACATCGTAAATTCTTTCCCAGTTTTGAATCGCCGTATGAAAATCCCGCATTTTTTCGGCGGTCGCCGCAAGCTGATATCTTAAATTCAACTCATTTTCAGATGATTTCTGGGCCAACGCCAGCCCCCTTTCGTATTCATTTATGGCTTTCTGGTATTCTTCTTTTGCGCTTAAGCACATGCCCTTGGCCAAATGCGCCCTTGGTTTTAAATTAATATCTTTTAAGGCAAGATCAAATTCTTTAACGGCCCAATCATAGTCTTTTTGATTTTTAAGACACATTCCCAAATAATAATGCGCAGCAAAATTTGAAGGATTAAGCTTTACAGTTTCAGTTAAGGCTATTTTGGCCTCTTGCATATTGCCTACCATATATTCAAGGTACCCGATGTGATAAAAAGCGTCTTCATGAGAAGAGTTAATTTTTGAGGCCTGCTTAAAATAAGGCAGCGCTTTCTCTCCATAACCAACGTTTTCAAACAAAAGACCCACCTGATAAAAATGATCGGCGTTTGTAGGCTCAAGCTTGGTTAATATTAAAAATTCTTTTTTTGCTTCTTCTAAATTTTTATTTTGAAGATATAATTTCGCCAGACGGCTTCTGGCCATTTCTTCTTTAACCTTGCCGCTGAAGCTTCCTATTTTTAAGACCTGCTTATACTCAAGCATCGCTTGCGGTATTTTATTTTGCCGATAATAGGCCTCGGCAAGCAAATAATGAATAACAGGATCGCGGCTGTTTTCTTCAAGAAGACTTTGTAACTTTTTAACGGCTAAAGCGATTTGGCCGCTGTTTATCATTTCGCCCAGTTCTTCTACCCTTTTCGGAAGAACATACGTTTTAATCATGTAAAAAACAAATAAGACTACAATGCCTAAAATGCCGACAATCAACACTAAAGAAATTATTTCGTCCATAATATACCTTTAAAATATTGCAATATAATTTGCAAACTATAAAAAACATTAAAAAAATGATTTACCAATCAATCAGAAATGAAAAATAGCTTATTGAATGTGTTTTATGATAATTATTTTCAAAATATGGTCGATGATAAATTAATATATTACAAGTAAAATATGGCAGGAATTTTTAAAATAGCAAACTTTCAGGGGAAGGCGTTCGTTATAGTTGAAGGCAAGAAAGAAGCCGATACTTTTTTCATTGTCAGACAAGGCAAGGTACGGTTAACCAATGAGATTCCTATACCCGGCGAAGAGCCTTTTGAGGTTCTAAATGCGGGAGATTTTTTTGGGGTAGTTTCTTGTATGAGCGGTCACCCGCATATGGAAACCGCTCAAACTCTTGAACCAACTTCGTTTATTGTCATCGGCAGAGAGCAGTTTGGGGCCTTAATTCAAAAAAATGCCCCTATCGCCATGAAGATAATACGACATTTTTCAAAACAACTAAGAACAATCGATCAGGCAATTACAAAATTATCGTTTCATAATGTATCTGAAGAAAATCCTCAATTCATGTATGAAATAGGCGAATATTATTTTCAAAAAAACGAAACTAGTCAGGCGGCTTATGCATACCAGAGATATCTTGAAAATTTTCCCGAAGGCAAGCATGCCGCCGAATCAAAGGCCCGCCTGCAGGCAATAAGCGCCCCCTTAGAGCCGCCTACCGCTCAGAGACAAAACTTAAATCGCTTATTCCAAGACGGCGAGATGATATTTGTCGAGCACGAACCGGGGGTAGAATTATACATTATCCAACAAGGCAAAGTGAAAATTACGAAAGTTGTAGACCAAAACGAGGTTTTACTGGCTGTTTTACAGCCCGGCGATATTTTTGGCGAAATGGCTCTTTTAGAGAACAAACCCCGCTCGGCTTCGGCTTACGCACAGGGGGCGGTAAACACTTTGGCCATCAATAAAACAAACTTTGAAGCCATGGTTCAGGCACAGCCGCAGCTTGCCGTAAAATTAATTAACATCTTAAGCGAAAGAATTTGGACAGCCTACAGACAGCTTTCAAATCTTCTAATTGAAGATCCCATGGGAAGACTTTATGACATGTTATTGACCCTGGCTCTTAAGAAAAAAGTTCCTATTGAACATAAGGCAATGTATGTATTTGACATAAACCCTCAAGAGTTGATTAAAATGCTGGGTTTTTCGGGGCAAAAAGGCGAAGCTCTTATCATGACTTTTTTAGAAGATAAAAACTTCAGGCTTGACGGCGGCAAACTGATATGCAGCGATTTACTAGAAATAGAAAAACAGGTTCAATTTTACAAGAAAAAAATCGCTATGGATAAAAAAAGAGAAGCGGCCCGAAATAAATAAAGCGCTTAAAATAATTTTGCGGTTTTCTTCCAGCCTAAGATTTTGGCAGATTCTTCAAAAATATTATTCTTTATAAAATCAGAAGCGGCAAGAGCGTCTTCTAAAAATCTTTTTTTCTCGGGATTTGCGTCTTGAAAAGCCAGCTTATCGGCTGAATTTTTTATCAGCAATAAAAGTCTGAACATTTTTTCTAACGTTTCAATATAGGGCGTACCTATAAAATAAGCCTCAAAGTAATGTTTTTTATCTTCTTCATTAAGGGTATCAATCCATTTTTTCTGTTTTACCGAAACCATAGATAGATAATGCTCGCTTGATTTGGGAAACCTCATAAATTCTACAATTAAATTTTTAACTTCATTGATGGGTTCTAGAATTTCTCTGTCATAATAAGATTGAATTTCAAGAACGAAATCTGCACCCGATTCGCCTTTATCGAACATTTCAGAATTCTTCACATTTGAAATAACGCCCCTGATTCTTTCTAAGAATTTTTCAGCCTCTGCCTGTAATGCGAGTAAAAAACCCTGAAACTCTATGCCTGAAGCGGGTTCAACATTTTCTTTAACGAGCCAGTCGGGAATCTTCCATCTTGCTTTTTCAGGAACCTTTGCCTGCCCCTCTGGCTCATTTTCGGGGGTCAAATGTTCAATATTTAATTTACCCTTGTTTTTCGCCTCAAGCGCCTCGTCAATACCCAAAGCAATGCGTATAATGTCAATTTTTCTGGTTCTTAAATTAAAACGGGTGGCGTATCTGTTGCCTTCTTCGTCTACATATCGATTATTAATATTCGCCAGACTGACTTTTTTAAGTTCAATATCTTTAGGGGTTTTTATTTTTAGGTATTTTCTTTCGGCCATATTTTAGAATTATTAAGTTTTTTTAATTCACTTTGCTTGTAAACAATTTTCTATTAACTAAATAACATTTTTTTGTTTCAAAATTTGACGTTTTTTTTTTATTATTATATACTATAAATTAATAATAAGAATAATTGAATAGGCAAAATTTATAATATATCTTTTAAACCTATAATAAAAAAACCATGAAAGAAAAAATGGGAACGGCATTTAAAAAAAAAGATTTTATTGTATCAAATTCAAAAGAAGAATTTTACAAAAAACAAATTCAAACTCTGAAAGAAGAAAATAACCGGTTGAAAAGGCAAATTCAAGCCGAAAACATTAAATATGCCCAATTATTAAATTATTTCGACGACCCTGTTTATATTACCGATTTAGATAATAATTTTATAGCGGTCAATAACGCATTTAACTCTCTTTTTAAAATCAATAATTCGTTAATATCAGAAAACTCCTCTTCTCTCTTTCACGACAGCTCATTGAATTCAAAATGTCCCGCATGCGAGGCCCGCAAGAAGAGGCAAAACGCAATAATTAAATTAGAAGCGGAAAGTCTTTTTAATCCGCTAAATATACCCCTTGAATTAATCATAAAGGTAATAAAAGACAATAAAGGAAAAGCCGCCGCGTTTCTAACCATAGCAAAAGACTTAACAAAAGAAAAAGAAAACGAAGAAAAACTAAAGACGCTTGATAAATT
>JAOUOT010000005.1 GCA_029880265.1 Spirochaetia bacterium | reverse complement strand
AAAGAAAGGCTTGAGCTCTTAAGAAAGGCCGATACAATTTTGCTTGACGAACTTAAAACAACGGGCTTATACGCAAAAGTATGGCAGGCTTTTGTGGTTTTACTGCCGGTTAAATCGGTCGGAGTTATGGGCGATAACAGAACTTATGAAAATGTGGCGGCTTTAAGAGTTGTTGAGAGCCACGACGGAATGACCGCCGATTTCGCGAAACTTCCCCACGCTTTTCTGGGTAAAACGTCAAATCGTATTATCAATGAAGTTTCGGGAATCAACAGGGTTGTCTATGATATTTCGTCAAAGCCTCCCGCTACCATTGAATGGGAATAGTTATGATATTGAAATTATTTAAGATTTTGCGAAATGCCGCAATTTTTTTAACCCTAATCTTATTGGCAAATCAGCAGATTCTATCACAAAAGAATTCACAGGAAAACAGAAAAGATCAAAATCTTGACAAAGTTACCGTTTATTTTGAAACCGCAAAAAAAACCGAAGCCCTTCTTTTTTGCGAGGTCGCGAAAACAGAAAAAGAAAGAGCGCGGGGATTAATGTTTCGAAAGAAGCTTAAAGAAAACGAGGGAATGATTTTTATTTTTGAAAAACCCGATTTACTTTCTTTCTGGATGAGAAACACAAAAATTCCTCTTTCTATTGCCTTTATCGACGAGAATATGTATATACTAGAAATATACAAGATGGAACCGTTTGACGATAGAATCATAACATCTACCACAAAAGCGAAATATGCCGTTGAAGCTAATAGCGGATGGTTCGCCAATAATTTTATAATTCCGGGCAAGAAAATGCGCTTTAATTTGAAAAAAAAAGGATGAGAAAAGAACTGCAAATAATCGGCTAAATGGACGCATCATCTTTAATTCAACATAAGCTGACCATTTCGTCTGCCGAAAACTATAACGCTCTTTTAATAGGCCAGTATGGTTCAAGTTATTATCTTAACAAAGAGGTTCAAGAAGAATCTCTTCGCGAACTTTATCTTTTATCTGACACTGCGGGAATCGCCCACATGCAAGATCTTTTTTTTCGCGCGCCAAACCTTGATCCGGCGGCGTTTTTCAGTAAGGGAATTATCGAAATCATTGAAAATAATATTAAAGAATATAATTATAATTTACTGATCATCGACGCGGCGTTAAGACCGGTTCAATTAAAAAATCTTGAAGAAAGATTTAAGGTTCGAGTGATAGGCCGCATCGAACTTATTCTCGATATATTTGCCATGAGAGCCTCTACAAAAGAGGCTGCATTGCAGGTTGAGCTGGCCCAGCTTACTTATATTCTGCCCCGATTAAAAGGCCTTGGCGGGGTACTTTCGCGTCTCGGGGGCGGTATAGGAACAAGGGGCCCGGGCGAAAGTATGCTTGAAACCGACCGCCGTCATATTCGAACGCGAATACAAAAAATTAAAAAAGAATTAAAAGCCGTATCAAAACACAGAACCAACGCCAGAAAAAACCGGAATATCGCGACATTTGCCCTGGTGGGTTATACAAACGCGGGGAAGACCAGTCTTGTAAACAGTCTAAGTTCTTCGCCTAAAAAATTATTTGCCGAAGACAGACTTTTTGCCACTCTTGATTCATTTTCAAGAAAAGTCTATTTGGGAGAAATTAAGCGCCTGCCCGCTTATTCTGTGGTTACCGATACCGTCGGATTTATCAGAAACTTACCGGCGTCTTTGGTGGCGGCTTTTCATTCGACTCTTGAAGAAATCGTATACACCGACGCTATCATTATTGTAGCCGACGCTTCAAGCCCCCGTCTTGGCGAAGAGCTTGAAGTAGTTAAAGAAGAGCTTAAAAAGCTGAAAGTAGACGATAAACCGCGAATTCTTTTTTTTAATAAAAGCGATCTTGTTTTCACGGACGATAGAGAAAGACTTTCAAAAAAATACCCTGAAGCAGTCTGGGGAAACTCCATAACAAAAGAAGGCGTCTTCGCGCTAAGAGAACGCTTGTTTAAGTTCTATAAAAAATTTTCTAAAGAAAGAAACAGATAATAAGAAAATATTTTTTAATAATGAACCGGCTCTCCGGGTTCTTCTCTGATTTCCATATCCATGAAAATGCTTTTATCTTTTAAGAACGCCAGCTTAAAAGAGTCAGTAGGGCCCGCTCTGTGTTTTGCGATAATGATCTCTGCCTGATTTTTCTTGGTTTCTTCAATATCGAGATTATACATTTCTTCTCTGTGAATAAACATAACGATATCGGCGTCTTGTTCTATGGCTCCCGATTCTCTTAAATCAGAAAGTTGCGGCCGGGGATCTTTTCCTCTTTGTTCAATGGATCTGTTCATCTGCGATAGAGCCAGTACGGGCGTGTCAAGCTCTTTGGCGATTAGTTTTAACGCCCTTGATATGCGTGAAACCTCCATTTGTCTGCTTTCAACAAGTCTGGTAGATTCTGTCATAAGCTGCAGGTAATCTACCACGATAAGGCCCAATTTTTTATTCTGTTTTTGAAGCTGCATGGCCAGTCTTCTCGATCTTTGTTTGAATTCCCATGTGTTTAAGCCGGGGCTGTCGTCTAAGAAGATATCTGCCGAATAAAGAGAGCTTACAGAGTTTGATATCAGCTGCCATTCTCTTTTTTGTATGTATCCTTTTTGAATTTTTTCAGAAGACAGGTGAGCCTCGGCGCAAACCATCCGCAAAAGAAGCTCAAGTCTTGTCATCTCTAAAGAAAAAATCAAAACGGGATATTTTGAGCGTATGGCTATATTCTGCGCTATATTTAAGGCAAATGTGGTTTTGCCCACCCCTGGTCTAGCGGCAAGAATTAATAACTGCCCTCCCTTGAGGCCCGAAGTAATAGAATCAAATTTTTTAAAATGAGTGGCAATTCCGGTAATACCGCCTTCGGTATCGCGAACCCTTTCAAGAAACTCGGTAAATTCGTCTTTGATTTTTTTAATATGAACAACGCTGTCTTGAACAAAACGATCAGAAATCTTAAAAATCGCTTTTTCTGAATCAGATAGAAGTTCTTCAAATTTAGCCGAGCTGTCGGTTGTCTTTTTTTCGAGCTCTTTAAGCTGCAATAACAGATTTCTTCTCAGAGAAAATTCTTTTACCCTTTCGGCGTGATTTTTAAAGCCGATAGAGCTGCCCATATCAGCGACATGAATAATATACGCTCTATTGCCGGCCTTTTCGAGATTATTGTTTTTTTTTAAAGATGAAATTACAAATAGAGAATCAGGCGTATTTTGTTCGTCGACTTCTTCAGATATACACTGAAAAATTATTCGGTGTTTTTCAACATAGAAATCTTCGGCCCGTAAAATCTGGCTTATATCGCCAAATATATCGGGAGACTGAAGAATCGAGCCGATAACTATCTGCTCTGATTCTTCGTCATATAGGCTCATCTTAGATTATTTTTTCTATCAAGCGTTATTTTCTTCTTTAACTTGAGAAGCTTCAGAATCTTCGGCTTCGACTTCTTCAGCTTTAATTTCAGCTTCTGGTTCAGCCTCTGGTTCTTCTGAAGCCGAGGGTTCTGCCGCTGATTCTTCATATGAAGCGGCTTCATACTTTTCTTCTTTATCTTCTGTTTCTTCTTTTAAAGGCTCGGTATTACCATTTTCGTCTTGAACTTTAATTGAAATTTCTGTAGAAATGCCTTCGTGTAGTTTTAATACCGCTTTGTAAAACCCCAGATTTTTGATGGGCTCGTCAATATGAATGAGTTTTTTATCTATAGAAAAACCCTCTTTTTCAAGCTCTTTTTGAATATGTATATTTGTAATGGCCCCGAATAGCTTTCCTGCCTGGCTGGTTTTCATTACCATTGTAATTTCTTTTCCCTTGATGGCAGCGGCGCTTTCTTCGGCGGTTTTTTTGCGTTTTTGAATTTTTATTTTTTGAACTTTTTCAAGATAGGCTTTTTCTTTTTCTGAACGGGCCGTAGCGCTCATGACCAAGCCGTTTGGCAGCAGAAAATTTCTGGCATATCCGTCTTTTACGTCTTTTATATCGCCCGCTCTGCCTAAGTTAGCGACATCTTTTTTCAATATTACTTTCATTTTATAAGCTTCCTTAATATATAAATTTTTACTCAATTCGATTCAATTCGGGGATGTAAAGCCCTTTTTCTAAATGAAAACCAGAACTCGCCTAAACCCCAAAAAAAAGACATTATAATGTAAAAAAAGAGAAATCCTGGCCATAACATAGAAGTTATAAACGCAGATAAAATTATCCACTGAAGAGGCAAAAAACGAACTCTACAAAAAATCCATATTGTGCCCAGCCCCTGAAATACATACATTATCGATATAATAGCCGTCAGGTTTTCAAAAACCATTAAAATATTATCAGGAATTTGCGTTATATACGAAAGCGCAAGAACCCCCCCTGATAAAATAAAAAGCCAGATGATATTATCGGGCATCTTAAAGAAAGAAAGCCTTCCTAGAAAAAGCGTTTCTTTCTTTTTATATTCGTAAATTTTTCTAATTAAAGTAAAGAGAAAAAATAACGAAATGGCGTTTTGTAAAAATATTATCGCAGGAGAAAATCTTTTTAACTGAGCGATTACTTCTTCTACCGAAATTCCCATAGACTTGTAAAATTCGGCGAATGGCTTGAAAGAATCTTGCAGATAGTTAGAAACTATATCGCCGCTGTAATACATATACATTAAAACTAAAAAATTCAGCGCAAATGAAGACAAGAAAAGAAGTATTAAAAAATTTGTATTTTGTTCGGTTGTCTTCTGATGAATTTTTTGATAATAATTTTTTATCTTTTTAATAAACACAAAATATTTTTCTTTTTTTTGATCTAAGTCTTCAATACCGTCAAATGACTTTTGAATTTCGTCTCTTGTAGGCAGTTTTTGAGCCGTTTTTTTGGAAATCATTCCTTTTTGACTTTTAAAAACCAGAAAGAACGTAACGCCCATCAATATGACTGCCGCGCCTCCCGGCAGCCAAAAAAATAAATTAACCGGCTGGGGCAAAAAAAAGCCTATTGTCAAGACGACCGCTAAGAATATCCAAAATATCAATTTTTTTTGATTTTCAGACAGGGTCCATGCGACAATCAGCCCCCAAAAAATATCGGCCGGAAAACTTAAAAGTAATTCAACCATAACTATTGAACAGAAAAAGGTAGAAGCCCCGCCATTCTGGATTGTTTTATCGATTTTGCGACATGTCTTTGATGCTTGGCGCAGTTACCCGACAATCGTCTGGGCAGAATTTTTCCTTTATTCGATACAAAACGAATTAATATATCGGTATTCTTATAATCTATTTCAAGTTTAGTGTCATAGCAAAAACGGCAAACTCTTTTTCTAAACTTAGAGCCTCCTTTTTGTCTTCTATCGTCGCCTCTTGACCTATCGTCGCCTCTTGACCTATCGTCGCCTCTAGACCTATCGTCGCCCCTAGGTCTGTCGCCGTCTCTTTTGTTTTCAAACTTTCTTTCGCCCTGATATCCTTGAGGTTGATTTTCGGTTTCTTTGTTTTCTAATATTTCTGACATTTTTTTCTCCTAATTATAAAATTTCAATTTCTATTTTATTTATTTAAATTATATGGTTGTTAAAACGGAATATCGTCAAGATCTGCGTCGCTGCCGCCAGATGAAGGAAACGCGCTTTCACTCGACAAATCATCGACAGAAGAAGATTGAGAAGGCGAGCCTGTAGAGGACCCTTCGCCTTTTGCGTCTAAAAATTGAAAATTTTCGACAAAAACTTCTACCTTACTTTGTTTTTTGCCTTCGGTATTTTCCCATGAACTGAACCTCAGAGAACCGTCTACGCCAAGTCTGCGGCCTTTCTGAAGATATTTACTAATAATTTCAGCAAGCTTTCCCCATGCGACACAGTCAAAAAAACCGACTTCTTCTTTAAGTTCGCGATTATCGCCCTCTTTTTTATAAAAAGACCTGTTTGACGCCAGCGTAAACCGGCAAAAGTAGTTTCCCGTATTTGTTGACTTTAATTCAGGATCGCGGGTAAGGCGCCCGACCAATACCACGCGATTTATATCATTTGCCATTGTCTTAACCCAGCTTTTTAAGCATTGATTTTAAAACCGACTGGTTAACTCTTAAATCAGAGTTTATTTGGGCAATTGTCTGAGGGTCGGCCTTAAACTTGTAATATTGAAAAGAGCCTTCAGTCTCTTTATCTGCAAGATGAAAAAGCTTTTTTGTTCCCCAGTCTTTTTCGTCGATAATATCAACTTTTCTTTTTGAAAAATTGCTTTGAATATCGGTTTTACCTTTGGCGATATTTTCTGCGCTTTTGCCGTTTAAAACAGCAATAAGCTCATATTCTCTTAATTCTGTAGTACTCATGCATCCTCCTATGGATTGCAGGACAGATTCTTTGCGCTCTGCCCAGAAGGTTAGGATATTTTTAACAAATTTGACCCGTTGACAAGTCTTTTAACTATAAAAGGTTTTTAAGCTTATCCCAGTTTTCGTGAAATTTATCGTTCAGCGCTTTATTTTCTTGAATTATTTTATCTATTGAAATTTTAAGCTCTTTGTTTGAATTCTCTAAATCTTGTTTTGCTTTTTCAAGATTCTTTACTTTTGAGTAAATATCTGCATATGCTTTTACTTTTGCCTTTAAAATTGAAAAATTCACGGGTTTTATCAGATAATCAAAGGCCCCTAATTCATAGCCTTGAAATATGTCTTTCTCGCTTGTGAAGATGCCGCTTATAAACAAAATGGGAACATCTTGAAAGATTTTATTTTTTCGAATTCTTTCGCTTAACGCAAAACCGTCAATATCTGGCAACTGCACATCTGTAACAATCAGGGCCAGATTTTGAGTATTCTTTAATAAAGCCAATGCCTCTTCTGCGTTTTTTGCAAAGAGTAAATTATAATTATTCTTTTCTAGAGCCTTTTTATAATTGCCTGCATGGGCCAAATCATCTTCAATAATTAAAATTTGTATTTGATTATTATTGTTATTTTGTTCTTTTGGTTTTTCCATATTAATTTACAAAGTATGTAAATAGGCAAGCAAACATTGCGTAAACAATATTTATAACCTAGCCAAAAAGAAACATAAAGAAGAGAGTTTTTTAAGCGGTTTTTATCTTTTATCTATCGAGATAAAATCTCTTTTCACGGCGCCGGTAAAAATTTGTCTTGGTCTTCCTATTTTTGTTTCGTTGTCTTCAATCATTTCTTTCCATTGGGCAATCCATCCGGGCATTCGGCCCAAGGCAAACATGACGGTAAACATTTCAATGGGTATTCGAAGAGCTTTGTAAATAATACCCGAATAGAAATCTACATTCGGATATAACTTTTTTTCAAGAAAGTATTCGTCAGAAAGAGCAATCTCTTCGAGTTTTTTAGCGATATCTAATAATGGGTCGTCAATTTTTAATTTATTAAGAACGTCGTCGGCCGCTTTCTTTATGATAACGGCCCGCGGGTCAAAATTTTTATAAACCCGGTGCCCGAAACCCATCAGGCGAAAACCCGATGTTTTATCTTTCGCTTTTTCTACAAACTTCTCAACATTACCGCCTTCTTCGTGAATTTGCTTAAGCATTTCAATAACCGCCTGGTTTGCCCCGCCATGCAAAGGACCCCACAGAGCGTTAATGCCGCTGGCGACTGAAACATATATATTCGCGTGACTTGAGCCTACAAGACGCACCGTAGAGGCTGAGCAGTTTTGTTCGTGATCGGCATGAAGAATTAAGAGCAAATCTAAAGCGTGTTCAACAACAGGATCCACTTCGTATTTCTCGGTAGGCACCGAAAACATCATGTTTAAGAAATTGCCCACATAGCTAAGAGAGTTATTCGGATATATAAACGGCTGGCCAATTGACTTTTTAAATGAATAGGCAGCTATTGTAGGGGTTTTCGCCATCAGGCGATGAATTGAAATCTCTTGATGGCGTGGGTTTGTAGGTTCCATTGATTCTGCATAATAACCCGATAAGGTGCATATCATTGAGCTTAAAATTGCCATCGGATGAGAATCTTTTCGAAAACCGTCATACAATCTTTTTAGATCTTCATGAATCATTGTATGGTGGGTTATAATATTTACAAATTCTTCAAATTGCGTTTTTGTGGGAAGTTCGCCGTAAATTAAAAGGTAGGCAACCTCTAAAAAAGTCGATTTTTCGGCTAATTGTTCGATAGGATACCCTCTATACATAAGAATTCCTTCTTCGCCGTTTAAGTATGTGATTTTACTTTTACACGAACCGGTATTTACAAAACCGTGATCTAAGGTTATATACCCTGTCTGACCCCTGAGTTTTGAAATATCAAGAGCTTTTTCGCCTTCGCTGCCGGTAATAACAGGCAGTTCAACTTCTTTGCCTTCTATAATAACCTTTACTGTTTCGCTCATATGTTGCCTCCTATGAGAAAGGGTGTATGATTTTGCTGACAATCGCCTTTCTTTATCATTAGTATATATTATAAATATTCATTTGTCATATATAAAATAATAGAAAAGCGGGTTATTCTCGTTATTACGGGGCCATCGTCGAAGCAGATTTTCTTTAATTAATGCTTTTCGGCTGAAATCATAAAAAAAAGCTGACTATTAATGAATAACGAGAAAAAACTAAAAAAATTAACAGAATATTTAGTTGAGCCCTTAAACTATGATATGGGCTATTACTTTAAGACCGGCAAAAAACTCTTTGAAAAACAGACCCCCTATCAAAAGCTTGAGATACATGAATTTCCCGCTTTTGGCAAAGTGTTAAGACTTGACGGAATTTTTCAAACATCTGAAAAAGACGAGTATTTATATCATGAAATTCTGGCCCATGTGCCCGGTATAGCGTTAAACGGGCCTGAAACTGCTCTTGTGATAGGCGGCGGCGACGGCGGGGCCGCAGAAGAACTTCTTAAATATTCTACCATAAAAAAAGTCGTTATGGTAGAACTTGACGAAGATGTCGTAGAGGCCTCAAAGGCATATATTCCCTCTATCTCAAACGGGGCCTTTGAATCTGAAAAACTGGAACTGCGTTTTGAAGACGGCATCAAGTACATAGAAAATACTAACGAAAGATTTGATCAAATCTTTTTAGATCTTACCGATCCCTTTGGACCCTCTACTGCTCTTTATACAAAAGAATTTTATACGATGGTATCTGAGAAGCTTACAGAAAGAGGGGTTCTAAGCCTGCATATTGAATCGCCTGTTTCAAGACCCAATATATTCGGCAGAATACATTATACTTTAAAAACTATTTTTAAACACGTAAGGCCCATGTTTAATTATGTGCCTCTATACGGAACAATGTGGGGTTTTGCGGCGGCAAGCAACCAAACCGATGTTTTAGATATTAACAGAAAACAAATTAAAGAAAGAATTGCTAATTTAAAGTTAAATGATCTCTCGTTTTATAACGCTGATACTCACTTTTCGGTACTGGCCGTTCCCAAATACATTGACGATATATTAAAAATTCCTAGAGAGCCTATCGTAAAAGGCACAAACTTAGCCGTTGCCGAGCAGCTCTTAACTTATCTGTTATGCAAAGAAGAGTAACCGTATAAATTATAACGCTATTTTTCCGCGAGAAAAAACGCAAAATAAATACGGCGCAATGGTTTGCGGGCAATCTTCATGAATAAACTGTTAATTATCCGATAATAAAAACAATGGGATATTTAGACGTATTAACAAAAACAGCCGTCAACCAGATGCAAAGACAGCGTACCCGAATACAAGGTAAAAAGGTACTTACCGAAAATATATCTAAATTAAAATCTTTATCTGCGGCGCCCGCCGTTGAGGGAAAAGACGAAATAAACAACTATATTGAGCCAGTCACGATTGAATATTATATACCAAAAGAAAGCCGCTTTGCAAACGAAATTAAATACTTATATATAGAGCTTTTTGATCCAGAGCCAAAAAACGATAGTCAAAAAGAAATTTTTGAATTTTTCAAGAAAAAAGACGAACCAATTGACGTTATTCAGGTTATGAACCAGTTCCCGAAACATTTAACCTATATATTAGATCATTATAATTCTATGATGAATATGTATGAAGCGGCTTCGATGGCCTTTCAAGAGGGAATGGGCGAAAATCCCGAAAAAGTCAAAAAAGCTTTATATATAAATGAAGTTCTTTTAAAAAATGAGCCTACTTTGCCTTCGCTTGAAATATTAGGCGACCATGTAACCTATAACATAAACTGGTGCGTCAGGTTTTTAAATAAGAACAAAATACCGCATACCTTAGAAGACGGCACCGTTCATTTTCTAATTGAAAGACATCGGGTAATTAATGAGAGGCGAAATAATCCTGTCGATGACCGATTTGAAATTCTGGCAGAAATTTATTTAGAGCAGGCCTTTCCTCCTTCTATTGAAGATTTAATAGACTCCGTAGAGCTTGAAAATTTAAAAGAATTTTCTTAGAATTCGAGAAAGACTCCCAGAGTAAGCCCCCACTTATAAACATTTTTCATTTCGCCTAAAGGAACAACAAAAGCCGTTTTAACGATAAATTTTTCTTCGGCAAATAAAGATTTAATTCCGCCTATAAACTGCGATCTGAAATATCCCGAGCCGGGGGCATATTCATAGTAATTATCTTTGCGCTGTTCAATTTGAAAATCATGATTAAACGTAAACTCAATAAAAGGTATAAACGGATACGCCAGATCTGTGTTTAGCGCAAGAAGATACTCCAGATTGTCGTTTTTTAAATTTTTATAGTAAAAAAAATTTTTTTCATTTGTATAGTTAAATCCGAAGACTCTTTTGTAGGCGTACTTTCTAAAAATATTCAGCGTTATACCCTTCATGACGTTGACCTCTTTTTCGCTTGTGAGCGTGCCGTCTTCGTTTTCAACAATCTTTTCTTGCCTGAATACGTAAAACAAATTAAAGTGAAGCGAAAAATATGAAAATTTTCTGAAAAAAATAAATCCGTACCGAAGTTCGGGAAATCCGTAAGATTCCATAGGGTGCGTATTGAATTCAGTATATTCGGGCCCGCTGCCGCTGTTATACTGTATAAAAAAATTTGTATCAAGAATTTTTTTTAATAGATCTGTTTTATAATTTAAATGAACCTTTATATCGCCCGTTCTTGAAACATTAAACGCGGGCTTTACCTGATCTAAATAAGCGTAATTGATTCCTAATTCTGTTTCGTTTGAAAGAGGCAAAAGAATCTCATGCTCGCGCACAAAAGAATAATAATTTTTTCCCGAATAGAAAAACTTTTGAGTTACATCAAGACCCACATGATTTTCGTCCATAGTATAAGCGGTTCTAAGCTCCTGAAAAGCCGAAGCTTTTAATGAATTATTTTGCGACAAAGCAAAAATAAATACAAAAAATATTTTTTTTTTCATTACTGATTCAATTTAATTTTTTCGCCTTTTTCAACGAAACCCATTACGCCGTATCTTTCGTTATTATTTTGCGGATTTTCTGATATATTTTCGTTTAACACCAGAGAGAATAGGGCCTTTTCTTTTAACGAGTTCCATTCGTCGGGCGAGGGTTTGTTTATGAAATATTTGACGGCGACTTTATTGGGTTTCGAGGGAATTTTTACCGGTTCTATATTTTCGCCGATTGTCAGCTTTACAAGATTCTTAAAAAAATCGTAATTTAACCCTTTCGGTATTAAAAAACTTCCCAGAAATTCGCCGGGAATTTGCGGGCTTATTTCAATAAGATAAAATTCCCCATTTTTAATTTTCCATTCGCTGACAAGAGGAGAATCTGAAACACCAAGAATATCTACGAGCTTTTGATGAATTTCTTCAATAATTTTTTTTTGATTTGTGTATTTTGAAGGAAACCGATGCTCCGTTTCAATATACGGAGCCGAATCAGACGTTATTTTATCTGAAACGCAGATAATTTGAAAATTAAAATTTTGAACCAGCCCCGTTACCGTTATTTCGTCGCCTTCAATAAATTTTTCAATCAACAATTCCTGATTTGGAATATTTTTTTCAGATAAAAATTTTTTTGTTAAAATGCTTTTTATTTCTGCAAAATTTTCTACTCTAAATATATTTTTTTTTGCAAAGCCGTGTCTTGTTTTTATGATAGCGGGATATCCCATGGCATCCAGATTCGCTTTTCGAATGCCTAAAGGCGTATAGTATGAAAAATCGGGCTGATAAAAATCGGGATGTATGGGTTCGGCCTGTTTCAATCGTTTTCTAACGTATAGTTTGTCTAATATTATTTCTAATTGCGTTCGGCTTAGGCCAATCAAACTATATCTTTCGCATATAAATGCCCAGCTTAAGAGCGCTTTGCCGTAGCTGGCAGAAAATCCGCCGATAATTTTTCCGTCAATTAGGCTTGTGCCAATCTTATAGGAAATTTTTCGGTAATTTGTAATAGATTCTTCGATGACTAAATCGCACAAACCCAGGGCGGGCGCGTTAATATTTTTATCTACACCTATAATTAAGAAGCCTTTTTTCTTTGCCGCTTCAATTAGAGGTTTTTGATGTTCGCCGGCCCCTAAAGATATATAGTATTTTAATTCTTCAGACATAGTGTTTTAAAATGTATTTTTTTATGTATGCGGCGCGGCGAAGCCGCGCCGCATACATAAAAAAATACAGAAATATGATTTACAAAGCGTCTTAGAATGACAAGTATATTTTAATGAAAAAAATTTTATGGATAATAAATAGTTTTTTGCCCTGGTACGAGGCTTTAATATGGGTTTCTATAGCGTCAATTTATGTATTTAATTTTTATGAGCAAAATACTTATTTACTGCTTCATATATTGATGGCGTTTACCATGTTTCGCGCGGCCGTTTTTATTCACGAGCTTGGGCATTTTACCCTATTAAAACTTACCGGCGGCAAGGCATGGCTATTTTCTTTGGGAAGGGGCCGTCAGCTTTGGCACTATAAATTGAAAAAAGGTCTTCATCTGGTACTGCGCGAGAATATCGACTCGGGTCTGGTTCGCGGAGGTTACGATAAATCAAAACTTTTAAAACTGAGAATATTTTTCTATATTTTTGGCGGCATGTTTTTTAACCTTTTGGCCCTTGGCGCTGTTTACTATTATTATAAATTGTATGGGTTTAATAAAACAACATTTCAGTTTCCTTTTATATTCGGCGTTTGCAACCTTGCCTTAGTCATGACAAATCTGGTGCCGAAAAAAATTAAAATATTTAATATCATACTGCCAAACGACGGGCTTACTGTCGCGAGACTTTTAATTTCGCCGAAAGAAATTATTGATTCGTGTCTTTTGGCGAACATAGAAGGAAAGTTTGAAAACCTTATAGCCGAAAAACTTTATGAAGCGGCCGAAAAATATTTTCTAGATCGCAAAGAAGAAATTGAAAATATTAATACGGTTAAAAACGCTCTGGGAATACTTTACCTGAAAAAAGGCGAATTTGAAAAAGCGCTCAATCATTTTTATGCTCTTTATGAAAACAGCAAGCCCGGCGAAGCCGAAAACGAGTATTATTTAAATAACATAGCGTGGAGCTTTTTGCTTCTTAAAGGCAAAGAAAACATAAAGAAATCTAAAGAAACCTTTGATAAAATAAACAGAGATTCTTTCTTCTCTGAAGAGCTTTATTTTAATACGCAGGCGATAATTGAATACTTAAACAATAACGAAGATGCGGCCGAAAAAATCATAAAAAAGAACATCGGCTTGTTTAAGAAAACGGGTATATCGGTTATCGCCGTAAAAATAATGGGAACGCTTCTGGCTAAAAAAGGAATCAGCAGCGAAAAATATGAAAACTTTGTCAGTCAAAATAAAAGACTTCTGGATAAAGACGAAATTGAGATCTTAAATAAAATATAATTTATGGCGGCGTACTTCTTAAACGACGAAATTGAATTTCCGCCGGTTGAAGAAGCAGACGAAGACGGATTTTTAGCCTTTGGCGGCGACCTTTCGGTTGAAAGACTTCTTAAGGCTTATTCTCTGGGAATTTTTCCCTGGTATGAAAAAGATCCGCCGCTTTGGTTTTACACGCATCCGCGCTTTGTTTTGTTCCCCGATGAGGCCCATATAAGCAAGAGCCTTAAAAAAATTATAAAAAAAAATATTTTTCAAATAAAAATCGATACAGCCTTTAATGCGGTAATCAAAGGCTGTGCCGAAAACAGAGAAGACACATGGATAAATAAAGACATGATAAAAGCCTATGTCAAACTGCACGAATTGGGCCATGCCCATTCTTTTGAAGCCTGGCATGACGATAAATTAGCGGGCGGCGTTTACGGCGTCTCTTTAGGAAAAATATTTTTCGCAGAATCAATGTTTTACAAAATACCGAACGCGTCAAAAACGGCTCTTTTCGCTCTTATTTCATTTGCGAAAAAAGCCGGCTTTTACCTTATCGACTGTCAGGTTTATACTGAGAACCTAGAACGATTCGGCGCGGTTCATATACCAAAAGAAGAGTTTAACGAGATTTTAAGATTATCGCGAAAACATATTATATCAGCGGGAAAGCGGGAATGATTATTGTGAGAGAACTGGATCCCGTGGTTTTTCTTATTTGCCCGTTTCATACCATTGAATAAAGTTTTCTAAAAAAAAGCCGCGAACTACAGACAATAGCCTGACTTAGCGATTTTATAGGATGCAAATTTGAAAAGGGTCTTGACTTAATAAAAAATGTTGACAGCATAAAGGTACATTGTATTTCTGATCTATAACGATTTATTTATAATTGGGGGTGCGGTGAAAAAAATAGCAAAATTAATCATATTTGGCGCAATCGCGTTAGTTTTTAGTTCTTCAATTTATTCGGTAGATAAAAAGCGCATTGCGGTGATGCCCTTTGAATATGGCGGCGGTATAAGCAAAGAAGAGGCCGCATATCTTACTGAAAAAGTAAGAAACGCTCTTATCAATACCGGTCTTTTTGAAGTAATAAGCAACGATCAAATTGAAAACATGATGGCTATGGAGGCCAAAAAACAAGGCGTCGGCTCTGGCTCATGCAATACCGAGCAATGTATTATCGATCTTGGTAACGCTCTTGAGTGCGAGAAAATGCTTATAGGCAAGGCTTCGGGAGCTTTTGGCGAATTTTCTGTAAGCGGTAAAATATTAGATGTCGTTTCGCAGCAATATGAAAAGGCCCAAGATGTTACGATCTCTAATAAAAACGACTTTCCTGAAGCGGCCCGCAACATGGTAAGCAGGCTTACCAGCAAATATAAAGACGGGCAAGACGATATCGAACCAGAACCAGAACCAGAAGCAGAAACGGTTGAAAAACCTACGCCTGCCGGTGTAAAGGCTCACTATGGTATGCTCTGGCGCACGGTTCTTTTGCCAGGCTTGGGTCATTTGTATATGAACCAAGACAGGGGCTGGGCCTACGGCGGAGTTTGGCTGGCGGCCACGGGCGCTTTTATATGGTCGCAGTCTAATTTTGCAGGCAAAAAAGACGATTATATGAACGCAACTGAAGATTTTGACCCAAAATTTACGGCATATCAAAATGCGGCAAGTACTCGCCGGCTTATGAGTTTTGTTTTTGCGGGCTCGTATCTATTAGCTTTTGCCGATATCTTTATTTCTCAAAAAGCCTATGTTTCAACAGGGGTTCTGTGGCGCACGGCTCTTTTGCCCGGCTGGGGACACCTGCATATGAACCAAGACAGGGGCTGGGCCTACGGCGGAATTTGGCTGGCGGCCATGGGCGCTTTTATATGGTCGCAGTCTAATTATGCCGGCAAAAAAGACGATTATATGAACGCTACAGAAAATTTTGACTCAAAATTCTCTGCCTATGAAAGCGCGGCGAAAACCAGGCAGCTTATGAGCGTCGCTTTTGTCGCTTCGTATGCAATTGTCTTTTTAGACATGCTTATTCTGGGAAAGTCTTTTAACGCATACGCAAAAAATTATAATGGGCCTGATAACCTTAAGATTTTACCGTATTTATCAAAAACAACCGTACATCATACCCGCTTTTCGCCAGAATATGACGCGGGTCTTAAAATTTTATTTCAAAGGAGTATACAATGAAAAACAATACCATTAAGAAACTTTTTATAATCGCGATTTCGGGCTTATTTATGTTTTGTTCGGCAGACGTAAGCAGAGATAACGCTCTTGACCCTCTAAGCGAAAAATATGTAGAGCCTGAGCCGCCTGCGCCCACGGGCCCCTTTGTAATTTTTGTCACCGCAACAATAGACACAGCGGGAACGTATATGTATGGCGAAACTTATAACGGCAATTTGGGCGGTATAAGCGGCGCAGATACAAAGTGTAACAATTCTATGCTAAACCCTGATACTTCAAAACAATATAAGGCTTTATTGGTAGACGGTGCAGCAAGAGCGGCAAGCCCGCAAGTAGACTGGGTTTTATTACCAAATATAGAATATCAAAGACCTGACGGTACTGTAATTGGCACAACTAACACCAACGCGGTTTTTAATTTCCCTTTAACCAACCGGTTCGCGCCCAATGATGGTACCGGCATGTACTATCCCAGTTACTGGACAGGCTTAAATTCTGATTGGTCAACAAGCCCCAATGACTGTAACGATTGGAATGCGCCAGCAGCCCAATTTGGTACAATTGGTATTGGCGCTTCCCTAAATACAGATTCTATTAGTGAGTATATGGGGCCATATGATTGTTACATGATGAACTTACCTTTGCTATGCGTAGAGCAGTAGCCCTAAGAAGATTTGTAAAAAAACCATGATTCTTCTCGACTACGCTTGAAGAACATTGATTTACCGCACCCCCTGAATGGTCTCGAAAGGCGCGATTTGTATGTTTCTGCACAACCCCGTTAGAACCCGTTTACATATAGCGGCAAAAGCATGCTGTCGCAGTAGCCCCGGCTTATCGCCTCTTTTATTGAACAGCCGGGGATGGTTATTTTGCTAGAAATCGTTGGTTCTATTTAATTTCATTTTGCCGATGATTTCAAAATCTCTTACAAAAGCTATTTTCTTTTTCCCATTATTATCTTATTTTTTTCTTGACGCTTAATTACCGATATATTTTAACTTAAAATCTATAGACCCATGAGCAAAGACGATTTGAAAAGAAAGAATCCGCGAATTAAAGATTTTTCGCTGTCAAACGTGTGTTTTGTACCCGCGCAAAGTTCCCTTGAAATGTCGGTTATAAATTTATCTACAACGGGAATGGCTCTTTTACAGGGCTCTCAGGAAGTTAAGGTTTTAAAAGACGATCTTCTTTCGGGTAATTTAATCGTCGAAGATGAAAAAATCCCGGTTGTATTGACGGTTGTGCGGGTAAACAGCGACTTTATCGGCTGCAAATTTGAAAAGGGTCTTGACTTAATCGAACATTCTTTGAAAAGCAATTTTGCCATAGAGTTAAAAGCCCTTCAATTAACCAACGTAACATCGAAAATTTTAGCCGCTCAAAAAGACGGTACCCCTCGCTGGTTTTTTGACGGAGGTTTGTGCGAGTTGTATTTCGTAGAAAATGAAAACCTGATTAAAAGATACAGACTTTCGTTTCAGGGGCACAGCCTTGAAGGCGGCGAATCTAAACGGCCCGAATATATAGGCGCGGGTTTGTCAGGCAAGTTGACGCACGAGATTGCCGAAAAACTGAAACGTTTTATTGAAAATATAGAGGGCCTCGCCAATGAACATAAAGATTACTTCGAAAATGAAATTCGTCGTTTGGAATTTTAACTTATTAAATTGAAAATTAATAAAATATAAATGTGAATATGAAAAATAGTAAAAATAGCATATGCCGTTAAAATTCAGCCAAAAGATTTTCTTCGTCATAATACTGTTTGTATCTTTTTTTATTTCATTTGAGATAAGGGCCGAAGAGAAAAAAAATGGCGCAGAATTTAACTCTGAAATAAATCTAATAAATTTAAAAGAACCCGTCAATACGCCAGAGAGCGAAATGTCGCCCGCGTTATCGCCCGACGGCGGCTATATGATCTTTAATTCAAAAAGAGGCAAAAAATATCAAGATTTATATATAAGCCATAATAAAAACGGCAAGTGGAGCCGGCCCGAAGAATTAAAAGAATTAAATTCGGCCTATAACGACGAAACGCCTTTTATTTCGTCAGACGGCAACATCTTGCTTTTTTCTTCAGACAGAGACGGAAGTCTTGAAATGCCCAAAGACGACAAAGGGCAAATTCGCGTTTCTTACGATATCTATATGTCTTTGAATATTGACGGCAAATGGCAAAAGCCGATTCCTTTGCCCGGTAATGTAAACTCGATTTATCATGAGAAAGCCCCCACATTAAGCTTAGACAATACAATATTGTTTTTCAATCAAATGGTATTCGGCAGACAAGAAATTAACAGGCTTGTATTTTCAGAATTTAAAAATAACGCTTTTCAAAAACCGGCTCTCATGCCAAAGCCGTTTAATGCCGGCTTTTCTGACAGGGCGCTGATTCAATCAGAAACGGGGGATGGTTTTTATTTTTCGTCAATGCGTCCAGACTCATTGGGAGGATGGGATATCTACTATGTTCCATTTAAAAACGGAGATTTTGGCGCTCCCGAAAATCTGGGCGGCGTTATAAACTCAAAAGAAAACGAAATTTATTTATCAAGAATCGATCAAAGGTACTATTTATCGTCAAACCGCGAAGGCGGCAGGGGTCTTTTTGATATTTATTCTTTTTACTTATTTCAAAAAGAAAAAGATTTTCAAACAAGAGCAATTTATTTTGATTATAACTCGGCAAAAATAAAGCTTGAATCTTACGATTATTTAAATGCTCTGGTATCTTTTATGAAAAATAACTCTAATTTAAAGCTTAAAATATTGGGGCACACCGACCTGCACGGCTCTTTGAATTTTAACGACAACTTAAGCCTTCAGCGCGCAGAGGCGGTAAAAAATTATCTCATAAAAAACGGCATAACGGCAGAAAGGCTTCAAACCGAAGGCAAGGGAAAGAGAAATCCTGTTATATTAAAAATGGGCGAAAACTATGACGCGTTAAACCGAAGAACAGAATTTCAAATTATTAAGTAAAAGAAGAAAACCGACCATGAAAAAAAAAGATACTAAAAATCAAGACGAACAAACAGGTACTGAAGAAATCCAAAAAAAATTTGTTAAAAAATGGTATCATTTTTTAACGGGAGCTCCCAAGTCTAAAGCATTAGATATAAAGCCTGAACAAGACGAAGAAGAAAAACTGCCCGCTATTTTTCAGTTTTTTAAAAATAACTGGTCCCTGGAAGATGCCGAAGAGAAAAAAACCGGCGTCTTTAGAAAGGTAGGAAGGCTCTACAATTCATACCAGAATCTTAAAGAAAAAAGCATTGAAAAACTTCATGCCTACGAGTCTATTTCAAGATCGGCGCGCTTAAGCCGCGAGTTTTTAGCGCTTCTTTTTTCTTCGTGCGTGATCGCCACATTCGGATTATTTCAAGGCTCGACAGCCGTTATTATAGGCGCCATGCTTATCGCGCCTCTTATGATGCCTATTTTAGGGTTTGCCTTAGGAACAATCTGGGGAGATAAACGCCTGATATGGCGCTCTGTATTTACATTATTTTTTGGAACTTTATTGGTTCTAGCCTTTTCTTCTTTACTAGCCTTTGTTACGCCCGGTGTAGAAATGAACAGCGAAATTTTAGCGAGAACGAATCCTAATTTGTTTGATATTCTGGTAGCCTTAGCCAGCGGCGTCATAGGCGCATACGCTTATATAAATCCGAATATTTCGTCTTCGATATCTGGCGTAGCCATCGCGGTCGCTTTAATGCCGCCGTTGTGCGTCGTAGGCATCGGTCTAGGAAGGCTTGATTTTAAGATTGCCTTAGGCTCTTTTCTTCTTTATTTAACAAACCTTGTGGGAATTTCTTTTTCGGCCAGTATTGTTTTTTGGCGGCTAAGAGTGCATCCCGTTACCGAATCTACAGACAAAGTAAGCGAAAGAGCCAAAAGAAACGTATTTGTATCGCTTTTGCTTTTAGTCGCGCTTGCCCTGCCTTTGGGATATTTTATGCAAGAAACATATCGCATTAGCGAAAGACAGACGAGAATTTTTGAAATAATCAAAGCTGAAATTTCAAAAAGCGAAATTGAAAATGTATCCGTAAAAAAACATTCAGATCACTTTCAAATTAAAGCCGTAATTATGGCCGAAAAAGAAGATATACGAGAAAAAATTCCTATAATAAAAAATAAAATAAGCTCTTTGTTTGAGATGCCCTCTGTTATTAAAATAGGCATAATTTATTCTGAGAATTAAGGGGGCGCGGTTGCGATTTATGAGCCGTTTTGATTGTTATAGGCGCGATGGCAAGGGAGCGGCTTAATTTAGTTAAAAATTGACGTTCTGTCTTAAAGAAAAAAATAAACCTATGAGCAAAGCAGTTGACGAACTTTATGAAAGAAGAACCGCGTGCGGCAGACTTTCAAAAAAAGATATTTCAAGCGAAACGCTTGTTATCGCCGGTTGGGTTTTCAGATACCGCGATCAGGGCGGCGTTATCTTTATTGATTTAAGGGAACGATCGGGCATACTACAGGTTGTATTTGATAAAGCCGAGGGAGAAAAACTTCTTCAAGACGCCGATGCCCTAAGAGCAGAAGACGTTATTATTGTAGAAGGAACTCTGCGCGCCAGAGCCGAAGACGCCGTAAATCCCAAACTGCCTACGGGCGAAGTCGAACTGCTGGCTAAAAACCTCATTGTATTAAATAAGGCGAAGCCTTCTCCGGTTACTCTTGACGAACACGAAGACGAAGCTTCTGAAGAGATACGCCTGAAATATCGTTATCTTGATTTAAGAAGAGCTCCCATGCAGAAGGCTCTTGAAAAAAAGCATTTATTTATAAAGTCTATTCGTAATTTTCTAGACAATAAAGAATTCTGGGAAGTAGAGACCCCCATATTAAATAAATCTACTCCCGAAGGGGCAAGAGACTTTCTGGTGCCTAGCCGTTTAAACGCAGGCGATTTTTACGCTCTGCCACAGTCTCCGCAGATTTTTAAACAGATTTTAATGATTAGTCAGGTTGAAAAATACTATCAAATAGCGCGCTGTTTTAGAGACGAAGACTTAAGAAAAGACAGACAGCCTGAATTTACGCAAATTGACCTTGAGATGAGCTATATAAGCGCAGAAATGCTCATGCGCCTTATGGAAGACATGATAAAAACGTCTTTAAATGACGTATTTAGCGTGCAGCTTTCAGAAAATATTCCGCGAATATCGTATCATGAAGCGGTAGAAACTTACGGTACCGACAGACCTGATACCCGATTTGAAATGCCTTTAACAGAACTCGGAGAATGGGCCAAAACAACAGAATTTCAGGTTTTCTTAAAAGTTTCAGAAAGCGGCGGACGCGTTAAGGCTCTTAGAGTTCCGGGAGGCGCGGCTCTTTCACGAAAAGAAATTGACGATTTGACAAAATGGGTTTCGCAAGATTATAAAGCCAAGGGCCTTGCGTGGATAAAATACGGCGAAGAAGGGTTAGAATCGGTTGTTACAAAATTTCTTCCCGAAGACAGTCAAAAAAAACTTATTGAGCTTACAAAGGCCGAAAAAGGCGATATCATCTTTTTTGCCGCCGATACATCCGATGTTGTTTTTGCCACTCTTGGCGCGCTGCGTTTGAAAATGGGCGAGCGGTTTAATCTTATAGACGCGAACAAATGGAGCGCTCTTTGGATTGTCGATTTTCCTCTGTTTGAATTAGATAAAGAGACGCAAAACTTATCGTCATTGCACCATCCGTTTACTACGGTTGTCGAAGAAGACCTTGAGAAATTGCTGGAACTCGGCAAAAAAGAAACATTGTCGAAAGAAGATAAGGAAGCTGCGTTAAAAATACGGTCAAACGCTTATGATATGGTATTAAATGGCGTTGAAATTGGCGGCGGAAGCATTCGTATTCATAAAGAAAAGGCCCAAAAAGCCGTTTTCAACCTTCTAAATATTAAAGACGAAGAAGCCCAGATGAAATTCGGGTTTTTATTAGAAGCTCTAAAATACGGCGCGCCCCCGCATGGAGGCATCGCTTTTGGGGTTGACAGGCTTTTAATGATTGCCCTGGGTTTCTCTTCAATCAGAGACGTTATTGCCTTTCCCAAAACTCAAAAGGGGCAGTGTATGATGAGCCTTGCTCCATCTTCGGTAGATATAAAGCAACTTAAGGAACTTCAGCTTAGAAGTCTTGTTGCTAAAAAATAAAGCTACTTTATATCAAGTTTATTGCTTTTTTCAAAATACGCCGAAATTAAACGCAAACCCCGCATTGGCGCCATAATTATTCTTTGATTTATCTGGGAACGCCAGAGCCGTATAGCCCGTCGTAACGCTCATTGATATTGCTTTGAATAATCTAAGTTCAATATCAAAATGTACATGCGCAGCAAAAAATCCTTCTTCTTTTCTTTCATCGTCAGAAGCCATATCAGAATTCTCAGAACGACCGCCTGCGCCAATCATAAATCCGGGCCCAATGATTAAGGGATCAAACCTTAAAAGAAACTGTGCCCAAAGACCTCCGAAACCTAATGCATTCTTTTGGGTTCCGAATTTTGTCATGCCCACTCCCATGCCGCCTAACCTTATATTTTTCCCTAGATTTAAATATCCTTTTGCTCCTAGAAAGAGATTTGATTTTAAATGAGGGCCAAAACTGTAAAAA
Organism: Spirochaetia bacterium; assembly: GCA_029880265.1. Taxonomy (GTDB): domain Bacteria; phylum Spirochaetota; class Leptospiria; order Turneriellales; family JAOUOS01; genus JAOUOT01. The sequence continues at coordinate 123,912 of JAOUOT010000005.1, read as the reverse complement.
ATAAAAGAACTTCCGCCGCCGCCTTTTGCTTTTACGCCGCTAAACAGATATCCGTTATCTTTTCTCTTTTCTTCTTTTTCTTCTTTTTCTTCTTCGGCTTTTTCTGCGATTCCAATATTCTTTGCATTTTCAGCGTTATTTTCTTTGTCATGTTCTTCTGCATAGACAGAAAAAGACGCTAAAAAAAATATTAAATAAATTGTGATTTTCTTGTACATTTTCAACTCCTTAGAATGTTTCTTCTATAATTAAAACAAATAAGAAGTTAAAAGCTGTTACTTTTTTTTGATTTATTTTTCTTAGAGACGTTCGGGACATCTTCTTTTTCGACAGTTTTTGGTTTTATTACGTCAATGGGTTTATCGGGTTTTGATGTTTTTTCAGGTTCTATTTTTATATCTGTCTCTTCTTCATATTCTCTTTGCCATGTTTTTTTCTTAAACGAAACGACGGTCAGCCTGCTTAGCATAAATAATATAAAAAAATAAACAAGATAAATTGCGTATTTTTGCCAGCTTAATTTATATACAGACGCGTTTTCGGTATTTATAAGACTATTTAATAAATCTTGCGAGATTACAAAAAAGACAAAAAAGAAAAATAATGTAAATAGGTTTCTTAAAAGAAATTTCATACGATCGTTTACGGTTTCATTATTATTGCGTCAAGGCATTTGTCTTTAGTCTACTACGTTAATTTTTTTGAAAAAATTGTTGACTAATCTAATCATATTTTTTATACATCATATATAGGGGATGTAATTGAAGTTTTTAAGGTTTTGAGACCATTAAATGCGATTACATCCACACAAAGGAGTTCAAAATGAAAAAAACTTTAATTACGGTTTTTACGGCAGTAATGTTGTCTGCCTTTATGCTTTTTTCAGGCGCCTGCGGCGGTACCCAAGAATCGCAGCTTGACGGAGATAGTTATACTACTGAGGGGTGGCTTGATGACGACACATTTCAGGTAGTCGCGCTTGGAGCGCCGGCGCCTGACGCAAAAGGGCTGGTAAAAAGAAAGACACAGGCAAAAGAGGCGGCTTTATTAAGCGCTCAAAAAAGAGTTGTCGAGCTTTTTGTCGGCGCAAGAATTGCAGGCGCTTCAGGGTCTGACAGCGGCGAGTCTACAGGTATCGCTATTACTAAAGAATTTGAAGGCTTGGTAAAGGGCGGCGAAATAGCTAAAATTACTTATGACGAAGAACATAACTGTGAAATTGTTTACAGAGTTCGCGCCGAAAACTTAAAAGATAGAGTTGAATCAGGCGCCAGCGCGGCAAACTAAACTATTCAGGAAATAAAATATTTTAATAAAAAAAGCGGCATAAGCCGCTTTTTTTATTAAAATACAATAAAGAGTTTTACAGCTTATCAAACGAAAAATTTTTATATTTTAAGCGAGGGTATAATTGATGATCAAGTTAGGCGATTTACTAATCAAAAAGGGTTTGGTATCTGAAGAACAATTGACGAAAGCTCTGGAGCTACAAAAAAAACGCGGGGGTCTTATTGGGGCTATTTTGCTTGAGATGGGTTTTGTTGAGCCAAATGGTTTAGCAGAAACTCTGGAAGAACAAAAAAAACTTGCAGACGCCGGGCTAGAAACCCAAAGCGCTCCAAAAAAACTTAAATTAGGCGAAGTTCTCGTTAAAGAAGGCATTATTACAGAAACTGAACTTAACAGAGCCCTGGAAAAGCAAGAACAAACCAAAGAGAAATTAGGTTTTGTACTTATGGGCATGGGATTTATCGACCAACCGACTCTTTTGCGGTATTTGTCAAAGCAGGCTCAATCATTAATTGACGATATTAGTATTGCGACTGTTGAAATTGATCATTTGCATCATAAACATCATAACGATGCTTCATAAATATCATAGAGACCAACATCAATCATAATTCCATTTATTATACGATAGGAGTTTGGGTTTATTCTTCAAACCAAAGAGCATAAAAAAATCGTACCATTCTTCTAAATTTATTTTATCATTTTTTGATTGAATTAAAAAAAGACTTTGACATGAAGAAAACTTATCTTTTTTCCAGTTCTCGGGATTCATTTTCGCGTAGAATAAAAAACAGCGATTGTTATAACTTATAAAATCCTTATCAAATGTATTTTCTTTGATTGTAATATTTTCCCATGGCGTTACAAGATATTTTTTTGATTCTTTTGCCAAAGACAAATCAGAGATCACGTTACAAACCGGTAAGCCTGAAGTATTAAATATTTTTTGCGCGCTGTTTTCAGCGATATAAGACGCCTTTTGACCCATTGCGATAAGATTTCGGTTTTCAAAATATAAGATTCCATGGGCAAAAGGTTTGACGGCCGTTTTTGGATATTGAAAGAAAAAATATTGACCAAAATATGAAATAAATAAAATAAATAAGATTAAGTTTTGTTTGCGAATAATCCAAAATTGTTTTTTATATGCATAATAAATGAACGCGCAAAGACATATATAAAACAAGACGGCCCAAATCGCTGTATATAAATAATTGATTTCAGGAAATCTGCTGTTCCATAAAAAATTATGGGCAAATGAAAAAAAATGAAATATTTCGTCTAAAGCTTTCACCAGGTATTCTATATAAGGCAAGAAAAGGGAAAAAATCACAGAGGCCAGATAAATTCCCGATATAGGAACCAATAAAAAATTATAAAGCAATGAAAGCGCATGAATATAATCAAAAAGCCAAAGAGAAAGAAAAACAGAACCGCAAAAAGCCGATACCGATAAAGAAAGATGATCTTTTAAATATTGATTCTTTATTAGAAAATATTCTCTAAAATATTCAAACAAAAATAAAATAGAGGCGGTAATTCCGAAAGATAATATAAAAGAAGGCGAAAAAGAAGACCTTGGGAAAAATATTTCGATAAAAACAGCCGCCGAAAAAAGAGCCAAATAAGCGGGCGGCTTTCTGTCTGTTGTTTTAAGTAATAAATAAATGCTTAAGAACAGAAAGGCCCTTAGTAAAGATATTCTAAAGTCTAAAAGTATAAGAAATAAAAGCGAAATAAGAAGGCCAGATATGGCGCCCGTTTTTTTGTATCCAAAAAATGAAAAAGGAAGAAAGAATAATCCGTAAAGAAGACCAAGGTGAAGTCCTGACGCCGAAAAAAGATGGGCCGTGCCCATTTTACGAAAGATCTCCATTTCTTTAGGATTTATCGAAGATGAATCGGCCAGTAAAAAACCTTTTGCCAGAGAATTTTCAGGAAGAGAATTTAACCTGTTTTCAATATGCGAATAAATCTTTAGTCTTAATTTTTCAAACCCGGTAGGCTCTGAAACCAGTTCTAATTGTTTCGTATAACAAATTCCGTATATTCCCTGTAAAATTTCTAACGCTGTGAAGGTTGAAATAGTATCGTATTTTTTGGGAGAGCACTCGAAAGATATGACAAAACCGTTTAATATTTTTGGCATATTATCTGGCAGAGACGAAAGACGCAGGCGATAATCTTCAGTTTTAACTACAATAGATTTATTTGAATATTGATAGACAACGCCGGTATTCTTGATTATTTTATTCTCAAATATTATATGATTATCGTTTTGAAAACTTCTTGCCGAAAAAATACCGGCCAATGCGCCGATTATAAGCCCTGATATAAAACTGGTTATAATAAAATTTCTGGCGCAATTAAAATTTAAATACCAAAAATAAAAAAAGAAGAAAGGCAAAAACAAAAAAAATATTTTTACATAAAAAGGAACTATCGCCGAAGACAGCAAGACAACGGCGATATATGTTAGAAAAAGAGTTCCGGTAAACATTTACCGCCCCAAAAATTCTATTTATTCTTTCTCAAAAAAGCGGGTATATTCAGTTTTTCTAAATCGGTTTCAACATTCGGAAAATTAAGCCCTTGCTGCTGGGGCGCGGTATAGTCTAAGTTATTTTTAGAAAACCTTATTTGAGGCTCGGTTGTTTTTTCTTCCGCCGATTTCGGCTTTGAATAAATATCTGAATAAGAAGCGCTTGTTTTATTCTTAGAATCGGCAGAAAGGCCGTTATCTATGCTCATTGGCCTGCCGCTTTCAAACCCTGTCGCTATTACGGTTATATTTACCTGATCTTCTCTTCCCGGATCTTCGGTAAATCCGACTATCATATGCGCTTCTTTTGAGACCATTTCATGAATTGTTTCTTGTATTTCATTTAATTCATACATGGTTAAATCATTGCCGCCCACAACATTGATTAGTACCGCTGTAGCTCCGTCGATACGTTTATCTTCTAAAAGAGGATGGTGAATTGCCTGCTGTAAGGCGTCAGAAATTCTGCTTTCGCCTTCGCCAAAACCTACGCCTATTACAGCGTCTCCATTTTGACTCATTACCGTTCTTACATCCGCAAAATCGACATTTACGACGCCCGTAGAATTTATTATATCGCTTATTCCTTTTACAGATTTGGCCAATACGTCGTCAATGGCCTTAAAAGCCAGATTAATAGGCGTATTTCTGTCAATTACCTTGAAAATAGCGTCATTTGGAATCGTAATTAAGGTATCTACCTTTTCGCGCAAATTATTCTGCCCCTTCTTGGCAAGTTCTGACTTCTGCCGACCCTCGCTTTTAAATGGCATTGAGACAACCCCGACCGTAAGGGCCTTCATCTCTTTCGCTACTTCGGCGACTATAGGAGAAGCTCCCGTTCCCGTGCCCCCGCCCATACCAGCGGTAATAAAAACCATGTCGGCCCCTTTTAAGACGTTTACAATTTTATCTCTGTCTTCAAGAGCCGCCTGAGCTCCTACTTCTGGTCTGCCGCCCGCCCCCATGCCTCTTGTCATTTTCGTGCCAAGATGCACTTTTTTATGGGCAGGCTTCTTTTTTAAGACCTGCTCGTCGGTATTCATCGCGATAATTTCTACGCCTGATAAATTCAGGTTAAACATTCTTTCTACGGCGTTCATTCCCGCGCCGCCAACGCCGACAACTTTTATAATTGCCGGGGATTTCTCTTCTTCTTCAAACGCTAGCATAACTGCCTCCGCTTTATATTATTTGGCAGATTCAAAAAAATCAAAGATTTTCTTGAATCCAGCCCTTCATTTTTGATAAAATACCTTTTCCCATTGATGTTTTTTGTTTTTCTTGTCCGTATTTAGCTCCGTAATGAATCATACCTACGGCAGTCGAAAATACGGGGGAAGATATTTTATCGGCTATACCCAACAAGCCTTTTGGAAACCCTACGGACGCTCCAACCTGCAGCACTTCATCGGCAAGAGGAATTAGGCCTTCTACAAGAGAACCTCCTCCTGTGAAAATAACTCCGCCTGCTAAAATGCCTTTTTTTCCCGATTTTATCAGTTCATGATCAATTAATTCTAATAATTCGCGCATTCGCGCTTCCATAATTTCTGCTAATTCTTTTCGTGTCACAACGCGAGGCTCTCTGCCCCCTACCGACGGTACTTCTATCATCTCTGAAGGATCAATTTCAGAAGCGATTGCATAGCCGTCTTTTTTTTTCAGCATCTCTGCCGCTTCAATAGGAGTTTTTAATCCGATTGAAATATCTTGCGTTAAATGCTGACCGCCTATGCAAATAGTCGAAGAATAGGCCACCCCGCCGTCTACATAGATGATAAGATCGATTACCCCTGCGCCAATATCTACAATGGCCACGCCCAGCTCTTTTTCGCCTTCTGTTAAAAAAGCGTGACTGCTTGCGAGTGAAGATAAAATTTTATCGTGTACGTGCAGACCCGCTTCATTGACGGCTTTTTCGGTATTTTGTAAATGCGTAGCGCTGCCGGTCACAATATGCACTTCTGACTCAAGTCTTACGCCGACCATGCCCGTCGGATCTTTTATGCCGTTTTGGTCGTCTACCTTAAATTCTCGCGATAAAACATGAAGTATTTCTTGATCTGCCGGAATTCTTATGGCCCGGGCGGCGTCAATAACTCTCATAATATCTTGCGAAGAAACAATTCTGTCTTTATTGGTAATCGCAATGACGCCGGTAGAGTTATCGCCTTTTACATGTTTTCCTGAAATATTTATAGAGACAGAGCCTACCGTTGCCGCAGACATGAGTTCGGCCTCTTCAACTGATTCTTTTATGCTTCGAACCGTTTGTTCGATATTTGTTACGGCGCCCGCTTTAATGCCCCTTGCGGCGGCAACGCCAAGGCCTATAATTTCAATTTCTTCTGGATGTAAAACTCTGGCAATCAAAGCGACAGTCTTTGACGAACCCAGGTCGATAGCCGTTATTATTCTTTCGTCTTCTCTCATTTTTATATTTTACGCTTCGCGCACCAACGCATGATCATAGTGTATTTCAATTGTATACCATTTGGTTTTATCGATTTTTTCAAGCATATACATAACCGCCCATAACCTTTCCATAAAATCTTCTTTTAACGGAATCTGGGTAAATATTCGCGCGCGGGCGGCGGCAGTGTATATAAAAAAGCCGGGTTTCTTTCTTGAAACCGCCGTTATTTCTATTTCGCTTATTCTTTCCCATATAAAACCATAGTCTTCTTTTGTTCGAGCCCATAACTGAATTATGTCTCTTCTTATATTCTCAGCATAGTTTTTATTTTCTTTCGGTACGGTCAAATAGAAAATAGGCAATCTTGAATCAAGTTCCCTGTTATTTTCGCTTAAATCAGATTCTGCCATTAACAGGTCTTTTAAGTCATATTCGGCCAGAATAGTTTTCTTATTCAAATTTATATGAACAAGATAACCGGTCTCATTTTCTATAATTTCTACTTGAATCAATTTTCCGGGGCGTATCTTTACCGCAGCATGGGTTATTCGCGGATTAAACATTAAAGCTTTTTCAATATCAGAGGCCGAGGCCCCGTCAGGAAGAGTTCTTAGAAGATAAAGCACAGTTTCTTTAATTTCATTCTCTTGAATATGCTTGTTCCCTTTGACGAGAATGTTCCACCCCATGCCTGAGGGGCGAAAGAAAAAAGAAATATAAATTAAAATAATAAGACCCGCTAATGAAAAAGCGGCGCCCGATAAAAGGATGATTCTTTTTTTATTCCATTTTACCATAAGAGGTGTTCCATAGTCTTAGAAGTTCCCAAAGAGTTAAGAAAACTGTAACAAAAAAAGGACCCAAAATAAGACCCTTGACGCCAAATTCGGTTAAACCTCCGAGAAGAGCCAAGAATAAAAATAAAGGGTGCAGTTTAAGCTTTTTATCTAAAAGGTTCGGTTTTACTATATTTTCAAGAATAAAGTAAATGCCAAAAGCCAACGCGGCTAAAGAAATCGCCAATGCGGCGCTTTCTGTGCTATATAAATATATAGAAGCGGGAAGCCAGATAATCATGGTGCCTACAACAGGAATAAGAGCAAAAAAAGCGGCCAGAGATCCGTAGAGAACAGGCGTTGATAAGCCGAAAATCCAAAAAAGCAGACCTATCATAATACCCTGTATTACCGAGATCAAAAGATTGCCTTTGACAACGGCGTCTAATACATTTAATATTTTCTCGCCGATTTGCTTTTCTATTTCACGGGGAAAGGGAAGGTTTTTATAGATGACTTCGCTTATTTTTTCGCCGCCTCTGAAAAAGAAAAACAGTATAACAAGCGCCAAAAAGAAATTGACCGTAATCTTAAAAGAGCCTGAGAGAATTTTTTGCGTGCTGCTAAAAACAGTTATGCCGATTTCTCTTGACATTTCCAGTATTTGAGTTTGAAATTTACGCAGATCGCCGGTTTCAAGCGATACCCAGTCTTTTATCCATAAATTTTTGCCGTAGAACTCTTCAATATTTTGTTTTGTGAGTATTTCTCTTAGATGATTTACGGCAATAGACGTTTCTGTAACGATTGAAACGGCAATGTATGTTAAAGGCAGCATGACGGCCAGAAAAACAAAAATAACCGAAATAGCCGCCGTTAAATTTTGATTTTCAGGCATGTACCTTAAAAATAACTCATGGGGTTGGCGAAATAAAAGATATAAAATGCCGGCGGCAAAAAATGACATAAGATATGAACGGTATACAATGAAAACAAGGAACAGAAAAACCAAAAATATAACTAAAAACAACCAGGGCAAAAGACGGGTAATATCTAAAAAGCTATATTTTTTTTTTATATCCATTTATTTAGGCGGAATTCTCCAATATACTAACCGCTAATGCGACATAATATATCTTTTTCCGGTTTTGTCAAATGAAAAAAATAGTTTAGGTTATGGGGTGTATAGGCACGCGTACGCGCGCCTATACACCCCATAACCATCCTCGTTATAGGCCAAAAAAATAATAAAATAAGAGTTTACGCTCTCTTTATGAATAAACTACTGATGCTATGGTCGAACCGATTATAAATGACCCTAAAAGCCCTAAGACAAAAAAAAGGGTCATATCGCAAAAAAATAAAGATGATTTTTCTTTAATTAAAGTTTCGCCTCTGCCGCATATTGTAGTCGATAAAGATCTGGAAATTATTTTTGCAAATAGCGAAGCCTTAAGAATGTTTCCCGAACTTGCAGAAAAAAAGCTAAAAACGCTTTCGAATATTATTGATTCTCAAGCTCTTTTAGTATTTAAAGACAGAATAAAATACGTTTTTGAAAAAAACGACACGACACTAATCAGAGATTATCAATTTATCGATAAAAAAAATTCTATTTATAAAATAAAATATAATCTCTTTATTTCTGCTCATACAAAAGAAAAATATTTAATTTGCGGCATTAACTGTTTAGATCAGGAATATGCCGCTATTCGAGAAATGGCTAAAAGCCTGAAAGAAACAAACGAAAGAATATCTGCCGAAGAAAATTTCAGAACAATTTTTAATAACAGTCCCGTAGGAATCGGAATTATAAATTTAGGGAACAATAAAATATTTCAATGTAACGAAATTTTCAGAAATATAATCGGCGAAGATAATAATAACGATATTCTTTTATCTGACCTTTTTCAGAAGCTGACCTTTACGTCAAAAAAAGATTTTATTAAATATTTTATAAGAAATGAAAATGCAGATTTTTCAGATAGTATTAAATTTAATATGAAAATGAAATCAGGCATAATAAAGTATACTTCTTTTTATTTCAAGAAAATACAAATACATAATAGCGAAAACATGCTTTTATATTCGATTGACATTACAAAAGAAAAAATATTTGAAAATAAAAATAGATTTTTTGAGTTTAAATTTAAGACCATGCTGTCAAATTTAAATGATAACATGTTGTTTTTAATTAACCGCGATTTCGTATGCCTTGCCTCTGGGGGAGGTTTTGCTTTTGGGGCGACGAAACAAAATATGAATTATGAAACGACAGAAATGGAAAATAAAACAATACATGAAATTTTGCCTGAAGAAATTTTAGATCAAATATGGCCCGGTTATAAAGACGTATTCAACGGCATTGAGTTAAACCGGCAGATAGAATATCGCGGGTTAAATTATGAAGTCAGATGCATTCCGGTGCATGACGACAGGCATTTTGTGATTGCGGGTCTGGTAGCGGTAAGAGACGTCACAAATATTGTTAAAACATATCAAAAGCTCATATCTTCTGAAGAAAAATACAGGCGTCTTGTCGAAGCTTCGCCCGATATTCTTTATCGTTTTTCGCAGGCTAAAGGCGGAATTTATTACTCTTCAAAAGCCGAAGATATTTTAGGCTACTCTTTATCAGAGTTCTATGAAAAACCTTATTTATGGGTTGAATCAGTACATCCTGAAGACAAAAAGACGGTAACTATGGCAATTGCAGACATTAAAACGGGAATTCGGTATGATATTGAATATCGCATTAAAACCTCTAAGGGAAATTATCTTTGGTTTAGAGACAGGTGTATTGAAATATTAATAGGAGACGACGGCATTATAAGCGAAGGCATAGCGACAGATATTACCGCGAGAAAAAAAATTGAAATTGAGTTAAAAAGACAAACTATAGATCTTAAAGAATCATATAACGAACTTGAACAGTTTTCTTATATTATTGCGCATGATCTTCAGGAACCGGTGAGGATGGTGGCAAATTATATCGGTTTGATTTCAAAAAAAATTGAGTATGATATAGACGAAAAGTTAAAAAAATATTTTAATTATACCGTCGACGGCTCGGTCAGAATACAAGAAATGATTTTTTCAATGCTTGAATTTTCAAGAGCAGGCGCCAATAAATTAACGTTCGATATGGTTGATTTAAATGATATTGCGCAAACCGCTGTCGTAAATATGAAACTTCTTATCTCTGAAACTAAAGCTTCGGTTGTTTTTGAAAACTTACCGATTTTAAAGGGTGACAAATCGCAGTTAATAAGAGTATTCATGAATCTTATTTCAAACAGCATACGATTTATGCCTAAAAATCAGAAAGGAAAATACGTCAGAAATCCGCAGATTCGAATATTTTCAGCGAAAAAAGATAAAAGATATTTTTTTATTTCGATTCAAGACAACGGCATGGGAATACCAAAAGAATCGGTCAACTCGATTTTTGATATTTTCAGAAGAGCTCACTCAAGAGAGACTTATCCCGGTACGGGTATGGGGCTTACTATATGCAAAAAAATTATAAAACGTCATAAAGGCGATATAAAGGTTTTAACGACTTCGTCAAAAGGAACAACCATGCAAATAAGGCTACCCCGTGGTTCTTAGGCCCGAGGCTATCGCGTTTATTGAAATCAGCAGTTTTGTTAGAATTTTTTCTTTTTTTTCTTTGCTTTGTTTTTCTTTATTTCGGAATTGCCTCAAAAGAGAAATTTGTTCGGTATGCAGCGCCCTTAAGGGCAGGGTTCGCCTTTCGATGGCTCCCGTATGTTCAGGTCGTCTTTCTTTTAGAGAATTTCCGAAAACATCGTCAAGCATATTCAATGTCAACCGGTATTCATCAAAAATAATTTTCGAAAAACGATCTTTTATTTTTTTATCAGATACAAGATCTGAATAATTTTTCATTACTTCAAAATCTGCCGTAGATATCGCCGTTTCTATATTGACAAGAATATATTCCATAAGCGGCCATCCGTTACTTTTTCTTATAAGTTTCTTAAAATAATCATAAGAGGCGCTGTCGCGATTTTTTAAATTTTCGATTGCCGTACCCGCGCCAAACCATCCCGTTAAATAAAAGCGGCTTTGGCTTAGGCTGAAAACCCACGGAATCGCTCTTAAATCTTCAAGGGTACGCCTGCCCGATCTTCTCGATGGTCTTGAACCTATTTGAAAAAGTTCAATGGCGTCAACCGGCGTCGCTTCATTATAAAACTGAATAAATCCTTCGGTTTCAAGAAGCGATTTATATTTCTGTTTGCTTGTTTCGGCTAAAAAATAACCTATTTCTTCGGTTTCTTTTGTTATTTTCTCTCTTTTTATGAGCGAAACGCCAAATATGCCCGCCGATAAAAGTTCTATATTATGGGCCGCATTCATCTGGTTGGCGTATTTCTGAGAGATTGATTCGCCTTGTTCCGTTATTCGAATGTAGCCGTTTACCGAGCCTGACGGCTGCGCTTCGATAAACCGATGCGTCGGCCCGCCGCCCCTGCTTATTGTGCCGCCTTTGCCGTGAAAAAATTCTATTTTAACGCCGTATTTTTCGCCGAGACGCGTCATTTTCATCATGGCTCTGTTTATATGCCAATTGCTCGCTAAAATGCCGCCGTCTTTTGTGCTGTCGCTGTAGCCTATCATGACAAGCTGTTTAATCAGTTTTGATTTTTCTTTTTTTGCCCGCCGAAACATCGAGCTTTTTGTAACCCTATGCGTTATGAAATTTTCTAAAATATCGGCGCTGTTTTTTAAATCTTCAATGGTTTCAAAAAGAGGCACCACCGGCATTTCAAAATATGGAACCTTCTCGTCGAATTTTAACAGGTTAGCCTCTCGCGCAAATAAATAAAGAATAAGCAAATCAGAAACGTCTCTTGTCATGCTCACAATATAACAGCCCATGCCCCTGAAGCTTGATTCTGTAATAAGCTCAGATAATATTCTAAAGCATGACGTTAAAGAAGAGGCCTCTTTGGGCAGGTTGTAACCGGGCAGGGTAAACGGTCTCGGATAATTTAGTTCGCCGTCTATAAAGCTTCTTTTTTTTTCAAAGCTCCAGCTTTCGTAATTAGCGTCTTTGATGCCGGCGGCCGTCATTAACTGCGAAAGCGCTTTATCATGAAATTCACTGTTTTGTCTGATATCTAAAACAGCCAGATGAAATTTGAAGCTCGCGACAATTCTTTCGGCGGCAAAAACCTCCGTCTGCGCCAGACGATTGGCTTTCATCGCGATTAAAGTTTCTCGTAAAAGTTTTAAATCTTCAATTAGTTTTTCAGAAGAAAAATAATAAGACTTACGGTTTTCTTTCAAGTTTTTAGGAAGAGATAAAATCATAAATTCAATAAATTGCCTGAAAGGCTCGTTGAAATTTTTTTCAACAATTTCATTGGTCTCATGCGGATGTTTTTGTTTTAAGACGTTTAGCCGCTTGTAAAATTCAGAAGGCATGCTGTGAAGGTTTTCAGAAACGCTGAGCTTTCTAAATAGGTTCCATAATGTATTTTCAATTACGACAAAAGCCGTCTCTTGAAGCGTTTTAAGCGCGTAATTCGTTATCTCGGGAGTCACCAGCGGATGTCCGTCTCTGTCGCCGCCCACCCAGTTGCCGAAAGTTATTTGCGGCATATTTTCAGAAAGGCTCAATAAAGACAGATCATAACCCGCCTGCCGCCATGCCTGCTTTAACCTGTTATCGACGCGGTTAATCACTTGAGGAAAAACATTTTTCAAATAGTGCAATACATTTTCAATTTCAGATTTAATATCGGGCTTTTTCAAGTTTATCTCGCCGGTTCTCCATATCTGTTCTAAAACAGTTTTAATGGCCCCGCGAATATCTTCTCTTTCAAAATTTGTCCACATTTTGTTTTCAAGATCAACCAGCAAAAGATAAAGCTGGCGATGATGTTCGAGTATCGGTGGACGTTTCGCTTCTGTAGGGTGAGCCGTAAGAACAATTTCAATATGGGTATTCTTTAATTGTTCAAGCATGGCTTGCTGCGAGATGTTTTTTTCGCGGCATCGTTTTATGTTGTAGCCCCAAAGGCCTATTATATCTGATAATCCTTTTTCATTCTCGGTATGCCTTCTGTTTTGACCGGCATAATTTTCTTCGGCCATTTCTATAAGCTCAAAAGCGATTGAATATGCCTGAAGCGCCCTTGCCGTATTTTGTTTAAATGTAATCTTTTTTGTATTAATGTAAGGCAAGATGCCGGCGGTTTCTTTTTCGCCGATTTCTTCAAGCATTTCTTTGAAACAGGTTAATAGAAAATGAATATCTTTTGTAAGCTTATTCATATTATTCATAAAAGAGGCGCGATTATCTTTTGGTCTTCCATGTTATTTGAATATTAATAAGATAGTTCCAGGCTGTGGCCATTACGATACCCGCTAAGTTTGCGGCATAAATATTGATATTCGCTTTTTCATGCAAAAATAACGCGATTGCGTAGTTAATAACCGCTCCCGCTATGCAAATAGAATGAAAAGAGAGAAGGCCGCGAAAAAATCCCGACAATCCCTTTAAGCGATATTCGTTAAATGTCCAGTAATTGTTAAGAAAAAAATTTGATAGTATACTCAGTTCAATGCCTAAAAGAAGCGCTTTTTCATTGTTCCAATTTATGAGAGTTTTTCCCGTCCAAAGGCCAAGTTCGTTTACCAAAACGCCTGAAAACCCGACAAGGCCGTATTTAATAAACTGCAAAGATATATATTTGCCAAAACGCAAATCATAAAGCCCTATTAAATAATCAAGCATCACCTTACCCGATAATTTGCTTTGACCGTAAATGCGCGGTCTGAAGGTAAAGCCGATTTCTTCGATATCTTTTTTTTTGCATTTAATGATAAATTCGAGTAGAATTTTAAATCCGCGCGGATTTATTGAATCGACGTTTTGTTCAAAAAAGCTTTTTTCTACGCCAAAATATCCGCTCATAGGGTCGCTTACGCTGTAGGGTAAAACTATTTTTGCCAGCAATGAAGAGCACCATGAAATAAATTTTCGAATGGCCGACCAGTTTTCAATGCTGCCCCCTTTTGATTTTCTTGTGCCAATTACGAGTTTTTTATTTTTCTTAAAAGCTTCAAGAAATTTCGGTAAGGCGCTTGCGTCATGCTGAAGATCTGCGTCCATGACCATGAGGTACTTTCCCTGCGCGGCGGTAAAACCGTCAACTACGGCCGAAGAAAGACCCTTATCATGAACTCTGCGAATTACTTTTACGTTTTTATTCTTTAAGGCGATTTTTCTGGCCGCTTCATAAGTTTTATCGGGCGAGTTATCGTCTACTACAATGATTTCATGTTTTATTTTTTTAACGTTTTTTGATATTTCTTCAATAATAGCTTTTATATTTTCTTTTTCATTATAAGTGGGCAGTATAATAGATATGTCGGGCATTTGTATTTAAGATTCATAATTTAATGCGCTTTCTAACGTAAAGAATTTTTATTTCTTTAGGCTAATAAATAAGAAAGTATCAGCTATATTTTTCTTTTAACAAAAGTTTTTATTTATTTTTAGGTCTTAAGGTTTTTAACGTCTTGAGAATATATGTTGAAAAATTGTAAATTATAATAATATTGACAGTTTAATTCGTATATTATTTATTGCTAATATACTTAAAAGAATTTATTGATATGAAATCAAAAAAGAACCTCTTTTTAACAACGCCATGGTGGGCCATGGGTAACAAAATAAATAATAACTTTGGATTTCGAATTAATGAAACCGCAACAAGAGCAAGGGCCGGTTTGTTAAATATTTTATCGGCCTTAACAATTGTCATATTAGTTTTTAAGCCCGAACTGGATCCTGTCTTGTATGTCGGGCCTTTCGTTATTTTTGACATGACAATAGCCGCCATTTTTGGCTTAACCCCTTTAAGTCCAATGGGTATTGTAGGCACTTTTATTACTCTTAAGGCTGATCCTATATGGAAGCCTACTAAGCCAAAGCGTTTTGCCTGGTTGTTGGGAGCATTTCTAGGCATTACCTGTTTGACAATGCGTTTATTAAATATTGATAATCTCTGGATAATTGGCGTAGTAGTCATTTGTTTTATTCTAACCTGGCTTGAATCTAGTCTGGGTTTTTGCGTAGGATGCTGGATGCATGGTAAAATATGGGGATGTGAAGATTGCTCAACGCCCATAAAGTCTGACGGCAATAGTTAATAATTTAGAAACTGCTAATTCTTAGCTGGCATACAATTATTTTTTTTCTAAAACAGAAATTCAGGCGCGCCAAAGAAAATCCGCAAATTTATCGGCTTTATTACGGCATGTTTCTGTATCATTCGCCTTCGACTGAAAATTATTTAAAAGATATCATAAATAAACTTCAGGGCTCTATCATTGAATATGCGATAGAGCCTCATGCTGGGATACCTATTTGAAGTTTTTGGTTTATACGCGGCTATGATGACGCATTTTTTAGTTGATTTGGCTTTGCTTGTTATCTATAAGGTTTATATTCACGAAAAAGAATAATGCATATAATAATAAGCTATTGATATTTAAGAAGAGTCTCTTCAAGTTTTTTTATATTCAAGGGTTTTGTTAAAAAATCATTCATGCCCGCCTTTTCACATTCTTGTTTTATTTCGTCTACGACGTGAGCTGTTACCGCAATAATGGGAATATTTGATTTTGTTGTTTTGTTTTCATTTCTAATGATTTGCGTAGCTTTTATTCCGTTTATTTCAGGCATTTCTACATCCATTAAAATTAAATCGAATTTATTCTTCTTAAAATATTCAAGCGCCAATTTACCGTTCTTGGCGTGAGTTACGCGATGTTTCATTTTTTCAAGGTGTATTCTTGTAATCATTGCGTTTATCATGTCATCTTCAGCCAATAAAATATTTAACCTCTTTTTTCTTGTTGCTTTTAATTTATGCATTTCTTCTTTTTTAGGTTTAGGCGCCATTATTTTTTCATCAGAAATCTCTGCTGAAATTGTAAAATAAAATTTGCTTCCCTTATTTACTTTGCTTTCTATCGAGATTTTTCCCTCAAGTAATTTAACAAGACTAGAGGCAATCGATAGCCCTACGCCCATCCCCCCGTGTTTTCTTGAAATAGATTCGTCAGCCTGCGTAAAAATTTTAAAAATTTCTTTTTGCTGATTTTTTGGAATACCGACGCCCGTATCTTCAACTAAAAATAATATTTCAATTTTTCTATCTTTAAGTTTTTTTGATTTTATCGAGACATTAATTGTTATTTTACCCTTTTCTGTAAATTTCAGCGCGTTACTCAATAAGTTAAATAATATCTGTAAAAGTCTTTCTTTATCTGAAATTAAATAACGCGGTATGTTTTTGTCTAGAGCGCAAGAAAAAGAAAGGTTTTTTTGTTTTGCTTTTGCTTCATAAATCGTGATAACCGATTTTATCGGTATTGAAAAAATCAAATTTTTCTAAATGTATATTCATTTTTTCTTTTTCAATTTTTGAAATATCAATTATATCGTTAATAATATATTCTAAATGACTGCCTGTATTTTGTATTGTTTTAATATACTCATTTTGTTTTTTACTAAGTTTCGTATTTAACATAAGGTCGGTTATGCCTAAAATGGCGTTTAAGGGAGTTCTAATTTCATGACTCATTCTCGCTAAAAACCGGCTTTTCGCATTAGATATATCTTCAGCAGTTTTTGCGGCAGATTTAAAGAAATCTCTTTGATATAACAGGTTTTTCAATATTTCATTTTGATTCTTGATCGTCTTATAGTTTGCGGAATATTTTATAATTAAAAGCGATGTTTGAAAATATAAAAAGATAAAAAATCCGAGATATGTCAATTCGGCGGATTGTATCCAGTTCGTATTAAGCAAAATGTCATTTGTTAAAGCGTAACTTAAAAATAAGAAACCCGATAAAAAAAGAACCGAACCTTCTTTTTTTTCTTTTAAAGCGATTATTAAACAATAAATTATATTTATAAGAAAAATAAGAGCGATAAAATGGAAGACTCTTACAAGATAAAGCGACGCATAAAATTCGGGAACAAAGAGGGTTAAGAAAGAAGAAAAAAAACCGGAATAATAATATATTCTAGCGGTATTTTTTTTAAATACATGCGGAAAAAAATTATGTAAAAATAAAGCAAAAAAAGAAACCCCCATATAAAATGTTATATAATTGAGTTTCATACTTAAAAAATAATCATACGATTTTAGCGCAAAAGAAAGAACATCAGGAAGAGAAAATTGCCTTATAATAATTACAAGAGATATTATCGCCAGATAAAAAAGATATTTTTCTTTTTTTCTCATCAGATAAAAAGAAAAACAAAAAATTCCTACAAAAAATATTGAACCAAGAAAAAACAGGGTAATTAATATTTTATTTTGAATTTTTTCTTTAATGTCTTTTTCTAACCCGAATTCAAGCGCCTGTTTTAAGCCGCCATATCTGCGATGAAAATTTGCTACGGGAATACTCAATATAATATAATTTTTATGAATAAAAAAATCGACTTTTTTATCGCCAACTTTCGGAATTGTAGTTTCTTCTGTCTTGCCGAGAGATCCCAAAGAATAAAATTTTTCGTTATCTATGAATAATTCATGGGAAGTTTGAATGTCTTTAATAAATAAAGAGTATTTTTCTTCCTGAGGATTTATTAATATTTTTAACCTGTATGTGGCAAAACCCTTAGAAGAAAGATTTTTACCGTCTATTTTATGATTGTTCCATAACTTAGGAACATGAATATATTCTGGATTTCTTACCGTTTCATTGAAATTTTCTGCGGGGTTAAGGCGTTTCTGCCAGAAGAATTCCCATTCGCCATTTAATAAAACCGGCCCATTGGTTTCAAAATTCCAGTTTCTTAAATCAATTACGCCTTTTTGAGCCGCAGGTTGAGAATTGGAGCTCTTTTTAACAAGAAATCCCCATAAGACAATTATCGTAACTACTGATATTGAAAAAAGAAATAAAGACAACTTTATTTCGCGATGAAAATTATATTTCACTAAATACCTTATTATTTATTAATATCGATTTATGCCAAAAAAATAATTACATATAATGGGTCTATTATGTTTAGACTTTGAAACATAAAAACGCGCAATATTGAATATGTTTATTTATTTTTTACAATTGAATAAAAAAAGTACTTGTAATTCTCGCAAAATATATTTCATTATACAAAAAAGAAAGGTGCAGTCTTCGATTTATTGCGAATGTCTGCAAAAAGACTTTAAGGAGAACGCTTGATGGATTCCCAACTGCAAAAATTAGTTGAAGACGGCTTAGAAAAGAACAGAATCAGAGAATTATATCTTTATAAGGTGCCTACAATTCGAAACGTAGACGACTGGACAAAGGTAAAAGAAGTAGGTAAAATCTATTTTAAAGGAAAACACTCTACATATAACGGCGGTCTGATTCAATACGGAAATAAATATTTCTTTATTACAGATACCGTCATAGTGAGCCTTACAAAATTCAGAAAATGGAAGTTCCCTACAGAGATACAAGTTGTTCCTGAAGAAGAATGGAAAAAGAAAGTCACAGAATTTCAGGAAAGATATGACAAAACAAATAAAAAAGACATTAAACATATTTAGTCTTATAAAAAAAATTATCGTCAATTAAGCTTATGCTATTTGCAGATCAATGAAATGGCGTTATCGGCGTTAAAACTTTATTTAAGAAAATAAAATTCATTTTAGATGCACAATTTAATTTATGAGTAAAATAACAATCGCGCGCAGTAAAAGTTTAAAATCATTATCTATTTTTATTCTTTCAAACAACAGGTCTTTGTATAGCACAAGAAGATTGTTTGAAGAGGCCTCTAAAAGAAATCATGCTATTCGGGTACTGCCGCCGATTTCTTTATCGATGTTAATTGAAAAAAATAATATCTCTTTATATTATCAAAAAGAAAAACTAAGAAAACCCCATGCCATTATACCAAGACTAGGGCAGAGAAAAACTATGTACACACAGGCCGTAATACGCCAGTTTGAAATGCTGGGGGTACACAGTTTAAATGGCAGTCAGGCAATCGTAAGAAGTCGCGATAAGCTTAGAACATTGCAGATTCTTTCGCAGAACAATATCAGCGTTCCCAAAACATTTTTTCTTGACGCGCTTGAAGATATTGACATTGCCCTTGACGCCGTATCGGGAGCGCCGGTTATCATTAAAATTCCCGAAGGCACGCAGGGTTTAGGGGTGATGCTTGCCGAAACAGAGCGCTCTGCCCGATCTGTATTAGAAAGTCTTTTAGAGCAGGGCAAGCATGTTCTGGTGCAGGAATTTATTGAAGAATCAAAAGGCAGCGATACTCGCGCCATTATATTAGGCGGCAGACTTATTGCGGCCATGAAGAGAACGGCAAATGCAGGGGAATTTCGCGCTAACCTTCACCGCGGCGGCAGGCAAAGCTCGGTAAATTTGTCTCTCGAATCTGAAAGAATGGCTAAAATGGCAGTTGACTCTCTCGGTCTTCAGTTTGCGGGTGTCGATTTAATTGATTCAAAAAGAGGCCCTTTGATTTTAGAAGTTAATCCATCGCCCGGTCTTGAGGGTATTGAAGAAGCGACAAGCGTCAATATCGCGAAAGAGTGTATAATTTATCTTGAAAGACTTTACAAATCAAAAAGAAAACAAGACATAGTAGGTTATTAAGATTATGAAGGTTTTTCTTCAACAAGATTTCTTAAAGGTTCCCGAAACGCCTGTAACATTTATTATTGTATCTGCCGTTCTTATTGGCGCGGCTGTTATCGGATATTTTATACGAAATTATTTTCATTCAGATATATCAAGTCGAAAGGCTCTATGGCATGCTCTTAGAAGCTATGGAGAAAAACAAGGGTTGAACCATTCTCATATCGCTCTTCTAAAAGATTTTTTTAATCAGTTAAGCGGCCAAATGGCAAATAAAGTCGTAATCAATCAAAAACAGTTTCAAGAAATACTGTTTTCTTACTTGACCCAGCAAAAAAAAGTATCTGCCGAAACCGGCTCTTTAATTTGCGAAAAGCTTTTTGCGGGGCAAGCTCTTTCGCGGGAAATAAACAGCGCAAGAGATTTATATATATCTGAAACCTGCAGTATAACCATAAATACCGAGCACCATCTGGCAAAAATTGTTAAAATTGAAAATGATAAAGTTTTACTGTCTGTTCCGGGGTTGAATACAGCCGCTGTAAAGCCGGGTAAAGAAGCCGAATTGTTTTTCTACAGAGAAAGAGCGGGTAGTTATTCTATAAAATCAACAGTCGAAAAAGTCAGTATAGACGCCGTGTTTTTAAAAATAACGGGTTTTGCTGTTTCAAAACAAGACGATCATCTGATGACAGATTTGCTTCTTCCCGTTCATTTTAAATCCTGGCCGCCGCCTGCAAATCAAGAAGAGAAAGAAATCAAACTAGAAGGGGTCACAAGAAAAATTTCAGATCGTTCTTTATTGTTTTTAATAAAAACCGAAAACGCAGAAAAAATATTAGAAGCGAATAAAATATGGGAAATCAATCTCGAAATTCCCAAGAATTTTGTTTTTACTTCAAGGGGTAAAATAGTGCCGTCAAAACAAAAAAGGGGCCTGTATGTTTTTCTTTATGTTGACGCTTCAGAGCAGGTTAGAGAAAGAATATTTAACTTCATAAAGAAATCAAGCCCTCAAAGAGACGCTATTTATTAACTAAACAGGGTCTTTAGCTTTTACAATAAACGCATATCCTGAATAAAATATACTTTCTTCGACATTTTTAAAATGTATCTTTAGAAAATCTGTAATTTCAATATGAGGCGTTACGCCATGCGCCTTCAGCCATAAAGAAAAAGGAGGATAAAATATTTTTAGAAATCCTGAAAACTTATAAAAATCTGCAATTACCAGAGTTCCGTTTTTCTTCAAATGTTTTTTCATATTTAATATGACTTTTTGCCAATCGGGTACCATTGAAAGAGCGTAGCTTGAAATAATTTTTTCGGCTTTATATTTTATATTGATCGTACCAATATCGTGTTTATAATATTTTGCCGAGGGAATCTTTTTTGAAGCTTTCTTAAGCATATGGCTCGATAAATCAACGCCGACAAGGGAGGTTTCAGAAGAAAGATTGTATATTTTCTTT
This sequence comes from Spirochaetia bacterium, assembly GCA_029880265.1. Classification (GTDB taxonomy): domain Bacteria; phylum Spirochaetota; class Leptospiria; order Turneriellales; family JAOUOS01; genus JAOUOT01. The sequence goes on along the minus strand of JAOUOT010000005.1, from coordinate 102,759 downwards.
AGGTTGTATCCCGTTCCGCAGCCAAAATCGATGATTGTATCATTTGGCATAGGCTTAAGAAGCTTTACGGCTTTTGCCCTGCAGGGAAGAAAAAAAACGCGGGTTATATCATAAATAACTGAATGAAACTTGTAAAATCTGTCAAGATTTTCAGACTTCATTTCATTTGTTATTTTTTTAAATCGCGGCCCAGCTTATTTTCAACCGACTGCATTTTTCCGCTGATGCGATTGCTTTTGCCTTTTCTAAAATCAAACTTTGCCGATACAGAAATGCGGTTACAATCTGAAGACATTTTTTCAAAGCAGTCGCTCATGACTTTTATTACTTCTTCCCATGAACCTTCAACTACGGTTCCCATAGGGTTTAGCCGATATTCTAGCCCCGATTTATCAATAATATCAAGGGAACGCGAAACATATTTGCTGACGCTTTCGCCTTTATCTAAGGGCGTCATGCTGAACATTAGAAGAGTATCTTTTTCCATTTTTTTAAGACTCCTTTTTTTCTTTAACTTTTTCGCAGAAAACGCTCATTTTTCGCGCCCTGAGCGACGATGAAGGGAGCGCGATTAGAGCATCCGCGACAACATTGGAATAATAAAAATGTAGGCTTGCTCTGTAAAATCTTTTTGACTTTCTGGTTTATAAAAAAAAATTGGGTTTGAATCTTTTATATTTGCGCGCGAATATTCGTTTGCAGATAAAACAAAGACTGATATAATCAGCTAAAAAGAACTGTCAATATAATGCAAAAAAAACCGTCAAAAGAACAAACTAAGTCATTGCGCTTTAAGATACATGAATTAATTTTTGAGGCCGATACCCGCTCTGGGAAACTTTTTGAATTTTTTTTATTCTTTAGCATTATAATAAGCGTAATTGTCGTTTCGCTAGAAAGCGTTGAAGATTTTCAAAAAGAACACGCCGAAATTTTGAGGGGCTTAGAATGGTTTTTTACCATTTTATTTACTATTGAGTATGTTCTGAGAATAATTTCTGTTAAAAGAGTTTGGCCGTATATATTCAGTTTTTTCGGCATTGTCGATTTTCTTTCAATTATACCCACTTATTTAAGCCTGATATTGCCGGGCAGTCAGTCTTTGATCGTCATTCGAGATTTAAGACTTATACGAATTTTTAGAGTATTAAAGCTGGGACGATACGTCAAAGAAGGCGGCGCCTTATTTGATGCATTAAAGGCAAGCCGTCAGAAAATAACGGTCTTTTTATTTACAGTTATTTTAATCGTCGTTAATCTTGGGGCCTTGATGTATCTAATAGAAGGAAAAGAACACGGGTTCACCAGTATTCCAAAGTCAGTATACTGGGCCATAGTAACCTTGACCACTGTCGGCTTTGGAGACATACATCCGCAGACGGCTCTCGGTCAAACCATCGCCGCTGTTTTAATGATCTTAGGCTACGGTATTATCGCCGTACCGACGGGAATTGTTTCAGCAGAGCTGTCTCAAAAAAAAGGACATACTAAAATTTCTACGCAAGTCTGCCGGTTTTGTTCTTCAGAAGGGCACGAGCCTGACGCCGTATACTGCAAATACTGCGGAAATAAAATTTAAGCCCCGAATATGGTAGCGCAGAGATTTCTGCCTGAGGCGCGGTTTCGATGTTCTCCCAAATAGATACCCTGCCATGTTCCTAAAACAAACTTTCCTTTTGAGACAGGCAATAAAAGAGAACTTCCTAAAACCGAAGATTTTAAATGAGCCGGCATATCGTCTGCGCCTTCGTAGGTGTGTCTATAATAAGGCGCGTTTTCGGGAATCATATGTCTAAAATGAGATTCAAAATCGCCTCTAACCGAAGCGTCGGCGTTTTCATTTAACGTCAAAGACGCGCTTGTATGAAGAAGAAGCAAATGGCATAATCCCTTATCTATTTCTTTTAAATCGGGCAGCGCGGCGGCAATCTTTTCGGTTATGAGATGAAATCCGCGCGATAAAGGAGGCAGACTAAATCGTGTTTGAAAAAATTTCATGTAAGCGTTTATTTATAATTCTTTAAATACTGTTTTTATCGCCTCGTAAACAATGCCCGAAAGGGTGGTAGCGTCTGTTTCTGTAATCATCTTGTGGTTTTTCAGGTTAAAGTTAAGGCCAAGTTCATAATCGTCAGGACTTAGACGCGTAACGAAACCTACTGATATTTTTAAAGTGGCCTCGCGAAAATACGCTTTCATTTCAACCAGATCTTTAACTTTAAAAGATCGAAGATCCTGACCGTCTAATATTTTTAGACCCACGCCGTTCATACTGATGTCTTTTAGTAAGGCTTTTACTTTAGGCGTTTTGGCCGTAAGATTTGAAATATCTACGTTTATTTTATTTTCTGGATAATAGTTGACGCGAACCTGAGTTCTCAGAGCCTGCTCTCCCTTAAAGACAAATTGCACTATTTTTAGCGCGGTCGATAAGGCAATCTGCTTATATTCTAAGTTTTTTTGTAAAAAATAAATTTTTTCGCTTTCAAATTTTTTCTTAATATCTTCATGCAAAATAGAAGTGTGAACCAGCGCCTTATTTTTTGGTCTTTCTTGCATAAACTTTATTATTTCTTGAGAAAAGCGCAGTTCTCTGTCTATGCTGTTGGCGCCCCTTTTTCTAAAAATGCGGTCTAAATTAAAAATATATACGATATTTTCATCGTCTTTTTTATTAAGCTGCTCTAAATTTTCAAGATCACATTCGATTAACAGAATATCCTGGGTTAGCAGAGAAAATTTATCTTTTTGACCGATTACGCCGGGCATTTCTACCCAATATACTGTTTTAGGAGCGATAATAATTTCGCCTTTGAGATCTGCCATTAATTTTCCTTTGTAAATATTGTCATTTTTAGATAGCGTTTTATAAAATGCAATTATCCAAGTTGAGGTTCTTTTTAACAGCGGCAAGCCTTTTATCTTTTTTTGCTTTTTTGTCATGCGGGTATCGCCGTAACTCGCGGGAAAAATTAGATTGAGATAAGAAATTGACGTCGAGTTTAAGCCTTCTTCTGTGGATTAAATAAAAAACGAATTTTAATAAATTCGTTTTAATCAGAGGAGAATTTCATGTTTGAAAAAGAATATACGCTAATTATGATTAAACCCGACGCAGTTGAAGACGGTCATACCGGCGCTATTATAAAGAGAATTGAAGACGAAGGTTTTCGAATAAGGGGCATAAAGATGATTCGCCTGACCAAGGCGCAGGCAAAAGAGTTTTATAAGGTTCATAACGAAAGACCATTTTTTAACGAGCTTACCGAGTTTATTGCTTCGGGAACGCTTGTTGCCGCGTGCCTTGAAAGAGAAAACGCTATTGAGCATTGGCGCAATGTTATAGGCGCAACCGACCCTTCAGAAGCAGGCGAAGGAACCATTCGCAAATTGTTCGCAAGATCAAAAGGCGAAAACGCCGTTCACGGCTCTGACTCGGTTGAAAACGCAGAAATTGAAACAGATTTCTTCTTTAGCCGCATGGAGCTCGTTAAAGAATAATTATTTAACCGCATGATATGCCTGAAAGCAAATTTAAAACTATTTATAATAAACATAAAAATAAATGGGAAAAAAGTCTTTCAGGCATTCTTGACGAAACTACTCTAAAACAATCTCCCGCTAAATTAAAAAAAGCAATTTTATATAGTTTAAAAAGCAAAGGCAAAAGACTTAGACCGGTTATTTTTCTTGAAAGCGCCGGTATTTGCGGTTTAGGTGAAAAAAACGCTTTATGCGCGGCGGCGGCCATTGAATGTCTGCACGCTTATTCTTTAATTCACGACGATTTGCCCGCTATGGATAACGACGATTATCGAAGAGGGCGTCTTACCAATCATAAAGTTTTCGGCGAAGATACGGCGATTTTGGCCGGCGACGGTCTGCAAAGTTTGTCTTTTGAGCTTATGCTGTTATCGGGCTTATCGTTAGGGGCAATTTCTTATTTTTCAAAAGCGGTGGGCCCTAATGGTATGGTAGGGGGGCAGGTTTTAGACTGCGAAGAACAAAAGAAAAACAATATTCAAACCTTAAGAAAAATTCATAATTTAAAAACAGGAAGGCTAATTCAGGCTTCTATTGTCATGCCGTTTTTAGAGTCTAAAAAATATAAAGATAAAATTTCTTTGATCGAAAAATGGGCGCTTGAAACGGGCGAGCTTTTTCAAATAGCCGACGATATTTTAGACGTTTCGGGCAGTTTAAAAAGCATCGGCAAAACATCAGGAAAAGACGCCGACCAAAATAAGCTTACCTATGTATCATTATACGGTCTTGAGAAAGCCAGAAAAATCGCCTATAAGACGGCAAAAACATTAACAAATGAAGCCAAAACGCTTTTTTCTTCTTCAGAATTATTTCAGGCTCTGCCCCAGTATATTATCTCAAGGGCCTCATGAGGCTTGATCAATATCTCGTAGAAAAAGAATATTTAAAATCTCTATCGTTGGCGCAATCTGTTATTTTAGCGGGAAAAGTTCTGGTTAACGATAAAGTAGAATCGCGGGCGGGATATTCCATAAAAGAAAAAGACGTCATTAGAATAAAACCCATAAAAGAGCATGTTTCGCGTTCGGCCGAGAAATTAAAAACCGCTCTTGAAAAATGGAATTTTGACGTAAAAAACCGCTCTTTTATAGATATCGGGGCGTCAACAGGCGGTTTTACCGAAACGCTTCTTGAAAAAGGGGCCGTCAAAGTCATCGCCTTAGACGTTGCGTACGGATTTTTGCATCCGAAACTTAGAAAAGATAAACGGGTTTTTATATTTGAAAGAAAAAACATCCGCCGCTTGAAAAAAGAAGAAATGCCTTTTATGCCCGATTATTTCACGGCCGATGTATCTTTTATCTCAATAAGAAAAGTTTTAAAAAGTCTTCAGGAACTTAGAAATTCATGGGAAGGAATTATTCTTTTTAAGCCCCAGTTTGAGGCCGACAAAAAAACGCTAAAAAAAGGAATCGTCTCTGAAGAAACAGACAGAAAAAAACTTTTAGACGATTTTTACCAATATTTAAAAGAATATAATATTACGCATGTCGATACGCTTAAGTCGTCTATAGCCGGTACAAAAGGAAATATTGAATATCTGATTTGGCTGAAATGGTAAAACCTTAAAAAACAAACTTTTCATATTGAATCATGATCTTGCAATGGATTATGGCTCTTATTGAAATTCAAAATTTATCAAAATTATCGGCGAAAGAAAAAAAAGCCGTCATACAAAGAAGCTCGCTTAATTTAGACGACGTAATTTCTGAAACCATAATTCCGGCGGCTAAAAAAACGGCCGAAAACTCTCTTGAGGCTTTGAAATATTATACAGAAAAATTTGACGGGTTTGTTCCCAACCCGCTTTCGCTTGAAAAAGAGGCTCTTGAAAAAACTTTTGAAAAATACAAGAAAGAAAATGCAGACGCCGTAAAGGCCTTTGAAATCGCCGCTAAAAATGTTGAAGAGTTTCACAAACGTCAGGTTCCTGAAGGATACGAAGCCGAAATCGCCGGAAACCTGCTCGGTTTTAAGTTTGAGCCTTTTGACAATGTCGCCCTGTATGTTCCCGGCGGCAAGGCGCTTTACCCATCTACTGTTTTAATGGGCGTGATACCGGCAAAAATCGCCGGAGTAAAAGACATTACCATACTATCTCCGCCCAATAAAGAAACGGGCTGTGTGCCAGAAATAGTGCAGGCCGTAGCTTATATGACTGGCGCCGATAGAGTTTTACAAGCCGGCGGGGCGCAGGCCGTTTTAGCGGCGGCCATGGGTCTGGATGATTTGGGCATTCCCGAAGTTGATTATATTTACGGCCCCGGCAATATTTATGTTTCGGCGGCTAAAACCTACGTATTTTCTAAAAACCTGTGCGGCATTGATTCTTTTGCCGGCCCTTCTGAAGTTCTTATTATCGCCGACGATTCGGCCGACCCATATTATCTGGCCCATGATTTATTAGCGCAGGCCGAGCACGACGAAAACGCGTGCGCCATCTTGCTTTGCGCGAGCCAAAAGACGGCCGAAGAAACATTGAGCCATGTAGAAGCGGCCATTGAAAAACGCGGCGAGAGACGAGAAATAACGCGCGAATCAATTCAAAGAAACGGAAAAATATATCTTGTAAACGACCTGAATGAAGCCGTTGAATTTTCAAACGCTTACGCTCCCGAGCATCTTGAAATTCAAACCAGAGAAGACGACGCGCTTTTAAAAAAAATAAACGCCGCCGGAAGCGTTTTCATGGGCGACTTTTCTCCCGTAGCCGTGGGCGATTACTATTCGGGAACCAATCATATTCTGCCGACCGCCCGCGCGTGCCGCTTTTCTTCGGGCGTCAGCGTGCATTCGTTTATGCGGCGCATTACGTGGCAAAAATGCAGCCAAGACGGTCTGAAAAAATCATTGGAGCCCATAAGAGTTATGAGCAAAATTGAGGGGCTCTACGCCGAACACGGATATTCGGTCGAGGCTCGTTTTGAAAAATCATAATATGAAAATTATTAAAGAAAATCTTACAGAAAAAGAAGGCATAAAAAACTTATATAAAGAGAAGTCGGGCGGATGGTTTTTAGGGCGCGATTTTTTAGACGAATATACGAAAAAAATATCCGAAGCATCAGAGTTCATTAAAAAAACCAGAGAAATAAGGCTTTTAGATTTAGGGCGTTTTCCTCTTGAAGAACAAAACGAAAGTCTTTTATCTGAAGAAGTATCTTTTCAGGAGATGCAGCTTTTAGTTCCTGAAATTTTAAAACAAAGCAAGATACCCGTTTTTTATTCTAAAACCCAAAACGAGGGCGTTTTTATTTCAAAAGAAGCTATGCCCATATGCCGTTACTTCTTTCATTCATGGGGGTTTGACACAGAAGATTTTAATCTGCTGAACGAGACGACATCCGAAGAAAAAGAGACAATCATAGGATTTTTTATTATACATTCTTTTACAGGCGGAGAAATAAAATGAAAGATATTATACAGATAGTTTTTGTTTGTCTCGGGAACATTTGCCGCTCGCCTCTGGCGCAGGGCATTTTTGAGAAGAAAATAAAAGAAAAAAACTTAGAAGATAAATTTGTCATAGACTCTGCCGGCACATCGGGCTGGCACGACGGAGAGCCCCCGCACCCGGGGTCGGTTCAAATTGCCAAAGAATATGGCGCGCACATTCAGCATCAAAAATCAAGACCGGTTCACATGAAAGACAAGGATATTTTCGATTATTTTATCGCCATGGATCAAAACAACGCTAATACCCTTCATACAGAATTCGCGGTGCCCAAAGAAAAAATTTATAAACTTCGCGAATTTGACAAGATTGACCCCGGCTCTGACGTGATGGATCCTTTCGGCTACGGGCCCGACGCTTTTGACGATGTTTATAAAGTGATTGAGAGAAGCGTTGAGGGTTTCATAAAATTTTTGCAGAAAAAACATCCGACCCTGTTAAAATAATGCAAGAAGAAAGCGTAAAAAAAACATCGATTAATCTTTTTGTCATTTTCATATTTGTATTTTTAATTCATTTGATTGTATTCGCCTATCTTTGGCGCAACATAAAAGTTTCTACCTTAAAATATGAAATAAGCCGGCTCGAAAAAGAAAAAAGAAAGCTTTTCTTAAAGTCAGAAAAACTGCGTCTAACGATTGCAGAATATTCGACGATTAGCCGCGTTGAAAAACTGTTTCGCGAAAGATATGGCTATGTTCCTCTTGAAATAAGCGGCAAGATATCGACCCTTGAACTTTTGCCCGTAAAAATAGAACCCTTAGACGATGAAGAATGATACCCATAAGAGATATTATTCCCGCCGAGAAAACTCCGTTTGTTACATGGTTTATCATTCTTCTTAACGCGGCCGTTTTTATTTTTGAACTCACTCTCTTGCCGTCAGAGAGAGCGGCTCTTTTTAACGCCTTCGGTCTTGTTCCCGCGAAAATAGCGGCCGAGAAACCCTATGAAACAGGCGTGTTTGGCTATCTTAGTTTCTTTACAAATATGTTTTTACACGGCGGATGGTCGCACTTTATCATGAACATGTGGGCGCTTTGGATTTTCGCCGATAACGTTGAAGACATGATGGGACATTTCAGGTTTTTCTTGTTTTATATTTTATCGGGCTTTCTTGCCTCGCTGGCCCATTTTGTCATTTATATGAATTCAAATATTCCGGCTATTGGGGCCTCAGGCGCCTTAGCGGGCGTCATGGCGGCCTATATGAGACTTTTTCCCTCGAGCCGCATTATAACGCTCGTGCCCATCTTTTTTTATCCTTTGATTTTTGAGGTTCCCGCCGTCTTATATATTGGCCTTTGGTTTATCATGCAGCTTATAAGCGGCACGGCCATTTTAGCCAGCCAGCCCGGCAAACCCGGCATTGCTTTTTGGGCGCATATCGGCGGATTTATCGCCGGCTTTATCACGCACCGGTTTTTTTTGATACGAACGCCGAAGAAGAATAAATGATTGACAAATCATTTGAAAAAGATTTTGAAATTTCTCTTTCAATAAACATATGGCAAAAAAACAGATGGTACAGATTGTCAATGCAATTTACAATCTGTACCATCTGAAAGTGTTAGGTTTTCATTTGGCAATTATTACTGCATATGTTCCCGGGCCCCTTTTTGAAGAAAAGGCTTTAATGCTTTTTGAAATATCTGTAAAATCGATTGGCGAAGAAAAAACCAAATTATCGGTTTAGATATTAATGTACCGAAATAATGGCATATAAAAAATGAAAATATTATTGACGATTTAGAGTCAATAATATTTATAAAATATTTTCCCTATTATGCAGGACATCTATCTTAATTCGTTTTCAATAGGCGCGATTATTCCTTTTATTTTTACGCTATCTGTCGGTCTTTTTTTATTAAAACTGCCCGAAAAAACAACAGCTTCTTTATATTTGGGCCGGGCCTTTTTTACTCTGGCGGTATTCAATTTCGGTTATGTGATAGCCGCCTGTTATTATAATGAGACCGCGGCTTATCATCGATGGATTACCGTTGCCGCTATTTTTCCGCTTCTTTTATATTTTACGCAGTTTTTCTTTCATTATTCAATATTGCGCCATAAGAAATCGGCAAAAATCTTTTTATATGCCCAATGGTTAATTGCCGCTTTGGCGACAGGCGTTTTTATTTATTTTACAGGAATCTCTGAAAAAATCTTTCATCCGCATGCCCAGCACTGGGATTTTAACGCAGATAAAATAAGCTCTATCATAGCCGTAATCATTATGGTTTATATTTTAGCCGCTATTGTTGCGGCTGTATTAAAAATGAAAATTTTAAAGGGGAAAGAACGCTGGGCGGTTTTTGGTATGTTAATTGCTTTTCTTATTAGCTCTATTTTGCCTTCGCTGTTTAATACGCTAAGCCGAGAGGGCCTGATTGACAGGGGCGCATATCAGGTTTTATATGACATTTTAACCATTTCTGGGCTTTCGGTTATGGTCGTAATTTATTTGAATCATACCAAAGATAAAACAACCGTTATGGCAAAAATTGTGGGCATAAGCCTTTTGCTTTTTTTGCTAAGCTTTCAGGCTTTGTCATTTTCGCTTCTAAACGACAAAGACAGGGCCTATGACGAAATAAAAAATCATTTTACCGCTTCTGCGTATAAAACAGATAAGTATTCGAAAGATTTAAGCTATATTACGGTTTTATCTTTGAACGATAGAACTTTTACAAATATCTATCAAAAAAACGGCTGGTCTATAAACTATCAAATGTTATCGGCCGATTTTCTAAACGCTTTTCTTTGGCAAAAATTTGAATCGTTTTCAGATCATAATTTAAAAGAGCAGGTTCTAGAGACGGTAAAGAATAATCATAAATCTTTTGCGGGATATAAAAAATTAATTGATTCTTATTTTGAATATTCAATAGACGAATACAGCAAAGAAGATCTTTTAAATTATCTTAGCGGTTTTGAAAATTTGATTGTTTATCACGCGTCAAAAATAAAAAAAACAAAAGAGCCCGCCCTTGAATCGGCCTTATATAAGAGCAGTTCGTTTACTGATGAAGCCTTTATGCCTTTTTTAGAAGGCGTGCGCATAGAATATAAAAATAATAACGCGTTAAATAAGCAAGAGCTGTTAAAATATTTTTCTTTATTCAGCAAACCCTCAGAAAGGAGATTTAGAGAAAATAAAAATAACAAAGAGCATTACCTCTCTTATCTTTATGTCGATTTAGATGACGAAAAAATATACGAAACGGGTTTTTCATACCGTTCTTACAGAGAATATATGCATCCTCAGTCGGTAAAAATTCTTGTTATCTTCATAGTTATCATTGTTTTTATTTTTGGCACTCCTTTTTTTCTAAAGAACTCTTTGGCGACTCCTTTAAATAATCTTTTGGCCGGGGTTGAAAAAGTAAATAAAGGAGATTTAGATACGGTTATTCCCGTAAGAATAAAAGATCAGGTAGGTTATATATCTGAGTCGTTTAATAATATGGTTAAATCTGTCAAAAAGGCCAACGCAAAACTTGTCGAGCACGCCGAAAATCTTGAAGTACTAGTAGAAGAGAGAACAAAAGATCTCAATCAATCGCTAGAAGAAACGCGAAACTTAAAAAACCAGCAAGACGGAGACTATTTTCTAACTTCGCTTTTAATTAATCCTCTTGGCGCAAATTCGGTAAAAAGCTCGTCTATTCATATAGAATTTCTGGTTAAACAAAATAAAAAATTTAAGTTTAGAAAGTGGCGAAAAGAAATAGGCGGCGATATTTGTATCGCTCACAGCATTTCATTAAAAAATAAAGAATTTACCGTTTTTTTAAACGCAGACGCCATGGGAAAATCGATGCAGGGCGCAGGTGGCGTTCTGGTTTTAGGAGCGGTATTTCAATCTATCATTGAAAGAACCCGTTTTTCTGACGATATGAAAAATCAACATCCTGAAAGCTGGCTTAAAAACGCCTTCGTCGAGCTTCATCGCATTTTTGAAAGCTTTAAAGGTTCTATGTTAATTTCTCTTATAATCGGCATAATTGAAGATAACACGGGGTTATTGCATTTTTTAAACGCTGAACATCCGTATCCGGTTTTGTATAGAAATCAAAAGGCCGAATTTCTTGAAGAAGAAACAATTTTTAGAAAGCTTGGCACGCTAGGCATAAAGGGCATCGTTCACACGCCGGTATTTCAATTAATGCCCAAAGATATATTATTTGTAGGCTCTGACGGCAGAGACGATTTAGAAATGGGCCTTGATGAAGACGGCAGGCGAATTATAAATAAAGACGAAACATTGTTTTTAGAAATCATACAAAACTCAGAAGGAAGCATGAGAAAACTGTATAAAAATTTATTGAAAACGGGCAAGCTGACGGACGATTTATCGGTAATGAGAATCTCTTACAAAGAAAAACAAAAAGATACCAGAGAAATTGTATTTTTTTCAGACGGCAATGAAAAGCTCAAGGAGGGTAAAATAGAATTAAAGAAAAAAAACTATGAAAATGCGATTTCTTTATTTAAGAGAGGCTTAAAGCTAAACTCTTCAAATACCGAATTGTTAAAAAATTTGACAAAAGCCTATATTCTTCAAAAAGAGTATAAAAAAGCGGCGTTTATTATTGAAGATTATATCACCCTATGCCCGGCCGATACCGAACAATTATATGTGGCTTCGCATTGTAATAAAAAATCGGGAAATCTGTCAAGAGCCCTAGAGCTTGGCGAAAAAGTTTATTTAAGAAATCCGCATATGCATAAAAATCTGGTTAATATGTCTTCTATATATCTTGCCCTGAATAAGAAACAAAAAGCTTCTGAATTTGCCGATGAAGCGTTAAAAATAGACGCGACAAACGAAACCGCAAAAAAAATAAAAAACAGACTCGGCTGATTGGCTTAGACTTTAAAGAATGAAATTTCTTCTTTTAGTACATTCGTTGTACGGCTAAGCTCTTTTGCCCTAGAGGCAACTTTTTGGGCTTCATTGGTATTTGACTGGTTTATTTTGCTTAAGTGCGATATTGATTTTTTTATGCCAAACAAAGAGTCTTTTTGCTCCTGAACGGCCACGTTTATTTCGCCGGATGTTTTTGAAATTTCTTGAGCGATGCCGCCGATAGTTTCTGACTCTGTCAGCTGTTTTTTGGTCATTTCTTTTATTTCGGTAAATATAGAGTCGATATCTTGAATGCCCGTAATAAGAGAGCTTAAAAGCCGCACTAAGTCAGACGTAATTTCTGAAGATTTGCCAATTTCTTCGTTATTAATTTCAATAAGACTTTCAATATCTTTTATGCTTTGAGAAGTTTGCTCGGCTAATTTTGCTATTTCTTCGGCAACAACGGCAAAACCCTTGCCAGCGTCCCCGGCTTTTGAGGCTTCAATAGACGCGTTTAACGATAAAAGGTTTATCTTCTCAAATATAGCCGTTATCATTTCTACAACATCAACCATTTTAGCCGAACTTTCTCTTACCGTCGCCATACTCTCGGTCATTGTGTTCATTGTTTTCTCGCCGCGAATGACATCTTCAGAAATATTTTTTATTGAAGAAGAAGCTCCGTTCACTTTGCCGTTAAGATTATTGACAAGAACAGCCAGTTCGTTATTTAAGACCGTTAATTCGCTAAACATTTTATGCTGCTGCGACGAATTTCTTGAAACAGCGTCTGAATCATCAGAAATCACGTCAATTTTTGCCGAAATCTCAATAAACGATTTTGCCTGATCGTTAATGTTTGTCGAAAATACATCCGCGCCAAGCTCCATTTCATGGGTAAGGTTTAATAAATTTTTCAAGATATCTATAACCACTTCAATAGTATGGCCAAATTTAAAGGCCATCTGGTATATTGACTGCGCCAATTGGTGAGATTCATCCCGCCCCTTTTTCGCTTCTGATTCTTCAATTGTTTTTATTATACTTAAATCTCCCTGATATAAAGAATCTGAAATTTCGGCAAGTTTCTTTATTCGTTCGGGTAAAATTCTAAGCGTTAAATAAAGGAGCGTGGCCAAAACAAGAAATATTAGAAATACAATTCCCATTATCTTATAATTTAAATTTGCGTTTTGTACCAACTGATTTTCTAAAGGCATGATGACTTCTAAGACGCCGCGTACATCGTTAATTCTCCAGTCTCTTTTGGGCGTTAAGGGGTGATTATTGTGACACTGAACGCACGCTGGTACGCTCATTCTATCGGCAATTGCCACTCGAAGAACTCTTTTCTTTGAAATTAAATCTTCTTTATAGAATGATTCGTTCGGTCTGTCCTTAAAAAAACGTATGGCTTCTACTTCAAAATCGTCAAGTATTCTCTTCTTTCTGTTAGGAAAAGGAAAGTCGCTAAAAAGCCGCATTTGAATTTCAATATCTTTATTATAAGAAAACAACTGCCCTAAATCGTGAATCATCGTCGCCGGAAGAGGTATAGTATCTTCTTTTCCTTCATGAATAAAATCGATTTTTATATTCGGCGCCTTCTGTTTCACTTTAGCGACGACATTGTTTGTATAATAGCCCCTCAGCGTAGAGTATTGTTGAAGAATATTTTCTGCGTTTTTTCTTGAATTATCAATGACAAAAGATTTTGACTGAAAGAAAATAAAGGGCAATACGACGGCAAAGCCCAATATGAAAAAGATACCTGTCGGTATAATTATTTTTTGATAAAGGGTGTATTGTGAAAATCTGGCTAATAAAAATTTTTTCATAGTTGTATTATAATAACAGGAATATCAATAATCTATTTTTATATTCGCGTAAACCTCTATTCCTTTTCGGTATTATGTTTATCGACTGAAGACAAATGAAAGTAAACAAGTATTTTTCTAACTCTATAAAAAGATTTGACAAGGCGTCTTAAAAATAAGTTTTATTCACAAAATTCAATTTTTTAAGGACTAACTATGAAAACCAGAATTAAATATTTAATATTATTTACAATTATTGTATTTTCGGCTTTTTGCAGCGAAGATGAAAAGGCGCCTGTTATTGAAAATGCCGCGGCTCTAAACGCGGCCGGCCCCATAACCGGTAAAGTGTCTGAAACCATGGACTCAGGCGGATATACTTATATGAATTTAGAAGTTGACGGAAAAGGCGTTTGGATAGCCGCCTCTCAAGTAAAGGTATCTGTCGGCGATATGGTTACATTTGTTCCGACTACGCCGATGAAAGATTTTCACAGTAAAACATTGAATAAAACTTTTGATAACATTTATTTTGTAAGCGGGCTTCAGGTTGGCGGCAAACCTGTTCAGGGTAAAGTTCCTAATATGCCGCAAGCTAATGCGCAACCGTCAACCAAACAAAATACCAAGGCAGAAAAAGCCAATATAAAAGCCGGTTCTATAGAAAAAGCAAAAGGCGGGTACACTGTAGCCGAAATTTACTTATTAAAAAGCAATTTAAACGGTAAAAGCGTCTCTGTAAGGGGCAAGGTTGTAAAATATACAGAAGGTATCATGGGTAAAAACTGGATTCATCTGCAAGACGGTACTGGTAAAGAAAGTCAAAGCGATCTTACCATCACGACTACCGGTAAAACAAAACTTGGTGATGTTGTTTTAATAACCGGCAAGGCATCTTACGATAAAGATATCGGTTCAGGTTATTTTTATCCCGTGATTATCGAAGACGCGGTAATTAAAAATTAATCGGCTTAAAACATATAATTCAATCTATTTCAATAATAAATTGAATTATATGGTTGTCTGACTTAAATCGAAATAGAATTTTTCTTCTTGGTTTTGACTTAATAAAATCATGATCTGTATCTGAAGGTACGCCTATATCCAGAGTATATCCGTATTCGTCAAAAAAAGTTACCAGATGACCGCTAAAAATATTTAATATTTCTTTCATGGCCTGTTCAGACCAGTCTTTGGGATTTACATCCATATACTGCTTAAATAAAAGATCAGTTATATGTAACGCCGCCTCGGGTTCTAAATTTAAATATATTTTCGCGTCAAAGGTTCCCGTTATATTCAGCGTATAAGTCATCGAAAACTTATCTACTTTTTGGTTTTTGTTGTTAAAATTCAAAATTTCAGAATTTATGAGGTTCCCCAAGACAATTCTGCCTCTTTCTTTCATGCGGTATAAAACCGCCATTCGATAGCTCATTTTTTGAATCAAATGTTCAATATTTCTTTCGCTTTCGGCTATTTCTTCTTCGCTTAATTTAATTCCTTTATTAAACATAATTTCTCTTTACTTCATTTATTTTAATTTCTTTATATATTTTTATTTTCGGATACTCTCATTATATATTCGACGATTTATATGCCATTTTTTTATTTTGGTAAAAAATCGATATTGAAACAAATAAACAAGCATTATTTAATCATTCAACCCGCGAAGCTACGATAAAAAATTGGCATAAATATTTTATTCTTGTTAATTTATAATATAATGAAAATTACAGAAAAGGCAATTTTAGATTATCATTCTAAAGGCAAAAAAGGAAAGCTAGCCATCATCGCCACAAAACCATGCAATACCCAATATGATTTATCGCTGGCCTATACCCCGGGCGTTGCGCTTCCATGCGAAAAAATTGCAAAAAATCCCGATGATGTTTACGAATATACCGCCAAGTCAAATCTCGTGGCCGTAATTAGCAGCGGGTCGGCTGTTTTAGGTTTAGGAAACATCGGCGCGAAAGCGGCCAAACCCGTTATGGAAGGCAAAGCAATATTATTTAAGCGCTTCGCAGACGTTGACGTATTTGATATTGAACTTGATTCTTCAGACCCCGACGAGATAATTAAGGCTGTCTCGTTAATGCATCCTACTTTCGGGGGAATAAATTTAGAAGATATAAAGGCGCCTGATTGTTTTTATATTGAAGAAAAATTAAAAGAAACTCTTGAAATTCCCGTTTTTCATGACGATCAGCACGGTACGGCTATTATCGCGACAGCGGGTCTTATGAACGCGCTGGAATTACAGAAAAAAAAAGCTGAAGAGGTAAAAGTTGTCGTCGCCGGAGCCGGAGCCGCCGGCATTGCATGCGCTAATTTAATCATGCATATAGGCGTTAAAAGAGAAAATATATTGTTTATAGATTCATTGGGCGTTGTTTATAAAGGCAGAAAAGAAGGGATGAATGAATATAAAGAGCGTTTTGCCGTTGAAACTTCGAAAAGAACAATTGCCGAAGCCATGAAAGGGGCAGATGTGTTTATAGGCGTATCGGTTAAGAATTTACTTGATGAAGATATGATTAAAAACATGAACGATAAACCCATTGTTTTTGCCATGGCGAATCCTGACCCTGAAATTGAATATGCAAAAGCAAAATCGGTTAGATCTGATTTAATTATGGCAACGGGCAGATCAGACTATCCGAATCAGGTAAACAATGTTTTGGGATTTCCCTTTATTTTCAGAGGGGCATTAGACGTAAGAGCCTCTAAAATAACAGAAGAAATGAAAATAGCGGCTGCAAAGTCGCTTGCCAATTTAGCGAAAGAGCCGGTGCCCGATGAAGTATCTCACGCATATCAAGACGAAAAATTTTCTTTTGGCCCCGAATATATAATTCCCAAGCCTTTTGACCCGAGAGTGCTTTTATGGGAGGCTCCCGCCGTGGCCTGGGCAGCCTCGCGGGGCGGCGTGGCGAAAAAACCGCTAAACACAGAAGAAGAACTTGAAGAGTATAAAAAATCTCTCATGTTTATAACGAATAAAAATTTTATTTTTATGGATAAAGTTTATAAAAAAGCGCGAAGCAACCCGGGCAGGCTTGTTTTTACCGACGGAGAGAACGAGAAGATTATCAGAAGCGCCTATGAAACAGATTTAAAAGGTTTTGCTCATCCTATTTTATTAGGCGATGAAGAGAAAATAAAAAAAACAATGCTAGAAATCGGCATACCGCATGAATCTATTCAGAATATTAAAATAATAAATCCGCAAACTTATGCGAATATCGATAAATACGCAGAAAAATATTATGAACTAAGACAAAGAAAAGGACTTGCTTATTCTTTGGCCCGCAAAAGAGTTCAGGATCATCATATTTTTGCGCCGTTGATGGTTTTAAACGGCGACGCCGACGCTTATCTTTCAGGATTAAACCAGTCATATGCCGAAGCCGTAAAGCCGGGGCTGAAAATCTGCAATGCCGATCATGAAGCCTTGGCGGCGGGCGTTTATATCGTCATTATAAAAAATGAGGTATACTTTTTTTCAGATACTTCTCTAAACATAGAGCCCGATGTTCACGATTTAGTAAGAATTACTATAAGCTCAAGCAAACTGGTTCGCGAATTTGGTTATGTTCCCAAAGTGGCCATGCTTTCGTTTTCAAATTTCGGAAGCACCGAACATCCGCAAACGTTAAAGGTTAAAAAAGCGGTTGAAATACTAAAGAAAGAATATCCTGATCTGACAGTAGACGGAGAAATGCAGGCAGATACGGCGGTGGTAGAAGAGTATCTTTTAGAAAACTTTCCTTTTTCAACCTTAAAAGAAAAAGCAAATTTATTGATTTTTCCCGAATTAAACTCGGCAAATATTTCATATAAGCTTTTACAACGCCTGGGCAACGCAACCGTAATAGGGCCGATTTTAACCGATACGACAAAACCGTTTAATATTATGCAACGACACGCAGAAGTTCATGAGATTGTCGATTTGGCGGCCGTAACCATGTTGAAAGTAAAGAAAAAAAGTTAAATATTTTCTATGCGAACGGGTTTTCCTTTTTCATTAATGGCCACATAGGTTAGTTCGCAGGCGATGATTTCTCTTGAATTGCCCGTTTCAGGATCAAAAGCTACCGCCTTGCCGTATGCAGAGGCGCTCGTTCTTTTTACAAGCTTTAATTGGCCGTATGTTTCAAGAATCTCGCCCGGATATGCCGGTTTTTTAAAATTGACATTATGCATTGAAACGGTAACAAACATTCTATATTTAAGCTTGTTGCATATAAATATATAAATATCTTTATCTAGCCACGCTAGAAGTTGCCCGCCAAAAATATGATTATTAGGATTTAAATGCTGGGGCATTACAAGATGGCGAGAGATTAATAAGAAGTCGTCATTTGTTTTTTGCATTTGTATCTTCTTTTGAATAGGCAAAAATTTCGGTGCGTCTGTTTTTTGATTTACCCTGTTCTGTTTTGTTCTCGGCTACGGGGCGCGAATCTGCGAACCATTTTATAATTATCTTATTTTCGCTTATGCCGTTTTCAGTTAAAAACTTTTTAACATTTTCGGCCCTTCTTTTTGATAGCCATATATTATGCGGTTTGCCGCCTTCTGCGTCGGTATGACCGTGAATTTCAATAAACATTTCGGGCGCGCTTTTCCATGCCGATATTATTTTCATCAAATTTTTTCTATCTTCTTCTTTATATTCTGAATATATATTTGTCTGAAAATATATCGTATAGATACGTCTCATGTTTTTTAGATCTTCAGGCAGCGTCATGGGGAACTCAGAGCCAAGTTTAAGCATTGTATAATCAATGTCAAACTGCCGGCCGATGTCTTTTTGAGTAATATCAATATAGTTTTTAGGAAAAAAGCTTTCTAAAAATACGTCATAACCTGGCAGCGTCGCCGATGTTTCTACCGATAGATTATTTATAAAACGCTGTACTTCTGCCGCGCCTTCAATTTCTGCCGGTATATGAAGATTAAACCTATAAATATATTTTTTTTGGGCCTTATCTTCAACTGGCGTAATTTCTCTTTCTTTTTTTTGAGTAGGCAGCAGTTTTGTATAAACAGAAGGCTTTAGCTTTTGACCCAGTTTATTAGAAAACGAAATATTGAACGTAAATTCAGACGGAATACCTGTTCGTCTTTTTAATAGAAAATTTTTATTTATAAGATCGGGTTCATGAATTTCGCGCAAATCTAAAGTGAATTCTTCAGGCTCGTATCCCGGAGCCGATATTAATATTTTATAAATTCGGTTATTAATAAAATTTGCCCAATATGAACCGTTGGGCAAATCGGTTGTGATATTTCTTGAATCTTGCCGGCCCTCAATTCTAATGTTCGCTTCAATCCCTTTCATTGTATCGGCCTCATGAACTCTTCCCTGCATTTTTACCACGACGATTGGTTTGGCAAATTTTGGAATTTTTGCCCTGTAGATATCAAAGTTGCCGTAACCGCCGTCGCGGTTTGAACAAAAATACATGTATCGACCGCCTAAATTTACAGACGGATGTTCGTCGTCGCTGACAGAATTATAGGGAATTCCCAGATTTTTTATATCGCTCCAGCTTGTAAGATCTTTACGCTCAAGATTTTGAGTTACATAGATATCAAACCCTCCGACTCCGCCTTTTTTATTTGAAGAATAATAAAGCGTTATTCCGTCGGTGTGAATTGTAGGAGATATTTCTGAAGCGGGGCCGTTTATTTTTAGGCCCAAATTAACGGGGTTCTTCCAGCGTTTTGTTTTGTTATCATATTCTGAAACCCATAAATCGTCTTTTCCAAACCCTCCGGGTCTATCAGATGAAAAATATAATAATTTACCGTCTAAAGAGATAGAAGGCATTCTATCGTTAAAATGCGTGTTGATTCCCGTGACAGGTTCAGGATTTGTCCATTTTCCGTGGATAGTTCGCGAGTAGTAAATATTTGTTTCGTCTGGTCCGCTTCTTCCCATTGAAGATACAGAGGTAAAATACATCTCCCATTCGCCGTCTTCGGCTTTTCTTACAGAAGGCAAACCTTCAAAACCCTCAGAATTAATCGGAAATCCGATATTTTCGGGAGAATTAAAAACGGGTCGCCTGCTTCCCAGGGTTTTATTAAGAGACCTCCATATATCAAAATCGCCCGTCTGGCCCATGCCGCCGGGGCGATCTGATTGAAAATAAATATAGTCTTCGTCAATGGTTATGACGGGCATATATTCTGAATAAGGGGTATTTATTTCGGCACCCAGGTGAAATAACTCGGCTTCTGCCGCCGGCGTTTCGGGAATTTGCTGGGCATACGCGTTATTAAATAAAAATAAAGCGCTAAAAAATAACGGTAACAAATAAAAATAAATATATTTCTTTCTCATGAACAGTATATGTACCCCATTGCAATATGCAATGGCCGTCTAACGCAACTTTAATACATAATTTTTCATCTTAATTGCTGTGTCAATTTACTTATCGGATATCTTCGTGTAAATCATTGTTTTATTGACGCGGGTTTTAACCGGTTATGAGTCGTATTCAGCCAAACTTTTTAATAAAAGTTTTAATCAAAAACATAATTTACTTTCTTTCTTCTTTCACCCTTCGGGTACGCGGTATAAAGAAGAAAGAAAGTAACAAAGAAAGAAGAAACCCGCTCCGCTGTGCCTCGTGCACAGAGTCGCTCCAGAGGCGCGTACATCGTGTACGCGCTGGGCTATAAATATTTATTTTTATTAAAAATGAAAAACGACATGAGTATGTCGTTTAAACTATTTCATGTTTTGTATAATAATATTATGCGAAAGACGTTAATTGTGCGCACTTGCGGCTGTTTAGATTTGACAAAATGGGTTTAATATATAAATATGCAAGATACAGAAACATGGGGGTTATTATGAATAACAAAAAAAATAATAAATGTATATGGGACAATTTTACCCAAAGGTATAAAGTACAAAAAACACTGCGATTTGAATTAAAGCCTGTCGGCAAGACAGAAGAAAACATTAAAAAACACAATATTATTGAAAGTCATTGGGAAAACGGTCATAATATCACCAGCGGTAAAGATAAAGATTTAGCTGATAATTATAAAGTCTTGAAAAAAGCCATGAATAAAATGCACCAGCTTTTCATAAGTAAAGCTCTTGATTATGAAATACTTTCAAAAATAATTAAATCTGATGATATAGAGAACTTATTCTCGCTATGGCTCAATCGTGATAACGCGAATTCTGACGCGCTAAATGATAATAAAAAAGATCTTCTACAAGAAGAAAAATTGAAATTTTCTAAGAAATTAAAAGAAGCTTTTGAACAAGCCGCGAATGATTGGAAGAATCTCTCTCAAAAAGAGATGAAAAATATCGAATCTGAAAAATTTTCAATTAAAAAAAATGGCGTAAGCCTTATTCATGAAAACAGCGATTCGTTTTCTATATTAAGATGGCTTCTTGAAAAAAATGCGATAGATATAACTAAAGACGACAATACAGAGTATTTAAAAAAAGAGCTTGCTGAAGTAGTAAATTCATTTACAGGTTTTACAACCTATTTTAGCGGCTTTAATCAAAACCGAAAAAACATTTATGATACCGAAGGCGATAATAAAAAACTTAAAAAAACCTCCATTGCTCATCGTATTCTTGAAGAAAATCTCGATTTCTTTTTCGCTAATATACAAAGATGGCAAAAATTTCAGGCGAATATTCAAAAAACCGAAAACGTTAAAAAGTTAAAAGAAGCCAATTTTTCTGTAAATGATAAATTGAAACGTCTGCAAAAAGAGCTTAAAAACAGAAACGCGCTTATTTCAATCGAAAATACATTTAATCCCGAATCTTTTCTGCATTTTATTTCACAAGAAGGTATTGATCTTTACAATATAACTCTTGGCGGCTTGCCGGCGCAGGCAGGCAAAGAAAAAATTCAAGGCATTAACGAAATTATTAATCTTACAAGGCAGCAGCTTCATGGCGAGAAACGAGATTTTTCTGCCCTTCAACCATTATATAAGCAGATTCTAAGCGATTCAGAGAGAAATTTCATAGACGCTTTTGAAAACGATGAAGATTTAATTAGAGAGTTAAAATATTTTTATGAAGATATTCTCAGCAAGAAAGATCGAAACCTGATAGAAACGGGCGCACAAAAAAAGAGAAATTTTATAGAACAGGTTTATGAAGAATTTAAATATTTATTCAGTGAAATAAAATCAAACCCTGACTTATTTTATCTTTCGCGCGAATTCATAAGAAAAATTTCTGTTGATTTGTTTGGCGGCTTTAACGCGATTGATAATATTTACTTTAACTTAATTGAAAATAAAAAACAGGAAAATGGCAATGCCTTGCCTAAAGCCGAAAAACTTAAATTAAAAAAAGCAAAAACTCTAAGTTTCAAAGATATTAATAAAATGATATTGATTTGTATTGAAAACGATCCTGAAGCGTTAAAAGAAACATGGCCCAAAGATATAAGCATTACAACTTATATTGAGCATAAGCTTAAAGCATTGCTTGAGTGTGAAAATAAAAATCATTCTGAGAAAAATACGATAAAGAAGAATTCAGAAAACAGCGCTATTGAAAAAATATTTAAAGAAAATTCTTTTGAAAAAAAAGACGAGGCAAAAAATTCAATAAAAGAATTTTTAGATTCTGCCCTTGAATTACACAGGTTTATTGACAGTTTTATCATAAGAAGCAAAGACCTCGCCAAAGAACAAGAAATAGACACAGATTTTCAAAATAGACTTCAAAATCTGCTTTTGCAGTTTTCGGTTTTAGATTTGTATAATAAAGCAAGAAACTATCTGACCAAAAAACCGTACTCAATAGATAAAATAAAACTCAATTTTGAAAACAGCACATTGGCTGCGGGTTGGGATATAAATAAAGAAACTGCAAATAAATCTTTATTATTCATCAAAGATAAATTCTACTATCTTGGCATTATGCCCCAAGGTAAAAACTTTTCTTTTGATTATCAAATTAATTCAAATGGCAATGAAAACCCGAATTCTAAAATAATGCAAAGAAAGAAAGATTTGCAAAAAGAAATATTGGCGGCAAAAAACGAGCCTTCTTATCGTAAAGTGAACTATAAGTTGCTGCCAGGTCCCAATAAAATGCTGCCTAAGGTTTTTTTTAGCGATAAAAATATTGAATTCTTTAACCCTTCAAATCTAATTTTGAAAATCAAAGAAAATGAAACCTTTAAGAAATCGTCAAAAAATTTCATTCTTAAAGAATGTCATACTTTAGTTGAGTTTTATAAAAATGCTCTACAAAAACACCCAGAATGGCAAAACTTTAACTTTAAATTTACTGATACTGAAAAGTATGAAGACATTTCTCAATTTTTTCATGAAGTTGAATCTCAAGGCTATAAAATAAGCTTTGATAATATAAAATCAGCATATATCGATAAACTTGTCGATGAAGGCAAGCTCTATCTTTTTCAAATATACAATAAAGATTTTTCGATGCACTCAAAGGGCAAAGAAAATTTACATACTACATATTGGCGCATGCTTTTTGACGATAAAAATCTTAAAAATGTCGTCGCTAAATTAAACGGCGAAGCAGAGCTTTTTTACAGACCGGCGTCGATAGCAGAGAAGAATAGAGTTGTTCATAAAAAAGGAGAAGCGCTTACGAATAAAAATGTAAAAGCGAGTAAAAAGACTAGTAAATTTGATATCGATTTGATAAAAGATAAGCGTTTTACAGAGAATAAATATTTCTTTCACTGCCCCATTACTTTAAATTTCAAAACTGACGGTAATTCTTATTTAAATTCTGAAATTCAATCCTTTTTAAGAGATAATGAAAAAGTAAACATTCTTGGCATTGACAGGGGCGAAAAACATTTGCTTTACTATTCTCTTATAAACCAAAAAGGCGAGATTTTAGAACAGGGCAGCTTAAATACTGTAAAATCTAAATATACGGGCGGCGAAATAGAAACTCCTTATCATGAAATTCTTGATAAAAAAGAAAAAGGCCGCGACGCGGCACGAAAAAGCTGGCAGACAATTGAAAACATAAAAGAATTAAAATCGGGCTACTTATCTCAGATTGTTCATAAGCTCGCGAGACTTATTATTGATAATAATGCGATTGTTGTTCTTGAAGATTTAAATGCCGGTTTCAAAAGGGGCCGTTTTAAGGTTGAAAAACAGGTTTACCAGAAATTTGAACGCGCTTTAATTGAAAAATTAAATTATCTTGTTTTTAAAGAAAAAGAATTTGGCAAACCTGGGCACTATTTGAATGCGTGGCAGTTAACAGGGCAGTTTGAAAGTTTTGAAAAACTCGGCAAACAATCGGGCATTCTTTTTTATACAACAGCCGGTTATACTTCAAAGGTCGATCCTGTAACAGGTTATATGCAGAATATATACCACCAGTATGACAAGTTAAAAACAAGAGATTTTTTCCAAAAATTTGAGAGCATAAAATATAACGGAAAGTACTTTGAGTTTATTTATGATTTAAGAAAACTTTACAGCGGCGATATTGACAATTTGCCGTCAAACACGATTTGGAAGGTATGCAGTTGTGTAGAACGTTCAAGGTTCGATAAAAATAAAAAAGAAAATATTTTTTTCAATGTGAATGAAGAAGTTATTTCATTATTTCAAAAAGCGAATATTGAATATACAGTTGAAGAAAATTTATTGCCTCTGCTAAAGAAAGTCGATGATTCTGTTATAAAATCATTACATTATTATTTTACTCTTATATTAAATCTTCGAGTTACCGACCCCGACATTGAAAAAGGCAAAGATGAAAATGATTTTATATCTTCTCCGGTTGAACCGTTTTTTAACAGTAAAAATCTCAGAGAAAGCGAGAGCATTTTGCCCAAAAACGGCGACGCTAACGGCGCGTATAATATTGCCAGAAAAGGCATAATTATACTGCATAAGAATTTACTTCGTCAAAAACTTCATGGGATTTTAGACAAGAATAAAATTATAAATTATAATACCGAGCTGAAAAAATATAAAGACGAAACATTGCTAAAACCGCTATTAGAAGAATGGTGTCTTATTGTCGGCAGAGAAGTTCCTGAGGTTATTTCTTTATATGAGAATAAAAAACTTTCGCCTCTTGCAGAAAAATTCATTAAATTTATAAAAAGTTTTACCGTAACCAAAGAAGACTGGCAAAATTACGCTCAAAAGCAAGATGTAGTGAAATTACAAATAGAAAAGATGAAATAAAAAAATAGTAGAATATATGTTATGGAATCTTATATTCTTATTTCATATTTGAACGATTTTATTTTCTGCCCGCGTTCGATTTATTTTCACAATATTTACGGCAATTATTCTAAAAAAAATTACCACAATGAAGCCCAAACGAAGGGTAGAATTGCCCATAAAGTCATTGAAGAAAATAAATTTTCAACAAAGAAAAATATTATAACAAACATGGAAGTATATTCAGAACGATATAATATTTTTGGAAAAATAGATATATATGACAGCGATAATAAAATATTGATAGAACGAAAACGCAAGATAATAAAAATTTATGACGGGTATAGATATCAAATGTACGCTCAATATTATTGTATGACTGAAATGGGTTTTGACATTCAAAAACTTGTATTCCATTCTCTATCAGATAACAAAAGATATCATATTCACATACCGTCTAAAAAAGAAAAACAAGAATTTGAAAATGTAATTGAGGAAATCAAATCGTATAATCTTCGTAATGAATTTAAAGCAAATAAAGAAAAATGTAAACAATGTATTTATAATGGCTTGTGTGATTATAATTTGAGTATAGAAACATGCTTAGTTTAAAGGATTTTCAGCATAAGAGTATAGTTTTTATTTTTTCTAAAGAAGATAAAATTCGTTTTTCAAATGAAAATCTTGTTTTCGAAGAAAAAGATACGGGGAAAATAAAAAACCAAATGCCATGTATTAAAATATTCGCTGTGATCGTAATTGGGTCTATTACGATCACAAGCCATCTTTTAGAAAAATCTTCAAAGTATGGTTTTTCATTGATATTCTTAAAAGATAATTTCAAGCCGTACTCATACATGGGCGCATACTCTGAAGGCAATACGTTATTAAAAGAAAAGCAGTACCTACAAAATGATAATTTTAATTTATCTTTGTATTTTGTACGTTTAAAAATTTCAAATCAAGTAAATAATTTAAAATATTTAAGAAACAAGAATAGTGAAATTTCTCATGCAATAGAAAGAATTTCTGACATATTATATGGTTTGGGTTCAGATGAGAATGGGGTTAATTCAAAATTATTGGGAAAAGAAGGCAATGCGAGTAAAATATATTTTAAAGCGTATTTTTCTGAACATGGTTGGCAATCAAGAAAACCGCGAACTAAAATAGATCCAATAAATACTTTAATGGATATTGGTTATACATTTTTATTTAATTTTATCGAGGCTAATTTAAGGTTATACGGTTTTGATGTTTATAAAGGTTTTTATCATCGCCTTTTTTATCAAAGAAAATCTCTTGTTTGTGACTTTGTAGAACCTTTCAGATGCATAATTGATAAAAATATACGAAAAGGTTTTAATTTAAAAAAATATAAAGATGAAGATTTCAAGCTTTTAAAAAATATTTATGTTTTAAGAAAGAATAAAAGTAGACATTATACAGATTCATTATTTCATGATTTATTAGACCATAAAGAAGAAATATTTATATTTATACAAAAATTTTATCGATGTTTTTTTCAAGACAAAGACATAAGAGAATATCCTATATTTTCAATTTCTAATTGATTTGTAGAATCATGTTGATAATAAGTTATGACATAACAAACGATAAGTTAAGAACCAAATTTTCCAGATACTTAAAAAAGTATGGGCGCCGATTACAGTTTTCTGTATATGAAATTGAAAATTCAGAAAGAATATTAAAAAATATTATGGCAGAGATAAGAAACGATTTTGAAAAAAAATTTACAAAAGCCGATAGTGTTATAATATTTGACTTGAACCATAAAGAAATTCATAGATTTGGCTATGCAATTAATGAAGAAAGTGATTTAGTTATTTTCGAATAAATAAGTATTGACAAAGCGAAAACAGAGATTTTTCCTGTGATATGCAAACCGATGTGTCTATGGATTTTTTAATAAAAAAATATAGAAATTTGGTTAAAGCGCATTGTAAATTTGTTGATTTTAGCCTGTTTTTTAATGTTTTTGGCAATATTTGTTCTTTGACAACTCAAAAACGGGTCTAAGACTAAATAAAAATTTCTACTATTGTAGATATGGTTATTTATACGCATGGACATACGAGTCTAAGACTAAATAAAAATTTCTACTATTGTAGATAATAAACTTAACGGATGTGTCATATAGTCTAAGACTAAATAAAAATTTCTACTATTGTAGATTTGATATTTTTCTATTTCTAATATTATGTCTAAGACTAAATAAAAATTTCTACTATTGTAGATGTACCGTGCGGCTTAAGATACAAAGAGTCTAAGACTAAATAAAAATTTCTACTATTGTAGATTGACACGTACTGAAGCGGCGCATATTGTCTAAGACTAAATAAAAATTTCTACTATTGTAGATCGGGGCATTGTATAATGGTAGAAAGGGAGTCTAAGACTAAATAAAAATTTCTACTATTGTAGATGATAATTTGATCCGACGCGTCTTGTGGTCTAAGACTAAATAAAAATTTCTACTATTGTAGATATATTATAAGAGCCTCTCTGATTGTCGTCTAAGACTAAATAAAAATTTCTACTATTGTAGATTTTGCATCGATATTATATTGATAAAAGTCTAAGACTAAATAAAAATTTCTACTATTGTAGATTTTCTTGCCATAATTGTAACTGAAATGGTCTAAGACTAAATAAAAATTTCTACTATTGTAGATAAGACGTGACTGGCGTCAAGGAGTAGTCTAAGACTAAATAAAAATTTCTACTATTGTAGATCGACTAGAGCCATTAGGGGACCTATGTCTAAGACTAAATAAAAATTTCTACTATTGTAGATATTTATCGCCCTATTTGCACCGTATCGTCTAAGACTAAATAAAAATTTCTACTATTGTAGATCATACTCAGGGTATCTGTGTTCATATGTCTAAGACTAAATAAAAATTTCTACTATTGTAGATACCGCAAAGTATAATGATATAAAGAAAGTCTAAGACTAAATAAAAATTTCTACTATTGTAGATTTATAGCACTTACTTGATCAGCATAATAGTCTAAGACTAAATAAAAATTTCTACTATTGTAGATGTAGATGTAGCGGGCGCATAGGATTAAAGTCTAAGACTAAATAAAAATTTCTACTATTGTAGATGACGACGCCAAAAAGATAACTAGAGAATGTCTAAGACTAAATAAAAATTTCTACTATTGTAGATCCGAATGCCTTAACGTCGATAAAAGAAAGTCTAAGACTAAATAAAAATTTCTACTATTGTAGATGACGACGCCAAAAAGATAACTAGAGAATGTCTAAGACTAAATAAAAATTTCTACTATTGTAGATTTGACCTTCTAGGGTATCGGATAGTAGTCTAAGACTAAATAAAAATTTCTACTATTGTAGATCGTTCGGTGTTCAGCGCATCATTTTTGTCTAAGACTAAATAAAAATTTCTACTATTGTAGATCTAGCGAAGCATTTTTTACTAAAAAAGTCTAAGACTAAATAAAAATTTCTACTATTGTAGATAACATGCACACTTTTAAATTCGTCTTCTGGTCTAAGACTAAATAAAAATTTCTACTATTGTAGATGGCATAGACGTTTTGTAATCAGTAAATGTCTAAGACTAAATAAAAATTTCTACTATTGTAGATCAGGCTGGGAAGAACAAGCGCTCGGTGGTCTAAGACTAAATAAAAATTTCTACTATTGTAGATTTGTTACGAGATACTAATAATTTAATGTCTAAGACTAAATAAAAATTTCTACTATTGTAGATGAATAGCGATTGACTAGCGCGTCAAAAGTCTAAGACTAAATAAAAATTTCTACTATTGTAGATATGATCCTGAAAATACTTGTTTTACTTGTCTAAGACTAAATAAAAATTTCTACTATTGTAGATCCGGCCAATAAGACAAGACGCGATAATGTCTAAGACTAAATAAAAATTTCTACTATTGTAGATCAGCGTAAGCAAGGCGGGTTATTCTTCGTCTAAGACTAAATAAAAATTTCTACTATTGTAGATAGAACGGTATCGATATTCATTTTGAAAGTCTAAGACTAAATAAAAATTTCTACTATTGTAGATGATAAAATCTTAGACGGTGGCGCAGAGGTCTAAGACTAAATAAAAATTTCTACTATTGTAGATTCCTTGACCTTCTGTATAAATACAGCTGTCTAAGACTAAATAAAAATTTCTACTATTGTAGATAATTCAATCCGCTCAAATTCGATAAACGTCTAAGACTAAATAAAAATTTCTACTATTGTAGATGACAAAAGGGTGTTTTATTTTTAAAAGGGTCTAAGACTAAATAAAAATTTCTACTATTGTAGATCGAAAAGAGATTGCCCCGCCGTAGAAACGGGTCTAAGACTAAATAAAAATTTCTACTATTGTAGATTTAAAATAAAAATACGGGTATTCAATGTCTAAGACTAAATAAAAATTTCTACTATTGTAGATAGGTCGTCTCGTGTTTCTATGTTCATAGTCTAAGACTAAATAAAAATTTCTACTATTGTAGATTTTTCCTGGTACGCGCTGACATTTTCATGTCTAAGACTAAATAAAAATTTCTACTATTGTAGATCCGACAGAGCCCAGTCGCCCGCTTCGTGTCTAAGACTAAATAAAAATTTCTACTATTGTAGATTTTCTTCAACTATTTTTTCCCATTTTTTGTCTAAGACTAAATAAAAATTTCTACTATTGTAGATAAATATATTACTCTTGAAGCGGCAGAAAGTCTAAGACTAAATAAAAATTTCTACTATTGTAGATTTAACGCTAACAGTCCTTTATACGCCGTCTAAGACTAAATAAAAATTTCTAATATTCTAAATGCGATAATTAAGCATAGCCAAGCGGCCTGTAGCCTACCGAGGTTTTCTCTGACTTTCTGTGGCCCACGGCTGCGTGTGGTGAGCCTGTCGAACGCCACAGTGAGACTACTGGGGGTATTAACCCAATCTTATATGATCACGATTAATCTGTTGAACGTCAGAAACCCCGGTTTTTTTCATTGCTTCTGTTAATTGAGAAATATAGTTTTGCAATAGTGAATGAACGCCGATTCTTCCTAAGCCTACGGCGGCTATCGCGACGGGGCGGCCTATCAGTACGGCGTTTGCGCCTAGAGCAAGCAGTTTAAAAATATCGCCGCCTGAACGAACCCCTCCGTCGGCGAGAATTTTTATATCGGGGTGTTTTTGCCTTATGTAAAAAGCCAACTCTTCAACAAGGCTTACTGTATCGGGCAGTAAATTGCTGACTCTGCCGCCGTGGTTGCCGATAACCAGGGCATATGCGCCAGAATCTGCCGCCATATCGGCTTCTTTTTTTGAAGAAATTCCTTTAACGACAAACGGCAGAGAAGACGATTTAGCGAGAATTTTCAGATCGGCAAGATTCTTTTTTGAAGTTTCAATATGTTTTATTTCAAGAGTTTTTAGTTTTACGGCGTCAATATCGATTCCCCATGCCAGAGAGTTTATTTTTTCGGCTTCTTTTATTCTTTTTATAATATCGTTATTATTTTTTCTCGGTTTAAATACGGGCAATCCCGCTTTTGTTTGCTCTATGACGCTTAATGATATATGGTATTTGTCTTCAGAGGCGCCGTCGCCGAAAAAAGGCAGTACATTAGATAACAGGGCTCCTTCGGCAATTTCTATTCCTAAATCCCATTCGGCGATGCATCCTCCTAAATTTGTTACGGCGCCGGTTATAGGGGCGCAAAATACAGGGGCCGAAAAAGTCTGGCCAAACATTTCGCACGAAAGATTAATTTTTTCTTTGCGTATATTTTTTACGGGTTTCTTTTCGATTATTTTTATGCGATTAAAGCTTTCAATATTTTTTTTAAACAAACTACCGTCTTTTAAACCTCCCATGCCGGGTACCGACGAGGCGCAATTTATTCCGTTGCAAACGCAGCAAACTTTGCAGAATTTTTTATTAAATTTCTTTCTGGCTTCTTGCCTTATTGCTTTATTTTCAAAGATCGGCAATGTCACGCTGTATTTAATATTTTTATTTATGTTTTTCCAGAATTTTTCGGCGCTATCGCGCGTTTTCGAAGTAATGATAAAATTCGCTAACTTTCCTATGTTGTTTTTTAAAGGAAAAATAAGATCTTTTTTCTTGTAGTGAACAAATTTCTTTTTTAATTTATTTTCATCTTTTGAAATTATAGACGGGCCCATGTCAAATTTTTCAAGCCTGCCTACGGGAGATACTATGGCTCTTTCTATGCAGACTTTTTTGTAGGCGTTATTTTTATTCTTTTTAATAAATGAGGGAACTTTATTTTCTAAAATATCAAGATAAGCGCTCATTAAATTATTGCCCGACGCAAAGGGATATGTATGGGTGCTCATGTATCCGCCCGATAAACGACCGGCCATTTCGCCTATATAAATTTTATTATTGTAAAGCCTAAGATCGGCCTTTAGGGCGCCGTGATAGGGTCGTTTCGATAACTTTGAAAGCGAGTCGGCAAAATTTTGCATACAGATGTTTACGGCGTCCCATATTTTTTTGCCGGCTCGCGAAGGCATTGTATGACCGGTTTCTATAAAATAGCGGTTTTCTTTGATTTCAATAACGCGATCGGCAAAGCCGGTAACGAAAGATTTTCCTTCGAAAACAAGGGCGTCTACCGAATATTCGTCTGCCGGTAAATATTCTTCGAGAATGATTTCTTTTTCATGCGAATAAAAGGCCGCATATTCAAACGCAAAAGATAAGTCATTAACAGACCGAAGAAGCATAACGCCTCTTGCTCCCATATTTTGAGTAGGCTTTATGACAAACCCATGGGGGTGCGAACTATTTTTGGCCCACTGGTAGGCTTCTTCTTTTTTTTTGGTAACGATAAAATTGGGCTGATCTATATTATTTTTTAAGCAAAAATGCCGCATTTTACCCTTGTTTGAAAGCACAAGACTTTGTTTTTTATTTATTCCCGGCAAATTAAATTCTTCATTAACGGCGGCCACTGTAGGCGTCATATCGGTTCCCGATACTGCGCATAAGGCGATTTCTTTTTTAAAAGGCTTAAGAGAGTTAATTATGGCGGATGTATCTCTTGTTGAAATTAAAAAAAAAATGTCGGCTAAACGCGCTCCGGGGGCTTTATTGTTTTGATCGATAACGATGACTTTATATCTTTTTTTGGCTTCTTTTATAAGATTAACCTGCAATAAACCCGCCCCGATAATAACCGCAATATTTTTATGGGCCGGCATATTCAAGATTATCGCACAAAAAAAGGATTATGTTTTTTTTCTTCGCTTATTGTGGTTGAAGGGCCGTGCCCTGGAATAATTTTTGTCTCGTCGGGCAGGCCAATAATCTTATCGTGAATAGAATTCATTAGTTGGCTCATGTCACCTCCCCAGAGATCGGTTCGGCCTATAGAGCCGTAAAAAACGGTATCTCCCGAAATTAAAATGGGGTTGTCTTTATTGTCGTAAAAAAAACAGCATGACCCCGGGCTATGCCCCGGCGTATGAATTGTTTTTATCTTTTCGCCGCCAATCGTAATAATGTCGTCGTCTTTGAGCCATTTATCAATTTGAGGCAGAGTTTTTATATCAGAAGGCATACCGAAAGATGCTGTCTGATCGCTTAATTTCTCCCATAAAAATTTATCTTCTTGATGCAGATATAAAGGAATTTTTTCAGAATTTTCTTTTATAATTTTTTCGGTCGCCATAACGTGATCAAAATGAGCATGGGTGTGTACGATAGATATTATTTTGCACGATAATCTTTTTAACGAATTTAAGATATTTTCCGCTTCGTCGCCGGGGTCAAATAGTACGGCTTCTTTACTATCGGGATCATACAAGATAACGCTGTTGCACTGCAAATCGCCTACCGGCAATACTTCATATAATAGACTCATAATCGCTTTTTAAGACAATGAGATACGGTGAAAATATTTTTTTTGCAATTTCTTTTGAACTTTTTGTGTTCTCTGTAATATTAAGCCGCTCAATTCTTGAAATCAATAAGTCAATATATTCAATGATATTTTTATCTGAATCGCTCGAGTATAGCGCTTTATTCGTATATTGGTTATCATAAAGCTTTTCTCTGGCTTTTTTAATCTGGCTTAAGCTTCCAATAATATTTATTTTTTCGTTTAATTTATATAAGCCCGAAGAAAGCTGTATTAGCCCCATTTGAAATCTTCCATATTCGGTATTTTTATAGAGTCGCCAGAAAAATTCCCATACTTCATGCGCATGCCAGTATTTTTGGCAGTTAAAATAAAGCATGCCAATTTTTAAAGACAAAGACGAGCTTCTAAAATACTTTTCATAATATTGCAAATGCGATTTTAAAGTCATTTTAACGGTAGGCATAAGTCTGGTTTGAAGAAGGCGGCTCATCTTTCTTGAAATTCGTTCAAAGATATCTTCAGAAATATTTATTTTTTTGCCATATATATCATTAAGTTCAGAGAGTTTCGTAACGGGCAAAGGCAATCCGCAGCTAATAATTTTTTTGTAGCCGCTTAAATCGTTATTTATGTTCAGCGAGATACCGTGAAATACCGTCTTTTTTTTAACGCCTATGCCGACAAAACCGATTTTGCCTTTGTTTGTCCAGACGCCGCTATGTTCGGGTATGCAAAAAGCGTTAATATTCATTTGAAACAAAACCTCAATCATGACAGACTCTAAATATCGAATATATGTTTCAAGGCCGGTTGTAATGTACTTTAAGGGTATTATCGTATATAAAATCAATTGTCCGGGATTATGCAGAGTTATAGAGCCGCCTCTTCTCGCCGAGACTATATTTATTTTTGATGACAGTATATGCTCTTTTTGCGTTTTGATTCCCTGTGTATAGATTTCAGGGTGTTGTAGGCCAAAAAAACAACATGTATTTTCATTTGCCGCGGTAAGAATTTTTTCTTCCATGAGGTTTAATGATTCATTATAATCTACAGTTCCCAAATACCGATAAGTAAAGTTCATGTCTATAGATAATAACAAAGAATCCGGCGAAAAGGAAAAAAAAACATCGGATATTTTTTCGGCAATGCCTCAGGCTTTAAAGCTTAGGGCCGCAGTACTTTTTTTCATAAACGAACTCCCCGAAAAACTTGACAGAATAAAACTATGCAAGCATTTATTTTACGCTGACGGTCATTATTTTCAAAAATATAGCAAACCCATAACCGAACTTCCCTATCTTCACGTAGAAGGAAGCCCGCAACCCGTTTTTTTCAATGAAATATTTCATTTGATGCTGGCTAAGGGCGAAATTGAAGTCGTGCCGAACATAGAAAAAGAAAATTCAAGCGAAGGAAGGCCGCTGGTCATGAAAGGCTTTGTTTATAAAACCTCTATTTTATTTGAAGATTTATTTTCAAGAGACGAAAAAAAGGTTTTAAAATCAATCGCGTCTTTATTAAAAGGGAGCATGATGCTAGAAACAAGATATTTTCCTAATCTTTATCAAAATTATGTGCAAACGCCCCTTTATGAAACTATATATTTCAAAGAACTTCCGGCGGGAAAGCGCCCCCATTTGTTATGGAAGGCATGGGCAAAAAAGGTATTCAGACTTTTGGGAGAGTAAAAAAAATGGCGTTTTTTTCTAAATTTTTATAAAATAGATACAATAACTTGCGTTAATAGGGGGGATAAAGCAAATACCGGCAATATTAAGACAGCGATAATCTTGTTGTGAATATATTGTTAAGGTATCAATGTTTTAGGATATTATGATAAAACGAAAAGGTTATATCGTTTGCGTAGAAAACGAAGAAAAAGTTTTAAACGCTTTAAAAAATCAACTGGTAGAAAATTTTAATTCAACGCATGAAGTAAAGACCGCTTCAAACGGCGCGGAGGCTATCAATATCATAGAAAATCTTATTGAGAAAAAGAATATTATTGAAATGATAATAAGCGATCACAGGCTTCCTGCAATGAGCGGCAATGAGTTAATTATGAAGGTTCATAAGAAGCTGCCAGACGCTATTAAAATTCTTCTTGCCGCCCAGGAAGATATTGAAGAGGCAAAAAACGAGTCTGACAATCAAATAATCAGTAAATATATAGAGAAACCTTGGGAAAAGCAAGGCTTAAAAGACAGTATCTCTAAGTTAATAAATAAGTACCATCAAAATCTCGAAAATACCTATATGTTAAACAACTTAGACATAAGAGCCGAAGAAGTTAAAAGAAAAAATGAATAGAAGTATATTTTTTATTCGGGCATAATTTCTTTGTCCCATGTTTTCTCGCCGTTTCCTGAAATAGATATTGTTTTGCCCATATATTTAGATTTTTTATTTAATAAATAAACGTCAATGATCGCCAGATAACGCGCAAAAAATTCTCTTGCCATGTTATAAATTGATAATTTTACGCGCCCGCTGTCGGCGGCATAACCAACCGCTTTTAAATCAAAGCTTTCGGCTAAGAATAAGGCTCTCGGCTGGTAAATTTTTTGCGTTACTAAAACGGCGTCTTTTATCAGAAATTTATTTTTGCCCCGAAATATAGAATCTAGAGTTCTTATGCCGTTATGATCCAAAAAAATATCTTTTGAGTTAACGTTATATTTTAATACATACTCTCTCATGGCGTTTACTTCATCATAGTATTTTCCCGTATTATCTCCCGTTAATAATAGTTTTTGAACGCGATGATTCCGGTACAATTCAACCGCCTTGTCTAATCTTTCTAACAAAAAAACAGACGGTTTGCCGCCTGGTTTTACGCTGGTTCCCAAAACAAGAGCCGTTTGCATTGGCGGCAGTGTTGAGATTTCTGTGTAGATGCGGTTTTTGTATTTAAAATATAAAGTTACGTTCCAAATGGTCATTATTATAAATAAAAGAATAAAAAATTTATAAGAATATACAAAAATCTTTTTTAACATTTGAAAGTACAATTAAAAACAATTATATATAAAGTAAAATAAAAAA
The DNA here is from genome assembly GCA_029880265.1 of Spirochaetia bacterium. GTDB lineage: Bacteria > Spirochaetota > Leptospiria > Turneriellales > JAOUOS01 > JAOUOT01. The sequence goes on along the minus strand of JAOUOT010000005.1, from coordinate 66,941 downwards.
TTGACTTTTTGTTTCATTTTTTTACTTTCCCTTAATATGGTTAATAAAAAATATATTTTCTCTTTTATTGTATTTATTTTTGTCATTATAGTAAGTATCTCTATAAGCGCGCAAAATGTCAATCAAGCGACCGTCTATCATATACTGCCTCACTCTTTAGAAGAAATGGAAGACGCCTCATACGCTTCTTTCTTAGGCAGAACTTTTGAAACCGCAAATAAAGAAAATCCCGCGCTGGTTATTGTTGAAATAGATACCCCGGGCGGAGAGCTTGTATCAACGTTAAAAATCAAAAATCTTATTCAAAGCTACGGAAGAGAAACTCTTTGCTTTGTAAATAAAAACGCTATTTCTGCGGGTTCTCTGATTGCGTTATCTTGCAAAAAACTTATTATGAGCAAAGGGGCGGTAATCGGGGGCGCTACTCCCGTATTTGCGGGCGGCGCCGAAGGTATGAAAAAAGCTCCCGAAAAAGTCATCTCGGTGGCCAGAGCGGCATGGCGTTCGGCCGCAGAAGCGTCGGGAAAAAATCCTGAAATAGCCGAGGCGTTTGTTGACGAAACTCTTGTTTTGACAAAAAAAGAGCACGGCATAGAAAAACCCGAAGGAAAGCTCTTAACTCTTTCTACAAACGAAGCGCTATCAACGGGTATCGCCGATTATTCGGCTGAATCTTTGTACGATATACTAATAAAAGAAGAACGTCAAAACGCAAAAATTATCGCTTTTAAACCCGAGTTTAAAGATAAACTGCTGGCCTTTTTTCTGCATCCTATTGTTTCGGGAATTTTAATCGCTTTAGGATTTCTTGGCCTGATGGCAGAAATAAAATCTCCCGGATGGGGCATACCCGGAACGGCGGGAATTTTATTTTTATCGATTTATTTTATTTCAAGAATTATGATTGGCGCCTCAGGCTGGGAGGCTCCGGCTCTTTTCGCGCTGGGCATCTTGCTTTTGCTTATTGAGGTTTTTGTGATTCCCGGTTTTGGAGTCGCGGGCATTATGGGGGGAGCTTCTATTTTCGGATCTATTTTATGGTCCTATGGAATCACGAATATTGACGAGGGCCTGTGGGTTTTAGCCTTTTCATTGGTAGTAACAATCGCCGGATTTTTATTTCTGGCAAAGCTTTTGCCTAAAATTGCCAAAAGAAATACTTTTTTCTTTCTCAATGAAAAATTAAATTCAGATCCCGATGAAATGGGAGAAGCCAAGCTTATCGGTTATTTAAACAAAACCGGCGTTGCCGATACGGTATTAAGGCCGGCGGGCATTGTCGTCGTCGACGGCTTAAGAATTGACGCTGTTAGCCGGGGAGACTATATCGAAAAAGGCGAAAAAATAAAAATAACCGAAGTCAAGGGCCATCGAGTGGTCATTGAAAAAGCATGACAGAAACCGTTTTCTGGGAAGGCGACGAATTATATTCATCGGCTTTTTCTGCGATGCAGAATGCAAAGATATCAATCTTTCTTGAAATGTACATTTTTAGAGACGATGAAGCGGGCAAAGCATGGAGCGACCATTTAATTAAAGCCGCAAAAAGAGGGGTTAAAGTAAGAGTTATTTACGACAGAATAGGCTCTTTTTCGAGTTCGGCGAATTTTTGGGAAAACATGAAAACTAATGGCGTCGAAGTCATTCGTTACAGGGGTATTCTAAAAAATAAGCGCCGTCGTTTTTTAGAGAAAATAAACTTAAAATATCCCGTATGGCTTATCTGGTTTTTACTGGTTTTTTTCAGACGCGATCATAGAAAAATTATCATTATTGACGAAAAAATAGCGTATACAGGTGGATTCAACATCATGAACGCCGCTTCTAAAATGTATTCAGACAAAACTCGCTGGTTAGACGCCTTTTATATGACAACAGATCCGATTATTGTAAAAGAACTTTTAAATATACATCTAGACACCATGCGGCGTTTAAGGTATCAGATTAGAGATATACTGTCTTTAAATAGAAAAAAAGCCAATGAGGCGATTTTATATCCGTACAAAAAAAAAAATAGAATACGCATAAAGGCCCTAAATTTTGAAAATAACAATATTGGCCGCCTTCGCTACGCGAAGGCTGTTAAAAATCTTATCAAAATAAGCCGAAAAAAAATTTATATTATCACCCCTTATTTTGTTCCCGGAAAAAGCTTTTTAAGACGCTTGATTAAAAAAGCCAAAAAAGGCGCCGATGTACGACTTTATTTATCATATCGTTCCGATTTGATTTTAATTCAATATGTTTCGTTATATCTGGCGAGAAAGCTGATTAAATATGGCGTTCAGGTGTTTCTTTTTCATGGAAAAGAAACGCGAAAAGATAAAGACAGGTTTAATCACAGCAAGGTATTTATTTTTGACGACTGGGTTGGCGTAGGCTCGGGGAATGTAGATTCCAGAAGTTTTTTTCATAATCTTGATATTCATGTTTTTAGAAAAAATCCGCCTTTTATAAAAGACGTCGAGAAAAAAATTCAATGGATTGAAAAACACAGTATCTGGGCCGAAAAAAAAGATTTGCCGATTAGGCTTATAGTATTTTTGCTTTTGCCTTTTCGACGATTTCTTTAAATAATTTATTTAAGGGTTTTCCCGCATAATGCTTAAGATAATGCCCATCGAGCACATATATGTTAAAAGAGAAGTTCCGCCAAAGCTTAATAAAGGAATATTAATTCCGGTTGTGGGCATTAGCCCGGTGGTTACAGCTATGTTCATAATAGCCTGCGTAATAAAAAGAAGCAAAATTCCCGACCCAAATAAACGGCCGAATTTATCTTCTATTCTTGACATTTTGTGCAGACCGTAGACGGCTATAAAAAAGTAAAGGCATAAAATAAAAACAATTCCCACAAAACCAAGATCTTCGGCTATTATGGCCAATATAAAATCGGTATGTCTGGCCTGCAAGTTATGCCGCCTTGTTCCCTCGCCTAGGCCCTGACCCCACATGCCGCCGGCTAAAAAAGAGCGGTAAGATGCAATAAGCTGATACGCTCTTTCAAAGCGATACTTGTAAGGGTCAATATAAGCTACAAGCCGCTCCCATATATAGGCGACTTTGCTGACGCTGATATATGCGGCAGGCAACAATGTGACGAAAATAACTCCCATTACATAAACGGGAAATCCCGTAAGAAGAAGCAGAAAAAAAGACGCAAAAACAAGATGCAAAGCTGTGCCGTAATCGGGCTCTATTGCGATAAGGGCGACGGGAAGAAATATTATAATTAAAGCAGTCGCCGTTTTGGCCGCGTCGGAATCTTCTGAATTGGCAAATATTCTTGATAAAAGTAAAATTACTGAAAACTTTGCTATATCAGACGGTTGAACCGTAATAAATCCGAATTGAAGCCACCTGAAAGCGCCGCCGACTTTTTTCCCTAAAGGGGGGAACAGTACTATAAACAACGTTGCGATAGATAAAAAGTACAGCGGCCATGCCGCCGTTTTCCAGATGCGATAGGGAACTTGAACAATTGCAATAAAAAAGATTACCGAAATTAAGGCGTATACCGCCTGCTTTCTAAAGAAGAAAAAGGGGTCGCCGTATTGTTGTCGCGCCAAAAAAGAAGAAGAAGCCAGAATGATATTCAGGCCTATTCCCAGTAAAAAAAGAATCAACGCAAAATAAAAATAATTAATATGTGATTTTTTAAGAGCGTTTTTCCATGAAAAAAAATCCATTTATCAGGCGTTTTCAAGTTTTTGTTTTTTTTCCCATTCATGAAGGGCCTCTATCAAGTCTTCTATGTCGCCTTCCATCACTCTGTCAAGATTATGCGAGGTATAGCCTATTCTATGATCGGTCATACGATTTTGAGGGAAATTATAAGTTCGAATTTTTTCGGAACGATCTCCGGTTCCTATTTGCGCTTTTTTCTCTGCATGCAATTTAGACATTTGAGAAATCTTTTCTTGTTCGGCAATACGCGCCCTTAAAATTTTAAGAGCTTTTGCTTTGTTTTTATGCTGCGATTTTTCGTCCTGGCAAGAGACGACAATGCCTGTGGGAATATGAGTGATTCTTACCGCCGAGTCGGTAGTGTTTACGCTTTGCCCGCCCGGCCCCGACGATCGAAAAACGTCAATTCTTAAATCGTTCTGGTTTATGTTGAGTTCGCTTTCTGAAACCTCGGGAATAACCGCCACGGTGCAGGCAGACGTATGCACTCTGCCGCCCGATTCTGTTTCGGGAATTCTTTGTACGCGATGACCGCCCGCTTCTAAATGCATTAGTTCGTGGGCCTCTTCTCCTTTGACTAATAATATGATTTCTTTAAAACCCTGCAAGCCGGTTTCTTGCATTGAAATAATTTCGTATTTTACGCCTTTTTCGTCAAAATACCTTGAATACATTCGAAATAAGTCTTTGGAAAATAAAGCGGCCTCGTCGCCTCCGGTTCCCGCTCTGATTTCTAAGAAGACATTTTTACCCGCGTCAGGGTCTCTAGGCAGCATTAATTCTTCTATTTTGATGGTTAATTTTTCTTTTTCTTTTTCTAAAGACGCCAGTTCTTCGTCTAAAACCTCAATTAGCTCTTCGTCTTTTTCAAATTTCAACTGGTCAGATATCTCTTTTATTTGGTTCTCAACCGACTTGCTTTTTTCAATGACTTCTATTAAAGGCAGAGACCTCGCTCTTTCTTGAGAAAGCTTTGATAGTTTTTGCGGATCAGAAATTATCTTCGGATCAGATAACTGGCTTTCTATTTCTTTAAATCGTGTTAATTTTTCTTCTAATTTATCGCTCATATATTTTTTCGCTCCCACCAGGACTCGAACCTGGCCGCATGCCTTAGGAGGGCACCGCTCTATCCATCTGAGCTATGGGAGCTATTGATGTACCTCATAGGGATAGTTTTCAGGTAAAATACGCTTCGTCAATGAATGTTATGTCGTTTTTTGCGGTCTTTTGGTATGCGTCCATCGCGTCTATAATATCTGAAAATTGCTATCTCCCCGATAAATACTCGCCGGATAAAAATAAAAAATTATTTACTTATTAGTAGAAAAATAGATTCTGGAACAATATATTGTGTTAATGACTTTTAACCTAATTTATCAAGATCTGGTTCAGAAAATAATAACATATTGTATAATTATTTTAATCTTTATAATATTATTCGTAATATAATTTATATTTTATAAATTAATAAAAAACAATTATGATAAGCGAAAAATGGCGTAACTTTTTACGATTCTTAGAAGACTTTTTTAATAAAGAAAGATCTTCAAGTACGATTAAGAAAATATTAGCCGTGCTTTTTGGCGTAAATCTTTTTCTTATAACATATCTGTTGTCAATACCATATTTAGGGAAAAAAATTCAATATCAGCTAGGCGACGTGGCCCAGGAAGACGTAAGAGTATATCAAGATATTAGATACGAAATAGAAGTAGAAACAGAGAAAAACCGAAACGCCGTTAAATCTGAAAAGAAATTTGTATTTTTCAGAGATTATCAAGTTCTTAAAAAAGTGGTAGATGAAGTACAGGTTGAATTTTCAATTCTAGCTCAAAGCGCTTCTTCAGAGAACCCATATGAAAAAGTTGTCGAGAGGCTGCCTTATATTCAGAGAACAAAAACCATCACCAAAGCCGATGTCGAAGAAGCTTTAAAGGTTGAAAATCGTCTTTATATTACCGAATGGGCCGTAAAATACGCGACATTAATATTTGATTCATACGGAATTACAACGGGCGATATGCCCGAGAACATAGAAGTTTTAAAAAAAAACGGCGCCATTATTCGAACCATAAATACGCCGTCTGAACAAAAAGAAACAGAATGGTCTGCCGACAAAATTATTTCAAAAGACAATTTATTTTCTTATGAAAGTTATAAAGAGTTTTTTAATTTAGGAGACGCTCTTTATCAAAATATGATTTCAGAAAATGCAAAAAAGCTTGTAATACACCGGTTGCTTCAGCTTTATTACAGAAAACCTTTTTTGACATACAGCGAAGCCGAGACAAGAGCGCTTCTTGAAAAAAGATTATCTGCCATAAAGCCTGTAACAAGCGTTTTAAAAAAGGGGCTCATTATCGTTAGGGCAGGAGACCCCGTCGATTTAGACAGGTTTGAAAAGGTTCAAATCTTAAATAAACATCAAAACAAGACAAATTTTAAATTCATATCGGGAATGTTATTAATTCAGCTATTTTTAGCGTTAGGCATATCTTTTTATATTTTTAGATTTTCAGAAGTAAAATTCAGGGGTTTATCTTCTCATGTTATTTTACATTCTTTGATTTTTTCTGTTATCGTTTTTTCGTTTATTATATCAAGACTGGCGGTTATTCAAGAAAGCGGAATTTATTTTGCTTTATTTGTACCCTTGGGATACGCCGCAATCTTGACGGGCCTCTTATACGGAGCAAGAGTTACCATGTCGGTAGGCGTTTATCTGTCGTTTTATCTTTATTTTTTATCAGGATACGAGGCGGCAACCATTCTAATCTCGTTTGTTACGGTTATGGCAAGTATATATTCGGCTCAAAAAATGGATAAACGAACTCAGTTTTTTAAAGGTGTTTTTATTACCGCCTTCGCGGTCGTCTCTATTGTTGTCGGTATGGATTTGCTTTCTAATCAATTAAATCACGAAACAAATCAAAAAATTATAATAGCCGTTACAAATTCATTTTTAGGAGTTATTCTTGCGTTGGGAATTTTACCGGTGTATGAATCGGTTTTTAATATTCCCACAAAATTTAGACTGCGCGAACTTTCAGATATCAATCATCCTTTGCTAAGACGGCTTGCTTCTGAGGCTCCTTCAACGTATACCCATTCTTTGATGATGGCAAATTTGTCTGAAAGAGTGGTTTCGGCAATAGGAGGCGATGCTCTTTTGACGCGAGTAGGGTGTTTATTTCACGATATCGGCAAACTTGAAAACCCTGAATTTTACTCTGAAAACCGGCACTTAAATGTAGAATCAAAAAAAGTTAAGAAGGCGGGCGCGCAGAAATCGGCTAAAATAATCATAGATCACGTATGCGACGGTATAAAAAAAGCGAAAGAATATAGACTGCCCGATAAGATTGTATGTTTTATACCCGAACATCACGGTACAAGCACAATGCAGTATTTTTATCATAAGGCTCTTGAAGAAAATAAATCTAAAAAAAATGGAGCGCCCCTTGAAAGAAAGATGTTTCAGTATCCGGGACCCAAGCCTCAATCAAAAGAAACCGCCGTGGTTATGCTGGCAGATTCTCTTGAGGCCGCTTCAAGAACTTTGACGAACCCGACTCTTCAAGATATTGAAGATCTTGTAGAAGTGATTGTAAGCAACAAGATAAATGAAGATCAATTAAACGTATCGCCTTTGACTTTATCAGATATAAATATAATTAAGAAAATTTTTAGAGATTCGCTTATGAGTTCTTTTCATGTTAGACCAAAGTATCCTACTATGAAAGAAACAAAAAATCTAGAGAAAAAATTAAACGATAAAGCGAAAAAGAAGACTCTTAAAAAGAAACCTGAAAATAAGAAAAAAGTCTAAAAATATTAGTAACTCATAATTTATAAATAAAAAACCGCCAGAAGTAAAATGAAAAAAATGATAAAAGAATTAAAAATATATTTCAAAGAAACGCCTTTTAATACGTTGAGAAATCATATTCTTTTATTCATTGTCACGTTCTTTTCGGCGACATTTACCCAGTATGCCCTTATCAATGAAGAAAACGAAATTAAGAAAATATTGCTTTCGCTTTCATACAGCGTTCCTGTTATGATTATATTATTTTCGCATGAAATGGGTCATTACTTGTTTGCCAGAAGAAATAATGTAGAAGTAACTTTGCCTTATTTTATTCCCTTTCCTTTTCTAAATCAAATTGGAACTTTAGGAGCCTATATTAGAATGCGAACCCTTCCGCCTGATAGAGCCTCATTGTTTGATATCGCATTTTGGGGCCCGGCAATGAGTTTTTTGTTGTCAATACCGGTAACAATTATCGGACTATTATTGGCTGAAAATTCTCCTGTCGTCTCTGAGTCTGCTGAATTTCATTTCGGAACGCCTTATATTATTGATATTTTAGCGAAACTTTTTACGAATTTTTCTGAGACCGATTACTTAGTTTCGCATCCCATGGTTTTTGCCGGTTGGGTTGGGTTTTTAGTAACCGCTATTAATCTTTTTCCTATAGGACAGCTTGACGGCGGTCATATTGCATATGCATTCTTTGGTAAAAGACAAAAGAATGTGTCTTTTCTCTTTATGGTCATAATTTTTATCTTATCTTTTGAATTTGCCGGTTGGCTTTTTTTTGCGGCGATGATATATATAATGGTCGGCCTCAGGCATCCTCCTATTTATGAGCATCATATAGAAAAATTGAATTTAAAAAGAAAAAAGATGGCGCTGCTTAGCGTATTGATGCTGACGCTATGTTTTATGCCGGTACCTATTTATATTCATGACGAAGCGATAAGGCCCAGAACTCCCGTTCCTCATCATATAGATGACGAATTCAGAGTAGAAAATAATACAGATTTGCCTAAAGATAAAGTTTATCGGGTATTCTAAGTGAATCAACTTGAAATCTTATATTTTACCGATGTACATGACGATTTAAAGCAGCTTAGATATATTGTACAAAACTCAAAAGCCGATTTATACTTAATATCGGGAGATTTAATTTATAAAGCGTTTTATACAGAAGAAAAACTATATAATTTTGTCGAACTTCAAGACAGGCTTTATTCATATATAACCAAAAATAAATTAAACGTAACGCCAAAACAAGCGGCTCTTGATATTTTAGAAAAATCAGAAAATTTCGATAAAGACGCGCTAATTGACGCGGTTGAGTATAACATTCTCTTTAAGATTGCTTCTACAAATATGAGAGAAAAATATCAAACCCTGAATGATTTATTTGTTAAATACGCAAAGGCCCCTGTAATATGCCTTCCGGGAAATTATGATATGAATTTGCAGCATACGGCTCTGCGCGATCTTGATTTGCATAAGAAATCAAGAATAATAAACGGCTTAAAAATTTCAGGATACGGAGGCGCTCCCATCGTTACGTCGGGCATTCCCGAAAATTTATCTGTTCATTTTAACGAATACCGAAAAAATGATATACTTTACAGCGAACCGTTTGAATTTATGAAAAGCGAAAAACCCGACATTCTACTTGTTCATAATCCGGCGTACGCTACTCTTGATAAAATTTCAGGCTATGGGAGCGTAGGCTCTTTCGGTCTTCGAGAATATATTGACGATTTTCATCCTTCTTTGGTTTTATCGGGGCATGTGCATGAAGATTGCGGCTTATTAAAAACAGGCAAAACGCTTTGCTTGAATCCATCAAATTTCGGGGGCGTAGATTCGGTAGAGGGATATTCGCAGGGAGGATATTTTTGCAGAATAGAGATTCAAAAAAAAGAGAAAATTTTGATTAACAAGATTGATTATTACCGGCTTATAGGGCGGGAAATTAAGCATATTGCCGTTGTCACAGCCGATGAAAATCTAAATTTAAAACAAAAAATCCTTAATGAGAAAGAAATTAATAAAGCGGGCGGATTTTTAAGATGACAAATCCTTTTCCTGATAATCCGGTTTTTCAGCATTTTTTAGGTTTAAAATATTATTTTCGTCAATATATTAATCGCGAATCGTTTCGAAGAACCAAAGAAATATCTAAAGTGGCGCGAATCATTCAATCTTCGGGAGACAGCATCGCCTTTGATCTTCTGGGTTCCGTAAACTTTGGAATAGCCGATAAAAAATCAGACGTCGATCTGGTAATGTACCTTGACTGCGGTCATGAAGAAGAGGCCGATTATTCAAATTGTTCCAAATTAAGATTTTATGAATATCTTTTAATCAATACTCTTTTGCATGAAATTTTCGGAAAGACTTTTGATATTGAAGTGGTTGATTTTCTTAATTTGCGAAAATTAAATAAAGCCATTGAAGAAGAAGATTTTGAAGACGATATCATTTCCCGTTTTGTATTTTATAGAACAATTTGCCGGGGAGTTAATAAAAAAATTCTAAGACCCTACGAAAGGGCCGTAATGAAAAATGAGTTATTATTTAATAAAATAGAAGATAGGCTTACCGATATACTGGTTGAATTGACCAAAACCTCGGGACACGCTTTATCGTTTCAAAAGTATCTTGATCGCATGAAAAACGAAGATATTAAGATACCTGTTTCTATGATTGGCAAAATAAAAGAATATCTTGAGATATCTAAAACCTAAGCTTTATTTGCGCTTATTTCAAGAGTAAGCATTTCGTCTAACGACTGCGGTTTTCTTATTAAAATAACCTTGTCTTCTTCAATTAAAAATTCGGGAGCAAGCGGTCTTGAATTATAGTTTGAGCCCATTGTAGAAGCGTAAGCGCCGCAGTGCAGCACCGCTAAGCGGTCGTTTTGCTTTAATTCGGTAAGTTCAATTTTTTTGGCCAGATAATCGCTTGATTCGCAAATGGGGCCGGCGATATCGTAAATCGCTTTCGCTTCGTTTCTTTTTTTAACGGTCAATATCGGATGTTTCGCCTTATATAAGGCCGGTCTTATCAGGTCTGTCATTCCCGAATCGACAACGGCTATAATAAAATCTTTCTTTTCTTTTAAATATAATACTTTTGAAACCAGTATTCCCGAATAGCCCGAGATGAATCTTCCCGGTTCAAAATCGATTTGATATTCAGAATTTTTATAAAGTTCATAATCGGCTATTTCTTTTAAAGAAAAATCGTTTGCCGTAATATCTTTTAACGAACTTTCATAGTCAATGCCAAATCCGCCGCCAAGCGACAAGTAATCTACAGGTTTCGATAATTTCTCTTTAACGATACCCGCTAAATTCACGAGAAGAGCTAAAGCGTCTTTATAAGGCTTAGAGTCTTTTATTTGAGATCCTAAGTGGGTTTGCAGTCCGTTTAAGTTTAGCGACGAAGATTCGCGAATAATTTCCAGAGCCAGAGTAAATTCATTCGATGATAATCCGAACTTATTTTCGTCTAAGCCTGTTTTTATATATTCATGAGTATCGGCTTCAATATTCGGATTAACTCTCAAGGCCACTGAGGCGGTTTTGCCCAATGATAAAGCAATTTCTGCAATCTTTTTTAACTCTTCTATAGATTCTACATGAAAAGATTTAATATTTTTTTCAAGGCCGAAAATAATTTCGCTTCTTTTTTTGCCGACCCCCGCAAAAACAATGTCTTTGCCTTCAAAGTCTGCCAGTATACCTCTTAATATTTCGCCTTCTGAAACAACGTCTAACCCGAAATTTTCATATTCTTTTATGATTTTTAATATATGTATGTTTGATAATGATTTAACTGAATAAAAAAAACGACTTTTAGGAAGGGTCTTCGCGGTCAACTGAAGTCTTTTTCTAAGTATGTCGGCATGATATACATAATACGGCCCATTGTATCTATATTTATTTTCTAAAAGAGTTTCTATTTCTAAACATAATTTGTTTAGATCGGCTTCTAACCAAAAAAGAACATCATTTTTATAGCAAAAATACATGCGTCCATACGAAAAAACAGGCCGGCAACGACAATGAAAAAGCGTTTTCTATCTGAAAAAGCCGATATTTATTATTAAATGGCAATATATTTCTTTATCCCGTTTATAATATTAGTTTTAATCTTTTCGTTATTTTTGATTCAAAAGGCGCCTGATCGAATCGAAAGGGCCATAAGCGCGTTAAACGCCAAAGATTATGAAACGGCGCGAAGCCTTTTAGATTTAGAAATAAAAAAACATAATTCTTCTACAAAAGCGCATTATTTTATGGGTAAGTGTTATGAAAAATTAAAAAGACCGCAAGACGCCGTTAAATCTTACCGCGAGGCCATTCAAAGGGGAGAATTTAACAGCGAAATAAAAGCTAAAGACGTCTATCGCAGAATAGCAGATTTGCATTATGAGCAAGACGAGCTTGAAAAGGCTTTCGAGGCTTATCTTGAATTATTGAAAATTGATCCTGACGATTAGGCGCAAATAGTTACTTGGGATTTATCGCCCTTGGTCAAAAAGAATTTAGCATTGCTAAAGAATTCTTAAAGAAAAGCATGCATTTAAAAATTGAAGAGGCTAAATATCAGTTGGCCTTTATGACCGCGCTTTTTGAATCGGGAGAAACAGAAAAAGCTTTTGATATAATAAAAAATTTACTGGAAGAAGATCCTGAGAATTTTGATTTTAATTTATACTTTATCATAATGTCGCAAAAAGAAAATTTTGAAGAGGGAAAAGAAAAAATAGAGAAATTTATATTTAAAACAGAGTCAGAAAGCGTAATAACTCTTTTGTACAGATTTTATGTTTATATATGCTATCATAATAAAAGCATAGAAGATATCGCTTCTTTTTTTAAGAAACTTTTAACCGAAAAAAAATTATCTGAAAAATCTAAGATTGAAATATCATATTATAGAATGTTGTCTTTAATTAAGTCGATTATTTTTGAAGAGGCCCGAAAAATATACCAGGAAATTAAAAATATAAATTCTTCTTACAAAGATATTGAAGCGCTCGGTAAGTTTACGGGGTTTGATTCAGAGTTTGGACTCCCGCAGGAAATTGAAAAGAATATGAATGACTTGTTTGAAGAAACCGTTGCGAGGCTTCTTCCCGATAATTTATTGTTTCATATTTTGGGTCTAAAAACAAAAGAGACAATCGATTGCGCTAAATATTTTAATAAAACAGATTTTAAGATAACGCTGAAAGAAGAATACGCGCCGTTATCTATAGATAGACTTTTTATTCAATATGCAGACCTTCCTTCTTCAAAGTATGTTCGATTCTGCGAAAAAGTAATCGGCTTTCACGATTATTTAATCGCAAAGAAAATGAAATCTGCAGAAGGCGACGGATTCGATTTTATCGTAAAGAAAAAAACCGATCCTGATTATAGAGTATTATTTGCCTTTAGAAGATGGTCAGACGACGCTCGCATAAGCGATATATTCTTAAATAATCTTATGAATAAGGTTAACGAAAACAAAACGAAAGGCGCCGTACTGATAAGCAACGGCTCTCTTACAGACGAAGCCCTGAAAAAAAGTTCATTATTAAAAAAGATAAAAGTTCCCGATGAAGTCGAGCTTAAAAAAATATTTCAAATCAATTTAAATAATCTGTAGTCAATTAAGCGGATTTTAGCTCTACCGATAATACCTTGCTTATGCCAGCTTCTTCCATAGTAACCCCAAATAATGATTCTGCTTTTGCCATTGTTTTTTTGTTGTGAGTGATTAAAATAAACTGCGTATTATTTCTAAATTCGTCTAATATACTTAAAAACCTTGCCACGTTAAGGTCGTCTAAAGGCGCGTCAATTTCGTCTAAAACGCAAAATGGCGATGAACGCACCATGTATATTCCAAACATTAAGGCGATGGCGGTTAGCGCCTTTTCTCCCCCTGATAGAAGCCTTAGCGAACGCGGTCTTTTTCCGGGAGGTTGAACTTGTATATCAATGCCGCTTGTCAAAGGGTTTTCAGGCTCAAGAAGGCTTAGTTTCGCCTTGCCGCCGTTAAAAAGCTTTTGAAAGACTTCCGAAAAATTATGTTGAATTTTTTCAAAAGATTCAAGAAAAAGAACGCGGGATTTTTCGTCTATTTCTTCCAGTATTTTAACTATGTTTTCTTTCGCCGCCGTAATATCTTTTATCTGATTCTCATTTGCGTTGTAAAGTTCGGTAATGTTTTTCAACTCTTCGAACGCTAAAGGGTTTATGGGGCCTAGAATTTCTATCTCTTTTTTTAAATTTTTTAAGAGTTCTTTTTCTTTTTCGGGTATTATTTTAGAACGTTCAAATTTTTCTTTTATTTCGCCGTATGTCAAAGTATAATCGTTATAAATTTCCTGAAGAAGCGCTTCTTTTGAGCCTATAAGGGTTCCGATTTTGATTTCAAGGTCGCCAACCGATTTAAAAAGATTTGAGTTTTTGTTGTTTTCATTATGAATTTGCGCGTAAAGTTCGGTCTTCTTCTTATCGGTTAAAGTTATTTTTTTTTCGATGGCGTATATTGCGGCGATATCTTTTTCAATTCCCTTTTTAAGCTCGTCTATTTTTTTTATGATTTCGTGTTTATTCTTTTCAAGTTGTAATACTTCGCCTTCAATTCTTTCGCCTTGTTTTGTAAAATACTGAAGCTGTCCCTCTTCATGTTTTATCTGCTCTTTTAGTTTTTTTTCTCGTTCGATAAGACCGTCTTTTTGAACATGAAAACTTTTAATATCGCCGGCTAGAGATTCTTTTTGAGACGATTTATTCGAGATATCTTCGCGAAGCCACTCTATATTTTTCTGAGTTTTTTCTTTAAGCGTCTCTAATTGAGAATTTCTGCTTTCAGTAAGCGATATTTTCTCGTCAATCTCTTCTTTTTGCGAATGAATTCCCCCTTTTTCAAATAAAAGATGCTTTAACCCCTCGCTGAATTCGGCGACCGATTCTAGAAGCTTATCCCAATTTTTATTTTTGATTCGGCTAATTTCTTTTTTTACATTTTCTAAAGCCGCGTCGATATTCTTTTATTTAAAAGTTCTTGTATGCCCGCTAATGTTTCAATAATATGAAAAATTTCTGATACAACATTATTTTTTATGTTTAGTCTTTCTTTTTCATGAAACAGCCATTTGTCTTTTTCTTCTTTCAATGATTTAAGAAGGTCTTTAACGACTTTTTCATATTCTAATCTCAAATCTTCTAAAGTTTTCTTGTTTTCTTTCAGTTCATCATTATAAGATTTTAGTTTTAATTCGTTTTCTGTAATTTCTTTTTCGATTTTCTTTATATTTTCAGCCATTGAAGCAAGAGCTTTTTGAGCGTTTTCAAGCTTTGTGTCAAGCTGCAGGGTTAACTGATTTTGCGAATCAAATTCTTTTTTTAAGTTTTCAAATCTGATTTTATTTTTTTTAATTTGCTCTTTTTGAATTTCAAGATTATTTAATAAGTCTTTTTTCCTTTTTTCTTCGTTCTGTATGGCTTGTTCCCACTGATTAATTTTTTCTCTATTTATTCTGTTTGCGGTGTCTTTTTGATGAAATTCTTTTTTTCTTTCTTCTTTCTCTTTATCTAGCTGCTTGATACTTTCTTCATATAGCAAAAGCTTTTGAGAGATTTTTTCTTTTTCTTCCATTTTTTTTTGCAGGGCTTCGTTATATTTTTCGAGATTTTCTTCGTTTTCGCTCAAAGATAAAAAATAAATTTTTAGTTCGTTTTCTTTTTTTTGATTCATTAAATCGTTATAAACTTTGGTTTTTTTAGCCTGATCTTCTTTTATTTTTAATTCTCTGTAAAGTTCTTTCTGAACGTCTTTAAGTCGGGTTATATTTATTTGCGTATTTTCAAGATTTCTTAAAGCTTCTTCTTTTTGACTCTTGAACTTTGATATGCCCGCCGCTTCTTCAAATAAAATTCTTCTTTCTTCGGGGCGGCTTGATAAGATCATATCCATTTTGCCCTGTTCCATAAAAGAATAGCTTGATTTGCCAAGACCTGTATCCATAAGGGCGTGCTCAATTTCTTTTCTTGTGACTTTTGCGCTGTTTAAGAAATATTGACTTTGCCCGTCGCGGTATAGGTTTCTGCCTATTTTAACTTCGTCAGAATCGACATCAAGCATTCTTTGGCTGTTATCAAGCGTAAATAAAACAGACGCGTATCCGCTTGGTTTAATGGTTTCTGTTCCTGAAAAAATGACGTCTTCAGATTTTTCACCACGCATTGACTTTATTGATTTTTCTCCTAAAACCCATTTCATGGCGTCTAAGACATTCGACTTGCCGCACCCGTTAGGGCCCACAATCGCCGAAATTTGCCGATCAAAACTAAGTTTTACTTTGTTGGCAAAAGATTTAAAACCCGTGATTTCCAGTTCTTTTATAAACATAATCAATATTTAACATTCTATTTTTAAAGTCTTCATGGTAAATTTACTTGCTATGGGGTCAAATATGCGCAGATTGCCTTATGCCTGAAAATATAGTTTCTTATAAGCTTTCTGGCGCATTAGGCAAATATCTAATCAACTATTCTGATGGGCAATATCAAATCGGCATATGGGATGAAAAGATAAAAACTGAGTCATATTTGCCCTTAGTGAGCAAGCGCGACAGTAAGCGCGAAGCCGACAAGATCTTAGGGAATTTTATAATAAAAGAGGGAATTCTGGTTCTTTTAATGGGTATGGCGTCTGTTCCCTTAATCGAAGCTCTTATCAGACAGCAAGAAAAATATGGGGGGTACATCATATTATTCGAGGCTGATTTAGTTTTAGCCGAATATCTGGCCAACCAGTTTATAAAAAGCCGCGATGAAATTGCCGTGATTACCCCGCATAATATTGAAAAACTCAATGATTTTCTTGAGATATTCTCGGCAGAAAATATAAAAGGTCACAGGATATTTTCTTTGGCCTCTTCAAAGAAATTAGCGTCTAAATTCTATGAAGAATGCGAAATTATTTTTAAACAGACATTCTCGTCGTTATTTTCAGATCTATTAACGCGTCTTGAGTTTGAAATCAGTTGGATTTACAACTCTATTGCGCAAATTGTTAATTTTCAAAGAGCCTATCCTGTAAAAAAATTATTTTCAAAAGGCAACGGCTATACTGCGTTCTTAGTTTCATCGGGGCCGAGCTTAAGAGAATCATTAGATATTTTAAAAACTGTCGGCAACGATGTTTTTGTCGCCTGCGTTGACTCGGCATATCGCGTATTATATCGTAGCGGAATAAAGCCCCATTTAGTGATAAGCTTAGACGCTCAAGCGTATACCACAAGACATTTTTTGGGACTGCCCATGGGCAAGAAAAATGATTTTCCTATTTTATACGCCGATATAGTTTCAAATCCGCAGGTTACAACGCGCTGGAAAGGGCCTCTTTATCTGGGAACAACCGCTCAGTATAAAGATAATATTAGAAGCATTACCCCGGGATGTGATTTTTTAGAAGAAAAGCTTCTTTTGAAAAACGCGACAGGCGATATACAATCCGGCGGCTCGGTAGCTACGTCTTTATTTGATCTTTTACGGCTTATGAATTTTGAAAATATTATTTTTATCGGTCAAGATTTGGCTTACAGCTATAGAGAGATTCATTCGATGGGCACCCATCATTCAGACGCATGGCTTTCTTCTTCTACGCATAGACTTGAGACAATTGAAAACATAAATAATAAGGTTCTTCATAAACGTCATATCTCGTTTGAAACGTCTCTTCAAAATAGAAAAATCCCCGCAGATTATGTTTTATCGTTGTATCGCGGATGGTTTTCTGAAGCGATTGGCCGAACAGAAATGAACGTTTATAATATGACTAAAGAAGGCTTGCCCATTGAAAACGTTAAAAAAATAAATCTGAGCGATTTTCAGGCAATTAAGAAAAAAAATGTTTTTTTTAACGATTTTATAACATCTTCGGCTTCAGAAAAAACGGAAATTTTAGACGCTAAAAAAGCCGCTACGTTTTATAAAGATATTCAAAATGAAAATTTTAATGATGATACTATTAATGAATTTTCTTTTCTTCAAAAAATAGGAAGAAAATTTGCCCTAAACGCAAATAGACTATCAGGCGACGAAACTAAGAAAAACCGGTTATTACAAAAACAGGTTAAAGAACAAGAGAAATTCTGGCGGCTTCTGCAGCGAAAATCAAAGAGTTTTTTATCTGTTTTAGAAATACTAAGCGATAGATAAAAATTATTTATTTTGCGACAGAACTTTTTCAGCCTGTTTTTTTCTATAAGCCTTTAATTTTGTCTCAAGCTCTTGATCATCGATGCTGAATACAGAAACGGCAAGCAAGGCGGCGTTTTTTGCCCCGGCAGATCCTATTCCCAATGTGCCGACGGGAATACCTCCCGGCATCTGCACTGTCGAAAGAAGGGCGTCAAAGCCCTTTAGGGCCCCGCTTTCCATAGGAACGCCAAAAACCGGCAGGGTTGTATGCGAAG
Organism: Spirochaetia bacterium; assembly: GCA_029880265.1. Lineage (GTDB taxonomy): Bacteria > Spirochaetota > Leptospiria > Turneriellales > JAOUOS01 > JAOUOT01. The sequence continues at coordinate 48,957 of JAOUOT010000005.1, read as the reverse complement.
CGATAACGCCCGCTAAATGGGCGGCCATACCTGCGCCGGCAATAAATAGACATATGCCTTTTTCAGGCGCGCTTTCAACATAGTTTTTTACCTCTTCAGGGGTTCTGTGGGCCGATAAAATTTTTACTTCATGCTCTATGCCGAAATCAGTTAAGATATCAGAGGCCGATTTCATCGTTTCATAATCAGATTGGCTTCCCATTAAAATGGCTATTTTTTTATTTTTACTCATTGTTTCTCCTTATATTTATACACGTTTATCCTTTAAATTTCTTAAATATCGCGCTCATGCTAGGCAACTTATCTATAAATAAGTCGACAAGATGACCGTCAAAGTGACCGTTTTTCTCTTCTAGCAGATATGATACAGCGTTATCAACGGGCCATGCTTTTTTATAGGGTCTTTCAGAGGTAAGGGCGTCAAAAACGTCTGAGATGGCCACAATTCTGCCTTCTATGGGTATTTTATCGCCTGCCAGATTTTCTGGGTAACCTGTACCGTCATATTTTTCATGATGAGTTAAGGCGATGGTTTCGGCCATTTGTAATAATTTTGAATTACTGCCCGATAAAATTTGGGCCCCTATTGTAGTATGCGATTTCATTATTTCTCTTTCTTCAGAAGTTAACTTATCTTCTTTAAGTAAAATATGATCAGGAATGCCAATTTTACCTACGTCATGCATTCCGGAGGCTACAAATAAATTCCCGCATTCTTCATTATTGAGGCCATATGCCATTCCCAGCTCCATAGAATAATAGCTTATTCGTTTCACATGATTGCCTGTTTCTTTATCTCTAAATTCAGCGGCCAACGTAAGACGATTTATAACTTCGATATGAGATTCTACCAGTTTTTCATGAGCTTTTTTAACTTCATTGGTTCTTATTTTTACTTCATTCTCAAGATTGCTTTGAAGTCTCCTGAGTTCAATTTGCGTTTTTACTCGCGACAAAAGTTCCTGCGGCTGAAAAGGTTTCATGATATAATCGACAGCGCCTAATTCAAAGGCTTTCACAACGTCTTCGGTATCTCCTTTTGCGGTTAAAAAAATTATGGGAATATTTTTTGTTTCGCTGTTTTCTTTTAGCTTTGTAATTGTTTCATAGCCGTTCATTTCGGGCATCATAACGTCTAAAAGAATTAATTCAGGATGTTTTTTATCGACAATACTGAGCGCTTCTAAGCCGTTTTGCGCTACAGCCAGATTATAATTTGCTTTTCGCAAGAAATTGCCCAAAAGCTGTATATTTGCCGGCACGTCGTCTACGATTAGTATAAGAGACTTTGCTGCTGTTTTTTTCATTAGCTATACCCTTTTGGTATATTTAACTTTCTATTTTCTTTATAATTTTAGGAAAGTCAAGAAGACGCGCTTTGAGACCTTCTATATCAAATGTTTGAATTGAATTAGAAATCTTATGACACCAGTCTTCTAACTGGATACAATTGAATTTTTCGGCAGTCTGAAAAGCCTTTTTCAGCCATAATTCGATATCTTCTATGAAAATATCTTTGCTTAAAACCTGCCATTCGGGCATTATTATTGTGTTGATTTCTGCGAGAAAAAGTTTCAGTTTTTCAGGTTCCATTGGTTTAATGTTTGATTTGTCTAAAATTACACCTTTTTGTTTTGCCGACTTTTTTATTCTAGCTTCATGAGGCAGAAAATTTGCCATTTCTTTTAACAGGGCATATTTATTAACCGGTTTTTGAAGCAATGCGCCGCATATTTTTTTAATTTTTATCAAATTTTCAGGCGTTGCCGATGCCGTAATTGCTATAATAGGTATTTTATTGAAAATTTTATGGCTTTTTAAAAACGATGCCGTATCATATCCGTTTAATACGGGCATGTTTATATCTAGTAAAATCAAATCTGGCGGTTTATTTTCAACAATATTAATAGCTTCTCTGCCGTTTTCTGCCTCTATGACGGTAAATCCTCTGCCTGATAAAAAGGCTTTTAAGAGGTTCCGGTTTGCTTTAATATCGTCAACGATTAGTATTTTTCCGGGTTCTTTAAAAAGAATATTTTCAGAGACAAGGCTTTTTTCGCCGTCTTCGTCAGTTAAAAGCGATGAGATTTCAATATTTTTTAAGGTTACGGTAAACCGGCTGCCTTTATCTAAAGAAGAATAAACGTTAATATTGCCCCCCATTTGCTCAATGATCTTTTTTATGATCGACAAACCTAGGCCGGTGCCCCCGTACTCTGCGTGATTTTGATTTTTGGTCTGTTCAAACGGCAAAAAAATAGTTTCCATTTCGTCTTCAGGAATTCCCTTTCCCGTATCTTCTACATAAAAAATCAGCTCTTCAAGAATTTCAGATTCTTCAGGAAAAACCGCTTCGCAATAAACTTTAACATAACCTTTTTTGGTAAATTTAACGGCGTTACTGATTAAATTAATAAGAATTTGTTTTATTCTTAGTTTATCCATTATGATAGCCGAAGGAACGTTATTTTTGACCTCGAAGGTTAAATCAAGGCCTTTGGTTTTAGCTTTATGAGAGAAGAGCTGTGTTGTTTCGGCTATAACTTCGGCAAAGTTAACCGAAGAAAATTCCAGTTCCATTTTCCCTGATTCAACTCTAGATAAGTCTAATACTTCGTTAATCATAGTAAGAAGAGAGTCTCCCGCGTTTGAAATAGCCGATACATAACTAAGCAGCTCTTCGTCGTCAATATGCTCAGATAGAATTTCTGAAAAACCGATAATCGCGTTCATGGGCGTTCTAATTTCATGGCTCATATTAGCCAAAAAATCGCTCTTTGCTTTGCTTGCCGATTCGGCTTTCTCTTTAAGCTGCCAAAGTTCGACATTTTGCACCTGAAGCATGTCAAATTGTTTTTTATTTTTGCTATAAAAACCGACGGTAAAATAAAGAGCAATCATGCCAGCCATTAGAGTTCCCATGATCGTATAAATCATTATAGCGGTAAAAGTATTTTTTCTGTCAGAAAACATCTCAATAAGAAGTCTGACAGATTCTTTGTTCAATTTTTCGGCAACAGATATGATATTGGTTCCTTGTTTAAATATCGCGTTAGCCTTTAGGGCGTTACGCTTTTCATTAGAAAAGATAACGTCTGTTTTTATAATATTAATGTAGTCGAATATCTCTCCCCGAAGTTTCGCGGTTATAGGAAATATTTCAGAAAATATTTTTACATGATCGTAATATTCATATGTAATTATTTTCTGATAATCGTTTATTTTTTGTATTTCCAGTTCCAGCAGGTTGACTAAAGAATTTATATTCATTTTCTCTTTATTGGTGATGTCTTTCTTTACGGCTAAGCCGCCGCTTATGCCCCTTACTCTGCCGATTGCTTCTGAAATAGACGGGGCCTGGTGAATAATAATATCTATTAAGTAATGACTCTCAAATTTAGAATCTAATGTCAGCTCAGACTTGTATGAAATCGCGGTTATTATGTTCTGTAAATCTCTTATAAGCTCGGTATATCTGTCAAAATATGATATTTTATGCGTATCAGATAAGTTTTTTAGCAAAATAAAGTTTTTTTGAAATTTTTCAATTTCTTCTTTTTGAAAGAACCAGTCTTCTTTGGTTTCTGAATCTGCCTCGTCTAATAACTTTATTATCTTATTTTCTAATGATAAAATATTCGCGTTGTCAAAATTGCCGTCATAAACGGCAATTTCTCTTAAACCTCTGATTTTTTGCAGATTTATCATAATATTAAATACAGAATCTATTCTTTTTATGCCGTCTATTTCAGATATAGTTCTCTGGCGCAGAACATTTATTTCAAATAAAATAAAAGGAATTGAAAGCGTTAAAATAAGAGCGGGCATGAAAATAGCCGCGTAATACTTGTATTTGCCCGTTTTAAGGCCTTTTATTTCATCCATGATGAATTATTTAAGAATTTATTTTATGACACAAAAAAATTTTTCTATGAAAGACTTTCATAAACCGAATTATGATAAAAACGAACCGGCATTGTCAAGGCAATTTTAATTTGTTGACCCTTGAAAATCTCAAAATACTATCGTCAAAAAGCATAAAGTTATGGAAAAGCAGCTTCCCTATACAAGTTTTTCAAAAGTGTACGACGCTACTATGAAAAAAGTGCCTTACGCAATTTGGGCCGATTATATATATAACAATTTTAAAACCCTTGGAGTTGGCAGCCATGACAGAATTCTCGAAATTGCCTGCGGAACAGGAAAGTTATTTTCAATCTTAAATAAGATGTTTTTAAATTTAACGGGGCTCGACTTATCTTTTGAAATGCTTCAACGGGCCCGCGAAAAAAAAATAGAATCGCTGATAAACGCTGATATGATGTCTATGCCTTACGCCGACCAATGTTTTTCTGCCATCTATGCGACTCACGATTCATTAAATTATCTGACTAATATAGGCAATATAAAAAAACATTTTGCCGAAGCGCGTCGTGTTCTAAAAAAGGGAGGGTATTATATTTTTGATCTAAGCACCGAATATAATGTTCTTAAATATTATCATGAAAAAACGATTAAAGAAGATCATAATGGCATTGAATTTTTATGGCACAACTTTTACGACGTTTCAAAAAATGAAATAATTTCTACCTTAGAGTTTTTTAATAAAAGAAAAAATGAAAGAAATTCAAGTTTTTTAGAAATTCACAGGCAAAAAATATTTTACGATTCAGAAATCATAAACGCCGCAGAAGAGTCGAAATTTGCTTTACAAAAAAGAAGCGCCGATTATTCAGAAACAAAGAGCTTAAAAAAGGCCCAGCTTATGGTTTATCATTTCAGAAAAGAATAGTCGAATCGACCTATGCATAAAGAAGAATTTTATAGCTTCTCGATGCGCAGCCCTTCGGTAGCTGCGCTTGCGCTGCAGGCAGAGTAATTTACAAATAGTATACGTCTTCAGTTCGTGGAATTTCAATTTTTGATTTTATTACTTCTTCAAGTCTGGTTTTCAGCATTTCTCTGGCTTCGTCTTCGCCGTGATGTAAAAATATTTTTTCAGGCATCTTTTCAGATAAGTCTTTAACCCACAAAGTTAAACCATCCTGATCGGCATGGGCAGAGAAAGCGTTTATGTTATCGACCAGACAACGAATAGGCAGCTCTCTATTAAAGATCTTTACGCGGGAAGCTCCTTCTAAAATAATTCGCCCAAGGGTGCCGTTTGCCTGATAGCCCGAAAATAAGATCATGTTTCTTCTGTCCCACAGGCGGCTGAAAAGATGGTGCATGATTCTTCCGCCGCTGCACATGCCGCTTGCGCTTACAATAACGCCCGGGCCGTTAAAGTAATTTAAGTTTTTTGATTCAGAAACGCTTTCTATCATTTGTACGGCCTTTGATTTCATGAATTCAAGAAATCCGCCTTTTATGATATCTTCTCTAATTTGATTTGGGTGTTCCAGATAAACTCTTGTCGCCCTGGCGGCCATGGGGCTGTCTATGAAAATTTGAATTGGCTTTACTTTCTTATCTTTTATTAGGCGGTATAGTACATATAAAACAAGCTGGGTTCTGCCGACGGCAAACGAGGGTATAAGAAGCATTCCTTTTTTGCGCGTAACCGTATCAATCGCTTTTTTCATTTGTGTTTCATAGTCTTTTTTTTCGTGAAAACGATTTCCATAGGTTGATTCCATGATAACATAATCTGCCTGCGGAGCTTTTTCTCTTTGGCGGTGAAAAATGGTTTCGCGCGGGCCTATATCGCCGCTTATGAGTATCGTTTTGCCCATCGTTTTTAAAGTTAAATATGCCGCGCCTACGATATGACCGGCCCAGTAAAATTTTGCCGTAATATCTCTAAATTTCAGCTTTTCGCCAAAGGGCAGGGGTTTTAAAAAGCTTAAGGCTTTATGAGCGTCTTCTTCGCTAAAGAGGGGGCCGGTTAATTCATAACGCTCTATTCTCTTTTTACTGTAGAATTTATATTCTTCTTCCTGAAGGCGGCCGGCGTCTGGCAGAAGAATCTCAAGAAGTTTGATGGTAGAAGGGGTACAGAAAATGGGGCCGCGAAACCCTTTTTTTACTATTAAAGGCAAAAGCCCCGAGTGATCAATATGCGCGTGGGTTATAAAAATGGCGTCAATTTTTGAGGGGTCTGTTTCAAGAGATTGAAAGTTTTTTTCTTCTATGTATTTAGGGCCCTGATAAAGGCCCGCGTCTACGTAAACTCTGGTTTTTTCGGTTTCTATAAGAACGCGCGAACCGGTTACATAACCGGCCGCGCCCATAAACTGAAGCCGAATTTTATCTTGCACGAAATTTGATCGGCTTTAATATATTTATCAATAAGCTATTCGGCCCCCGAACGCGAGTTGATAGCCGCCATTTACGGTATAGGCCCCCATGCCATAAAATTTTAAGATAGGCAAATTAAACTGCACGCCGCCAAAAAATCTTAAATCAACCGGCGTGGCCCAAACCTCTTCGCTCATATCAAGGTTGGCGTCTGCGTTAAAAGCCGTGAGGCCTGATGAAACTTCAGTACCGGTTACAGGAGCCGTGACCTCGGCAATGGTAGAAGCTTTGCCCATATTAAAGTCGACGCCTGCGCCTACAAATAACGATAGAACATAAAAAAGCCTTACATTGGTAGATACCTCAATGGGTATGCTTAAAAGACCTATATCAGAACCCAGATCGGCAGTGCCGTCCCATGTAAGTTCAAAGGTTCCGTCGTTTTGCGAACCTGTAGGTATTGATGTCGTTAAAACGAAAGTAGACGAGGTATATTCAAAGCCAAACGTTAAAGAGGCCCCGCCCCATTTTAATACGCTGAGAGATTTGCCTTTTAAAAGTGGGTACTGGCCGTGAAGCCCGATATTATAAAATTTTGCTTCTTTTATTTCGGTGCCTTTTGGTTTCATGCCCAGATTGGTCATCGTAGAGGCTAGATCAAGAGAAAAAAAATCGGCATAAACCGTCAGTTTTTTTAAATCAATGATACCGAGATCGGGCAGAAATTTAAAATATCCCAGATTAACGCCGGCCATAAGGGCCATTTGAGCGCTTAGCCCTACCAAAGGTATTTGCCCGCCGCCTTCGGTATTATGATAAGCGTTGCCGTTTCTTAAGTCGCTGATTGTATAATCTCCGAGATTTGCTGCGGGGCTTACCGCAAAGCCAAGCATAAAGATATCGGGGTTTGTCGCATAGTCGACGCCAATACCCTTATGAGACAAGACCGTTGCGTCTGCCATTGGCGTTAAAAATTTTGTTTGTTCGAAATTGGCCAAATCGGCGTTTACCTGATCTTCCATCGCGTCGACAAGTAAATTAAGAGCGGCCTCGGTACCTGGAACAGTGTATTGTCTGTTTGTAATAGTGAAATTTTGCGCGGCAAAAACCTGCCCGGCGCTAAAAAAAGCCAAAAGCAATACAGCTAAAGCGCCTTTTTTTTGAAAATATTTTACTTTATTCATAAAAGTCTCCTTAAAAAGAATCGTTAAAAGTTTCCTGAAACATCAAAAAGTAACATTTCAAATATTAAAAACAAGCGTTTTTAAAGCTTATTTTTATTTGTTACATGAACTTATATAAAAATTCATACGTCAACAAATTTTTTATTGATAAAATTGCTTATATTCATTAATATATAACCTATAAATGAACGGCGCAAGACAGCCGGCGGTTGCGGGTATTTTTTATCCCGGGGTTCCTGATGAATTAAAAAATGCAATCAATGGTTACTGTGAGAAATCAGAAGAAATAAAAAAAATCCCAAAGGCGGTAATATCTCCGCATGCGGGCTATATGTATTCGGGCGTTGTGGCCGCGCAGGGCTATTCGTTTCTAAAAAATAATAAAAATCTTTATAAAAAAATATTTATTATAGGTCCCTCGCACAGACATTCTTTTTACGGCATCGCGCTTCATTCGGCCGAAAAATTTGCTACGCCTTTAGGCGAAGTACCGGTAGATCAAGATATAAAAAAAGAGCTTTTAAAATATTCTGAAGTTTCAATAGAAGATAAGGCCCATTCGGCGGAACACAGCGTCGAGGTTCAAATTCCTTTTTTGCAGTATTTTCTTGAAGATTTTAAGATTATACCCATGGTTACAGGGGGCCTGAAAAATAACGAAGTCTCAAAAATCATAAAAGCGTTCTGGAAAGAAAAAGACGTCTTTTTCATTGTAAGCTCTGATTTAAGTCATTATTTAAAATATGACGAGACCCAAAAAAAAGACAACGAAACTTCATTGTTCATTGAAAATTTTGAGTCAGAAAAAATAACTTCAGATAGAGCCTGCGGCGCGGCCGCTATAAGAGGCCTTCTTACCGGCTCAAAAGAGTACGCTTCTGAAATAAAAACCGTTAAGCTGTTAAACTCGGGAGATACATCGGGCGATAAGAAAAACGTCGTAGGCTATGGGGCCTATCATATTTATTCATGAGTCTTTCTGAAATTCAAAAAAGAGCTCTTCTTAATCTCGCGAAAGATTCTGTTTTATACGGGTTAAAAGAAAGAAAAAGATTAAAGATTGACGTTAAAAAATATACAGGGGTTCTATCAGAAAACAGGGCCTCGTTTGTCACTATTCGTAAAGAAAAAAAATTATGCGGATGTATAGGCTCAATAGAAGCGCGCCGCCCCCTTGTTTTAGACGTAGTTAATAACGCCTACAGCGCGGCGTTTAATGATTACAGATTTTCGCCGGTTACAATGCAAGATTTTAACATGCTTGATTTTCATATTTCAATTCTGGGCCCTCTTGAAGAAATAATTTTTAATACTGAAGAAGAGCTTATAAGACAGGTTCAGCCGATTATACACGGTATACTGATAGAGGCTGAAAATAAAAAAGCGACTTTTTTACCCTCGGTATGGGAGAGCCTTCCCGATATAAACGATTTTTTAAAAGAGCTTAAAAAAAAAGCGGGGCTTTCTGAAAATTTCGATAATTTGAAGTTAAAAGTTTTCCGCTATATTGTCGAAGAAATACCATAAATGACGACGCGTCGCGATAAAATTTTTAATCTCGAAAAGCTTTTACCCGCGATGCAAAACGGCAGATATTGTATCATAGGCGCGGGGCCCTCTCTAGACTTTTGCGAAAAAGAGATAACAGAATTAGCCGAAAAAGAAACTACTTTTTTATTGTCAGATTCTGTCGCTTCTTCGTTTATTAAAATTTATCCGAATACAAAACGAATTATTTTTACGGTAGAAGCGAGATACCATTTATATTTGAAAACGCTTAAAAAAGAAAGTATTGCGTTTTATATTCACGCCAACAAAAGAAATCTTTCTGAAGAAGAAACCGCTATTTACCTGTTTCAATTTGTATACGATCTAAAAAAAAGTGACCTCAAAACAACCGTTCTTGTATCGCCAGGCACCGTCGCCGGGGCCATGCTTTCGTGGGCGCTTTATTCGGCAAAAAATCTTAAGTTTAAATCAACGCCTGAAATTTATTTATTAGGAGTCGACCTGGCTTACGCAGATAATATGATTTACTCAAGGTTGTTCTCGGCTAAATATGAGGCTTTTAATTTATTTTTTAACCGAGAAACTCATGAATATATTGCGTCGCTGAAAAAAAGTTCCTATGCATATCTAATAAACGGCTTTCCGGTTAGAACATCAGACGAATTTTATAAAACAAAAAAAAATATAGAAAAGTTAATTGATACCATAAACTTTCCTTTACGAATTTATGACTACAGTCCGCTGGGTATTGTTTCGGCTAAGGTAGAAAAAAGGGCGCCAAAAGCGTTGAATGTCTAAAAAAATAAGAAAAGATACCGAAAATAAAAAGATATGATAAAAGTCTCAAGACTAAACGGCAAAGAGTTTTACGTAAATCATAATTTAATTGAAACGATAGAAGAAACTCCCGATACGGTGATAACGTTAACAACAGATAAAAAACTAATTGTTAAAGAAAAAATAGCCGAAATAATAGACAGTATAATAGAGCATAATAAAAGAACATATTTAGAAAAAAATAGGATAAATTAAAAATGGATTTTGCATCAATTGGCGGTTTAATATTAGCGGTTTTCTGCCTTGTCGTCGGGGTTATTTCCGCCGGATTAGGTCCGGCTCAGATAATTGACCCGGCGTCAATGTTTATTACTTTAGGGGGGTCAATGGCGACTGTCGCTATTTCAAACCCTCTTTCGATGACTCTTGGAATTTGGGGCATTTATAAAAAAATATTCGAAATTCCAAAATTTGACGTAAAAGCAAAAATTGTTCAAATTGTAAGTTTTTCAGAAAAAGCCAGAAGAGACGGCCTTTTGGCTCTTGAAGACGATATGGAACAACTTGACGATCCATTCATGAAAAAAGCATTACAGCTTGTTGTCGACGGCACCGACCCCGAAATTGTGCGTAACGTTATGGAGATTGATTTAGACGCCATGGAAGAAAGGCACAGTAAACAAAGGGGATGGTTTGATTCGCTCGCCGCTTTAGCGCCGGCTTTTGGGATGCTTGGTACCTTGATTGGTCTTGTGGGAATGCTTGGTAACTTAGGGGGCGACGCTACGCTTATCGGTAAAGGTATGGCTGCCGCTTTGATAACGACACTTTACGGTTCTTTAATTGCAAACGTTTTTGCGATACCTACGGCTAGTAAGTTAAAGGGAAGAACTCAGGAAGAAAGTATCGTAAAGCAGGTAATGATTGAAGGCACGTTGTCTATTCAGGCGGGCGATAATCCGCGTATTGTGCAAGAAAAGTTAGCCAGCTATTTAGAGCCTCAGTTAAGAAAAGAATTAGCTCAAGAATCAGACGTATAAATGGCAAAAAAAAAGAAAAAACAAGAAGAAGCTCCGCCTGGCGCCCCTCTTTATATGCTAACCTATGGCGACATGGTTACGCTTCTTTTAACCTTTTTCGTGATGCTTTTTACCGTAGCAAAAATTGAGGGACGGGAATTTCGCTTGATTTTATCGGCCTTTAGGGGGTCATTGGGCCTGTTTGAGGGAGGACAAACTCTTTCAAAAGGAGAACTTGAAGAAATGGGCATGAGTCTCGAAACCCTGCCCGCGCAGGAAGCCGGTAGAAATCTGTCAAAAGCCTTAAAGATGGCCACAGAAATATTCAAACCCGAGGTCAAGGTTAAAAAAGTACAAGTAACGCAAGACGAAAGAGGTCTGGTAATAAGCCTAATAGGCAGCGACCACTTTCCTCCGGGATCGGCAAGGTTGACATCTGAGGCCAAAAGGATCTTAACAAAAGTATCAAAATTGCTGCGCCATATACCTTCATTAATTAGAATAGAGGGGCATTCTGACGAAACTCCCGTAGTAGGAGGTCCGGCTGCCGAAAAATATGAAACAAATTGGGAACTTGCCGGCCAGAGGTCTATCAATGTTTTAAGATATTTTCATGAGGTAGAAGATATTGAGCCCGAAAAAATGTCGGCTATTTCATACGGAAAGTATCGCCCGCTGGTTTCGTCAACAACGCCCGAAGCAAGGGCCATTAACAGAAGAGTTGATATTGTCATACTTCCCGGAAAAAGCTATAAAAGAAATTATCAAGACAGCGACTTGCCGGGCAAAAAAATCCCGGGCGTAGAATATACCACTGAAGGCTACCAGTAAGAAAATAAATTATCTAAATAAATATAAAGAATAAGACGTTATATATAATAAGACATAAAAAAGAATTTGTAAAATAAAAGAAAGAATTTAAATAATTATAGAATATCAACTTAAAGGAGTAAAAAAATGGGCGATGATGAAATACTTGACGACGAAGAACAAGACGACGAGGTGCTGGCCTCGGCCGTAACCGGAAGATCTAAACTTGTTACGATACTTTTATGGGTTGCGGGAGGCATTGTGGCCCTGCTACTTATGTTCTTAATATCATATATTGTAGCGGGCAGAGTGAAAAATGAAGCATATAGAGAAACCCAGGATATAGTTATAGCTCCGGCCCCGCCTCCTTTAGCGGCGTTCCCTTTTAAAAAAGAATTCCGCGTGAATACGGCCGATACCGACGAGCCGCATTTTATTCAGGTGGCGATTGCTTTTGGCTATGACGGAACAAATAAAAAACTTGAAACAGAATTGGTTCAAAGACAAACCCAGATGATGCATATTATTAACATCATTCTTGGGGGAAAAAAGAAAGAAGATTTGGCTTCTCCTCTTCAAAAATTAAATCTGGCCGATGAAATTAAATCGCAAATCAACATGATTTTAAGCGAAGGCAAAATAGAAGAGGTTTATTTTGAAGAATTGGTAGTAAGCTAAAATAAAGGCATGCAGGCGAGTTGAAGCTAAAACGGTAAATTATAGCGGCGTCTGAAAAAATACCGAGGAGTTTATACTGAAAAATAACTTGTCAATATCGCATATTGATTTATGTTTACCTAAAATTGCCGCAGGCGTTTGCGATTTTACAAGCGTTAAGATTAAGGAGATTTAGATGGGAGAAGGTTCTCTATCGCAAGAAGAAATAGACGCCCTTTTGATGGGGGCAGACGAGCCTATTGAAGAAACGGGAATTAGTTTACAAAACGGTTCCACTATTTCTACAGGCGAAACAATGAGCGAACAGGGAAAGGTTTTGCTCATTGGCGCATTTAACGATGCAATGCAGACTGCGTCTTCTTCAGCGGGAACCCTGATTGGTAAAGATTTTAATATTTCGCAGGCGTCTATAGAAGAAATAAACGCTACTTCGGTTTCAGATGAAATTGAAATCGGCTCAATAATTGCCGTAATACGCATGGGGTCGGCCACGTCTACTTTGGTTTTTCCCACTGAGCAGGCCAAAAAAATAGCGTCGCTAATGATGGGCGCCGAAGCAGAGCTGGCAGAAATGGACGAAGCTCATCTTTCAACGATAGGCGAGCTGGCAAACACTATAATTTCTTCTTTGTCTAATAAGCTTACCGATAAATTTGGCGAAAGCTTATCGCCGGGGCCCGCCGATGCAATTGTGTACAGCGGTTCGGCAGAGCTGCCTCCTTTTCAGGGAAACCTTACGGCAAAAATCACGTATAATTTAAAACTTGAAGGCCATCCCGACAGCCGCTTAATTCATTTTTTAGACGGAGAACCCGCGGCCAGATGGGCAAATAACCTTGCCAAAACGGCGGGAGTTGCTATGGAATCGTCGGGGCAGGCGCAGCAGCCTCAGAAACAACAGCAACAACAAACCCAACAAGCGGGTTTCTTTGTTCCTCAGCCCCGACAGTCAAACCAACCGGGGCAGCAGAATGTGCCCATAAGCCCTGTTTCTTTTCCCAGTTTGCAGGCGGTGGGAGAATCTGCTCAGCATGCGCCGGTAAACATTGATTTATTACTCGATATACAAATGGGTATGACCGTAGAATTGGGAAGAACAAGAAAATTTGTAAAAGAGATATTGAGTCTTGGCGAAGGCTCTATTATTGAGCTTGATAAACTTGCGGGCGAACCGGTCGATTTATTAATAAATAAGAAATTAATAGCGAAAGGAGAAGTTGTGGTTATTGACGAAAATTTTGGGGTACGCGTAACTGATATCATAGGGCCGGCAGAAAGACTCGCGAAATTGACTGCAAAATAAGATAATGATTAATATAAAGAAACTATAAAAAGGAAAATCTATGGCAGATGACGTATTTAATTTAGACCAGTTCGATACAGGAGAATCGCCGGCGGCGGTTTCAAAGGGAGGTTCGTCAATGGCGGGCGGTATGAGTCCAAATGCGCAGCTTTTAATGGATGTGCAGGTGGTATTGACCGTCGAGCTAGGAAGAACCAAAAAATATGTTAAAGATATTTTAAGTCTTGGCGAAGGCTCTATTATTGAGCTTGATAAGCTCGCTGGCGAACCAGTCGACTTACTGGTTAACGGTAAACTTATCGCAAAAGGCGAGGTTGTGGTCATTGACGAAAATTTTGGCGTCCGTATAACCGAGATTGCAGATCCGTCAGAAAGACTTGCGACGATAACAGGTTAAAATAATTTTTATTCAAAAGCTGCGGCAGAAACTTCGTTTGAAGCTTTTGATAAATAGCCGTATCGTGAATGAGCGGCTATGCGAAAGAAATAAGTAACGCCGTTTTCAAAATTTGTTATACTGTCGCTATACAATGCAATATTCTGCGTTACGCTGTTTACGAAATCAACCTCGTCTTTTGAATGTTGAAACGTAGGCAAAGAGCCTGAGAGATTTAAAGCGGGAACCAGCGTTTCAATTTCAGAATCGCTGATAGAATCTCTTGAAATATAAACATTGTAGCCGTCAAAGGTATCTTCTTCATTTTGAACATGATATGACAAATCAAAAGCAAGACCCGATTTTGCGACGATAGAGACGCCGACGGGCCTTTTCAGCAGCGTTTCTTTAGAATACGGAATATTATTGCCGCATTGAAGCAATATTAAAAATAAAAACAATATTTTGTATTTTTTTTTCACCGTAATGATTTATTATAAAGAAAACACATATTGAAAAGTATTTTATTGATCAAAAATATCTTTTTCTGAATAACGCATAAGTTTTAATTTCCCGCGAAGTATGTAAATAGAGCTGCCGCTTAAAGATTGATTCAAGTATCGTTTTGAATTTTTTAAATATTCGGCTATATCAAGAATTAAAGTTTTCGGTATATCGAAGGCGTCTATATAAATTGATCCGAAATTCTTAAAATTCGCCAAAGGCATTCCCTTTTCAGATTTTTTTAAGTTAACAAGAAAGTAATAATATTCGTCTTTGTTCAGCTTTATTTCGCCTGAGTTTGAATAAACGTTTTCATAGGGCATATAAATCCAAAAAGGAATGTTGTTTATTTCTATTAATAAGCGGGCGTTTTTTTGGGATTTTTCTTCGCGTTTATAATTCATTTTTGAGTTTAGGCTTGTTAAAATAAGGCGGTCAATGTTAAGCGACAGCTCAGAAGAGCTTACGACGGCATTTTTTGACAAGTCTTTATATATTTTTAACAAGTTATGCGGCGTAAATTCGCTTTGTCTGTGAGAAGGTATTTGTATACCTTTATCGTTATCAGAAATTTCAATGTTCCTGGTTTCATAAATCTCAAAGGCCTTTTTGTGAACATGCCAGGCCTCGCCGCTTGATAACCCGACTTCATGGGTATAGGTAATATCTTGATAGATAGATAATGTGTTTCGAGAAATGTTTTCAGAGGCCGATTTCCAGAATTCAATAGTTTCAAGACTTGACTTTCCCGAACCTAAAATGAGAATATCTGATATTTTTGATAAACGCCGAAGAAGCCCGTTAATATTGCGCCTGTCGCTTTCGTTTTGAGAAACGCCCCCTACAAGAAAAATAGTTACAGGCTTATTTTCTTTGCCGCCTGCGTATGTATTATATTTTAACGCGCAATTTAAAACCTTTTCAAAATCTTCAAGATAATCGGCGCCGCCTTTTACCTGAAGCTTATTTAAGAATTGATAAGCTTCGCTTATATTATATTTAGGCGATAAAAAAGAAAAGTTTTTATATCCGTCTATAGCGCAGACAGTATAGGTTGAGCCCTCTATTTTAGGAATCAATTTTATCAGATTTCTTATTTCATAATAATTACCGCCCGAAGCGTCTAAGGCAAAAATAACGGGTCTTTTTGAACTAATGTCTTCAAATTCAGGAAACCGAATATTGGGAAACCTTTTTTGCAAATGCGCGCCAATCAATTGCCATAAATTATTATGCTCGGTAATTATCGGGTCGGTTAACCTGTCAGAATGCGCATAATAAACCATAGATTCTATTTGAAAAGCGCCCTTTTTCTTCTTTATATTAGCGAGTAAAAACCGGTCGGCGTCAATATGGCGGCTTAATTTTTTTAATTCAGAATTTGTTATTTTTTTATTTGAAGAGAAATTAAGCTTATTAAAAATATGTTCTATCGATCTTTGGTTTATAATCGCGTTAAAACCGCTCATTTTTAAATATAAATGCATAATTCGCGAAATTTCTTTAGAGTTCAATTCTCTATCGTCTGTTAACGCGGGCCCAAACTTTGTATCGTCTTTCTCTATGGTCAATGTTCGTACGGGCAGAATGCCCCAGCTTACAGAAAATATTTGCGAAAAAAAAGAAGCTGTTAAAAAAATAAAAAATAAATAAAAAATTTTAAAAGTTTGCATTTTCTTTTACACAATTCTTGCGCATCTTCTTAAATACTTTTTGAAATGTCAACAACTTGAATTTGCCAATAATAGTATTGTATTTTATGGTTTACGAAGAAAAAGAATATTTAATTCTGTTTAGAGAAAATGAAGAATATATTTGCGATTTTTTATTGTTTTTTTTCATGCGCCTTGCCCTGGGATATTGTCGAAGAAAGAGAGACCGTTTCAAGACTTGACAAGAAAATTCTTATTCAAGAAGGAGATTTTAAGCCGTGTCAATCTGAATTCTCTTTAACAAGAATGCAAATTAAGCATGAGACCGAAAGAAAAATATTTTTCGCGATGGCAGAAAACAGCGAGTGCGCTTTATATTTTGAATTTTTTCAGATAAAAGAAGAATATTTTTTAGACAATGCAATGCTTCTTACAAACGAAAAAGAAACAATATTTAAGAATTTGAAAGAAAAAATCATTCTAACCGATTTAAGCGGAGGAAAGAAGATTACAATAAAATGGACAGAAAATAATACAAGGTTTTCTTTTGACCTTTATTTAAAGAAATACTTCAGAAGAGATATTTTTTATGAGTTAAAATAAAAACTATATGCCCGCTCCGCCGGTGAAAACCGTTTCTTTAGCCGCGGCCTGCGTAATTTTACTGCCCGAAGGTACATCGGTTGTTATCCAGACGTTTCCGCCGATGATTGAATTTTGGCCTATAACGACTCTTCCGAGTATAGTGGCTCCCGAATAAATGATTACATTGTCTTCAATAATAGGGTGCCTCTCAATACCCTTAACAGGATTGCCTTCATCGTCTAATCGAAAACTTTTTGCGCCTAGAGTGACCCCCTGATAGATTCGTACATTTTTTCCTATGATGCATGTTTCGCCGATAACGACGCCGGTGCCGTGATCTATAAAAAAAGAATCGCCTATTTCGGCTCCCGGATGTATGTCTATTCCGGTTTTACTGTGGGCGTTTTCTGTAATAATTCTCGGAAGCAGCGGCACGCCTAATTTATGCAGACCGTTAGCTAGTCTGTAACTTGCAATGGCTAAAATGCCCGGATAACAGAAAATCGCTTCGCCAGGCGATGTAGCGGCGGGATCGCCGTTATAAGCGGCCATCACGTCTTTGGCGATTTGTTTTTGAATGACAGGCAATGCCTCTAAGAATTTTTTTGCCAGACTAAAGGCAAAAGAACCGCATTTTTCGCAGTCAATTTCTTTATGGCAGGTAAAGCAAAGACCCCTTCTAATTTGCTCAGATAATTCTCTTTGTAAGTTGTCTAAAGCCGCGCCTACGTGAAAATGTAAATTTTGTATAGGAAGCTCTGAAGATCCAAAATATCCGGGAAAAAGAGCCGCTTTTAACTCTTCTATGATTGAAAAAATCGAATCTCTTGAAGGCAAAAGTTGATAATGCGGATCCCAATCTGAACGGTGTACCAATAGTTCATTTTCATGAGTCAGCTTTTCGACAAGCCCATTTAAAAATATTTTATTTTCAGGGTCGGCAGGTATTCGATTTGACAAACTCTTATTATCTTTTTTTTTCAAGCTTATTCCTGTTCAAAAAGCCATGTGCTTAGATAGCGCTCTCCTGTGTCGGTAATAACGGTCACTATTGTTTTGCCTTTATTTTCGGGCTTTTTAGCCGTTTCAATGGCCGCAAAAACATTGGCTCCAGAAGAAATTCCGCCTAAGATCCCTTCTTTTTCGGCAAGAAGTCTTGCTGTTTTGCCTGCGTCTTCATGTTTAACCAGAATTACTTCGTCGATAATTTTCGTATTTAAAGTTTCGGGAATAAAGCCCGCGCCTATGCCTTGAATTTTATGGGGCCCCGGACCGCCTCCTGAAATTACCGGAGACTCGATTGGCTCAACCGCTATTGATTTGAACTCTGGCTTTCGCTCTTTAATAACTTCAGAAACTCCGGTTAAAGTGCCTCCGGTGCCTACGCCGGCTATAAAAATATCAATTTTACCCTCGGTATCTCTCCAGATTTCTTCAGCTGTTGTTTTTCGATGAATTTCAGGGTTTGCCGGGTTTTCAAACTGCTGAAGCATAAAATATTTTGAATCGCTTTCGGCTAACTCTTGGGCTTTTGTAATTGCTCCTTTCATGCCTTCAGCTCCGGGAGTTAGTATTAATTCGGCCCCGAATATTTTTAAAAGTTTTCTTCTTTCAATGCTCATGGTATCGGGCATGGTAAGCGTTAATTTATATCCTTTTGCCGCGCTAATAAACGCCAGACCGATGCCGGTATTGCCGCTTGTAGGCTCTAACAGAATTGTATCTTTGGTTATTTTGCCCGATTTTTCGGCGGCCTCAATCATATTCTTAGCGATTCTATCTTTAACGCTGGCAAGCGGATTTTGCGATTCTAGCTTTACGTATATTTTTGCGTCGATACCTTCAACAATTCTGTTTAATTTAATTAGCGGCGTATTTCCCACTATATCTACAATGCTGTCTGCTTTATTCATATTTACCCCTTTATATTTGCTCCATGATATTTGATTATAAATAAAGATAAATCGTCATTTATTTTTTCTTTACCGCCCGCGAAATTAAAAGTTTCTTTTAAGATTTTCTCTCCCATCTCTTTAACATTTTCGCGCCTGTTTTCTTTTATGATTTTCTCAAATCCGTCATAATCAAGCATTTTACCGTCTTTTGACGGAGCCTCAATGAGACCGTCTGTAAACATGATTAAGGTATCGTCTTTTTCAAGCTTTCCTTTATATTCTTCAAAAAAAGGGTCAACTTGCTCATGAATAATGCCTCCATCTGGCTCAATCTTTTGAATATCTCCGTCTGGTTTTAAGATCATTGCCGGCGGATGTCCCGCTCTTGCTAAAAGAAGCGCTCCTGTTTTTAGACATATATACCCCATTATTGCGGTAAGAAAATGTTCGCCCATCATGCCGTTTAATGATCGATGAATTTTCTTCAAGGTTCCCACAGGTTCTGAAATATGCTCGCCCCAAAGCTGAAGCGACATTTTTACCATTGCGGCTAAAAGCGCGGCGGGTACCCCATGCCCCGAAACATCGCAGATAAAAAAACCAAGCTGGTCGTCTGATTTTTTATAGTAGAAATCAAGAAAATCTCCGCTTAATTCGTGTACGGGCTCAAACTGAAAAGCGATATCCGCTCCGTTAATTTCAGGAATATGCTGCGGTAAAAGAAGTTTTTGTATCTCTTTTGCCTTTTTGAGTTCGCGCCCAATATCGTGATTTTTGCCGACAGAATTCATTTTTATCTCGCTTTTCTTCTTCAGATGTCTAAGGTCAAACTAAAAAAAAATAACATCCATACAAGTTTTATATTTTAGCCTGTTTTTCGCACGCGCGGCCGCGATTTGCGGGTATAAAAATCGTAGATCACGCTCATATTCATTTTAATAAAAAATTAATTGCAGAAATAAACTTGGCAAAAGAACTGACCTATAGAATTGTTTTTTTCAATATGAGTAACTATGATGAAATTTTTAAAGAGAAAAGAAGCCGGCAATTCTACAAGCATCTCATTGTTTATTTAATAGGCCCCTTAAATACAATTATATTTTTTTTACTGGCCTATCTTTTATATGAACATCAGGAATTTCGAAAAGCAAAAATAGAAAAAGACGCGATACAAAACTCTAGACTTATAAATAATTTTTTTCAGGAAATTGTATATGATCATAAAAATGCCTTAGGGGTTTCTACCCAGTCTATCAAATTTAATCGCTCTGTTCTAAAGGCGTTTGCCGACACAAATCGCCAAAACCTTTTTCGCTTGAACGTTGACTTTTTCAATAAAATTAAAAATAAATTTGAAATTACGCATATGTATTTCATAAACTCAGATAGAAAATGCTTTTTAAGGGTTCATCAGCCAAAAAGATACGGCGATATTATAAATCGTCAGACGGCTATTGAGGCCCAAAATACAAAAAAACCCGCATCGGGAATTGAACTTGGCCCGCTTGGCACATTGACCTTAAGGTATGTGGACCCTGTATTAAACGAAAGAACAAATTATCTAGAGGGTTTCATTGAGTTAGGAATTGAAGTTAAACATATGGTTGAGGCGATTGAAAAATTTATGGAAATTGACGCGTATGTACTTGTCGAAAAAAAATATTTAAAAAAAGAAGACTGGCAAGACGGTATGAGAATGTTAGGCCGCACATTCAACTGGGATATTTTTGAAAATCATGTGTTTAATATTGAGACAAAAGAAATTAAAGATAAGCATTTCTTGAAATACTTAAAGAAAAATATTGATAATACCACGGGCCTGATAAAAACCTATGAGCATAATGATATTCATAAAAAAGTCTTAATGATGCCCATAAAAGATTTAAAAGGAAACGTTGTAGCTCGTTTAGTAGGGGTAAAAGATATAACTCAAGAAGTTAAGCAATTACAAAACAGTCTTTATTTTGAACTTTCTATTGCGGGATTTCTTTTTCTAATTCTTCTTTCAATTTTATATTATTTGATAAAAGTGGTTACGGCTAAGTTAGAAGAATCAGAAAAAAAATTAAGAGATTTGGCTACTCTTGATAACCTTACCGGAATTTATAATAACAGGGCCTTTCACGCCTTTCTTCAAGACGAGATACTTCGCAGCGACCGCCAAAAAACGCATGTATCTATCTTAATGATTGATCTTGATAATTTTAAAAAGATTAACGATAAATACGGTCATCAAACCGGCGATTTTGTTCTCGTCGAATTTGCCAAAAGAGTAAGCTGTGAAATTCGAAATGTCGACCGATTTTGCAGATATGGCGGCGAAGAATTTTCTGTAATTTTACCCGATACTTCAATAAACAATATGTATATTACCGCGCAGAGAATATTAAAAAAAATATCTGACGAACCATTTGAAACGATCTGCGGTCAAAAAATATATGTTACAACCAGCATAGGGGCGGCCTCATATCCCGAACAGGCCTCTAGCGAAGACAAATTAATTGCGGCGGCCGATAAAGCGTTATATGCAGCGAAAGATTCGGGAAAAAACCGCATTATTGCGTTTAATGAAAAATAAAGTCAGTTCTTCTGTTTTTAGAGCGGCCCTGGTCGGTATTATTATCGGCGATTGGTTTATCGGGGCCGAACCCTTTAATTTTGAGACGCTCGGCAGAAATGCCGTTCTTAATAAGATATTCGGCCGCAGCGTTTGCTCTTTTTCTTGAAAGCTCAAGATTGTATTCTCTTTTGCCGGTAGAATCTGTGTGCCCCTGTATTTCAAGGTTGAGTTTTGAATTTTCTTTTAATATTAGTTTTATTTTTTCAAGCATAGGAAGAGACTCTTTTTTTAAGTAAGCTTTATTTGTTTCAAAATAAACTCCCTCTGCCGTATAATTTTTATTCTTTTTTATTTTTTTCAAACTTAATGTAGCTTTATCTTTGTTTTTTTCAATTATGATTTTTTCAGGAAAGTGATTTTTATCAGAAGCGATAATTTCTACTTCTTCGCCTTCAACAATTTCTATGCTGTTGTCTCCTTCTTTTAATATTTTTTTTTCTCGCGAAATTATTTCGCCGTCTTTCTTTTGAATAATTTCGGCTTCAACATTTTTATTTTCGTTATCTTCTTTCTTTAGAGTAAGATTTAATTTTCGTTTCTTTTGCGGCTGTTTAATTATTTTGTCTTCCCGCCGATTTTGATAGTCTTCGATTGTTTTATAATTATCTTTATTTTTATCGCCTAGCGCGTACAATATATTGCCGGCCGATACAAATAAAACGCCGTTTTCAGCCGCCATTTCAGTAGAAGATCCCGGCGTAAGAGGCTCAAAGCTCCATAAATTTTTTTTATCGTCTAGAGAGATCGCTTTAATTGTAGTATAATACTCAGATTTGCCGGTTTTCTTTGATATTCTTTTTTGCGAATACGCTATATATATTTGGTCGCGTATGGTTATAAATTTTGGGGACGACTGTTTGGGAAGGTCTTGAATATTTTTTATATTTTCGGTTATAGAATTAATGGTAATAATTTTATGGTTTGAAAGCGTTAAGCGCATTTCTGCGTCTGTAAAAGCCAAATTTGAAGTTATTACCTCTTTATAGTCTTTTGTATTCAAAAGTTTACCCGTCGTTAAGTCAAAGGAATATAATTTGCTGTCAATAGGCATAAAAACTTTTTCTTTATAAACAAGCGGCGCAAAAATCTTAAAGGGCATTTCAAGCCGGTTTTGCCATAGAATTTGGCCCGTGTGTCTGTTTAAGCAGTATAAATTATATTCTTTTTTATTATAATCGACAGACTGCGCAAAGATAAAATTTTCATATACGGCCGGAAATCCGCTGAAACTTTGTATTGATTTATTTTCCCAGTTTAATTTGCCGTTTGCGATATTGCGCGAATAAAATGCCGTTCTGGTTCCGTAAAAAATAGCGTCATTGGCCAAAAAAGGGTCGGCGTAAATTCCGTCTACTTTTATAGAATTTTTTGCCGTAGAATAATCGCCGCTTTGAAGGCCTGTTCTTGCCCATAATATTTTTCCCGTAAATTTGTCGATGCAGTAGATGGCGATAGAGTCTGTAATAACAAGAAAATTTTTATAAACCAGGGGATATTTGGCCTTTCCCATGATTTTTCGGAAAGATATAAATTGCGACGCTATTTTTGTTAAATCAATTTTCCAAATTAGTTTACCCGTTTCTTCGTCAAGCGAGTAAATATTTTTTTTTATATCGGTAAAAAAAACTCTGCCGTCAGAAACTATGGGATTAATCGCCTTTGAATCAGCCGAAAAAAGCCATTTTATGCCGTTATTTTTTACAATAATTTCATCGTTATTTCCCGTAAAATAACGGTTGCCTTTAAATATGGGCCATTCGCTGCCGATAATATATGAAGGTACTAAGAAAATGAAAAAAATTATTTTAATCAATAAAGTAAATTTTTTATTTTTTTTATACAAAATTGACATGAATAAATGTTATATTTTTAACATTTAAGGCGTCAAATAAAATTATAAACGGTGATATGTTAAGATGATAAAGAGTAAAAAATTCTTGCTTTTCTGTCGTTTTTTTAATACATTGAACCCAAAAATAAGCAAAAGGAGGATGTTTTCTGAAAATGAGTTTATTTAACAATAAACAGTTTTCTAAAAACGCCAATATTAAAAGGTAAGGAGATCAATTATGTACACGAAACAAGGAAGGTTTCAAAAGACAAAACTAGTTTTTTTTATGGTCGCGATATTAATTCCGGCGGTCTTAACGGCGCAGCAAGCGCAAACGAAAAAAGAGACTGCTCAAAAAAAGACTGAAGCCAAAAGCGGTCAGAAAAAAGGCGAAAAAGCTTTAGAAGAAGAAAAAAGAGCGGGAACATATCTTGACATACTTCACGCAAAGCAAAACGTATTAAAACTTAAAGAAGAAAATTTTCATAGCATTAAAAGAATTAAGGCAATGGTCGCTAATTTTGGCGATGGTTCTGAAAAAAGTAAGTTTGATCAAATACAAAGCAATTATGTTCAAGGTATGAAAGAAATGTACCAAAGACAGTATCTAGAATCAAATATTACTCTTGAGCGTAATAAAGAAGACCTAGATACTCTTATGGAAGGTCTAACCAAAAGATACAAAGAGAGAGCTTCTGAAATACTTGAAAGATGCGCGGGCGAGCTTGTTGCCGCCGAATTAGGCGAGGGTCAAGATATCGCTGATAGGACCAATGTCAATTTGGGAAAAATTATCGATAAAACCAAGGGTCACTTAATTATCGCATATCTTCAATTTGACGAGGGAAAGTCTTTTGAATATGAAAAACGATATGAAGAAGCTTTGGTGCATTATCGACTTGCCAAAGAACATGGCATTCATATTCTAATCAGACTTAAGCTGACAGAAGACGAAAAAAATCAGGTTAGAAGCGAATTTCGAAGAGATTTGACCGACTCAAATAATATGGTTTCAGGCGGTTAAAATAAGCTTGATAAACAAAAACGAATCGTTTCAAAAAAAAGATATGAAACGCAGCAATAAAGGCCGGAAGATACTCTGGCCTTTATTGTTTTTTACCGCGGGATTTTTGCTATACGGAGGTTATGAACCCGATGCGTATATCGTAGTTCTTGACCCGGGTCACGGCGGACGCGATTTATTGCCTAAAAGCGTTTATGGCGATAAATATGATCCTTTATTGGGCGAATATAGGGATCATTTTCGTCCGGGAGCGCAAAATAAAGGACTCATTGAATCCGAAGAAGTTTATTCAATAGCTGAAAAAACTTATAAAATTCTCGAGTTGACCCATTCAAGCGAAGGTCAAAAAGAATTTGAGCAAATTCTTAAAAAATATTCTAAAAATATCGGCAATATAAACTGGGAGAATCAAAAACCCATAAAAGTTTATATATCAAGAATACCAGGATATTCAAAAGAATATCTGTCAAAAAAAACCGATATTAACGCTCCGTATCGCTTGTATGACTTTCCCGATATTTATACGGGAGAAATGCAAAAGGGAACCATCAGCAGAATTAACGCTCTAAATCCGCACCTTGTTGTTTCGCTTCATTTAACCGCGGGCAGAAAAGAAAAAAACGGAGCCATCGCCTCTGTAATCACGCCGGGTTATGATACTTATAAAATGGCCCTTGATTATGTAAGAACAAAGAATGTATCAAAAAGGCAAAAAATAAGAAGAAAGTTTTTTGCCTCGCCTTACGCTAACTGGATGGTAAGCAACGATTCAAGAACTCATTTTCAATGGTTCTTATGCGATGCATGGATTTATTTTACCGGTTACTGGTCAAAAAAAGACGGGCTTTCGGCCGATAAAAGAAAGTTTAGGGGTTATCGCCATAATATGATGCAATGGATATATGCCGATAAAGAAGACTGGGTTGAAACGGCAAAAAAACATCCGCCGAATTCGCCTTATTCTTTTGATCTGTTAAACTTTACGCCCGAGGGTCCTTTTTGGGAGAGAGAAAAAGACATACCCGAGAGATGGCGGCGCACAGAAGGCGAAGAGGGTTATGGGGGCGATAACCTATACGCTTCGCAGGAACTTTTAAGGTACATTCGAAACGGAATGATTGTAAATAAGGTAAACTCAAAAAAGACAGCTCCTAAAATATTGAATCCTTACTTATCGACCTGGTCGGTGCCGACATATTTAAACGCAATTTCAGCGTATCTAGAATTAGGGTTTCTAGATAATTCTTACGACAGAGAAAGACTTGTCAATCATAAACAAGTTTATGCCGAAGCGTTAGCGGTAGGAATTTATTCTCTTGTTTATTCGCTGCAGCAAGATAGCGGCTCAAAAGATGAGTTATTGCCTAAGGGCAAACCCATAAACTTTGAAAAATATGAAAATTATAATGAAGAAAATTATTTTAAAAAAGTAACTTCGCCCATTTACTAATCATGCTTGATTAAGTCGCACAAGCGGCCGTCTTTCATCTCGTATATTGTTTTCGCGTCAAACGCCAGCTTCATATCATGCGTCACCAGAAAAATGGTTTTTCCTTCGGCGTTTTCTTCTAAAAAGAGTTCTTTAACTTTTTCAATATTAGCCGGATCTAAATCGCCCGAAGGCTCATCTGCCAATATGATGGGCGAATTTTTTATAAAAGCTCTGGCGATGGCAGCTTTTTGCATTTGACCTCCTGATAATTTTGCGGGAAAACTATCAAGAAGGTTTTTCATGTCAAGTCTGTCTGTAAGACGATTTAAACGGTCATGAAAATCGGTTTCGCTGACGCCTCTGTTTGCGGCATACCATGAAAAATATAGGTTTTCGGCGACTGTAAAACGATTAACCATTTCTGAAAACTGTAAAATAATTCCGTATTGACGGGCTCTTACCAAGGCTCGTTTGGTTCTTGATATCTTTTTTAATTTATATTTATTGATGACGATATCGCCCTTATCTGGTATCAGCATACCAGCGATTGCCGCCAGCAAAGTGCTCTTTCCGCTGCCGGCGGGACCAATTAACGCTAAGTATTCTCCTTCGTTAATATCAAACGAAACCCCTTTAACGGCGTTTACAATGTCATTTTTATCTTTATAAGAGATCTGAACGTCATTAATTCTAATCATTGTCTTTCTTTCACCAGAAGCATAGGATCTTTTCGCGAGTGAAATAAATAAAATAAAGTCGATGCGGTTAAGAAAAGAAGAAGCATATTCTTGAATATCTTAAAATACGAAAAATCTATTTTAGAGATAGTATTTTGTGAATTAAAAATATTTTCAAAAATATAAAAAGCCAATAAGCCGAAAAGCGTACCGACTATTATTAATATAAAAGAAACCGCGATATAATATATCATATAGGCCGGTCGTGAATATCCCAACATTTCAAGGTTGCCCATGTCATAGGCATGAGTTTTTGTAATAATAAATTGTACGCCTGCTATGCCGATAAAAAATCCGATTATTGCCGTTAAATGTCCCGTTTCTAAAAGAATATTATGATAATCTCCGGAAACTTTAAAAAAATAGTATAAACTGAGTTGAAAGGCCGCTGTTATATACAATAGTAAAAGGAAAAATGAGTTTAACTTCGTACGGTTAATCAAAATTAATAGTACCTTGCTCACAAGGTTAATAGATCAGGTTTTAGCCGTTATGACAAGTCTTTTTTAAGAAATATCAAGAAATTCTTTTAATATTTTTTCAGGATCGCCGTCATTTACAGATACAACCTGACGCAGAAGCGAGAAAGAGTCTATATCAATTTCATTAAATATAATTGCGGCGTTATTGTTATCATATCTTTTGACTTTACCGTTTAACCTGATAGTATTTTCTTCATCTTGAGCTTCGGTTAGGCATATTTTCAAGCTTAACTCGGTATTCGCAGGCCAGCTTTTTTCTGATTTTAATAAAATACCCTTTAAACTTAAATTTTCAACTTCTACTTCAATTTCTTCATGTTCTTCTAAGATATATGCCTTTACTTGAAAAGGCACTCTTGAGACTTTTCGTTTTTCCATTTCTTTTTTGATAATTTCCTTCGTTTATTTAACCTCTATTATATACAAGCACTGAAAAGAAAGCAATTTTTATATACTTAAATACATAAAAACCAATCTTTTTCTGAGCAGATTATTTTTATGCGAATATCATGCTCTTCTATGGGCAGAGCTCTTAAAATTTGCCATGAGTAACATAAGAATATGGTTTTTATATGAGGAGCAAGTTTCAGCGTTCTATCATAGTATCCTTTGCCGCGTCCTAATCTGCATCCTTCTTTTGTTACAAAAAGTCCCGGTACGATAATAATATCCATTTCGCTAATATTTCTTTCTTCTGATTTGTTAGAAGATACGGCTTTTAATATGCTTCCCTCAATTTTAGGATAGTAGACATTAAGATTTAAAGTTTCCAGAATATTTAAAACCGGAGGCTCTGTAGAAAAGGGTTCATAGGCCATTATTTTTTTATCTTGAATTGATTTTTCAAAAGACAAAAGCAAATCGTTAATATTATTTCTCATATTCTCATGAATCGTATTGAGAATATCTTTTGTTTCTGACTTTTTCGTAAAACGCTTAAACCGTTTGAAATATATTTTTCTCAAACGAGTCTTTATTCTCTGAATTTCTATAGGCGTTCTCTGTCTTTTAGGCATACGCTTCTCTGGCGATATAGGAAAAAGATTCATGAAGATTTCTTTCAGAATCAACCCCCGCTGACAAAATAAAACGCGGCTTTCTTTCAATATTTCTTATTATTAAAATTCCTTCTTTAACCGAATGAAAAGAATATTCAAAAAAAAGGCCTTTTCTTTTTTCAATCAATACAACCAGGCTGTAAAAGGCGCGTTTTATATTAAGGGCGAGATTATTTTTTTGAAATTCTACGGTCCTGATAAATGAATTAGAATTTAGATAGTAGCCTATAGGCTTTTGCGCCAGAGGGCTTTCTGCCCGTTTTACTTTAGCCTCAGGATGTTGTCTTACAAAAATATCATGCTCTTCATCGTCGATATTTAAGAACCTTTCTTTACGAAGGCGATAATCATTTTCAATATGTTCCCATAATGCGGTTTTCTTTGGGTTTTCAGACTCTGCGATGTCAATTTTATTTCGTTTATAAAGAGACTCAAGGTCTTTGTATCTGTTTTTTGATATTAAATTTCGATAAAAAAGGCGTTTATGTTCGGCTTCTCTGAATATTGAAATTAAAATTTCATCGGGCGCTGCGGCTAAGATCGCTGAAACCTCTTTGCGGCTCATATATGGCAGAAGACAGTCTTGAAATAACTCTTCGGTAACCTGTAAATAAAAAGGCAAATCATTGATAAAAAGGGCCTGCATAATTTTTTCTTCTTCGTCGCTTTTTGAAACTCTGATAATATCTAAAAGTTTGGCCATTTTCTGTCTGTTTTTAATCCATCCTTTTGCAAACTTTTGCGACAGAATATCGTCGATTAATCTTTCAAAGCCGTTTTCGGGGTCTAAGAGATCTTTTACCGACAAATAACCTTTTCTTTTTCTTGAATTAATTAATTCTTTTCGATAAGTTATGCCGGCGTCTTTCTCTGCTTGAAAAAAATCGTCAAAGATATTTGAGTTTTGTGAATAATCGTCATCGACATTCTTCAGGCTATAACGGCTCTGCCACTCTTCTAAAAGAAATGAGAAATTATTTTGAGTAAAAAGAATGCGGCCCGACTTGTTTTTGTTAAGGGCCGATATGAACTCATCGGGCAAATTCATTTTTAACGCGCCTGTAGCGGGAATGTTTTTTACAACAATATTATCTTCAATTACAAATATTAGTTCAGCGTCTTTTTCAAAGCGAACTTCTGCGGGGCTTATTTCAATTTTAAGCTCGTCTCTTTTGTACCGCGTCAGCGGCGGATAGTCAAGGCCTGTTTTCACGGGATTAATTATATTTTTTGCAACGTCGTTAATTTCGGTTATTCTAAATATAAATGAAGGAAGTATTAAGGGCCGATAGGTAAAAATACGACGAAAGGATTTCTCTTTTATTAAAACAGAGTTTTCAATTTCATAAATACCGCATTTTTCAATAGAAGCATAGCTTCCCGCAAGGCCGGGCAATAGCGTTGAAAAAAATCTTCCGGTTTTAATCATAATTTCTTTTTTATTTCTTCTATTAAATCGTGAATGCCTTCTTTTTTTGTCGCCGAAATAGGCAGCGGATGTATTCCTTCTTTTTCAAAGGACATTACCCATTCATTGAGAAATTCTTTATCTGCAAGCAAATCAACTTTATTAAAAGCCACGATATAGGGCCGTTTGAGAAGCTGAGGGTTATACTCTTCAAGTTCATGCCTTAGTATCTTTAATTCTTCTTCGACATGAGCGGCGCTTACATCTAAAACAAAGATTAAAACCTTCACTCTTTCAATATGCTTTAAAAAAGAAAGGCCCAGGCCGTGCCCCCGCGAGGCTCCTTCAATAATACCCGGAATATCGGCAATAAATATGCGCTTTTTATTGTCAATTTCTAAAACCCCCAGATTTGGGGTAAGCGTAGTAAACGGATAATTGCCCACTTTAGGGTTTGCCCTTGTAAGCGTTTTAAGCAGCGTAGACTTTCCCGCATTTGGCATGCCCACAAGACCCGCGTCGGCTATTAATTTAAGAGATAAATTTATTTTTATTTCTTCGGTTTTTTCTCCCGGTTGGGCAAAGCGAGGCGACTGGTTTGTCGCGCTTTTAAAAAAGGCGTTTCCTTTGCCGCCTCTTGCGCCTTCCGCCGCGCAGTATATTTCTTCATCTAAGAAATCATGAATAATATTATCAGACGTTTCGTTAAAAATTTGGGTTCCGATAGGAACTTTTATGATTATATCTTCTCCTTTTTTGCCGCTCTTATTTTGACCGGTTCCCCCCCTGCCGTTTTGGGCATGATAGAGAATATCTTTTCTAAGATGACTTAAATTGAGAATATTTTGGTCGGCTTTGATGTATACGTTCCCTCCATGCCCGCCGTCGCCGCCGTCGGGGCCGCCTCTGGGAATATATTTTTCTCTGCGGTATGATACACACCCCGCGCCTCCGTCTCCGGCTTTTACGCGAATGGCTATCTCATCGATAAATTTATGCAAATGATTTTAGGCAGGATAAACAGAAATTCTTTTTTTCTTTTTATTTACCCATTCAAATTTGACTTGCCCTTGAGTAGTCGCAAATAGAGAGTCGTCGCGGCCCTTCATCACATTTTTGCCGGGCATAAAAACCGTGCCGCGCTGTCTGACAAGTATAGAACCGCTTGTCACTAATTGACCGCCAAACGCTTTTACGCCCAATCGTTTTGAATGGGAATCTCTTCCGTTTTTAGATGAACCGCCGCCTTTCTTGTGTGCCATATTGAACCTCTAATAACCTAAATTAAAAATTAAACAAGGCGTCAAGAACAAATTGCTAACAAGTTCTTTATCTTTCTGGCGCGCTTCTGATTTACGAGTATTAAATGTCTGCAAATATCCGGTGCGGCAGATTCAATCTGTCCCCAGAGTTTTATTGACAGCATATGTCAATTCAAATAAATGTCTTATTAAAATAATAAAATTATTAAATTAGGGAATAACAAATGATTAGAGAAATTAAAAAAAATAAATTAACAGCTTCGTTAGCAATGATACTATTTTTCGCAATAAGCATGCCTGTCGCGGCTCTTAAAATCGGCGATAAGGCTCCGCCTATTATATTAAAAGACGCAAAAGGAAAAACATTCAACCTAAGAAATTATGCAAAACAATTAAAAAAAGGAGATATTACTGTCTTTGCTTTTTTCTCTGTGACGTGCAAACCGTGTAAAAAAGAAATTCCCGAATTACAGGCCTTATATGACAAATATTCAAAAAAAGGGTTTAACGTTTTTTTAATATCTCTTGATAATTCTGACCAATATTCAACCGAAAAAGTTGTTGAATTTATAAATTCATTAAACGCAAATATGCCAATTTTATTTGATACCTATAAGCGAATCGGCAAGGCTTACGGCATTATTAAGCCTGACGGCGAAGCAGTTTTGCCGGGTCTATACGCAATAGATTCGAAAAGAAAAATTCTTATAAAGCATATCGGTTATTCAGAAAAAACCATTAAAGATTTAGAGGGCATGATTTCAAAATAAGAAATCAGTTTATCTATTTTAGATTACGTTTAAACATTTTTATTCTTTACATTTTAGTTTGAGAGCGCTCCATGAGTTGGCGCTCGAAAAAGGCATATTAGCCGGTTTCTCAGACGGTAATGCGCTTTTGATGTTTTTTATTCTGTCTTTTGAAGCGGGATGAGTGCTAATCCAGTCGCTCACTCTATAAAAAGTTTCTTTATCTTCTTCGGTATCTGCAATTTTCTCAAGAGTCTCTTTTTCAAGTTTATCCAGTTTTTCAAAAAAGAGAAGGAATCCTTCGGGATTTATATGCCCTTTTATAAGTTTTTGCAGTGCCGTCTTGTCGGCTTCTTCTTCAAAATTGCGGGAATACTTGAAGAATAACAAAGTCGCCCCAATTTCTGCCGCTGTTTCGATTGTTTCAAAGCCTTCGGCAAATCCGCCTATAAAAATAGAAACCAAAAAAGAAAAGCCAAGCGTTCTTATCATTTGCTGAACGCCGTGTCTTTTTTCTATATGAGAGATTTCATGCGCCAAAACTCCCGCCAATTCTTCGGGAGAATCGCTTTTCTCAATTAATTCATGAAAGACAATCATTTTACCCCCAGGCAGGGCCAAAGCGTTAACCATATCAGAGTCTGCGATTAAAATTGAATATTGAAAAATATCTTGGTCTTTAGGAATTCTCTTTAAAATATCGTAAACCGCTTCTTTTAATTCAGTGTTTTGACATTCTTTTAGCCTTAACTGAGTTACAATTTTTTCATATACAGAATTTCCTATATACACGTCGTAACTTTTCGGAATTATTCTGAATGCGTTAAAAAATAAAAACAATATGGACGCCGAAAACGCGGGAATTACAATTAATGAAATCAGAAATATTTTCTTAAAATTTAAATTATGCAGTTTGTAAGCGATTTTCTCTTTACCGCTTTGTTTATTTTTCAGCCAAAGCGTTTCTATTTGTTTTTTAAGTTCGGCGTTATAGATTTTAATTTTTTTAGAAACGCTTAAAGATTCCGTCATTAATTCGATATGGCAAGAATCGGGATATTGAACAATATTCTCAATTTCTTCAAATTTGAAAATATATTCTTTTATTAAATCGTCCGAAATAAATTTAATTCCGTCAAAATCAACTCTTAAAACGCCTTTTTCTGGCGAAACGGTTTGGCCATCGTAGTAATGGGCCTGATTGTTTTCTGTATTATCCAATGAAATCTGCCAGGGTATCTAAAAAATCGCCTGCTTCTTCGAAAGCTTCGGCAAAAGCCGACCCTTCAGCTGGAGCCGCCTGTATGGCTTGAAAATCGATATTCTCGGGTAAATAAATTGTCTCTAATTCATATTTTTTTACCATTATATATGCCCAGGGAGCTGCAATGCCAAAAGAAATGGCCAAAATAATATTGGCCGCAATAATATTGCCCAGATATTCCCCGAATTTTATTGTACATTTTATCGGCTTATCTTGAATATGAGTGTTTTCCCAATGATATTTATATAACTTTGTCTTTAAATAAAAAGTATAAATTATAAAGGCTAAATATAAAAAGGGAAGGGCCGCTAAAACATAAGGGTTGAAGGGAAAATCGCTTTCTTCTTCAAAATCTTCTGCAATTGTCGGTTCTTCGTCTTCGGTAATTTCAGGATCGTCTTTTTTCAAATCGTTATTTTCTTTGGGGAATTTTTTATTGTCAACATTGTGAATTGATATTTGTGTTTCTAACTTTTCTTTTTGCATAGCTTCTATGTCTTGAAGATTTTTTTTTGTAATTTCTCTTGTTGTAATTATGATATTTGCCATAATTCCTATAAAAATAATTGTCATGATAAATATCAATATAAAATACTTTATAAGTTCTTTGCCTTTGCCCGTATATTTGAAAGGCATATTTCCGAAATTCGAATTTTCGGTCATATATTTTTGCAATTCACAGATAAACCAGGGAGAATATAGGCCTATTGTAATAATAGACAAAAATATCCCTTTCAGCATGATTTTATATAGAGGCTTAACTTTACCTCTGAATTTAAAATGAACATTGTTCCATGAGCTTCTGCTTAAAGTGAATCTTGACTTGGCCACAATTAACAAGGGGCCTATTAAAATAAATATAAGATAAAAGAAAATAATCAATATAGACTGTGAATATTCAATGGGTACATTAAAATAATTCATTAATTGCTGCGAACCGTAGTATATTCCGGCGATGCCCGCTAAAACAGGAAGAGCCTTTAGAAACGCGATAAATTTTTCTTTTCCCGTTGCGTGATAATCAAATCTCTCGCCGTAGACCTTTGTTCCCGCATAAATAAATTTTTGAATTTTTACTTTTGCCCAGAAATAATAAATTCCTAAAGTAAGTATGCTGAGTAATATATTGACAAGAGACAGCTTAAACAGCTTTCCTCCTGTTCCGTCAAACTGTATTCTGCTTTTCTGATCCATAATGTTACTTTAAATATAAAGGACGTAAAACACGATTATAGTCGGTTTTCTTTTAAAATTATTACGTCCTTAAGTTATGCATAATCTTAAGCTAAATCTACTTTTTTATAAACGGCTGTTTTTGCCGCAATATCATGCAGCGCTTGTTTGCCGCTTGAAAGAGCCATGAAACAACCAAGCAGAATAACAAGCCCTAGTAAGCTGCCTATAGTGCCAATAATTTCAACAGACACAATCAATCCGATTACAGCTACCAGAGAACCGATATTCTTAATCGCATAACGCGTCAAATACAGCCCAGTACTTCCGTTTTTTCCGTCGGCGGTTCCAATTTTGATTCCTAAAATCATTTTTCCTAAAGTTGCGCCTACGAAGCCTTCTATTATGAAATAAAAGACCATTATAAAAGCAGAGGCCGCTACTGCGCCTATGATTGTGCCCATGATACCGCCTGCTACTGCCGCGTCTGCGCCGCCCCCTGAACCGGCGGCTCCCGCTGCGCCGCCTAAAACGCCGCCAATAATAGGGCCTAAAACCATTGACAAAGCCAAGACCAGAACAATATCAATGAGATACGCTAAAAGTCTTTTCCCAAAACCAATTCTTTTTTCCACAAGAAACTCCTTTGGTTGATTACTTCTTATAAAAAAATAATTAACCAAAGGTATATATTTTATTATTAACAAAATGTCAAGAATTAACAGCTAGCATGCGATGAATGGTTTTAGACAAGAGTACAGGCTGAAGAAACTGACGCCTTACCTTAATAATCGTATACCACAAGTTATATATTTTCGGCCCCCGAGACGGTCTTTAAGTAAAAAATAAAGTTGACATCATAAAAAATAAAAATAATTGTTCAATATTATATAATTATGAACAATTTATTGGCAGAGATAAGAGCATTGATATATAATCAAAAATATAAACAATGTGTGTGCGAGGGTATGAATGCCTATCTCTGAAAGAAGAAAAGTTTTTAAAAGACTGCGAGAAGCTCAGGAGCTTTTTCACGATGAAGATTATACTCGATCATTTAATCTTCTATCTTCTCTTGAAAAAACAGTTGAAAATGAACACCTAAAAACCAATATTGCTCAAATGAAAATACAGTGCCTGGTACAGGTTGGCAATATTGAAGCGGCAAAACATTATATGGAGCAGCTGCTAAACGAAAATCCGTTAAGCGCAAAAATAAACTTTATTGCGGGAAATTTTTATAAAAATATCGGCTTAACCGATAAGGCTTCGAGGTTATATTTACGATCGGTTTGCCTTTTTCCGGCTAATGTGCAGTATGCTTTAACATTTTCTCAGCTTTTAAGAGATAATCACAGGGGTAAAGAAGCTAT
This sequence comes from Spirochaetia bacterium, assembly GCA_029880265.1. Lineage (GTDB taxonomy): Bacteria > Spirochaetota > Leptospiria > Turneriellales > JAOUOS01 > JAOUOT01. Next base: position 14,012 of record JAOUOT010000005.1, on the reverse strand, counting down.
CGGTATCTTAAAAAAGACCTTGAGAGTCGCCCGAAAAACAAGAAAAAAAAATGATCCTGCTTTATACTTTTTGTATATGGAATTGGCTAATTTGTATTTTTATAGCAGTTATTATGGCAGATCGCTTCTCTTATTTTTGCATGCCGCAAAACAAGATAAAGATTTTCCATATCATGACTTAATCGCAGAATGCTGTCTCTTTTATAAAGAGTACGACAGGGCAATTGAATATATTAATAAGCATTTTTCTCAATGGGGAGAAACTGATCCTGAGGCGCTTTTTATTTTAAGCAAAGCTTTAACGGGCGTAAACAAGAAAAATGAAGCCCTTGACGTGCTAGATAAATGCATGAAATTATGGGGAGAAATTGTGATAACAGCCAAAGATATGACGCATCTTTACCCTCTTATGCAAGACGGTTCGCTTAAAAAAATTCCGAATATTATTTTTGATTTACAATGAAACCAGAGAAAAGTAAAATCTTAATTGCTGAAGACGATCCTGTATCGGCAAAAATTATATCAAATATATTATCAAAAAATAATTATACTCCGGTTTTAGCCGCAAACGGAGAAGAAGCTTTAGAAAGGTATAAAGAATATTTTTACCCTATTGCCATTATTGACTTAAACATGCCGAAGATGTCGGGCTTTGACCTTATCCAGGAAATGAAAAAAACCGGCAATGAACCCATTGTTATTGTTCAAACCGCCGATAGAGACGTTGAAACCGTCGTATCAATCATGAAGCAGGGCGTTTATGACTATATTAATAAGCCCGTCAATTCAGAAGAACTTCTTCTTAAAGTAGAAAAAGCTTTTGAATTAGCCGGCCTAAAAAAAATGGAAAAAGCCGTAGAAAAAGAACAAGAAGTGCGGCTTGCCAGACAATTAGACTGGAACCTTCTTAGAAAAGAAATTTCAAGCAAAAAAGGCTTTGATAAATATGATAAAAATCTGTTCGCAAGTTTGAAGACAAGCTTTACCCAGGGGGCGGGTATCGGCACGTTAATTTCTTTACTTTCATTATTGACCAAGCAGATACATAAAGAAGGCGATAAATATACAATTGAAGCAAATTTAATGGATCTTATCATCTCAAATACTCAAATGGCCGAAAAGGCGCTAAAAGTAATCAGCGAAATTGACGAGTTGATTCGTAAAGACTTCAGGCTTGTTCCTGTAAGCCCTCTTGAAATTTACGAGCTTCTTAAAGAGGTCATTGTCGATCTTGACGAACTTATAAAAATAAAAAATCATAAGGTGAAAATAAGCGATCCTAACTTTCCTCTTAGCGGTCAAAAGGTGAACGTCAATAAAGAACAATTAAAAAAGGCGGTCAAAGAAGTGATACTAAATGGGCTGCGCTTTTCAGAGGCTGATACTTCTATCATTATTCTAATGACCGTCGCAAAAAATAAATTAACTGTCTCATTCTTAAATTCTCCGTCAAAATCGGCTGTCGACGGCGAGGGAATACCCGCAGGTTATGAAAGAATTATATTTGAGCCTTTTTTTCGTCTATCAAAATATCTTGACGAACGCTACGGAACGCTTGATTATGGTTTAGGGTTAACGATGGTAAACAAGATAATTCAAAAACATAAAGGCAAAATTTCTGTTTCGCAGTTAAATGATTATGTCGACATGGAAGGCAAAAAAGAACTGATGGTAAACTTTGAAGTTGAACTTCCTGTACTCTTAACTTAAATAGAACTTCGGCGAGGTCTGACCGAAACGATAAATATATATAGCGAATTTCACTTGAATATTTATTATTGTCATGAAAAAAAATGGTTTTCTGGTAAAAATTTGCGGGTTAACAAACTTAAAAGACGCCAAAGACGCCTATGAAAAAGGCGCCGATTATTTAGGAATTGTTTTGCATCCTTTAAGCAAGCGATGCGCCGATATAGAAAAAGCTCAAAATATAATAAATTTACTGCCTGATGCAAAATTTGTTCTGGTATTCGGTTTTGACGAAGAAGATTATATTCTTTCTTGCCGGCAAAAACTCAAAACAAAAAATTTATATGTTCAATTGCCTTCAGATCATAAATCATTTGACTCTATAATTCAGAAAATTGACGTTGAAAACATTATTCCGTCGGTTGCCGTTAAAGAAGAGATTGCGCCCGAGATTATAAAAAAATTTGATATTTTTTCTTTTGTAATCTTCGATTCAGCGGGCATTCAGATAGATAAAACAAAAATTATACCCGGAGGCTCGGGAAAAACGTTTAACTGGAATTTCTTAGTTAACATAAATATGCCTTTTCTACTCGCGGGGGGCATCAATTTAGAAAATGTTTCAGAGGCTCTTGAAAAAGTAAACCCGTTAGGGGTCGATACCGCCAGCGGCGTTGAAAAATCTTACGGCATAAAAGACACCGAAAAGATGATAAATTTTATTAAACTGGTAAAATCTAAACAAAGAAGATGAGCGAAGATACCGAAAATAAATCTGTAGAAATGCCCGAGGTATCTACCCCGATGATGAGGCAGTACCTTGAGATAAAACGAAGGTTTGCAGACGATATACTCTTTTTTAGAATGGGCGATTTTTACGAGATGTTTTTAGACGACGCCGTTTACGCGGCAAGAGTTCTTGATATAGCCCTTACCAAAAGGCAAGATAAGGTTCCCATGTGCGGCATACCGTATCATGCCATGCATAATTATGTTCATAAAATATTAGAATCGGGAAAGAACATAGCCGTTTGCGAGCAGGTTGAAGACCCTAAAAACGCCGCCGGAAAAATAGTAAAAAGAGACGTTGTGCGCGTAATTACGCCGGGAAGCATTTTTGAAGAAGATTTGCTATCGGCGCATGAAAAAAGGCTGATTGCGGTATTAAACGCCTCAAAAGACGAAATTTCTATCTTACTGGCCGATGTCTCTACAGGCGAGTTATGGCTGCAAAAAAAACCGGCAGGCGATATAGAAGGGTTTCTAGAATCGAGAGGCGCAAAAGAGGCCGTAACGCTGGCAGAAATACCCGCTATGGAATTTCATAGCATAGCGTTAACGCGTCGAAATTATAATTTAAGCGAAAAAAATACCGATGAAATCTTAAGAGAAATGTTTCAGGTTAAAAATATTGATCCGTTTGAGTTAAACCCTGAAGATAAAACGCTTTTGGCCTCTTTTTACCGGTACATGAAAGAAATTGCGCCTAAAGTAAATATTAACTGGAAAGCGCTGCGAAATGAAAATCAGTTGAAAAAAATGGTTCTTGACGATTCGGCCCTAAAAACCCTTGAAATATTAACCGACCAAAACAGAACAAGAAAGGCTTCTCTTGCCGGCGTTCTTGATAAAACGGTTACCTCGGCGGGCAGAAGAAAGTTAGACGAGTTTTTATCGGCGCCGTCTTTTGATATGAATGAAATAAAAGAGAGGCACGACTGTGTTTATTTTGCCTGCGAAAAATCAGAAACCAGAAAAGTCATAAGAAGTCTGTTAAAAGACTGCCATGACCTTTTTAGAATCATAAACGCTCTTTATCATGAACCCCGCGTAAGGCACTTAGGCGCGCTTCTTGAAACCATGAAATCAATTCGGCAGATACAAGATTCATTATCAAAAGAAACGAATCTGCCTAAATGGATAAATAAAAACTATGATTTGCAAAACGAATTTCCTGATGATCTATTAAGCGAGTTTGACGCCGCTCTTTTTACAGAAAATCTTCCTCCTGTTTTAGATGAAAGACGATTTTTAAAGCCGGGATATTCTGATATTTTAGACGATCTTTTTAAAACCAGCGAATCGGCCCATCTTATATTGAAAGAATTTGAAAACAGAGAAAAAGAAAAGTATAAAATTTCTACCTTAAAAATAAAATATAACAAAGTAATAGGCTATTATATTGAAATTTCGAGGGGATTATCTGATAAAGCTCCGCAAAGTTACGTAAGAAGACAGACCCTTGTCAACGCAGAAAGATTCACCTGCGACGAATTAAAAGATCTTGAAAATAAAATCTTAAACGCCAAAGACGATATTCTTGCTCTTCAAAAATCAATTTTTGAAGGGCTGGTTCAAAAAGCCATTGAAAACACCGATATTCTTAGAGTATGGGCAGAGCGACTTTCTATGTTAGACGTTTTCTTCTCTTTTGCAGAAGCCGCTGTTTTGCAAAAATACATCCGCCCTGAAATTGTTGAAACCGGCGCTCTCTTATTAAAAGAGTCAAGGCATCCCGTGGTTGAAGAAATTTTTCGCGAAGAAATATTTGTTCCCAATGATATTGAATTAAACAATAGCGGTAGGCACCTAGCGGTTTTAACCGGCCCGAACATGTCGGGCAAATCGACTTTTATAAGACAAACGGGTCTCATTCAAATTATGGCGCAGGCGGGCTCTTTCGTGCCGGCGGCTTTTGCGCAGCTGCCTCTTGCAGACAGGGTGTTTACCAGAATAGGCGCCTTTGACAGGTTGTTCAAAGGCGAAAGCACCTTTTATGTTGAGATGTCTGAATGCGCGCGCATCTTTCAAAACTTTACCGAAAAATCTTTGATTTTATTAGACGAAGTAGGGCGCGGAACTTCTACCTTTGACGGCATAAGCATTGCCCGCGCGATGATTGAATATTTAAACCGCGAAGATTTAGGGCGCCCGAAAACGCTTTTTGCAACGCATTATGCCGAGCTTGCCGAGATGATAGAGCCCGACAAAGGCATCATTGGTCTTACCGTTTCTGTTTTAGAAGAACATGACAAGGTTGTATTCTTAAGAAAAATAATCGAGGGCAAGGCCGACAAATCATACGGCATTCATGTGGCCGAAATGGCCGGTCTTCCCGAAGAAATCACAAATCGCGCCGTCGAGCTTTTAAAAGAGCTTGAGACCGACGGGCTTTGGAAGCAGGAACCTGTCTTTCAGACAGAAAAGACGGCAAAGAAAAGTATGGTGAAAAGGCCCAAAAATATAGATCAACTCTCGATGTTCTCATAAAATATGTCTGTTCAAAATAATAACTGGTGGTATGCCGTTCAAGCATACGGGGGCAATGAAGAAGATGCAAGAGAAAAACTCAAAAAAGAATTTCCCGAGATTAAAACTTTTATACCCAAACGAGAACTTGAAATTAGAAAAGGAGGTAAAATAAAAAAAGAGAAAAAGCCTTTGTTTCCCGGATATATTTTCATTTCTTTTGAAGAAAAAATTGATTATGAAAAGGCCCTTGAAGTATTAAGAAGGTGTCGAACAACCGGCTTAAAAACATCCATAACAAAATTTTTAGGAATCGCCGATACAAAAATATCTGAGAAAAAAGAGGTACTGCCGGTAAAGACCGAAGAAATCGCTTATATCTTTGAGCTGACGCAGGAAAGCGAAACGATTAATTTTTCAAAGTTTGTAAAATCGGGAACAAAGATAAAAATACTGGAGGGCCCCCTGAAAGGAAAAGAAGCCGTAATCAAGAAAGTAAACGCCCGCAAAAAAAGAATTACGGTCGAAATTTATCTTATGGGCAAAACGCATGAGATTGATCTTGGCGGTTCGCTGGCAAAAGACTTTGATCTTGAAATAACTTAACGGCCGTTAAAAACCGCCAAAGGCCCTTACTAAATGACCCGCTAAACTTCTGGATGAGTCTCTTTCCCACCGGTATTTTGGTCTAATATAAGAATTTATTTTCACGTCTTTTATGCGAGACTTGCTCGGATATTTAAAATTAATATATCCTTTTTTTATGGTGCGGCTTATATTGCCGTGAACGAATTCAATGGTGCCGTCGTTTCTAATTTTGGTGACAATACCTACATGGGTATAATAATCGTCTCTTTTTCGGTTTTTGTTCTTATCGTAAGTATTATCAAATACGATAATATCGCCTACGCGGGCTTTTCTAGATTCATAGGTATGCTTATTCTTCATATAATAGGCCAAAAGTCGAACGCCCGAGCCGATATTTCTGGGCACCGCTCCCGATAAAATGGCGTCTTCGTACAAATCTAGCTGCTTATCAGACGCCAGCCAATAAGCGGCTCTTACAAAATAAGCGCAGTCTTTATCAATTCTGTATGTTTTGCCCTTAATATTCACAGATTTAATATTTTTATTTAAGAATTCTTCGGCTTGTTTGGCGGCTTTAACGGCGAACGATTCGCCTTGAGATTCGCCTAAAAGCTCAGATGCGTCAATATTGAGTTTTCTATGCGAAATTTTAGGTTTATCTTCAATCATTATGACCGATCTTTCTTTTTTAACAATACCAAAATCGTCAACGGGAGCCATTTTTTCATAGGCTTCGTCAGAATCTACGCTTACGGCTGAGCCCTCTTCGGGAACGTCAAAAAGCATTTCTACCTGCGAGTTTTTATCAAAGGCCCAAAGAAAGCATGTAGAAAAAAGCATAAAAGCCGGTAAAAACCATATTAAATGAAAAAAATATCTTTTTGTCATAATCGCCTCTTCTATCTTTTATTTTACTGTATACCCATATTTATATTTTCTAACGGAATTTCAATAAAAATTTTTGTTCCTTTGTCTTTTGTTCCGGTTATATTCATGTTTCCGCGCCATGATAAAATTCTCTCGCGCATGCCTATAAGTCCGCATGAATTTGGATTCTCGAGTTTTTCTTCGTCAATACCGACTCCGTTATCTTTTATAGAAAACGTCAGCATATTGTTATCTAGAAAAAAATGAGAAATGACTTTTGTCGCCCTGGCGTGGCGCGCGATATTTGTAAGGGCCTCTTGATAAACGCGAAAAAGTTCCACAGAAATATCGTTATTAATTTTTATATTTTCGGGTTTAAAAGATATCTTGCAGTCAATTTTTGTTCTTTCGCTAAAGCTTTCGCTTTGCCATATTAAAGCGTCTTTTAGGCCGAGAGTATCAAGCATTGTAGGCCTTAGATCGGTAGTGATTTGCTGTACCGTTTTTACCGCGTGATCGACTCGTTCAATAGAGTCGTCTATCTTAAGAGAAATGTTTTGCTGGCTTTCGTTTAGCATGCTTTGAACCCATGATAAGTCAAAACGCAAAAGAGAAAGTATCTGCCCTAAATCGTCGTGAATATTTCTTGCTATGCGCAGGGCCTCTTTTTCCCTTTCTGTCTGCGCTCTTCGGGCTAAATTTCGAAGCTGTTTTTCAGATTTTTTAAGTTTTTTCTCGGCTTCAACCCGCATTCGGTTTTCTCTATTGGCCTCTATTAGAGTTTCGCATACCGATACAAAGGGTTTTAGATAATCTACGAATTCCTTTGAGTAGCCTTTTTTTCTGTTGGCAAACCCGGCCATACCTATGAATTCTTTTCCTCTGTATAATGGTATGCCCAAAAAAGATTTTATAGGGGGATGTCCCTTAGGAAGTCCGCCGCTTTTTTTATCGCTAGCCGGATCGTTTGAAATAACCATTTTGCCGGTTTTTAGTGTATATCCGTATAAATTGTTCAGTTTATTGAATATAAAACCGGTGTCTTTGTATTTTTCATAAAAATCGCGGCTGGCTTTGTTCCACGCGATATCGCTTACTGAATAAGCTTTCAGATAAGGTTTGTTTTTTTCATCGTAAAAAATTTCGCCAATAAAGCCAAACTCGCTTTCTGCAGCTTCTAAGATATGCTGAAGTAAATTTTGAAAAAAAGCCTTTTTATCTGCATGTCTTATAAATTCTGTTTGTATATTATTTATTTTTTTTAACAGGTCGTTGTTTTTTTTATTTGTTTTTTGCGCTTCTCTAAGTTCTGTGATATCTGTTACAATCATTAATATAAATTTTTCTTTCTTATGTTTGACCAGGCTCATGCGTACAGAAACAAAAAAGGGTTTTCCGTTTTTTGTGATTGCGGGAGTTTCAAATAGTTCAGAATTTCCGGTTTTAAAAACGGTTTTTATATTTTTTACGGTTTTTTTATGAAACATCGTCGGCACGAAGATTAAAATAGTTTCGCCTATAATTTTTTCAGGCGGCGTCTTTGAGATTGTTTTATTGATAAATACTATTTTTAAATCTGAATTTATGGCAATAATAATATCGGGTGAATTTTCTACGAGAAGCTTCCATCGTTGTTCTGATTCTTGCAAAGCCTCGTTGAATTTTTCAAGCTCTTCTTTTACGCTAGATAGGTGTTCATTTGATTTATAATATTCTATAATTTCTTCAGATAGTTTTTCTATAGAATCTTCAAGCTTAAGAATTATCTCTTTATCGTCTATTTTCTCTTTAATTTTGTCATCTTTATCGTTTTTCATGATGGACCAAATGTCATTACCAATATTTAATTTATGTCGTCTATCAAGATTGTATTTTAAGGATAATAATATTATGAAAATGCGCCGCGATGTCTTTTAATTTATTATGAAATAATAGAGAAAACGCCGGTTTTAATATGTTTTTTAGTTGCCGTATTATAAAAAAATAAATCTTAGATAAATAATCTATGCGCGATAAGATTTATCAAAACCCTTATAAACAAATTAAGCCCTTTTCTTTTTCGCCGATTGTGGCAAAAGTCTTTGACGACATGCTCAATAGGTCAATACCTTTTTATAAAGAAGTTCTTTCTTTAAGCGCAGGCTTCGCGAAAGAGGCGAATTATAAAAATCCCGTAATTTATGATTTAGGATGCTCAACGGGAAACTTCTTGAATGTATTAAAAAAAAGCATGGGCGAAAGCCCTTTTGCCTATACGGGCATAGACAGTTCAGAGCCCATGATTCATAAAGCTCAAAAGAAAAAGAGAAAACTTTCACCTTCTCAAAAGTACGACTTTTATGTCAGCGACATCTTAGACTTTAAATACAGGGCCGCGAATATGTTTATTATAAATTATGTTCTTCAGTTTATAGAAAAAGATCAGAGAAAAATATTTTTATCGAATCTTTATCAAACCCTAAAGCCCAAAGGTTTTTTAATATTATCAGAAAAAATAACAAACACAGAGCCTTTTTTTTCAAATGCTTATTCTAAAGAATATTATAATTTTAAGATTAAAAATAATTATTCTGATATTGAAATTAAGCAAAAAGATAGGGCCCTGAAAGATTTTTTGCAGCCATTGACGGTTGAAGAAAACATCCTTCTCTTAGAAGAATCTGGTTTTACGAAGATATCGGTTTTTTTCAAGTGGTGCAATTTTGTCTCTATACTGGCCGTTAAATAAATGATTGAAAACAGCCTTGATTATTTAAAGTCTTATTTAAGTCAAACAAACCTAGAAGCTCTTGGCCAGATATTAAAACAGAAATATGATAAGATTAAAGATAATCGGTATAAAGTTTTTATCGACGCTTTGAACAATCTGTCCCTTCTGAAAACCGCCGTAAAAGATTATAAAAATTCTGTAGTAAAAATAGGGAGCAAAGACGAGCTTTCGCCAAAAGCCGCAGAAAATCTTTACAAGCTTTTAAAATTATTTGTTCCGTGGAGAAAGGGACCGTTTTCTCTTTTCGGCATTGATATAGACGCTGAATGGCGAAGCGATTTAAAATGGGAGCGTTTTTTGCCCTTTATAGACGATATGCGCGATAAAACAATATGCGACATCGGCGCCAACAGCGGATATTATATGTTCAGGGCGGCTCATTATTCGCCAAAATTGGTTTTAGGCGTTGACCCTACGATAAGATTTTGGCTCACTTTCAAATTTCTGCAAAGTTACGCCAACGAAAAATCGCTTTATTACGAGCCTTTTGGTTTTGAAGAGCTGAATTATTTTAACGAATTTTTTGATATTATCTTTTGCATGGGGATTGTTTATCATCATAAAGATCCTCTTGATGCGCTTAAGAAATCTTTTGACGCGTTAAAGCCAGGCGGCCAGATTTTAGTAGAATCGTTAGGCTATGACAGCGCAGATTCTATCGCGTTTTTTCCCGGTAAAAAATACGCCGGCGTATCGGGAGTCTGGTTTGTGCCCAGCGAGACTTGTCTTGAAAACTGGCTTATTAGAGCCGGATTTTCTGACGTTCAATGCCGCTATAATCTCTTAATGGAAGAAAAAGAACAGCGAGAAACAAAGTGGGCCCCCGGCAAAAGCTTTATCGACTTTATCGATAAAAAAGATTCTTCGAAAACAACAGAAGGCTTTCTAAGGCCAAGGCGTCTTTATTTTACCGCCAGAAAAAAGAAAAACTAAAGACGCCCTAATTGAATTAAAAACGAATCTCTAACCCGAAATTACCCGCGAAAAAAGGACCGGCCCCCGCGCTTAACGCCGGATTTACGCCGCTTTGGTACGGCTGGTTGTACCTGTAATCTTGCATGATTAAGGGCTTGTTGTTGTAAATATTTAAGAATTCAACATAATAGGCAAAAGACCCCCAGCCATATTTTTTTGTTTTGGTATAGCGAATATCGAGAGAGTGGTTTACGGGATAATACTTACTGAATCTTTCGCCGTAAACGGGAGCATATCTTCCTATACCGCCGGGGTCGCCGTCGTCGCCCACAATGGGAGTATACGGGTTTGAAGAATAAAGCTGAAACCTTGCGCCGATTTTATGTTCTCCCGATTTATAACCGGCAATCAGTTTAAGGGTATGCTTTCTGGCAAATTCGTTATTGAGCCACTTATCGCCGTAAGGGTCTGACGATAACGGCAGGTTTGTTTTATGCTTTCCCGCATTATAGGTATAGCTTAACCATCCGTATAAAATATTATTTTCTGCAGCCGCCTCTTTTTTCATGGTAAGTTCAACCCCATAATTTTTTGTTTCGCCCGATGATTGCCCGTAGGTTTCGACCCCGTCTTTTACAATGGCCGCGCCTTCGGCAAGATCGTAGTAATAATTATAGTATCCTTCGGCTTTGACAGAATATTCGTCTGTGAACTTATGCTTTATGCCGGCTGTTCGCTGAATTGATTTTTCTGTTGTAACGTTTTCTTTCGCGTCAAATATCATGGGCGCGGCCGAAAAATAGTTTACGTTTTCATGAAGAAAACTTTCGTACCTGCCCATGCCGAAAGAAAATTCGGTATCGTTTTTTAGATTATAGCTTAATATGCCGCGGGGGTTTAACGCTTCTTTTTTTGCCTCGACAAAATAGTCGGCGCGAATACCCGGAACAAATGAAAGACCTTTCCATTTTATTTCGCTTTCGGCGTAAACGCTTAAAATTGTATTCTTTGTTTTTACGTCTATTTCTACGGGCGTAAAAAGATTTTCATTGCCTATGTCTAAGATAAGAAATCCGGCCGATGGAACTTCTTTCGGCATGATGCCTGTACCCGACGCCGAGAAATCATAAAAATTTGCCTCTGCGCCCGCTTTAAAATATAAATGTTCTTTTATTGGTCTTAGCGTTAAATTATTTTTTAAACCGTAAATATTCGGCTTTGATACAATGTGCATATTTTCAAGCCAGCTTACCGCGTTTGGGTTGTCGACAAGTATGGTTCTGTCGTTTCTGTTAAAGGTAGAAAAAAATAAAAACTCATTTTTCAATTTATAAGAACTCAAATACGCGTATTTAAAAGACTGCGTATGAAATTGAAAGTCTTGATAAACATGCATATCAAGCGAAAACGGATCGGCCCCTTCTTCAAGGGCTGTTGTTTTGTCGTCGCCTTCAACTTCAGGCACGATATTCCATTTATCGCCCGCGCCAAAAAAGAGCAGGGTCAGCGAATGCGAATTTGTAAAATTATATTTTATTTTACTTTGGTAATCGTAATAATCGGGTATGCTTGAATAATCGTCGCCCGTAATCAGTTTAATAATCGGGGGAAGTAAAACCGACAAATATCCGATACGCGCGGCTGCCGTAAAATAACCTTTTTTCTTTTTGACTTCATCGACATTTTCGTTAAGCGGCGATTCAATCATGATATTGGCCGAAAGTATGCCAAGTTCAAAAGCTATCCCAGATTTTTCTGAATCGTCAATGGTATTAATTTGAATGAGGGGTCCTGAGCCGTTTTTAATGCTGACGGGCGGCAAAGAGGCGTATATGTCGATATCTTCAATAAAGTCGTTATGAAGAACCGAATGAATTCCGAGAAAATGCTGCGGCATCACGACGGGAATTCCGTCGATTGTGTAGCGGTTATAATAACTGTTTGCGCCTCTCATGACAAGATATCCGAAAATGCCTCCGTATCTTTCGACGCCCGCCAATGAATTTAAGGCAGAAATCGAATCGTTCATAGAGCCGGGAATTTCTTTAATTCTCTCTTTACTAAGCGTTTGTCTGCCGGTTTTCTGGCGTATCTTTTCGTCTTTAATGGTTATGGTTTCTGCCTGTATTTTAAGGGGTTTCAGATAAAAATCTTTTTGCGTATTCTCTGTAATATTAATAACAGATTTTTCAGGCTGCATTCCGTTTACGCTTACAATCGCCGTGTATGCTGCGGGTTTACCAAGAATGATTTGAAAAGCTCCGCTTTGATCGGTTTTCGTTTTTTGGGACGACTCAACGATGGCCACCGTGGCAAATTCAACGGGGTTTTTATTGACTGAATCGTATACTCTGCCGCTGAAAATAATTGAACTTTGCGCGTTTAAAAAAGATAACGGCAAAACAAGCGCCAATAAAAAAGAAAGGCGCATCTTTTTTATTGCATTTAAATTGCATAACTTGTTCTTTTTCATACCCTATTTATAGACATTTTTCAAACGAATGTAAATAGGACATATGTACTTTTTATATGATTTACACCCGATATTTTTCATTCAAAAAAAAATCCTTTTTTCTTGACATCGCATTATTATAACTGTATAATAAAATATGGCTTCTTCGATAAAAACTGTCGGCAAAAAAAAATCTGCGTTTTCCGTTGACGACGTTAAATACCCAAACTACCCGCGCGATAAAACCATGCAAGTTTGGTATAACGAATGCCTTGACAAATCTCAGGAACCGAAATGGCAAAAAGCAAGGGAAGATTCGCTTTCAAGCCGGCTTTTGAAAGGCTTAACAATAAAAAAAGAAGATTTGTTTTAAAGAAAATATGATAACGTTTCTTTATTTTATCTAAAAAAATTACGTAGAACAAGCGCATGCAACATTGACTTTCTGACAGCTATGTCGAAGTCGACGCGATATGCGTCAGGCCATGCCTTCTGCATGGGTTCGCCCAAATATCTCAAACGAATTGACCGCCCATCTCGCAGAGTACAAGCGGGCGCAAAAAGTTAAACTAAAATTCAAATTCAAAAAAGCATTTACAGGTACGAAACGTCATTTGTTTTGGATAGTAAATTTTAGACGATATTGATAATATACATATTAACAGGTAAAAATAATGAACCAAAAATGTACACACAATCATGAAAGCGAATTAACGCAAGTTGATATAAAAGATAATTCATCAATCAAATGGGTTGCCATCAGAGAAGATAGCCTGAAAACTATTCGAGAAATCGCCGATAAATTAACCGATAAAAATATTCTTCATGAAATAAATTTGTCGCCGGGGTGCAAAAATGGTTCTTGCGCCTTGAAGTATATTTTAATTGTTCCCGAAGATCAGGTTAAAAATGGTCTTTTAGTCATTGACGACTATTTTATTTCTCTGCATCCTGAATTTAAAAAATCGAAAGAACTTGAAGAACAGGGCAAATGCCCGGCCTGCGGTTTTGATAATGGGCACAATGTCAAAACCTGCGCAGACTGCGGGCTGCAGTTAATTATCGAATACTAAAATATATTTTTACTTACGATTAAGTTTTGCTGCCAAAACGGTCAGGCGATTGTCGATTCTATGGTATCTAGCTCTGCCAATAGTTCAAAAAGAAGTTTCTCTTTTTCGTTATGCCGCCGGCCCCATTCATCAAGAAGCTTAAAATCGGTTTCGCCCGATGCGAGTTTCTCGCGCAGCAATTCTATCTCTTTTTCTAAATCAGGAATTTCTTTTTCGATAACATCTTTTCTTTTCTGATCATGATATGACAATTTGGTTCTCTTTTTTATTTTTTCAGGTTTAATCTCTTTGGTCTTTTTGGGCGCGGATTTTTTTTCTGTAAATATATAGTCGCTGCACAACCCCGGTATAACCCTGATTTTTTTACCTTTTTCGAAGATGAAAAGCATATCGGTCAGTTTATCTAAAA
>JAOUOT010000048.1 GCA_029880265.1 Spirochaetia bacterium | reverse complement strand
CCAGACTTTTTTTGAGTTTATTAATTCAAAACGAATAGAAGAAGCAAAAAATATCTTAACAGAAGAACCTGACGCGAATATTCTGAACATCTGCTATGACATTGGTTTTAACAGCCCTTCTGTCTTCTACAGAGCATTTAAAAAAGAAACAGGAATGAACCCAAAAGAATTTATAAAAAAGACTTTGAAAAAAAACAAGAAAAGGTAAACAATGTGTATACATACTAATACAACTTTTTAATAACTAAAATGATTTCTTCAGCAGCCTTACATGCTATAGCCTATTTTTTCTTTATGAACAGCCTTTTCTATATATGGCGCATTAGAGATTTGATAGGTACCACATTAGGGTTCTATTTTATCTGTCTGGCATATCATGCGTTTTATTCTGCTCTGATATACTCTGGCGATCTTCATAATGCGCCCTATCTTTTGGGAACAGATACTATTGTCATGTCTTTTATTCTTGTTTTGCTATTTTTCAATTTACACGCAACTATCATACCAAAATACAAGTGGCAAAGATCATATTGGCTGTTTCTTTTATATCCTATGGCGCATATAATACTGCTTTCTCCGTATTGGCTTCTAGACGAGAACACACAAATTGAAATTATCAAAGAAACCATTTCACGGGAACAGGTTACTTATTACTACTTTTCATTGGCAAAATATTTAACCTTAACAGGAAATATGTCATTCACGATTTATGCCATACTGTTAAGCATAAAAAAATACCAACCCCAGAAAACAGCGCCAAAGCATAAGCAACACGCTATTTATGCCGGTATCGTTATCTATCTCTTGCTTGTTCTTCTGACATACCTTTTTTATAAAACTCTTTTCATCTCTTTTAATTTGGCCAAAATGTCTTTGGCAGAATACGTCTTTCTTTATTCTACTTTATTTCTTCTCTATCTTTTCTACCAGATATTGCCATACTATGCAAAATATGGAAGGGTTTATTTAACAACAACAACTTTTAATTTAGATAAATATTTCAGCCAGTATATAGATAAGGCGGATATTCAGCATATTGAAAAATCTTTGAACGAATTATTTGAAAAAAAACAAATGCATAGAATCGAAAATATTAAATTGAAAGATGTCGCCAAAGCGGCCAAGCTTACTTCTCACCAGATATCAACTTTTCTAAACCAACATTTGAACCAGACCTTCTTTGAATTTATCAATTCAAAACGAATTGAAGAAGCAAAAAGCATTTTATCAGAAGAACCTGACGCGAATATTCTGAACATCTGCTATGATATTGGTTTTAACAACCCCTCTGTTTTCTACAGAGCGTTTAAAAAAAAGACTGGCATGAGCCCAAGAGAGTACAAAGAGAAAAATAAAAAAAAGCGGGCATAACCCGCTTTTAATAAAGTCTAATTTATCTCTGTTTATTTAAGGTGAAGTCACCTTAACACCCACGAGACCGGTTTTGCCCGCATTAGATTGTAACCTTATATAAACGGTACTGTTTTGATTCGCGGTAAACGAGTACCCTGTTGAGCCACCTCCCCAAAGCGTGCCTGAAATTGCCGTTGTATCAGGATAAAAAAGATTTAATACCGCTTCTTGCCAATTTAGTTGAGTACAGGCGCTTCCGGTAGAGCAGTCATCCCATAGTACGGTATAGTCTGTTCCCGATGTAACGTCAAAAGATGCCCATACATAACCATAATCAGGGACATTTATCCACGAAAAAAATGCTGGGTTAACCGTAAGCGCTGTTGATGCATCGGGCGGAAATTTTATATGATTGAGCATTTTAATCAGAAAGCTGCCTGTATCATTATAAGTATCGCCCTTTACCGCCAGGTATACCGTTCCGTTTGTTGAGTCAGTTGTTGTCGACGAAAACCAGGTAAGAACCGTTGCCGCGTCATTCGTATTACTAAGACCAATTTTACCTATTTGATAAGCTGATACGCCGCTCAGTGAAGATAAAACAGCCGTTACCTGAACATCGCCGGTTTGGCTTGTGCCGGTAGTATCAAGCTCATCGAGGTAAAGTTGATAACCATTCATTTTGAGTTTATCAAACGAATACCATGCAATACCGCCCTCC
The DNA here is from genome assembly GCA_029880265.1 of Spirochaetia bacterium. Classification (GTDB taxonomy): domain Bacteria; phylum Spirochaetota; class Leptospiria; order Turneriellales; family JAOUOS01; genus JAOUOT01. The sequence goes on along the minus strand of JAOUOT010000048.1, from coordinate 1,338 downwards.
GTATCTATATTGCCGCTTACAAAGGGGGCATCAAGAACCAGAGGCGTGGCCGTTGGCGGCCAGCTTAAACCGTTATCCCACGCGAAACTCGCGCTTGTGTTATTGGCATCGTCAGTTTCATACACCGTATTGTTCATGTCTACGAGAACGTACGCTGTGCCCGAATTTAGATTAAGATCTTTTGCATTCACAGTGTATACTCTGCTCATGCTGCTACCCGCCGGTATCATCTCTACAACAGTTTCAAAGGCGGCGCTACTTGCGCCGTCGGCATAACCGGGCGCAGAGGCCGCGTCAAGCCACATATAAACATCTTTATCGGGATAAACATCGGCCGTACCATTATTGGTTATGGTATAAAATATCGTAGCCGAAATATGGTCGCTTACGATATTATCAATGTTTACCGTCAAATCAACCGGGGTACTTTCAGTAACAATTAATTTATAGCTAATAGAATCACCGATATAGCTCCTTACATATGCATACATCTCTCCACTGGCTTGCGCCTGAAAGTCGCAGGAAACAGGGTTAAAATAGTCTACCCAGTTTTTTTGACAATAAATATCCGTGAGTTTCATTTCTAGCCTAACTTCACCAGTTTCACCTTCTAACCTAACATTGTAGTGATTTCCCGGCGTCAGTCCAGATATAAGGTAACTACTAGTAACGGATCCTGTTCCCGCTTTGATTTTCCCGGTAGTGGGTAAAGTCTGCGGAAATGATATTGCCTTTGCAACATCATTGGCAGTCACGACGTCTTGCCCCCTGATTGTCATGTGAAACGTTGTACTAACGGATGTAGGGCTTACAATTTTAATATAAACGGTATGTATTCCCGGCGTAGCCGCAAATTCTTTACAGGCCTTATTAAGATTGGCAGATGTATCGCTGCATTCTAAAGTAGAAAAAGCGGCATCAGAATAAACATACAAATCAACATCAACAAGGGCATTCTCAAGTAAAATGACGGCGCCTTCTCCGTCTATAGATACCTGATAGTAACTTTCATAAACGCCTGTTCCTCCTGCTATCTGGCTCGTCGTTTGAAGGCCGGTTATTGGCGTACCCCACAAAATCTTAGGCGATGCCTGAGTTCCGATACTGCCAGATAAGCAAGTATCTGTGCATCCGTCTGTATTATTAGTGTTACCGTCATCACACTCTTCATTTGTCTGGGTGATGGCGTCGCCGCAGACTTCTATTTTACAAGTCGATGAACATCCGTCATTATTTTCGGTGCCACCATCGTCGCAGGTCTCGCCATAAGCTGTGTCAGTGGTGCTGTTGCCGCAGAAGCCTACGACAGCTCCCGCCACAGAAGTGCAGGTAGAATCG
>JAOUOT010000024.1 GCA_029880265.1 Spirochaetia bacterium | reverse complement strand
GGAACGTTGACCAGACAGTAACGGTAACCGGCGTAGACGATGCAATAGTCGATGGCGCGATTGCTTACAGTATTGTAACTTCGCCTGATGTAGTAACGGCCGACGGCAATTATAATAACTTAGACCCAGCTGATGTTGCGGTAACGAATGACGATGATGATATCGTTGCAGGTGTTACATTCAGTCTGGCAAGTATCAGCATGACAGAAGGCGGTATAAACGAAACATATACGGTGGTACTCAATACTGTTCCGACAGGCGATGTTGTAATCAATATTACATCTGCAGACATAATAAATGGAGTAAATATTGATAAACCATTCTTGACTTTTACTCCGGTTGACTGGAATATACAGCAAACAGTTACGATTAGCGCTATAGATGACAATATTGTAGAAGGAATTCATGTTGTCTCAATAAATCATGATATAAATACTGCTTTAACTCTTGATATTGACTATGATTCAATTGCCGGAACACTGCCGGATATTTCGGTTACAATTGCAGATAATGATATATCACCCTATGACGGCGTAGTAATACCTCCCGATACGGCAAAAATATCTGATAATTATCTGGATTTTAGAAAGAATACAAAAACAACAATTGGCGTTAATTTAACCGAGGCTTCAAATGTTACGGTATCAATATATGATATAAAAGGCAGAAAAGTTAAGAACCTTTTTGACAACTATTATAATTCGGGAAATAGTTTTATCGAATGGGATATGAAAAACGAAAACTTAAGATCGGGACTATATTTTATTCATATAGAAGCCGATTCGTGGAAACAACGAAGTATCCAAAAAATAATTTTAGTGAAGTGATAAAATGAAAAGTTTTGTAAAAAAAATATTTTTGTTATTAGTCTTTTTATTTATCGTAAAAAATTTGGCGTCTGATCCTTTATTTCTTACTATGCCCATTGACGCAGAAGGGCAGGCTCTTTCAGGCGCGAAGACGTCTAACCCCGACGGCGTATCGGCCATTATATTTAATCCCGCTGGTCTGGGTTTTACCGATCAGTCTGAAGTCGCCATAAATCATTACATGCTTGGCGGAACGCTTTCTGCCGATTCTTTCTTAATGAACTATCCTTTTTCAAATTTTTTTAGTTTGGGATTTTCAGCATCGTCTTTGTATCTTAACGAACCCATTAAAATGGTAGAAAACTTTCAAGAAACCGATGTTTCTTTATCTTTAGTTGACGTACAATTTGGTTTGTCTGTAGGTTATCGTATTCTTGAAAATTTCTCTTTAGGCTTAAGCGCAAGATATTTTAGACTGCAGTTGGGCCCGCAGGTTGCGCAAAGCGTAGGGGCAGATGTTGGGTTTCTTTATAAGTTTAATATAATAGAGCCGCAAAATGCATATAAAAGATGGGGATTTGGGCTAGCGTTAAAGAATATGGGTCCTGACTTTTCTTTTTACGGTGGAGGCTATGAAGAAAGTCAGCCTTTTGAAGTTCAATTTGGCGTTACATATGAGCATCCGCAGTGGTTTATAACTTCTATTGAGTATGCTTATTCGCTTTATGAAGGTAACAGATTTCATTGGGGATTAGAATTTATGCCTCAATATTATATATCTCCGAAGTTTGGGCTGCAGAAAGATTTTGGGGGCTTTAGTTTCTCGCTTGGCGGGGCGTTGAACTATGGCAGCAGCTGGAAATTGAACGCGCTTGCGGGAACCATGATGTCTAATTCGTCGCAGACCGACGAAGTAAATTCTTTCTTTTCATTAATGTTTCAAAGAAAAATGTATGGCGCAAAGAAACGAAAACCGTCTACTGAAATAAGAGAAGATATGGATCTAGAAGACATAGACAGTATTTATTCAAAATATAATATGGTGCCTTTTACCAGCGGGTTTCGCGTGGAAAAAATTCAGGGAGTTTTATTAGAAGAAAAAGGTAGCGCCGGATATCTGAAAAAAATAACAAGATTAAAAAGAGTGGCCGTACAGCCGGAAGACGAAATTTTGCTTCAAAACGCTTCAGATTCGCGATTTAAGAAATTAATAGTAGGAAATCGAAAAATTTCAATCTGGCTTGATTTAAGAGAATTGTCCCTAGAAAAACCGGTAGAGGTTTGGGATTTGTTTGCGTCAATTGCCGAATCTCGATCAAATGTAGAAATTATGACCGGCTGGGATCTCGAGTCGTTAAACGAGAATACGAATTCGCCCCTTCGGGTAGAATTTAGATTAGAAGCGGCTGTAGCGTCTCTTTCAGAAAAAAAACAGGAGCTAAGAACGGTTCTTTATGAGCTTTACAACGGTTCTATTATAGCGGCGAAAAACTTTTCTTTTTCGTCTGATAATGACATAAAAGACGCTTGGCATGAAGCGGCCACATTCTACGCCTCTTATTTAAAAAATATTGAAGGTTTTTATGAATATAGAATCGAAAAAGTACAAGCGAAAATAGAAAATGAAAATTAAACTTCAAAAATATATAACTTTTTTTCTAATTTTAAATTCGTTTGGCTTATATGCCCAATCGAATACGGTTATAGATTTTGATATAGCCGAGGGTAGAAAAAAACTCGAGGGAATAGAAAGTTATTCAAGTTTTTTAGAATTTAAAAATACGTATCGAGACATCAAAGCATACTATAGTTCGTTTGAAATTGAAGAGAGAGAAAGAGAAAATAAAATCGCCTACTTAAAAATAATGAATGAGGGCGAAATATTGCACGAATTCTCAGATTTTGATTTAAACGGAAAATTTGAAACATGGAAAAAATATAAAAACGGACTGGTCGCGTCTCAATTTAAATTAGACGAAAAAGAAAAAATCATTATAGAAGAAACTGTTTTTAACGAAAACGGTACAATCGCGCAGGTGAAAATCGACGAAAAAAAATCCGGTTATTTTACAGAAGTAAATATATATAAAACCGGTAAAATCGTTAAGACAATGAAAGACCTAAATGGCGACGGTTTATTTGAAGAAGTTTATTATTATGAGATTGATCCCGATTTGTCGGCTGAAGAAAAAAAAATATTCATGCAGGTTAAAAAAATATCGACAAAAGATAAAATCTATTATGCCGGCTTTTACAGCGTTAAAGAAAACGCCAAGATGCAGGAAGATTTAACAAACGCGGTTTTTGAAATGGTAAAAGGTTTTTGTATAAATAAAAAAGAAGATATCGCCTCATATAAAGAAATGTTAGAAAGAAAAGAAGAAAATGGCGAAAGAAGCGATAGCTTTATTAACCGGTTTGAATTTTTTAACGCCGTTTTGGCCCATCATAAAATTAAGCTCGAAAAAGGCGGCGAAAAAATATATGTACTTTCGGGAAACCTTTTTATTAAAGCGGGAAAACTTTCGTTGTATTTTAGACTAGTCGGTCCGCAGCCTTTAAAAACTGCTTTTTCTGGCTCTATAATTATCGCCGAAAAAGATTTTAACGAACAGTTGGCCGCTACAAGAATATATGAAGAATTGAAAAAATTTATCGTGCTTGGCGATGAAATGGCTAAAAGTCAATAAAATCGGGGCTCTTCTTTATCTAAAATATATTTTACCGAGCCGTCTTTGTTTATTTCTGCAGGGTCGGCATGTATGATGATTTCTAAATTAGGAAATTGGTTTTTCATATCGGTTATGAAATCTTCAATTAAATGATGGCTTTTTTCGAGACTGATATCTTTCGGCATTTCAAGGTGAAGTTCAATATAGTCGACCCCTCCCGAGGTTCTCGATCTCAAGTCATGATAGCCGGCTATTTCTGGATGATATTTTTTAATTAAATCTAAAAGAACTCCTCTGTAATTTTCTGAAATATCTCTATCCATAAGAATGAAAAAACTGGCTTTAAAAATCTCAAAACTGCTGAAAATGACATAGAATGCGAGCAATAAACCCGCGATTGCGTCTATGTAAAATAACGAGAGCCACTTTTGAAGCGCGAGAGAAATAATAACCGCTGCGTTGGTTACGATGTCGGTAAGATAATGAAGCCTGTCTGCTTTTACAACGATAGAGTTTGTTTTTCTTAAGGCATAGGTCTGGTATGTTACAAGCGTTATGGTGAAAAACAGAGAAATAAACATGATAAACAAGCCTTCGTCTAAATATTCAATGGGCTTGTTTTCCATTATCTTCTTAATTGCTATATAAATTAGAGAAAACCCTGAAAGAAATATTATAACGCTTTGTAAAAAACCGGCCAGCGCCTCGGCTTTGCCGTAGCCAAATCGATGTTTTAAATCGGCGGGTTTTTGGGCCGCCGCAATGGCAAAAAGATTTATTAAAGACGAAATGAAATCTAAAGCAGAATCTAAAGCCGAGGCTAAAATCGCGGCGGAACCCGATAGAAAACCAGTAACGATCTTAATTGAAAAAAGAGACGCTGCGGTAAAGATTGAAAAAAAAGCGGCTTTTTTACTTATATTTGTCGGTTTTGTTTCGGTTGCCATTTCAGATTCTTTAGACATTGAATATGCCATAAAAAAAGGTAAATTGACGGCGTAACTAAAAAATAAAAAAAGAGAATATGAATGAAAAAAGTCAGTATGAAGATAAGCAAGAAAATATCCGCAATTTGAAAACGCCGCAAATAGAAGTTTTTGCCAATATCTATGCAGATAAAGAGTATACTGTTTATCTTGAAATACCCGAATTTACGGCGGTTTGTCCGAGAACCGGACTTCCCGATTTTGGAACAATCTTTATTGAATATGTTCCTTATAAAGTCTGTCTTGAGTTGAAGTCTTTAAAAGAATATTTTATGTTTTATAGAGATATCGGTATTTTTCATGAAAATGTGGTAAATAAGGCGTTAGACGATTTGATTAACGCGGCAAATCCCAGACTTATGAAACTTACCGCCGAATATAACGTGCGCGGCGGCATAAAAACAAAAGTAGAAAGAACATATCGTGCCGGTTAATCAAGCAAAGATACTGAAACGAAATTACATAATTTGCTCATTGTATTTTATCGTTTCTTTTGCGGTTATAAATCTTTTAATCGCAATATTAATATTGGCAAAGATTTTCCCTTCTGAACTTAAAAAATTTGAGGCCGATGATTTGTTCTTTATAACGTTTATGCAAATGCTCGTATTTACGGGGTTTGCTCTAGTCATAAAAAAGAAATTTTCGCTTAAGATTTTCAAATTCAGAAGAAAGATACACGCAAGTCAAATACTATGGGGTTTTTTAGGGTTAATAGGCGTTCATGGCATTATACATATTTTAATGCAGATTTTTAATTTAGAATTGAACCAATTTGAACATTTTGATATGAATATTATTAAACAGAAGCCTTATTATTTTTTTATAATGGTTTCGTTAGTGGCGCCATTTTATGAAGAATATGTTTTTCGGGGATTGATATTAAGATCTCTTTGGCCGAGGCTAAAGAAAAGAAAAAAAATACTTAAAGGGTTGGCCGTATTTTTTAGCAGCTTTATTTTCGGTATATTTCATGAAGGGGCGCAATTTCCGACTTTTATATTGGCGCTTTATTTATCGTTTCTAACGATTAAATCTGCGGGTATTACCCTGCCTGTTGTAATTCACTCAATTCAAAATACGCTTGCCGCAATTGCTATGTTATACGGAGAAGAACTGCCGGTTGAAACGTTATTTTATTTCTAAATATTTACCTTCAGGTAAGCCGTCAAGTTTATACGATCCCAATTCTATTCTTTTTAGTTTTAGAGGTTTTATGCCAAACTTTTGCAAGATTCGTCTTATCTCTCTATTTCTGCCGGTATGCAGTATAATTTCGTAATGAGCCGCGTTTTTTAAGGGAATGATTTTATCAAATTTTAATTTTTCGTTATTGTCGAAAACTCCCTTTATCGCTTTATTTTTTTCAAGATCAGACAATGGCCTTGAGGCGTGAACAATATATTTTTTCTGTACATTTTTTGAAGGATGCGTCAGGTTAAATATTAAATCGCCGTCGTTAGACAACAAAACAAGTCCGCAAGAGTCTTTATCTAGCCTTCCGGCGAAGAAAAGCGAACTTAAGTTTTTTGGCAGAAGAGAGAAGATAGAAGGCTGCATCTTGTGACTTTTGTGCGAGCATACGTACCCTTCTGGTTTGTTTAATATATAAATTATTCTTTTATCTTCCCATGAATAAGAGTTTTCGTTGACTTTAAGTTCGCTTTCTTTTGAAACTATAACGCCGGGTTCGGTTATTAATTTACCGTCGGCGTATACTTTATTTTTTTCAATGAATTCTTTGGCCGCTCTTCTCGAACATAGACCGGCTTTAGATAAAAAACGGCTGATACGAACCGAATCTTCATCAGATTCAGGTTGTTTTTTTTCTTTTTCATGGTCATTGTTTGTTTTTTGCCTGGTCATAAAGATTTTACGTTAATATCAGAGAGGGAATGGAATTTGATAATCATTTTCTTAATCTGTATTCTTAAGTATTTATAAAGAGTCAAGCTAAATTATAATAAGTATTCTCAGGTCTGGGGCAAAACAGTTTCTTTTGGATGTTGGTTGAACAATGCAGCGTGTATGAAAGTTTTTATGATTTCAATACATATAACTGTGCAGAGAATTAATTGACATATAAAATATAATATGATTTTAAGAATATCATGAAAAAAATACTTTTAATAGCTCTTGTATTTATAAATTTATTGCCATACTTAAGTTACAATAACACTATTTATGCTGAATCTGATAATAAAGAAGAAAAAAAAATATTAAAAGAAAATGACTTGAATTTTGGCCTTGGATTACAATTGTTTGGCTCAACTTTTAGTGGCGGATGGATAGATTATTCAATTACAAAACATATAAATATTGAACTTGGTGTCGGATATTTAGGTTACTATGCTGGTTTGCGATATTTTTTTGAAAAAATAAAATCAAATTGGAATTTATATCTGGGATGCAATTATTCAAAATTGATGTTAGGCCCCACTGTTAATACAATCTATATGCCAATAGGTTATGAATATATTTCAGAGAGTAATTTCACATTTTCAGGGGAGCTTGCGGCTTTTTTAATGATTAATGCATACCCTCCATTTTTTCTTTTAGGCGCCCTGAAAATAGGGTATTTATTTTAAGATGTTCTAAAAAAGAAAGTTTTTGCTTTAAAAGTAGCCCTGTTTTTCATGTCTTTTTGCGGCGTTCCTTCTTTACCTGTTGTTAAATTAAACCTAGATGTAGCTCTCCTGTAGATAGCTATTAAAATTGGCAAGATATCTCTTCTGCCAGAGAAAGAATTTATATATTAATTTTGTTGACATCTTAACAAAAAATAATATACTTATTATTATTATAACTTAAAAGTTATTTTTGGTTATTTATTTTAAGATTAAGAAATATTGCGCTTGATATTGTCTGTAAAATGCGCATGTATAGGCTAGAAATTGAAAAACGATATTGAAAAAATAATTAAAAAAGATCATGTAATATTAAACAGCATATCAGAAACCATCATTCAGCATGATGAAAAAATGAGAATAGTCTGGTGGAACAAGACCGCCAAAGAGCAATTTAATTTAAAAGAAGAAGATCTGGGGCAATATTGCCATGAAGTCTTATTTGAAAAAAACAAACCATGTTATTTTTGTCCGGTTCTTGGGGCGAAAGAAACCATGAAGCCAAAGCATGGAGAAATTATATCTAAAGACGGCAGAATATGGGATATAAAAGGGTATTCCATTTTAAACGAGAATAATGATATAACGGGAAGCTTTGAAATATGCCGGGATATCACAAAGGCAAAAAACGGACAAAAGGCTTTATTAAAACACGCAAAGCATCTGGAATTTCATGAAAAAAACACTCCCATTGCGGTTATCGAATGGGATTTCGACCTGAATATAAAAAAATGGAACGCCGCCGCCGAAAAAATATTTGAATTTTCATATGAGCAAATGCAGGGCAATAAAATTACCGACAAAATACCCGATTTTTTCTCTGAAGAAATGAAAAAGGCCTTTGAAGAGGTTTGGCAAAAAAAACGCGATTTTCAGATAGTTCAACATCCGCATAAAATAAATAATAAAGAAATTTATTGTGAATGGTATATTTTTTCGGTAACCGACGAGAAAAACAATATTACCGGCGTAGTATCTTTTGTTAACGATATAAGCAGGCGAAAAGACGCCCAGAATAGTCTTAACAAGATGAAAAACGAAATGAAAATAATGGCGGAATATTATAGAAAAGCAAACTTAGAAGAGAAAAAAAGAATTGCGAGAAATATTCATTTAGATCTGGTTCAAATCATGGAGTTAATCAACGTTAATATTGAAAAACTTGATAACGAAATACTCGAATTTAAAAATACGGGAATTGACAAAAATCTGTTAGCCTCAAAGAAAATGATTGATTCTGCAATTCGAAGCATCAGAAAAATAACAAAAGTAATAAATCCCGCAAGAGAAGACGACTTCAATTTGATTGAAGAAGTTGAAAAGTATTTGAGAAAATTTCAAAAAGAAAATCAAATAAAATGTCAACTTGAAGTCAACTCGAAATATATGATTGTTGAAAGTTATTTGGCTTTTGATATGCATAAAATCATACAAATATTTTTTATTGATTTAATAAATAAGCTAATAGAATTTCATATAGCTTTAACGGTGTTGATTGAAAACGGTTATGCGGTAATTGTTATAAAATATAAGGGCGCCGCCTATAACCTGCAAAATGACGAAGATAGCAAAAATAAATGCGTAAAGATTGTCAAGCAAATCATACATCCGCACAGAGGCACGCTAATATTTACCGAAGACGATAAATCTAAATATATTAGAGTTTTAATTCCCATGATGGGCCACGATCTTAAAAATTAAGGCTCAAAACGCTTGACGGCCAATCTCAAAAACAGAATTTGACGTAAATTAAGAGTAGGTAAACAAATGAATCCTTTATATTCGCAAAAGACATATTATCCTGATAAGAAAAGTCTAAAAAATGATTGGATATTAGTAAACGCAGAAGAGCAGGTTTTGGGCAGGTTAGTATCAAAAGTAGCCTCAAGGTTAATGGGCAAATGTTCGCCCCAGTATCAACCCGGCGCCCTGGTAGGAGACTGTGTAGTCGTGGTAAACGCGTCAAAATTAAAAATTACCGGCGATAAAATGGAACAAAAAAGTTATTATAGATACAGCGGAACTCCTGGCGGTTTGAAAGAAGAAAAAATGAAAACTTTATTTCAAAGAGCGCCCGAACAAGTATTTTTGCGCGCTTTAAAAGGAATGCTTCCTAAGACAAGGTATGGCAGAAAGCTCTTAAGAAGGGTAAGGGTACATGCAGAAGCAAATCATAAATTAGACGCCCAAAAACCCGTCGAAGTCGCTATAAACGAATTATAATCCCGGAGAATTAAATGTCAGAAAAAGAAGAAAAAGACGAATCAAAAATAATCGATAAAGAAAATAAAGAAGAGGCCAAGAAAACGGCAGAAAAACCCGAGGCTCCCAATATTAAAAAAGAAGCAAAGGAAGAAGAAGCGTTAAAAGAAAAGCCGGCCGATGAAAAAGCCGAAGCTTCAAAAAAAGAAGACGAAAAGGTCGTCGAAAAAATAGAAAAAACTGTGGCCGCTCCAAAAGATAAAGACGAAGCCAAAAAAATCGCCGTAAAAAAGAAAAAAGCGGTTGCCGATTCAAAGCTTTTCACGGGAAGACGAAAAAAATCTATCGCCAGAGTAAAGGTTGTAGAAGGCGTCGGTAAAGTTACGATAAATAAACGTCCATTAGAAGAATATTTCGGAAGAAAATCATACCATTATGTTATCTTTGAACCATTTAAACTGGTCGGAGCCGAAAATAAATATGATATAATAGCAAACGTTAAAGGCGGAGGCGTTACCGGTCAGGCAGAAGCCATTCGGTTGGGCGTCTCAAGATTTTTAGATAAAGAAGATTCTTCATATCATAAATTATTAAGAAGCGGCGGATTCTTGACCAGAGACTCGCGTATGGTAGAGCGAAAAAAATACGGTCTTCATAAAGCAAGAAGAGCCACTCAATTTTCAAAAAGATAATAATCTCGCAATCAGACAACAATTCGCCGCATAGATGGCGGCGAAAACGGTTTGACGATATTGGTCAGACAAGGTCTTGAAAATCAAAACCAATTATTTAAAATAGTTTAAATATCTAAAAATATCCCGATAATATCGATATGCCGTTAAAAAGATCTAAGTTTTCAAAAAATAAATTTCAAGATAAAAAAGTAGCGACAGGGGCCGCCGTACTTGCGGGATTAGGAATATGGGCGGCAAGCTTAATGATATGCCCCGGACCGGTACCCGATAATTTTGACGAGTTATTGAAAGAATATAACATTGAAAATATTGAAGACGAAAGAGTCAAGAGGCTTGAGAATTTGCTCAGGATGATTGAAATTGAAGAAGACTATAGAACTCATCATGAAATCGGCAAAATACTTATTGATTTGAGCGAATATAAGCCGGCTGTAAATCATCTTGAAAAAGCAAAAAAAATAGCAGTAAAGAAAAAAGCTCCGAAAAAAGACGTTTATGAAATACTCTCTGATTTGGCTTTCGCCTATTCAAAAATTGACGAGTTTGATAAAGCCATTGAGAACTTAAAAATAGCCAAGCAATTAAAGCCCCAAACGACGCAGGCTTATAATCAAACCGGAAATATTTATGAAGCCAAAAAACAAACGAAAAAGGCCGAAAAAGAATATAAAAAAGCTCTTCAATTGAATAAAAAAGATCCGAATTCTTATAAAAATCTGGCCAATCAGCAATTTGAAAAAAATAATAATGAAAAGGCGATAAGTCTGTTAAAAGAGGCGGTCATAGAAAATCCAAATTCCGCCAAGGCAAGAGAAAATTTGGGCGACGGATATGCGCGTTTAAAAAAACACAAAGAAGCCGCTTTAGAATACGAAAAAGCCGTAGCGTTAGATCCGAATAATTCTGATTTATACCATAAATTAGCCAAGACTTATGAAAAGCTGGGAGATCATAATAAGGCGCTTGAGGCGCTCAAAAAAGGTCGCGAGATAGATTCAAAGAATCCGAATATTTTAGAGGCTCTTGGCGACGAAGAATTTAAAAATAAAAATTATAAGAAATCGTTAGACTACTATAAAGAAGCGTTAAAAAGAAATTCAAAAGATAAAAACTTAAAGGCAAAATATGCCAACGCTTATCAGCATTATAAAGACGAATTGAAACAAAAACAGAAAGAAAACGAAATTGAAAGTAAAACAGCCGTAAAAGAACCCGAAGAAAGCGGCCAGAAAAATAAAATCGAAAAAACAGGCGGCTCTTCTACCGAAGAAGATATTGATGTCGGTTCAAAATCAAATGAAACCGCAAAAACAAATAATGATAAGAAAGCCATAGAATTGATTGATAAGGGAAAAGGCGAGTTTAAGGCTAAACGATTTTCAGACGCCGAGAGTTCATTTATACAGGCGCAACGATTAATGCCTAAACATGAAAAGGTAGACTATTTCTTAGGGCGCGCGCAAGATAAACAGGAAAAATTAAACGAGGCCGAAGAGAATTATCAAAAAGCGATAAAAAAAGATTCAAAAGATTATAAAAGCGAATATTATCTTGGACTCATTTACTATAGACAGAAAAAATATAAAGAGGCTTTTGAGATTTTTGACAGGGTAACAAAAACTGCGCCCGATTTTATGAACGCGCATTATTCAAAGGGATTAACTCTTGATAAACTTGAAAAAGATAATGAGGCGATTTTATCCTATAAAAACGCTATAAGTCTAAAACCAGATTATATGGATTCTCATTATAATCTGGCGGTATCTTATAAGAAGATTAAAAATTATCAAAAAGCTCTAGAAAGTCTGGAAGCGGCCGAGAAATTAAGGCCAAACGACGCCGATGTGTTCAATCAGAAAGGCGAGGTTTATTTCAAAAAAAACATATTCGCAGAAGCCGAAAAAAATCTAAAAGAAAGCCTGCGATTAAACGAGAAACATAAAGAAGCTCGATTTAATTTGGCTCTTACATATTCTTCTCAAAAAAAATACAACGAAGCCGAGTCTCATCTAAAACAATTGATTTCAATGACCCCCGATGAACCCGAAGCCTATTATGAACTCGGGAAAATATACGACGAAAAAGAAGATTTTACCTCGGCGTTAAATTATTATAAAGATGCTATTTCAAAAAATGATAAATACTTTATGGCCTATCTTAATCTTGGTCTTGTCTATTCTAAGAAAAAAATGTATAAAGAAAGCGAAGAAACATATAAAAAGGCCGTTGAAATTGAACCGAAATCTTTTGAGGCAAATCAAAATTTAGGAAATTTATATTTTAACAATAAAGAATATAAAGAAGCGGCCGCCGCATATAAGATTGCTTTGCAGGCAAAACCGGCCGATATAACCGTAGGGCTTGCCTGCGCCGAGTCTCTTGAAGAAATTAAATCATACGCCGAAGCCGAAAGGCGATATAAAATTATATTGCAGAAAGATTCTAAGAATAAAGTGGCTCTAGAAAGAATTGCCTTTTTATATAAAAGACTGAAAAAAAACACCGCCGCTAAAAAGTATTTTCAAGATTTACTTAACTATTATCCTAATCACCCAAGCAGCGCCGAATTTAGAAAAATAATTCAAACTTTATAAATGAAAATAAAAAGTATCAGATATATTGCAATCAGTCTTTTATTTAATTTTGCTTTTTATGTACATGCTGAAGAAATAGATTTAGACGAAGATCTTGAGCTCTCTTCTGATATTGAAGAATCGAATAAGCCTTATGAAAATAAAGAAAAAGATAAAGCAGAAAAAGCCGAAGAAGAAAAAGTCGAGAGAATTCGACAGATACTGAAATACGGTTCGTCTTCTCAAGTTAGAGATATCGTGAAAAAAATCGAAAAACTGCATGAAGACAATCAAAAATCTTTGATGAAAGAATTAAGAGATTTAATGAAAGTTGATAGTATTTTAATCAGACAAAAAATTATTGAATTAATAAAAAATGTAAAATGGAAAGACCTTGATAAAGAAATCATACCTTTTTTAAATCATGAAGATTCAGATCTCGTTTTTTTAGCGGCTCAAACTTTAATCAAGAAAAAACCCGACGGAGCGGCCGAAGCGGCCTCAAAAGTCATTGAAAAGTCAGATTTCGAAAAAAACGATAATGGTATTATACGCCTATTATCTCTATTAAGCGTTTATAAATACAAAGAATTAAACGATTTTTTATTAAAGAAAGTAAAAGAAGATACTATTTATAGAAACAATAAAACGGCGATAATTAGACATTTTGGCGGCGTTGAAGATACTAGAAGAGAAATTGTAGAGTATTTAGAAACTCTTTTACAAGAAGAAGGCGATGAACTAGTAAGAGGCTTTGCGGCGAATTCATTGGGCAAGATTAAAGAAAAAAGTTCGATTGATATTCTAAGAAACACTCTTTCTGAAATAAATTCAAAAAAAGATCCCGATGAAATAAGAAAGCATGCCAGATTAAAAATGCATATTATAGGGGCCTTAATCAGACTTGGCGATACAAAAATTGCGCCTATATTAGTTGAAATGACCCGCGACGATCATGACGGCGTAAGGCTGCGGGCGATAAGATACTTAGGAGAGTTAAAGCTTACCGAATATAAAGACTTATTAGAGTTTAAAGCAAAATATGATACCAACGCCAAGGTGAAAAAAGAAGCAGAAAAAGCGCTTGAGAAAATGGGTTTTGCGGCAAAACAGGAAAATGGAACTTAAAAATAAAATAACTATTATTTCGCCGTTAAGTATTTTAATAATATTTCTAATGTCAATAAATATCGTTTCTTCTGATTTGCGAGAAAACGACGTGCGTCTTGAGAATATTCGAATAAAAATAAAAACAGATCCCAGGAAAGAATATCCTATCGAAATGAAATTAAATTTTCAGAGTTTTTACGGAAATTTTTTAATATTTTACGATTACTCAGGCGAACCGGTTTATTTAAAATATAGAGAAAATCAATCAGATAGAACGTATGACGATAAGGTTAATTTTTTAAGATCAGGAATTACCTATCACGTTAAAGGCGGGGCGATAGGAAGTATAACAAGAGCTCCTTTAAAATACGATTCAAACATTAAAAAAATAATAGACGAATACAGCGAAAAAAAGACAAAAAAGATCGAAAAAAATACAAGAGAATTGGTTCCCGTTATCATAGGCATATTTGAATCGGCGGTAAGCGTCGAAATTGACAATATCGAATTTTAAGTTATTTAAAAAAGTCTGTTAATATAAGACTTGTCTGCATGTTTTAAAATAAAAATTCGATTATGTGAACGAAAAAGAAAATCTTGAAAAATATAAGCTGTTTTTAAATATGCAAAGCGGCATATCGGGCGATATGTTTACAGCGGCCGTCTTAGATCTCTTTGATACAGCGAAGACAAATGCTATCTTTAAAAATCTTAAAAATAAATGGGAAGAAAAAATTATAGAATTTTTCTTAACAAATTTCAATCAAAGATTAAAAATAAACATAAGCAAAGTTAATAGAAAGGGGTTTGCGGCTTCTTATATCAATTATGAATATGAGAAAAATGACGCTCATTCTCATCGAAAAGTTGCAGATATTGTTAAAATGATAGAAAAATCAAAATTATCGGGCTATGAAAAAGAAACAGCTTTGAAAATTATAGATTATCTCGCCGAAGCCGAGGCGAAGGTACACGGCAAAAATAAAGAAGAAATACATTTGCATGAAGCGGGTTCAGAAGATTCGGTCTTAGATATGGTTTCAGCGGCTGTTTTACATGAACTATTGGGCAAACCGAAAATTTACGCCAATTACGCGCTTCTTTCGTCGTCAGGCAGCGTAAATTTTTCTCACGGAGAGATTTCTCTTCCTGCTCCGGCGGTTTTAGAAATATTAAAGGGATTTCCCGTGCGTTTCGTCGAGGCCGGCGGCGAAATTACGACGCCAACGGGCGCGTCTATATTGAAAGGGTTAAACGTAGAGTTTCACAATATGTCAAAAGAATATGAAATAATAGAAACCGGATGCGGCGCGGGAAGCAAAGAATTTCTTGACAGACCGAATATTTTAAGAACTACATTACTTAAAGAATTCGAATATGAAACTAAAATTAATTAAAGCATTATTCTTCTTATTATTCTATTGTTTTACGGTCGTTTCTAAAGCGATATCAATAGGTTATTCGCAGGAACCAGCCTCTGTCGTTGAGCCTAAAGAGCCTTCGGTTGGTTATGAAGAAAAAAAGAAAAAAAGAAAAGATCAAAATGAAAACGAAGATAAAATTCAAATTCAGGCAAAAGTTACCTTAGGTAGCAGAGACGAAATTTCAGGGTTTATCTATTTGCCCCAAACGATAGCTTTTAGGCATTATAAAAACGGATTAATATTCGAGAAGAAATTATTTATAAAAGAAATTGAATATATTGAAGTACTAGAATATAGCCAGAAAAAAATTAAAGAATCGCCTAAAGAGTCTTTATTTGAATTTGAGCCATCGAGAGTAAAGATAAAATTAAAAAATAAAAAAGAATATTATTTAGACGCAATATTTAATTTTTTTAGAAATTTCTCAATAAGCACAGTTGACGGAACAACAAATCTTTATTCATATTTTGCCGATACCTATAACGCGCAAACCGGCTGGAAAGAAGTCGAAAGTAAAAATAAAAATTATCATAAAAAGAAACCTCATCCGCAGGCTGCGGTAAAAATTGAAATTATAGATTTGCCGTCTGCGGCGGGCGATTCTTATAAGTAAAAAAAAAGCGGGCATTAAAATGCCCGCTTTAAGAGAGTTACCGAAAAATATTAAGAAAAAAACGAAACTAGCTCTTTTAGGTTTTCGGCCTGAGATTTCATCTCAGAAGATGTGGCTAAAAGCTCTTCGGCAGACGCCGCGTTTTGCTGGCTTATTTCATTTAACTGTTCGAGAGCCTTACTCATTTCTGATAATGAGCTGTTTTGCTGGTTTGAAGACTCGTTAATCTCATTGACCAGTTCAGAGGTTTTTCGAATGCTGGGTATAACCTGATTAATCATAGTGCCGGCTTTTTGCGAAATTTCATGGCTTGAAAGAGCGAGCTCGTTAATTTCTTTCGCCGCTGTTTCGCTTTTTTCGGCAAGATCCTGAATTTCTGAAGCTACGACGGCGAAACCTTTGCCGTATTTACCCGCTCTGGCGGCTTCGATAGCCGCATTTAGCGCCAGCAAATTTGTTTGAGAGGCGATATCTTGAACGACATTTATCTTTTTAGAGATGGTGTTCATGGCCTCTACGGTGCCTTTAACAGCTTCTTCGCTTTCTTCAGATTCTTTTACCGATTTGACGGCCATTGAATTTGTCTGAGCCGAATTGTCAGAGTTGTTTGAGGCTATAGCGCTTAATTCTTCAATTGTGGCGCTTACTTCTTCAACATTGGCGCTTTGTTCGCCCGCTGAAGAGCTGAGCATATCAGAAGAACGGGTTACTTCTTCTGCGGCCGCATATAAAGAATCAGACGTATGCAGTATCTTTTTAATGATATCCGAAATTCTTTCGGTCATTGTCTTTAAGGCGATTCCCATTACGTCTTTGGCCGATCTCGGTTCTACGATTATCGACATATGACCCTCGGCTATTTTGCTCATGATATCTGAAAAATCTTTTGTAGAGCTTACCATCTTTTTCATCGACCCGAGCATGGCGCCGACTTCGTCGTTGCCTTCGTTTTTTATGTCGACTTCAATGTCGCCGTCGGCAAGCTTATCAAGAGATTCAATGCTTAGATTAATTCTTTTAACAATGATATTCGCGATAAAATATACAAAGAAAAAAGAAAGAAAAAGGGACAAGCCGCCTATCGTCAGAAATGAAGTTAAAACGGTAAGGGCTTTCGTTTCAACCTCATTTGACTTTTGAAGCAAATCGTCTGATAATTTATCTTCAATATCTTTTAGAATATTAATTTTCTTTGTGATTGTGTTAAACCAGTGTTTCGGGTCTACCCCAAAATTGCCCTGGGCCGCTTTTTCTTTCGCTATATTTTCAAGACGGGTCGTCTCTTTAACTGCATCATTGTCAAGCTTTTCGTTAAAGAATTTCTTTTGGCTATCTGATGCGTAAGAAAGAAAAACATTGTTATAGGTTTCTTGCTGGGTGGTTAAATTAATAAACTTGATAAAGTTATCGCCCAGAAATTTATCGGCGGCAAAGGTATTGTTTATAACCGCTCTTTCAATACCGGTTCTTTCTTTGCCTAAAATAAAATTTACATAGGCCGAAGATAAAACCGAGATTTCTGCGTTGCTGCTTAATTTTGAAACATAACTTACAATGTCTAAAAGAAGTTTGTTTGTTTGCGTGTACCAGCCGATAGAATAAGCGCCGGTTATCGACATATTATCTACATCGCTTCTTAGGCCTTTTAAATCGTCTAATCTTTTTATCGTATTTTTTACCAAATCTTTAAAATCTTTGCCGAAATAATCGATATTCGATTTTTCAAGAGTTTCATTTACGGTTTTGAGTTTTTCGTTGGTAAGCTTTCTTTGAGAATCAAGTTCGCTTTTAAACATGGTTCCTTTTGAACCGAAAAAACCGGCGGTCATACCCCTTTCTTTCTGGGTTTCGTGCACCAGGCGGCTTATCTTTACGCCTACGTCGGCAAGTTCTTCAAGATGAAGAATGTCGTTGTAAATATTATATTTTTCATTGACTGTTACAATTGAAAAATATAATAAACTGATAGTGGGAAAAAGCACCATCAATATAAACTTATTTCTAAGTTTTATGTTTCTTATCCAATTCATTTTAGTTTGCTCCTTTTATTGTTGTATTAATAAAAAATTTCCATTTATTAAGGTTTGTGTATCTCCAGTATAAACTGAATGATATGGTCGTCAGATAAATATCTGAACAATATTTTTTTTCTGGGCTTTGATTTCATAAAGTCGTACTTCGAGGGCGAAGGAAGCCCTATATCAAGATCATAATCATATTCTTCAAAAAAAGAAACAAGATGACCGCTGAAAATATTCAAAGTTTCTTTCATTGCTTCGTTAACATAAGAAATAGGGTCTTCTAAATCTTCGCCAAAAAGAAGACTTGTTATGTATAAAGCTATCTCAGGTTCTATATTTAGCAATATCTTACCGCCAAAACTTCCGTGAAAATCAAGTTCATACGTTAAAGAGTATTTCTTAACTTTCCTGTTTTTATCGTTATGGCTTACAATATCAGAGTTTACAAACTCTCCTAAGATAACCCTTGTTTTCTCTTTGGCAAGAAATAAAGATTCTAATCCCTGGTTTATTTCTTTTATTATTTTCTCAATGTCAGTTTCAGACTCTGTCGGGTTTTGTACAGTCATCTTGCTTGTCTCCTTGGTCATTTATTCTTCTTCAGGATCAATTTCTACAAAAAATTGAAATGGTTTATCGTCAGACGTATACCTGAAAAGAAGCTTTAGCGCCGCTTTCGATTCAAGTATATTGTGGCCGCTTGAAATAGGCACGCCGATATCAATTTCATATCCATAGTCGTGAAAGAAAGAGCTCAAATGACCGCTGAAAATATTTAAGGCTTCTTTCATCGCTTCGTTAACAAGATCAATTTTATTCTCGGCGTTTTCGCCAAATAAAATTTCAGTGATATGAAACGCAGGTTTTGAATCTATATTTAAAAGAATCTTGCCGCCTAAGTGGCCGTTAAACCAGAGCTCATATGTTAAATCTCTTTTGGTGATTTCGTCTGTTTTATCGTCTTGTTTTACAACTTCAGACTTGATGAAATCTGCCAGTACCACTTGTCCTCTTTCTTTCATTTGAGAAAGAGGAATCTTGCGTTCGTTAATCTCTTTGATTAACTTGTCGATATCCGCTTTTTTCAGCGTACTAGTTGGCCGCAACATGTTCTATTGTCTCCAGTATTTTAGACTTATAGAAAGGCTTTATGATAAAGCTTTTTGCCCCCATCGAAAGGCACTGCTGAACCGTAGTTTCTTTGCCCATGGCGCTTACCATGATAACTTTGGCGTCGGGTTTGATAGAGAAAATTTTCTCAAGAACCTGAATGCCGTCCATTTCTGGCATGGTAATGTCAAGGGTAACAAGGTCGAGTTCGCCTTTCATTTGGGTGAACTTATCTACCGCCTCAACGCCATTTTTAGCGATATCTTTCACGGTATAACCGCCTTCTTCTAAGATTTTTGACAACTGTTTTTGCGTTAAAACCGAGTCGTCTACCAAAAGCACATTTTTTATACTCATTTTTTTCTCCTTAAAAATTATTCGTCAATTTATATTTTTACCGTTTTCGTTTTTTGATAATATTCGCTCATAACTTAAAGCGAAAACAAGTACGTCATGCGATTTAAAAACCCCGGATACAAAAGATTTGTCGGGATTAATGATATTCTTATCGGGTTCTGATATGTTCTCAGGCATAACTTCTTCAATAGCGAAAACCTCGTCTACCTTTAGACCAATTTTATGGTTATCGAAACCCGTGATTAAAATTTTTTCATTTTCAAAGTCTGAAAGATTCAAGTTGAATTTGCTTCTTAAATTAATTACGGGAACAATATTGCCCCTTAAATTAATTACTCCTTGAATGTGATTTTTTATAAAAGGCACTCTCGTAAGATGGTGCTTTTCAACGACTTCTTCGCACTTATAAAGAGGCAGGGCGCAGTTTAAATTTCCTACGCGGAACATGACATAAGTATTCAAACTTGATTCGTCAAGCTCAAGATCGTCGTCAGATTCGATTGTCGTTTTGTTTTCCTGATCAAGCTTAAAGTCAAATTCGTCTTCATCTTCTTCAAGCTCGTCATAGGGCGTCGTTTTAATGTATTCAAATTTATCAATGAGCCATGATGTATCTTGCTCGGGCTCTTTTCTTTGCGATACGGCGGTCATAAAGTAGCGTATCACGTTAATAGCCTCAAAAACAGAATCAATGAGAACCTTAGAGATTTTCATTTTATTGTCTCTTATAAGGTCAAATATTTCTTCAATTTCATGGGTCAGTTCGCTTACCGGGGTAAGACCTATTGATCCTGAATCGCCTTTAATAGAATGAAAACAACGGAATATATTTTCAACGGCTGAAGACGTTTCAGAGTTTTCTTCAATCTTCATCAGCTCGCTTTCAACTTCGTGAAGGTGTTCTTCTGCCGCGTCTATAAAATCGTCAAGGTGCGTGAAGTCTAAATTTTCAAGAATGCCTTTTTTTATTTGTGTATTAGCCATGTTTATATCCTTATAAAAATTATAATTTTAACCTGTTTTAGCGGTCGATTCAATTGCGAATCTGGCTTTATTGCCTATCGCCTTAACGTCAAGTATAAGGGTTACGCTGCCGTCGCCTAAAATAGTGGCGCCGCTTAAACCGTCGACGTGCCCTATATATTCAGACAATGGCTTGATGACGATTTCTTGCTGGCCCATTATTTTTTCGACAATTAGGCCGAATTTTCCTTCGGCGCCGGTAAGTTCAATTAAGAATGGCTCTACTCTCTCATTATCAGCGTTTACTTCGAGAAGATTTCTCAGGTCAAATACGGGTAGGGCGCCGTCTTTTTCTTCAATAACGTCATATTTACCCATGCTGCGAATTTTCGATTTTTCAAGTTTCATAGTGCGGTGCACCGAAAAAAGAGGAATCGCGTAGGTTTCTTTGCCTTCTCTAACCAGTAAAGCCTGTATAATAGAAAGGGTTAGGGGTAGTTTTAAGATAAAACGGGTTCCTACCCCCGGTTTTGATTCTACTTCGACGCTGCCGTTTAGCTTTGTAATATTGTTTTGAACGACATCTAAACCAACGCCCCTGCCCGAAATATTCGTTATATTTTCGGCTGTTGAAAAGCCGGGTTTAAATATCAGGTTCATGATTTCTTTTTCGCTTAGTTGCAAGGCCTTTTCTTCTGAAATTATATTCTTTTCAACCGCCTTTTTTTTGATTTTTTGAATATCAAGACCCCTGCCGTCGTCTTCAACAACAACCAAAATTCTGTCGCCTTCGTAAAAAGCTTTGATAAGAAGTCTGGCCATCGAATCTTTTTTACGTTTTTTTCTTTCCTGTTCGTTTTCAATGCCGTGATCAATAGAATTTCTAATCATGTGCATAAGCGGATCGTTTATTTTTTCAATTATGGCCTTGTCCAATTCGGTGTCTTCGCCCTGTATGATAAGCCGAACTTTTTTATTCTGTTTTTTAGTGATTTCTCTTAGAATTCTGGGATATTTTCTAAACAAAGAAGAAATGGGAACCATACGAATGCTTAAAGATAAATCTCTCAGTTTGCCGGCAATTAGTTGAAGCTGTTTGTTTGCCGAAGCCAGATTGGCGGAGGCTTTTGACCGGCCGTTCATTTCTTTGAGCATTTCGCTTACATAAGATTCTATCTGAATTTTGTTGATGATAAGCTCGCCCACAAGATTGCCGAATTCTTCAATTCTATCAAGATCAATTCTTATGCTTTTTGTCTCTTTTTTTTCTACGTCTTCATGACCAAGATATCTGGTTTCGTTTTTTTCGTCAATATCGCGTGTTCCCCGCGGGCGTTCTCTTTGTTCAATAATATCTTCTGAAAAAGGCTGAATTGAAATAGCCGTAATGTTTTTTGGCTTTTTAATTTTCATAAGTTTATCGGCCGCCGGCGCCAAATCAAGCGTTGAGGCAAAGTAATAATGATATTCATGAGTATTATCAACCTCGTCTTTTTGCGCGGGATTAAAAATATTCGGTCTGCATGTTAGATACTCATAGGGTTCGCCAAAGTTATCTTTATTGTTTAACAGACGAAAAGCGTCAATGCCCGTTAATGAAGGAAATTTCTGGCTTTTGTCGACATTGACAATAACCTTATAAATTTTATAACCTTTTTTTCTGATATTTAATATATTCATGATGTAGCTTTTTCCTTAATTATCTCAATTAAAATTTTACAAATTCTTTTTCACTAGCCTCTTGAAACTTCTTGCCCCCATTGCCTTCTTTTGATATAGCGACGCTGTCGTTATCGTCTATACGCATAATTTCTTCAGCCGATGTATCTTCTTTGCGAGTTGTGTTTTTATAAGAAGAATGGTTTCCCAAATTCAAACCTTCAACCTTAAAGAAGGCTATAGTGTCATAAAGACTTTGCGATTGGGCGCTCATTTCTTCTGCCGTAGCCGCAAGCTCTTCAGAGGCGGCCGCGTTTGTCTGGCTTGTCTGGTTAAAGGTCTCCATTGCTTCATTAATTGAGTCGGCGGAGTTTTTAAGTTCCTGCGCTGCGGCGCTTACTTCTTTGATTAAATCGGCCGTTTTTTGAATGTTAGGCACCATCTTCTCTAAGACTTTTCCGGCTGTTTCTGAGACGTTCATGCTGCTGTCGGTAAGTTCGCTTATTTCTTTGGCCGATACCTGACTTTTTTCGGCAAGTTCGCGAATTTCTGAGGCCACAACGGCAAAGCCCTTGCCGTATTTTCCGGCGCGGGCGGCCTCAATGGCCGCGTTTAATGCCAGCAGGTTTGTTTGTTCTGCGATTTCTTGAACGATCACAATTTCTTTTGCGATTCTTTTCATGGCCTCTACGGTTTTTTCAACCGCGCTGCCGCCTTCTGTCGCTTCGCCCGACGATTTTATCGCTATTGTTGTTGTTTCGCCCGCGTTTTTATTGCTTAAATCAATATTGGCAACCATTTCTTCAAGCGAGGCCGCTATTTCTTCTGCGTTTGCGCTTTGCTCTGCCGAAGAGCTGTTCATGGTTTCTGACGTCGCGCTTAACTGCTGGGCGACATTATTCATATTCTCAATGCTGGCGATAATTTCTTTCATAGTATCAGAAAGTTTATTGACCATATCAGATAATGAGATACCCAGAATATCTCTGTCTGAGCGTGGCTTTATCTTAACCGTTAAATCGCCGCCTGCGACTCTGGCGGCAGCGTCTGCCATATCCATAGTGGCCAGATAGAGCTTTTCCATTGCGCTGTACAAATCGCCTATTTCGTCGGTTGAAGTTACGACAATTTTTTCGGTCAAGTCTCCGTCGGCGATTTTTTGAAGCGATGATATTCCTTTTTGCAGGGGTTTTGTGATACCGTTTGCGGTAAGAAACGCTAAAAATGCAATTAGACCCGCTAAGATAATCGTCGCGCCTATGATTGACCAGTTTAATGTTTCAATTGGTTCTTGAATTTCAGCTTCGTCAATTTCTGCCATAATGGCCCATGTGGCTTTGCCATAAAGGCTTAAGGGCGCGTAAGCCGATAAAACAGGATTGCCATTATAATCAGTGACAATCTTTTTATCGTCTTTGCCAGAAAGAGCCTCTCTTGAAGCTTCGGTATCGACGCCGTTTTTCTCGATAGTGCCCGCGAAAGAAGCGATTACGCTGTGCCCTTCGGGGTCAAGAAAAGAATCTGATCTCATTTTTTTATCAGAGCCCACAAGATAGGTTTCGCCTGTTTTGCCCATGCCGGTTCGCTCTTGCATGATATTATTGATGGCCTTTAAAGATAACTGAAGGGCCACAACGCCTTCTGTTTTACCGTTTCTAACGGCTTTATGAGCGATAAAAGAGGCCGGCTCGTCGTTTGAGGGGGCGTATGGCTGAAAATCGTCAAAGCCAAAGCCTTCTTTCATGGCCATATTAAAAGCCTGCGCGAGACCGCTTGTTTTAAGTTTGCCGTTTAAAAGGTTTTCGCCAAGATCGCTTTCTTTTGAGTTTGTGTAGATGACGTTTCCTTTTAAGTCGATTAAAAAGACGTCATAATAACCGTATTCTTTCTGGTATTTTTGAAGCCACAAACCGTGCTCTTTTTCTGTTTCTTTCCAAAGACGTCCGTTTACTTTGTTGCCTTCTTTGATATAAGCCTTTTCAAAATTTTTAAGAGATTCAATTACCTCTTCATTTGAAGATAAAACCACAATATCGCCTTTTCTTTCGTTAAAAAAAGAGGTTATCTGGTTTTTTTTAATGACTTTAATTGCCTCAAGCTGGTTAAACGCGTTTTTCATGATGGCGTCATTGGCCAGTTTTACGCTGTATATTCCTATGCCGACAAGCGGTAAAAGGCCCACTAACAAAAACAGGCCCAATAATTTTGGTCTCAATCTAATATTTTTAAACATTTCTTTATCTCCGTTTTTTTGTTTTTTTTATTTTTTTCTCATACTTATTCGGTTTATTTCATTTTCCTACGCGTTTATAAGGGCCCCGCCCTTTAGAGGCGGGGCGTTTTTAGAGTAGGCAGGTTTTTCTATATTTTCGTTTTTTTCTTTATTTTCTTCGAGTCTGGCAAGTTTAGCGAGTTCTTCAGAAGAAAGAATTTTTTCAAGATTTAAGATAACCGTCATTTTGCCGCTTTGGTTTACGATTCCCGAGATGTACTGTTTTTCTACGCCCGAGACCATCCCCGGCGCTTTTTCGACAATTTGACTGTCAACTCTAAGTACTTCTGTGACAGATTCTACAATAAGGCCTATTTCTTTATCTTTTGCGTCGATGATTAGTACCTTGGCCTCAGAGCCTAAGTTTGATTTGCCCATGTGAAACCGCTTTTTTAAATCGATTACAGGTATTAAGTTTTTTCTAAGCTCTATGACGCCTTCTAGAAAATCAGGCGCGTTTGGCATTTTGGATATTTCGGGAATGGTCGTAATTTCTTTTACCTGAAGCACGTTAATCGCGTAAGGATCGCTATTCAGAAAAAAACCGATAAATACGCTTTCGTCGATTTCTTCGTCTTCTTCAATTTGTGAACCCATGCCGCCAAGATCGCTTAAGAAAAAGCTGTCGAGTTTAGAAGAGCTTGTGTAATCTTCTGAAGATACTTCAAAATTGTCGTCGTCTTCATCTGTTTCTTCAAATAATTTATCAGATTTAACCTGGTTTGAAGAAGAATTTTCAGAAATGACAACAATGGGCTCAGAAGTTTTGTTAGTTTTTTCTTCTTCGATTAACGATTCAGTCTGTTCGGCCTCTTGGTTGTTTTCTGGCGAGATTACGAATTGGTCTTCGGCTTCAGGATCTAAGATATCTTCTTGAACTTTTTTGACTAAATTAGCGTTTGGGTCATTGTTAAAACTGATATCTGTTTCTTTTTCGGTTTCAACATAAGCGTTAAAATTTTTATTAATTTTTATATCGGGAACTTTTTTGCCTAGCTTTTCGGCTACGATTCCTATCATTTTTTCAAGTCTGTTTTCTGTTTTTTCGGTAGTTTGCATTTTTTAAATATCTCCTTTGGGTTTAGTTAATGGTCAGGTATTCTTTCTTTTTATGCTTTTCTATTTCAAGGCTTAACTGTTCGTACTGTTTTGCCGCTTTTGACTTGTCGGTAAGCCCAAGAATAGACTCGCCGTGATTGCCCGCTTTTTTAATAAGAGGGTCATAATCAATTAAGGTCTTAAATATGAGGTCAGAAAAAGAGCTTTGTATTATTTTTCGCTGCTCTTCGTTTTCGTCTATGCTTTTTTCGTACATGGTTAAAAGAAGCTTATAATCAAAATCTTTTTCAAGAAGACTTTCGGCTTTTTCAATGGTAGAAAGAAATAAATTAAGCCCATGAAAAACAGAAAATTCATTTTGAACGGGAATGACGACGAGATTGCTTGATATTAGAGCGTTTACCAAAAGCGCGCCAAAAGCGGGCGATGTATCTATGATAATAAAATCATATTTATCTTTAATAAGGCTGAACTTTGTTTTAAGTATGCAGCCTTTAATTTTATTTGAGGCGCTTAGCTTGCTTTCAACCATGTATAAATGTTCGTCGGCTTTTAAGATATCAATATTTTCATATTTAGTTGAAACAATATATTGGTCTAAATTGGCGTTCTCTTTGTTTTTAATAAATTCTGATACGCCTTCAGTATCTGTCGAGTTTTCAAATTCCAGCTGGGTAGTTAAAGACGCGGTGGGGTCAAGGTCTACTAAAAGAACTTTATATTTTTTACTTAAAAATAAACCGAGCGTAAATACGGTGGTCGTTTTTCCCACACCGCCTTTATGGTTCGCGACAGTTATTATTTTACCCATAAAATATCCTTCTCAATCTCGTAATTATTCATTATTTATAAACATTTTTTAACACAAATTATTTCATTTGTCAATACGCAGATTTTACGACAAACTTGTAAGTAAAAATACGTAATTTTCAGATTCGCGTTATTGTTATGTCTCATCATTCTTCTGCCAGTCTGATAATGGTTTCTTTATCAGTTAACGGTTTTGAAAAGTAAAAACCCTGAACTTCTTCGCAGTTTAATTCGCGAAGAGTTTCAAGCTGTTTTTGATTTTCTACGCCCTCAACAACGGTTTTTAGTTTCAAGTGTTTTGCCATAGTTATAATGCTTTGGGTTAAAAGTTTGTTAACATTGTTATTCTCAATGCTATCTATAAACGATTTGTCAATTTTCAGGCCGTGAACAGGGAATTCTTGAATATATTTCAAAGAAGAATGTCCGATGCCAAAATCGTCCATTAAGATAGTGACCCCTAAATCTCTGAGTTTGAGAAAAATGTTTTTTGCCAACGCAACGTCTTTCATAGCCAGAGATTCTGTCACTTCTACGCGCAGTTTATCGGGAGGAATTCCCGATTCTTCTAAAACCTCTTTGACATCGTCAATTATTTGACCGCATTCAAATTGAATAGCCGAAAAATTTACCGAGACAGAAATATTTGTATAACCGATATCGCGCCATTGTTTTAACTGTTTGACCGCATTTATTAACACAAATTTACCTATTTTACGTATTTGACCCGATTTTTCGGCCGCCGCTAAAAAATAGTCAGGGCTTAATATTTCGCCGTTCGGCTTTTGCCATCTGACAAGGGCCTCTAATGACGATATTTTACCGTCGTTCATTGAAAATACGGGCTGGTAAAAAATGATAAATTCGTTATTTGAAATGGCTTCTTCTATTTCATTTTCAATTTCAATCTTTAATGGTTTTAATTTCTCTTGCAAAACGGGCGGAATTTCTTTTTTATCGGTCAGATTCTTGAAATAGATATCTCCCGAAGTGATTTGTCTTATGGCGCTAATTAAAGAAGTAAACATCTCTGTTTTTAACATGAATCCGTCTGCGCCTTTTTCAATGGCATGTTTAAAATAAGTATTTTCGTGATACATGGTTAAGATAAGAATTTTAATTTTAGGATATTTGTTTTTAATGATTTCAAGAGCCTCAATGCCGTTTAAATTCGGCATTGATAAATCAAGAAGAATGATGTCGCAATTAATTTTTTCGAGAATAGATAAAAGTTCTTTGCCGTCTGACGCTTCGGCTACAACGTTCATTTTTGATTTTGAATGAATCATGTTTTTCAAGCCGTCGCGAAACATTTGATGGTCGTCTGCGATAATAATTCTGTAGTCTTCGTCAGGCTCTAAAGTCAAATTTTGTAATTCTGCCATAAATTGTTGATATGAATCTAAGCATAAGATAAAAAAAAGTCAATAAGTGAATTTTACGACAGTTATGTACGTATAAATACGTATTTTTTATGTCATATTTAATTTAAACGGCATTATTCAAGTTATT
Source organism: Spirochaetia bacterium (assembly GCA_029880265.1). Classification (GTDB taxonomy): domain Bacteria; phylum Spirochaetota; class Leptospiria; order Turneriellales; family JAOUOS01; genus JAOUOT01. The sequence goes on along the minus strand of JAOUOT010000024.1, from coordinate 10,004 downwards.
TAGCGTGCATGCAAAACTCCTTTAAAAATAACAAAAAAATAAAAAAAATAAATTGCTGAATTGCGGTGAATATGAAATGTGCTCTAAACAAGATAAAATGTCGATTTGTATGGGTTTTAATAAAGACATAAGCGGAGAGTCTGACCAAAGGCCATGAGGTTTAACGAGAATTTTTAATAAAGAAATGATAATATCGCGAAGAATAAACGCATTAAGCAGACTGTATTGAACCATGAAAAAAGAGCAAACATTAAAAGACTCGGACAATAAAAACGAATTATTCGATTTGCTTTCAAATATATATGATTACTCTAAAGACGAGTATATTGTGATTTTAGATAAAGATTTCAGGTATGTTTTTGCCAATGAAAAGGCGTTTGAAAAATATAAGCTTATAAAGACGAAAAAAGATATCATAGGAAAAACAATGACTGAAATTTTTCCTAAGACAAAATATGCCGACGAAAGAAATAAATATTTAGAAGAAGCGAAAAAAAATAAAAAAACGGTTTGTTATGAAAGTTTTATTGAAGGAATCTGGAACGATATTATCATCATACCGATTTTATCAGACAAAAAACAAATAGTCAATTATATAGTGCTATCGCGGGATATTACAGATAAAGTAAAGCTTCAGCTAGAAAGCGAATATCGCGTTGAATTTGAATATCTGATGTTTGAGATCTCTTCAAAGCTTATCTCTGTTTCTGAAGACGCCATTGATAAAGAAATTCAAAATGTCATAGAAATGGCGTCGGCGTTTGTCGGTTTATCGTCGGCTCGGGTTTTTATTTTCAATGAAGATGCAAAGAAATTTGAAAGCCGTTATTCATGGAACTTTACCTTGAACATTGAGCAAATGACAGAAAACGAATTCTTTTTTCTGCAGAGCCGGGTGTCAAATTTTAAAGAAGTTTACTATGCCGATTTAGAAAACGTGAAAAATAAATCTAATACAAAATTGAAAAACAAAACGGGTTTGAATGTAAATTCTTTTTTAAAAAATATTAAATTTGAAGAATATATATTAATTCCTATGACTTTTGAAAACCGTCTTACAGGATTCATACTTTCAAAAAAAGAAAAACAAGATAAAATTGTCGATAATCGCGATTTTATTTTGTTGGTTTTATTGGCTCAAATTATCGCAAGCGCCGTAGAAAGAAAAAAAAATAAACTAAGCCTTAAGAAAAAAAACCGCATATTAAACGCGCTAAGCAGAATAAACGAGATTATTATTTATGAAAAAAAAGACGAACTAACTCTTCTTCGAAAAATATGCAAAGCTATTGTCGAGACGGCCGAATATAAAATGGCATGGATTGGCTATAAATTTAACGATAAGAAAAAGTCGGTTTTGCCCGTGACCTCGGCGGGGTTTGAAGAAGGTTATCTTGATAATATAAAAATCTCATGGGATAATAATGAATACGGGCAAGGCCCTACGGGAGTCGCGGTTAGAACCGGCTCTGTTTGCGCGGCAAGAAGCTACCAGAACAATGACGCTTATAAGCCATGGCGCAAACGGGCCGAAGAAAGGGGCTACCATTCAAGTATTGCTTTGCCGCTTCTCTCTGATAACGGCGTGATAGGGGCGGTAAATGTTTATTCTGTCGAAGAAAATCCGTTTGATAAAGAAGAAATAGACCTTTTATCAGAGATCACGGCAAATACGGCGTATGCTATATCAAAAATCAGAGATTCTCGCCTTATGCAAAAAACGAAAAGCGCTTTATTTGAGAAATCGGCGCGCTTAAACGGAATTTTATATTCAAAGTCAAAAACAGCCTTTCTGATCATTGATCATAATTTAATTGTTCAAGATTGTAACATAGAGGCTGAAAATATATTGCGTCAAAAGAAAGCCTATATGATAGGCCGAAATATTACAGAATTTCATCCGGCCTCTGAAGAAAATATTCAAAGCGTTCTTTCGTTAATTGAAAATAAAGTTCAAGACGAAGTTTCTTTTTCTACTTTTAGAGAAATAAACGGTAAACTTTGGGCGCTAGATTGTTCGTTTTCTGTTATAACAGACGCAGAAAAAAAAAGGCTGGGTTATTTGTTTATCGCCCGAAATATATCTGAAGATATTGAAAAACAAAAAGAAATAGAAAATCTTTCGCAAAAAATTATAAAAATTCAAGAAGAGATAACCTCTATGATGGCTATGGAAATGCACGACGAGCTGGGCCAGTCAATTGCCGTGATTAAAATGTATCTTCAAGATTTTGCCGAAAGCATTCCTGAAAATAGCTATGACCAAAAGAAATATAATGTTTTACTGAACCTTATCGATCAAACGGCTAGTCAGGTTTCAAAGTTTTCCCGTAAAATATCTCCTGTTTCAAGAGAGAAAATAGGGCTTAAAGCGGCTATTCTTGAAATTATCGAGAAACTAAAAGAAAAAGGAAAATATAAAGTAAACCATTCGAATTTAGAAATCTTTGAAAACTTGTTTTCAAACGGATGGAATATTCATATTTATCGCATTGTTCAAGAAGCGGTAAATAATATGGCAAAACACGCCAGGGCCGACAGTCTGAAAATATTATGCGAAAGTCAGAATAATAAGATAACGCTGTTAATAGAAGATAACGGAATAGGTTTTTCTAAACAAGAAAGCGGCGGTATGGGACTTTCTATTATGAAAGAAAGAGCAAAAATATTAGGAGGCTCTATTTCTGTCATGTCAAGCGCAGGCGAAGGAACCCGCGTAGTGCTGCAGGTGCCGGCAAAAAGATAAAAATTAATTTAAGCGAAGAGATAATAAACTTGAAAAAATCAGACAAGAAATATTCAGTCGTCATCGCAGACGATCACCCTATCTTTAGAATGGGAATAAAAAATATCGTCGAAAAAGACAAAAATTTTGAATTGACGGCCGAGTTCTCAGACGGCAAGGAGCTTGTTGAATATTTTAAGAATAATATATGCGATTTAATTATTCTCGATATTTCGATGCCAAACTTAGACGGCATAAAAGCCGCTGAAATTATCAGAAAAAAATATTCAAAAATTAAAATACTGATTTTGTCGACCCATGATGAAAAAATATACGTAAAAAGAATAATGTCAAAGAAAATAGACGGGTATCTTTTAAAAACAGAAGTTCATGATAGTCTTATATCGGCAATGAAAAAGGTGATCAGCGGAAAAAAACACGTATCAGAGAAAGTCGTTTCTTATTTGATGGACGATTACGCTGAAGAAGCCGAAAACAAGGCCTCAAAAAAAGATTTAACAAAAAGAGAGATAGAAATCATAAAACTTATTTCTGAAGGAATGACAAGCAGGCAGATAGCCCGCGAGCTTGACATCAGCCAACGAACGGTAGAAACTCATCGTTACAGGCTGATGGAAAAACTAAAGTTTACAAATACCGCCGAGCTTATAAAATTTGCGGTTTATGAAGATATTATCTGAAATGTTTTGCCGGTATTTTTCGATCAGCAAGGTCGAAAAATAGAGATAAAACAATATTGCTTAATATAGATTCTAATTTACATTCTGATATAAAAAAAAAGAATGCTTTTAATGTTATATTCTGTGTCAAAAACACGAAACTGGAAATCAAATGATACGCAAAATATAAGACTTAAAGTGCTAATTCCGGTTGCCATGGCTTTCGGGTTGATTATAGGTCTATTTTTTTTAGAGCTCTATCATCATGAAAAAAATCAAATCAGAAAAGAGTTGAAGCAGAAAATGGAAAAATTTACGCATCATTTTGAATTTGAAATTGAAAATGATGCGAGACTGATTTCTGCTCTGATAGACAGCGTTGAACAAGAGCCAAAATATGCCGAATTGTTTTTAAAAAGAGACAGAGACGCGCTTTATGATTTCAGCGTATCAAAATTTGAAGAGATACGACAAAAATTTCGGGTAACCCATTTTTATTTTGTAAAACCCGATAAAAGCTGTTTTTTAAGGGTTCATAATAAACCGAGGCATTCAGATATAATTGATCGTTTTACAATGAAGAAGGCGTCTGAAACGCATAGAACGAGTTACGGTATTGAGTTAGGGCCCTATGGAACCTTCACTTTAAGAATAGTAAAACCGTGGATATACAAAGGCGAACTTATCGGATATATCGAACTAGGCGAAGAAATCGACCATATATCGCCTAAGCTTAAAAGTTTAAGCGAATTAGATTTTGTATTTCTGATAGAAAAAAAATATCTTGACCGTAAAAAATGGGAAGAAGGCCTTTTAATGACGGGACAAACCGGCAATTGGGATGAATTTGAAAAAATTGTTATAATCGATTCTACATTAGAGAGCCTTCCGCAAAAGGCGCGGAAATATTTTGAGAATTATCATGACATCAGTCTTCATCAATCTGATCGAATAAAAATTCACGAAGACTGGAACACCGATACAAGACAATTTTATGCCGCCGATGTTTTGCTTTTTGATGCCGCAAACCGCGTCGTTGGCGAAATGATGATATTTGACAATATTGCTTCTCAAATGAGCGTTATTCGCTCGACAGTCGTTTATAATGGTTTAGTTTCAACAGCCGTTTTAATTATTTTAATATCTATATTTTATGTGTATATCGGTCATATCGAACATATATTGAAAGAGTCAAGAGAAAAAATCGCCGTAGAAACAAAAATGCGCGAATCTGCGCTTATTGAGGCCAAAGTTGCGGCTGAAACCGCAGACAGAGCCAAAAGTAATTTTTTGGCCAACATGAGTCATGAAATAAGAACCCCTATGAACGGAATATTGGGCATGATTCAACTTTTAAAAGATACAAAACTAGACGAAGAACAAAAAGAATTTGTATCGGTAGCCCATCAATCGGGCGAGATACTGCTTCGTATTATTAACGATATATTAGATTTTTCAAAAATTACCGAGCATAAGCTTGTTCTTGAAAACATATCTTTTAATATTCATAAAATGCTTCAAGATACGGCTGAAATATACGCTAAAAGCGCCTTTGATAAGGGTATTGAAATAATATGCATGACAAATCCCGATGTTCCTGAGTTTATAAAAGGCGACCCTACCAGATTAAGGCAGGTGTTAAACAATATAATCAGCAACGCCATTAAATTTACCGAAGAAGGCGAAATTTGTCTAAGAGCCATGATGCATCACGCTAAAGAAAATGAACTGCTAATAGAAATAATTGATACGGGCATAGGCATAGAGCAGAACAAAATGAATTCAATTTTTGAATCTTTTGCTCAGGCCGATACGTCTACAACCAGAAAATTTGGAGGCACCGGACTTGGCTTGTCGATATCCAAAAAATTAATTGAAACAATGGGAGGCGAGCTAAGTGTTGTAAGCTCTATAGGCAAAGGAAGCGTATTTAAGATTTTAATACCCTTTGATAGGGTAGAAGAAAATATCGAAAAAGTTTCGGTGAAAATAAAAAGGCTAAATCTTTTGATAATTTGCGAGAAAGAAAAACTGTTTCAATCAATAGCGTATCCTTTAAGGCAAAAAGAAGTTATTGTTCAAAAGGCAAATTCGGTTAAAGAAGCGATAGACGTACTTTTAGAGGCCGAACAGGTCAAAACTCCGTTTGATATGGTTATTGTAGACGACGCCTCTAATTACGGAATTATTTTTTCAAATATGCTGAAAAAACATCCCCAACTCTCGAATATTAAAATAATATGGCTGACAGAATTCGGCAAAAGAGGAGAAGCCGAAGAAGCTAAAAAGGCGGGTTTTCAAGGATATCTTACAAAGCCTGCCGGTACGCAGCGGGTAATAGCGTGTATACTGAAAGTATTAGAGCTGTCTAAAAATGAGAAACGACTTATTTCACAATATGAATTAGATGAAATTGAATATAAAACAAAACAGAAAATATTGCTTGTTGAAGATGATTTTGTGGGTCAAAAGGTAGCCGTAAGCATGTTGAACAGGCTTGGATATAAGCCCGATGTCGCTTCAAACGGTCACGAAGCCTTAAGCGCCGTTGAAAATAAAAATTATAACATTATTTTTATGGATTGTCAAATGCCGGGTAAAGACGGTTATGCCGTAACTCAACAGATAAGAGAAAATAAAAAAAATAATAACTTAATTATAATTGCTCTTACGGCAGACGCTCAGCTTGATAATAAAGATAAATGTCTGAAAGCGGGCATGGACGATTTTTTGTCAAAACCGATTGTGTTTGACGATTTAAGAGACATGCTGATGAAATATTTTTCTTAAATAAAATAAAAAAATTCTTGTAAAATTATATCGTTATTAAAAAGAGTATTGTTCTTTAAATTCATTTATGTAAAAAGGCGGTTCAAATGAAAAAACATATTCAAAATCTGGTTTCTTCTGTTTTTATGATGACAATATTGGCGGCGTTTTCAAGCTTAAGCGCAGAAAAATACGCACTGGTTTTCGGCACAAATTATCAAGGCGAATCTCCCATTGACGATCTGAATTTGTGCGAAAAAGACGCGAAAAAGATGAAAGAACAAATTGTAAAAACTGGAAATTTTAAATCTAATAATGTGCGGGTTTTCTTAGGAAAAGACGTAACAAGAAATAACTTAAAAAAACAATTTGTCGATTGGCTAGGAACTACCGTAAAAAAGGGCGATCAGGTTTTCGTGTATTTTTCTGGACATGGCGCATTTTTACGCGACCCGAAGGCTAAAAACGGTATGCGTAATTATTTGATTATGTTTTTCAGACCCCATGTTTCAGATGAAGAATTAAACGAATGGCTAAAAGATATAAAAACTAAAAAAGCTATTCTTATTTTTGACGCCTGTTATTCGGGAGGTTTCGCTAAAAAAGGCGCCCAGGTCAGAGGTTCAGGCAATATCCCGATACCCGAAGGGTATGACAGCGTGGTGCTTGAAAATGTTGAAGATGTTTATTTTCAAAATAAAGTCGTTATCGGCTCTTCTGACGATAATGAAACTTCAATAGAACTCAGCAAACCCGTAGAGCACGGCTTATTTACGTATTATTTTTCAGAAGCTATATTAAAGGCCGATTTAAATAACGATAAAATAATAACTGCATATGAAGCGTTTTTTAAGGCGAGAAACGATACCATAAAAACCGCTAAAAAAGTAAAACATAACCAGCATCCGCAAATATCAGGCAACGCATCAGGATTCTTTTTTGTAGGCGAACCCAAGCCTCAGCCGCAGGCGGTTGCCGTTACAAGTTCAGAAACTGCGGCTGCCCAAGTTGCTCAAACTACCGTCGTTGAATCTGCGCCGCCGCCTGTTGTAGACGATTCAAAGCCTCCTGTTGAGAACGCTCCGGTGCCGCAGGTTACAATTCCTGAAGCGGAACAAGAGGTCAACCCCCCCATTACGCATGAAGAGCCGGTAAATCTCAATAATAACTATACCGGTACGCTGGTTTTAGATACGACTTACCGCTATGATATTACAGAAGGTAAAGAACCGCAAGTTTATTTAAATGAGAAAAAAATATCAGGGAAAGTTAACTGGAAAAAAGACAAAGACTGGGGGAACGTCGCCGTTATAACCTTTTCTAAGATTCCAACCGGAGTGCATAATATTTCAATTAAAGCTGACAGATATCCCGACAAGATATTAAAAACAGGCATTGAAAAAGACCAGACCATAACCGAAAGGGTTGTGGTTTCAAGAAACGGAAGAGGCAGTATTGAAGGGCATGTCTGGCTGGGTAATTTTTCGAACCCTGTTCCTAATTTAATGATTTTCTTAAAACCGATAAGAATTCCGAAACAACCGATGGTGAAATCTGATAAAGAAGGGGCCTTTGCTTTTAAAGAGTTAAAACCGGGCAATTATACTGTTTTTGTCAGGGGAGGCGTAGGCGTTTTCAGTAAGCCGTATGATAAAGAAATTACGGTTGAAGAAAACAAGGTAAGCAAAATTGAAATTGTATTAAAAGAATTCTTTAAAAAGTAAATTAACGCTTAAATTTCGGTCTGCTTTACGCACCGAAATCCGGCTTTATAGTCGTTATCAAGAGAAGGCATGCCGCCGGGAATTCTTTCGTATGATTTTGTGAAATTAAAAGGGAGATTATAGGCCCCGCCTTTAATTACCTTAAAGCGTTTTCCGTAAAGATCGTTTGGAATTGAATTGCCCCGGTAAGGCAGAAACCAGCTTGATGTCCATTCGGCGGCGTTGCCGCACATGCCGGTTATTCCGTAGACATTATGATCTTTTAATTCTGAAATTTTCACCGGATTCAACATTTCTTTTTCCAGCGTTACGCATTTTTCTGAATCAAATTCAAGTCCCGTGGGATAAATATTTATATTTTCAATATATTCTCGTTCATTTTCAGAGGAAATATAAGAATGAAGACCCGAACCGCGGGCAGATTTTTCCCATTCCAGTTCAGTGGGAAGTCTTTTGTCTGCCCATTTACAGTATTCTTCGGCGTTATTATAGCTGACATTTGAAACCGGGATTTCATAATGTGTATCCCATGAAAAATTAGGAGGAGGTTCGGTTCCTGTCTCTCTTAAAAAAATGCCATATTGTCCGTGCGTTATTTCGTTTTTATCTATATAAAAATCGGGAAGAATAATATATTTTATTCTTTTTGAACCCGTCAATTGCATAACTTCGTCGCGGGCTCTTTGTATTCCCACCGTGTAATGAACTGTCCCTAAAATATCAGAGCCGAAAATAAAAGGTCCCTCAGCCACTAAAATCATATGGCTTTGATCTTTTTCATTAATAGAATAAGGGTGTCTTTTTTTTTGAGGTTTGAAACGATCGGGCAGCGAAATAGTTTTATCTTTTTTTATAGAAAGCGAAAGCTTTAGCCCGACATAAAGGGTCGAATTTATTTCGCTTAAAAATCCTGTCAGATAAAAATTATTATTCAGAGTATGAGTTTCGATGACTTGAAAAACGGCCAATACATTTCTTTTTGAATCAACCATGTTCCATCGGGATTTTTTTTGAAATAGGCTTTTTATTGAAGTTTCGTGTAAAAGTATCTTAGCGGTATTTGAATGATGATCAAAACTGAACAATTCTGCCGGTTTATCTTTTATCGTTTCAGAATATATGGTTTGAAACAATAAAAAAAAGAATAAGATATATTTTATAATTAAATTATTTTTTCGCATAATCAATTTTTAATTTTCATTAACTTTTCAAGTTTCTTAAATTTTGCCTGAGTTTTTGAAAAACGGCTATTTAAATTTGTTTTTGTTTGATTTTTGAGGTTTTTGACCTCGTTCATTAAAGAAAAACTTTTTATTTTTTGAAACCAATCTGAAGTAGAGGAGGGTCTGCAGTCGCATTCTTTTGAACTTTTTTCTTTTTTAGAAGAAAATAATTTTGATACCGGTTTTACTATGTATGTATTATAATTTTTTTTTACAAAAAACTCGGGCCAAAAAGTATAGCCTATTCCCGTAAAAAGAAGTAGAAGCGTAATATAGCTGAAAAAACGTTGTTCTATGCGCATTTTTTATAATTATTATCGGATTGACAGAGCCTTCTCAATAGCAGAAATGTTCTATCATGCGCGCCGGTAATGAGCCTTTGATTGTGTTGTATAAACCGCAGATTCCTCCAAATACGGGAAATGTTGCAAGACTTTGCGTGGGCATTGATTTGCCATTGACGATTTTGGGAAGACCGGCGTTTTCACTTGACGAGAAAAGTTTAAAAAGGGCGGGGCTTGATTACTGGGAACATTTAAGATTTTCTCATGAAATCAGATTCAAAAATTTCTGGAGAGAGAACCTCAATAGAAGAAAAATTATGTTTTCAAAAGAAAGCGATACAAACCTGTGGGATTTTGAATTTGACCCAAACGATATACTTATCTTTGGCAATGAAACGGCGGGGCTTCCGCCGAAGCTGCTTAAGATGGGCGATAAAACCGTTAAAATACCCATGCGGGGGATGGTGCGTTCCTTGAATTTATCAAATGCCGTGTCTATTGTATCTTATGAATGTTTAAGGCAATTGAGCATGAAAGGCTTATATGAATTTGACAATAAAAAAGAATATAAGAGAATGTATTATAAAAAGAAATCAACC
>JAOUOT010000037.1 GCA_029880265.1 Spirochaetia bacterium | reverse complement strand
TTTGCCAAGGGGGTAATTATTTAATGAATTAGAAACCCTAAGAGGCGTCTGCGCAAAAACAGGCGAAATCAAAGCAGTAAGAAGAATCAATTTATTTAATATGATAGGTCTTTCCATTTTGTAAAGTTCATCAGGCATTTTCATGCCTAATTAGTATCTGTCTATGATGTCGTCAAAAAAAGATCATTTAAATACTGTTTATACCTGACGTCTATCATAAATAGACGCATTTTTTTGTGTTAAATCGAAATATCACAGTTGACTCTACTTTAGTTTGAAATAAGAAAAATACACCGATCAGGAAAACAGGAAGCTATTAAATTAGTGAAGGCCATTTGAAATAATCTATTTTAGCATTATACGCGGATATCGTATTTTAAAAGCGAGTCGTCTTTGGAATTTTATATAAATAACGCTTGACACGATATCTTCTATAGTGAAATAAGGTTCTAGATTAGATGATTTTGAATTTTCTTGAATATAATACTTTCTGATTGACTGTTTTCATAGCTTTTGACTGGCTCGTTTTTTATTCCTTACAACTTTAATATCATTTAACTAAATTTAAAAACACAGGAGTATATTATGAACATATACGTAGGGAATCTCGATTATGAGACCACAAATCAATCACTGCACGATCTTTTTGCCGAATTTGGCAATGTAGTTAGCGCAAATATTATCACCGACCGCGACTCGGGCCGATCAAAAGGCTTCGGATTTGTCGAAATGAGCGAAAAAAGCGAAGGAATTAAAGCAATTTCTAAACTGAACGGAAAAGAAGTTAATGGGCGAGAAATTAAAGTAAATGAAGCTCAGCAAAAACCTGCCGGCGGCTCAAACCGAAACCGTCGCTGGTAATTTGATTATGAGTTTTATCTCATTAGAATTACACAAAGAACTATTAACCCGGGTTGAAAAACTCGGGTTTGTTCAACCCACCCCGATTCAAAAACAAGCCATTCCTATTATTCTACAGCGACAAGATATTACAGGAATCGCCCAGACGGGTACCGGTAAAACAGCGGCGTTTGTTTTACCTATTTTACACCACAATATCATTTCACAAAACAAAAATGATAGAAAGTCTATTAAAGCGTTAATTGTAGCGCCAACGCGAGAGCTGGCAGAGCAAATTAATGAAGTAATTATTTCCTTCGGAGGCCCTTCGGGCATTCGCAGCGCGACTATTTTTGGCGGGGTCAGTATAAGCCGTCAGATTAAAGAGCTAAATAAAGGTGTTGATATCGTTGTAGGATGTCCCGGCAGATTGCTCGATCATCTTGCACGAAAAACAATTGATCTTTCAAAAGTCGAAACATATGTTCTCGACGAAGCTGATCAGATGCTTGACATGGGTTTTTTGCCCGATATAAAGAAAATAACTTCAATGTTACCGCTTAAAAGGCAGACGCTTCTTTTTTCGGCGACCATGCCTGAGCAGATACGAAAGCTGGCAATGACCATTCAAACAAAGCCGAAGCAGATAGAGGTCAGCAGATCTGAGGCCACAAAACAAGTGACCCATTCTTTGTATACGATAGATCAGAAGCAAAAATCTAATTTACTCAAGCATATTATTAGAAATGAAAACTCATATTCTACATTGGTATTTACCCGAACAAAACAAAGAACCATATATCTTGCTCAGAAATTGGCAAAGGGCGGGTTAAATGTAACGGCTCTTCATGGGAACCTTTCTATTAACCAGAGACGAAACGCTGTAGATGGTTTTAAAAAAGGGAAGTACCAGGTAATGGTAGCGACCGATATTGCCGCTCGCGGTATTGATATTGCGTCAATTTCTCATGTAATTAATTTTGATGTTCCCGACACTCCTGAAACCTATATTCATAGAATAGGGCGCACAGGGCGCGCGGCTAATACAGGCATCGCTTATACATTTGCCGATAAAGCCGAGATGAAATCAATTTATCAGATTGAAAAATTATTGAAAAAGAAAATTGTGATTAATAGTCATAGTTTCAGTTGATATCTAAATTATTAAATCCTGCTTTTCGCATGATCTTAAAATAAAAAAAAGGCATATGAAAGACGCCTTAGCGAAAGCAGATTTTATATTTGAACTTTATACAGAAGAAATTCCCGCGTCATACCAGAAAGACGCGGTAAGGCAGGTTGAAAAAAATCTGCCTCTTTTTTTAAAAGAAAACCAGATTGAATATGAATCTTATGAGATAGGCGCGTCGCCGAGGCGGATGTATGTATACGTCAAACAAGCGTCTCTTACGCAGTCAGTCGTAGAAGAAAAAATAAAGGGACCCCCTAAAAATATTTGTTTTGATAAAGAAAACAAACCGACAAAAGCTCTTGAAGGTTTTTCTCAAAAAGCGAATTTGCCGGTTGAAAAAATAACTTTTGAAGAGATGGGCAAAACAGAATACGCCACGGCTCTTGTTAAAAAAGGCGGTCAAAAAACAGAAGAGGTTCTTCCCGGAATTTTTGAAAAACTTATAAAGTCTCTTGAGTTTAAGAAAACCATGAGATGGGGCGATCTTGACATTGAATACGCAAGGCCAATCATACAGTATTTTGCCATGCTTGATAACAAAGAGCTGTCTTTTTCGGGTTCATTATGGGACGTGATTAACCGCGGCGAAGGAATTTGCGTTTCTTTCGCGACGGGTATGAAATTTGAAAAAATAAAAAATCCCGAAGATTATTTTACGCTTCTTCGAAACAATGGCGTCATTGTAAATCATAACGAGAGAAAAGAATTTATTGAAAAAGAGCTTATTAAAACAGCCGAAGAAAACAGCCTTAAGCCGGTACTTTCGCCTGAACTTTTAGATGAAGTGAATTTTTTAGTCGAAAAACCTCAGATTGTAACCGCTGAATTTCCCAAAGAATATTTAGAGCTTCCCGATATTGTAACCTTATCTGAAATGCAGGAACACCAGAAGTATTTTGGAATGCGCGAAAAAAACGGCAGCTTAAGCTCAAAATTTTTAATTGTTTCAAACCAGGATGTTTCAGAAAAAGAAACGCGTCAAAATATCAAAACCGGCAATGAGCGGGTTTTAAAGGCGCGTTTAAGCGACGGAAGTTTTTTCTTTCAGGAAGACAGAAAAATTTCTTTATCAGAGAGAATTGAAAAATTAAAAAAAGTTCTTTTTCAAGAAGGTCTCGGAAGTCTTTTTGAAAAGCAGGAAAGGCTCAAAGAAATAGCCGCCCTGTTAAAAAACGAGAACGCTTATTTTCAAAAAATTGAAGATAAAAATATCAAAAGGGCCTGCGATTTACTGAAAACCGATTTAACGACAAATCTTGTATATGAGTTTGATCATCTTCAGGGAGAAATCGGTAAAATTTACGCCCAATACGATAAAGAAGATAAAAGCGTATGCGACGCCATCTTTGAACATTATCTGCCGAGAAGGCAGGGCGATAGTATGCCCGATACCGATTTGGGCGTTTTGCTCTCTTTATCTGAAAAGTTTGACAATATCTACGGCGGATTTCTTCTCGGCAAAAATCCGACGGCAAGTCAGGATCCTTTTGGCTTAAGAAGGCAGGCATTATACGCGATTGAAATTATCATTAAGAACGAATTAAAATTTTCTTTTCAGAAATTTATAGAGGGTTTTTCTGAAATTTATCCCGAAAAGTTTCAAAATAAAAACAAAGAAGTTCAAAAAGAAATCTGGATATTCTTCAGGGCCAGAATCGGAACCATTTTTGAAAAAGAGGGCTTTAATAAAAAATTGATTGCCGCCGGCCTTGAATCTGAAGGCAGCGATATTTATGATTTATACTGTAAACTGTTCGCGCTGAAAGATATTCAATCTGATCCCGAATTTGGAGATTTAATGACCGCTTTTAAAAGAATGAACAATATCGTAGAAGACGCTTTGAAAGCAAAAAATTTTTCGGCCGAGAAGACTCAGCTTGACGTTTCGGCGTTTGTAGAAAATGAAGAGTCTTCTCTTTATAAATACGCCGAAGAATTTCAAAAGTTAATCCATCCGCAAATGAGTATATCAGATTACGAGAAATTCTTTTTATCTTTGGCCAAATCAAAAAAAGACGTCGATGAGTTTTTTGACAATGTTATGGTCATGGTTGACGATGAAAAAATAAAGCAAAACAGGCTTGCGCTTCTTTCGTTTGTTATTAAACCGGTAAAGTCGGTATTGAAATTAGAGGCGCTGCAATAATAAGGAAAGTATATGAAAAAGAATTATTTATTGGCCCCCGGGCCGGTTCAGGCTCCTTCAGAGGTTTTGCTGAGCATGGCAAAACCCTTGATTCATCACAGAACCGCGCAGTTTGAAGAAAAATTTGCGAAAGTACAAAAACTTCTAAAAGAATTATTCATGACCCAAAGACCGGTAATTACTTTTGCCAGTTCGGGTACCGGAGCGATGGAAGCCGCCATTGTCAATTGTCACAGCGCGGCTGATGAAGTTCTTATTGTCAGAGGCGGTAAATTCGGCGAAAGATGGGGCGAGATTTCAGAAGCTTACGGCCTAAAACCTGTTTATATCGATATAAAATGGGGCGGCGGATTAAATGTCGAAGACGTTGAAAACGCTTTAAAGTCAAACCCTAATATCAAATCGGTAATGATGCAGTATTCAGAAACCTCAACAGCGGCCATGCATGACGTTGAAAAAACCGCTCAAATTGTTTCTAAAACAAACGCGCTTTTGATTGTCGACGCGATATCGGCTCTTGGCGTTGTACCTCTTAAGTCTGACGACTGGAAAATTGACGTTATCGTGGGCGGTTCGCAAAAATCTTTGATGCTGCCGCCGGGACTTTCTTTTCTATGGTTTTCAGAAAGAGCCGAAGAAAAAATGAAATCTGCTAATCTGCCGAAATATTATTTTAACGCGCAGGCAGAACTAAAGGCTCTGAAAAAAAATACTACGGCCTATACGCCCGCCATTACGCTGATAGACGGCTTGTATACTTCGCTTATGATGATGAAAGAATACGGCTGGCAGAATTTATACGATAAAAACAAAAAACTCATGAAAGCCATTCACGCGGGCCTTGACGCGTTAAATATTAAACTTTTTAGCTCGTCTCCTTCGGTGTCAGTGACGGCGGGTGTCGTTCCCGAGGGAATCGACGGCGAAAGACTTGTCAATGATCTAAAAGAAATTTACGGCGTTACTATTGCCGGCGGGCAAGATGAAGTCAAAGGTAAAATATTCAGAGTAGGAACCTTGGGCTATGTCGATTCAAGCGATATTGTGGTATTTTTTGCGGCCCTAGAGGGCTGCCTGAAAAAACAAAATTATTCTTTTGAATGGGGCGTGGGCGTCGGCGCCGCCGAAGAAATTTTATACGGAGAGAACTCATAATGCATAAACAGTTTAGACGCAGAAGACTTCCGTACGGGTTTTCTTTTTTAAATGTCGAATCGACAAAGGTCCTGCAAGAAAAGGCAAGAGCGTCCCAGACATTAATCGAAAAAGCGGGGTATGAAAGAATCATGCCGGCGGCCGTTGATTATCCCGAGACTTTTGAAGTTTTCGGAGGTTACGATTCTTTTAAGATGCGCGATCATCTTGGCGACGATTTATCGTTAAGAAACGATATTACCGTTCAGGTTATTAAGGGCTATATAAACCAGTTTGAAGAAGCCGAGGTTGAAAGCCGAAAAAGAAAACTTTATTATATGGCGCCGGTTTTTCGCGATATTCAAAAAAGTTACCCTTCATTAAGAGAAGTTTTTCAGATTGGGGCCGAAAATATCGGCTGCGAATCAGAAAAAGCCGTTACCGAACTGGTAATTTTGGCCGACGAAATTTTATCGCAAACCTTTGAACATAATTACGAAATGCTTTTAAGCGACGCCTCGGTTTTTACCGCCCTTGAAAAATTTGTCGAAAATAAAGAGTTTGGCGAATGGGTAAAGCATAAAGACGCTGTCGCTCTTTCTGATTTTTTTCAAACGAAAGGTTTATCTGAAGAATTTTCTTTGTCGTTAAGCATGCATCTTTTTTATCCGATGAATCTTGACCGATGGTTTGAGCGTTTTGACGAAATCGTTCAGAAATGCGAACAAAATGAGTTTCAAGATTTTCTGCAAAATTTAAGACAAGAAATGGAAAGTTCGTATAATCTTTCTGAAAGCCTAAGAAATAAAAAAATTCCCATTCAATGGGAGCCTGTACTGTTCCCTAAGGTGCGCTACTATACCGGCTATTTTTTTGAAGGTTATGTCGAAAAACAGTCATTTCCCGTTTTAAGAGGCGGTTCATATGATGAACTTGTTAACGAATATTCAAATATAAGCATACCGGCATCGGGCTTTGCTCTTGATATTTCGCCAATAATATGAAAAAGCCTTTTCAATTTATAGAAGCTTTTCACATCGGCATATGTCTTATTCAATAATAGAAAAAAACGATCCTCAGGTTTTTAAAGCGTTAAAAGCCGAAGACGAACGAGAAGAAAATTATTTAGAGCTGATTGCCTCTGAAAACATGGTCTCGCAGGCCGTGTTAGAAGCGTATACAGCGACCTTAACCAACAAGTATGCCGAAGGTTATCCCGGTAAAAGATATTACGGGGGCTGCGAACCTTCTGATATGATAGAAAATATCGCTATCGAGAGGGCAAACAAAATTTTTGGAACCCAGTACGCCAATGTTCAGCCTCACAGCGGGGCGCAGGCAAATATGGCCGTTTTTTTGGCATGTTTAAAACCGGGCGATACTTTCATGGGTATGGATCTCGCTCACGGCGGGCATTTGACGCATGGCTCTAAGGTAAATTTTTCGGGTCTTTATTTTAATGTGGTCTCATACGGCGTTAAAGAAAGCGACTGTCAGATAGATTATGACGGTATCGCTAAAAAAGCAAAAGAACATAAACCTAAATTAATTGTGGCCGGCGCTTCTGCTTATCCTCGAACCATTGATTTTTCTAAATTTGCCGAAATTGCCAAAGAAAACGGAGCCTATTTAATGGTTGATATGGCCCATATAGCGGGTCTCGTGGCGGCAAAGCTGCATCCATCGCCGGTAGAATATGCCGAATTTGTAACAACCACTACTCATAAAACCTTAAGAGGACCAAGGGGCGGTTTGATTGTGTCAAACGACGAAAACTTTTTTAAAAAATTAAATTCAAGAGTTTTTCCCGGGGTGCAGGGCGGGCCGTTGATGCATGTGATTGCGGCTAAGGCCGTGGCCTTTGGCGAAGCTTTAAAAGACGACTTTGTAGAATACCAGAAGCGTGTCGTAAGAAACGCGAAAGTATTATCTGATACCTTGTTATCAAGGGGGCTTAAAATTGTATCGGGCGGCACTGATAATCATTTAATGCTCGTAGATACTTTCAGCACAAAAAAAGTTACGGGCAAAGACGCCCAAGAGCTACTTGAAAGCGTGGGTCTTACCACAAATAAAAACGCGATTCCGTTTGACCCGAACCCTCCGATGGTCGCCAGCGGCATAAGATTAGGCTCTCCCGCGCTTACGACCAGAGGTTTTAACGAAGAAGAATTTAAAAAAGTAGGCGGCTGGATTGCAGACGTTCTTGAAAATCCGTCTGATGAAAATACCGCGTCAAGGGTAAAAAATGAAATCAGCGAAATTTGTTTGAAATTTCCTTTAGATAGATTTAGATTATAGTATATGTCTTTAGCCATTAAAAACCTTTTTGAAAAAGTCAGCGATTCTGTCAAAGAAGGCGATCTTGAGGCTATACAAAAAGAAAGACTGTATCTGTTAATAGGCAGACAGCTTGAAGAAAAGGCGAATGAAATAACCGAAGACGATGTTTTGTCAAATATTGTCAATGAAGCTTATGAGATTCTCTTAAAAAAGCCTGAAAAGCCTGAAAAGCCTGAAAAGTCAGAAACGGAAGATGTCGTAGAATCTATTGAAAATGAAGAGCATGAAATTGTGCAGCAGGAAGATAGCCACAAAGAGAAACCTAAAAAAAATAAAAAATATTCTCTGATGAAAGTAAAAAGAGATAAAGAAACCGGTATGGTTTCAATTAACGGTCATAGCTTTTTGTTTGCCGACCCCGCCTTTGAGGCCATTTTACAAAAATATCTGATAAACTCTGAAGATATCGAACAAATTCGGCAAAAAGCGGCCGAAGTAGGCATGAATATGCTTTTAACAATTTTTGATATTGAAAAAGACAATGACGAACAGCTTGTTTATAAAACAGCCTTTCAGTTATTTAGAACTTTGGGCATGGGAATATTTTTTAAATCTCATGACGATTCACAGAACCTGTTTCATCTTAAAAAAAGCTATATGGCCGAAGAAACTTTTAACATCTTCGGAAAACAAAAAGAGCCTGCTTGTCATTTCGCGGCTGGATATCTGGCGGCGGTTTACGCATTTATAAAAAAAATAGATAAAGATGAAATAAAAAATAAAATTGCGGTTATCGAAAAAAATTGCTGCGCGATGGAAGACGAGTACTGTTTTTTTGAAATTACAAATCTATAAAAAATATTATGAACAAGGTTTTTACAGATATTTTAATCTTTCTTAAGGGAAAAGAGTTTTCATCGGCCGACGGTAAAATTCATCTGAATGATACCAGTCTTGTGCGCTATTTTGACGAATACGCAAGATATCTTATTGAGCTTTCAGAAAAAAAAGGAAGCGTAATGCTTCGAGAAGTAAAAAAAGCCGGTTTTAGCTCTTCGCTTTTATCTTTTTTAAAACTTTTAAGACCCGTAAAAAGTTCTTTTGAAATTCTGACAGAACAGGAAAGAATCGAAATTTTACTTGCAATACTTAGCGCCGAAGGATGGGGAATTTTTGAATTAAACGCTTACGGAAAAAAAACTAAGGCTCATATTAAGGTAAGACAATCGTTTGAAGCCAAATATATAAGCGAAAAAAAAGAGGCCAATTCGCATTGTTCTTTTATAACCGGTTTTATTGAAGCGGTCTGGTTTCTGGCCCATTGTACAGAAACAGAAACCCTGTTTGAAGAAAAGATCGATTTGATAGAAAAGCATATATCAGAAACCCCGGTTGCGTTTGAAAAAACATGCTCAAAAGAAGGGGCGCAGTTTTGCTCTTTTGAAATCAACAAGATAAGATAAAAATCAAATGAACGGCAAGGTTCTTGGCATTGATCTAGGGGGAACGTCCATTAAAGCGGGAATTGTTTCGCAAACGGGAAAAATCGACCATATAACCAGAAAACCTGTCGTATCTTCAATGACAAATGATGAAATATTAAAAAGCTTTTATGAAATTATAGATAATTTTTTATTGAACTATCCCGACTTAAGAAATGCAGGCATAGGAAGCCCCGGACCCATAGATATTGAAAAGGGGATAATTAAAAAATCGGCAAACTTAAGAAAAATAAAAAATTTGAAAATTATCGAGAATCTGAAAAAACGGTATAAAAAAATAGACTTTTATCTTGATAACGACGCGTCATGCGCCGCTTTAGGAGAGAAATATTTTGGCCTTGGCAAAGGCGTTGAAGATTTTGCCGTAATAACCCTCGGCACCGGCGTCGGGGGAGGGCTTGTAATAAACGATAAATTGTTCAGGGGATATAAAGGCAACGCTTTTGAAATAGGGCACCTACCGGCGTACAATAAAGATTTATTTGAAAAAAACATCCCCCTGTTTCAATGCGGCTGCGGCCTTACGGGATGTCTAGAAACCATGGCCTCGGCGACGGGCGTTGAAAAATATTTTTCTTATTTTTCAACGGGCGGTCTTGGGCCAAAAAAAAACAAAAAAACATTTTCAGCGTTTGAAATATACCAGACGGCAAAAAAGAAAGATAAATATGCCTTAAAAACTTTTGAGATAGCCGGTGTAAGCCTGGGCCTTATGATTTCAAATTTAATTACTCTGTTAAATTTGCGGCTCATTATCATAACCGGCGGTATGTCTTCGGCTTCGAAATACTTAGAAAGTCATATAAATAAAACCGTAGAAAAGTATACATTTAAAGAAGTTAAAAAAATATGCAAAATAAAATTTACAAAGGGCGACGAAGGTTCGGGCATAAAAGGCGCGGCGGCGCTTTGTTTTGAGCGATTATAGCTCTCTTTCAAGCCTTTCGGCGGTTATGCGTTTATTTTCAAAAGCCTGAGTATTTGACGGGTCCAATTCGACGGCGCGGTTGAAATCGTCGAGAGCTTTTGAGTATAGACCTTGCTTATAATGAATAATGCCCCTGAAAGTTAAAGCTTTCGACAAAAGAGAAGGGGTTTCTCCGGTTTCTATGATCGTGGTAAGCTCTTCTTCGGCTTTTTCTTGCGAAGAAATTCCTCCGTCTTTAAGAAGGGCGCGCACCCTTAAAAGGCGCGCATTTAAATCGCGGGGTTTCAGGGCGATTCCTTTTTCAATATTTTCAAGCGTGATTACCGACGGTTTTTGGGTTTCGATCATGCATTCTGCGATATAAAGATAAGAAGCGTACTGCATTTCTAAATCGGGAGCTTTTGCCGAACGCTCAAAATAGGTTATTGCGGTATCGTATGCTTTCCTTTTATAAGAAATTTCACCGAGTTTAAAATATGCGTCGTCGACAAATTCTTTTGATTTAAGCGGATGTTCCAGAAGATTTTTAAGAGAAAGTTCGGCTTCGGTTAAAAGACCCAAATCTAAATAAAGCTGAGACTGCGCTTTTAAAACGTTCAGATTATCGGGATTAATACGCAAAGCCTGTTTGTATAATTCAATAGCGTTATGACCGTTTCCTTTTTTAAAGTAAAGATTGCCGAGAGCGATAAGAGCGTTTTCGTCAATTCTGTTTAATTTGTAAGAGCGCTCTAAGGCGTCTTGGGCGCTTTCCCAGTCTTTTATTTCTGTGTAAACCTTTCCTAAATTATAAAGAGCGTCGGCTTTTTCAAGGGTTTGCGTCGAGTTATCTATAACTTCGTTTAGTATGGTAATTGCCTCGTCCCATTTGGCTTGGGCTATCAGCATATCGGCAAGGCTCGCTAAAATACGCGTGTTTTTCGGGGCCTGTTCTCGCGCTACTCTTAAGGCTGCCTCGGCGCTTTGGGCGTCGCCTAGTTCGGCGTAAAGTTTTGAAATATAAATATATGTTTCAATATTTTTATCTCCCGTTTTAACGGCTCTTTCAAGGTTTTTTAAGGCTTCTTGTTTATTTCCGGTTTTATATTCGACAAGGGCAAGGTTATAGTAATATTTAGAATTTTGCGGCGCAAGTTGAATCGCTTTTTGAAAATAAAATTTAGCGTTGGGATAATCTCCCTGAATGGCGTGTATGACGCCAAGCTGCGAGGCCGATTTGTAGGCGATTTCGCCTGCAGGTTCTTTCTCGAGAGCTTCTAAAAACGCCGCTTTTGCCTCGGCCATCTTACCCTGCTTTTTATAAACCATTCCCAGATTATAAAGCGCCATGGGGTTTCCGCTGCCTTCAGAGGCCGCGCCTTGAAATGTTTGTTCCGCGCTTTCTAAATCGTCGGTTTCATATTGCAGAGAGCCTTTAAAAATTGTCGATTCTAATTTATCGGGCCTTAATTTTTTTGCCGTTTCAAGGTAGCTCATAGCTTCTTCAAACATCCCCTTGTGACGAAGAGCGATCGCCATATTGTAATGGGCGTAAAAATTATCAGAGTTTAATGAAATCGCTCTTTTAAAATAATCTATCGCCTTATCAAACTTGCCTTCTTCGTCGGCAATGATTCCCTGAAAAACCATGGCAAATGATTTTACAACATTGGGTTTTACGCTTTGAATGATTTCTTCAAAAGCAGATTTTGCGGCTTTAGTATAATTTTGATTATAAAGCAGTATGGCCTCTTGCAGATCTTTATCGTCGGGAATTTCTGATTCGGAGGGTTTTTCGGCTTTCAAATCGGCGCTGCCGGGAAGTTTTATGCCGCTTAGCCTTGATAAGTTTTCAGAAACTTCTTTTTTATAATAAACATACCAGATAACCCCGCCCGTCATGCTGAATAATAGCAGTAAAATAGGCAGATAAAAAAACCACGGCGTTTTCTTTCCCTTATATTGAGGGAACTCTGCGGGTTTGGCCGAATCGTCTTCAAGGCCGAAAATTCTTGTTTTTTTAATTTGTTCTTTTGAATCTGTCATTATTCTTTGATGTTTTTTTTGCAATAGTTGTCAAGCATCCCGTTTATATAACGGCTTGATTCTTCTTCAGCAAATTCTTTCGCCAGTCTTATCGCCTCGTCAATAACAACTTTTG
>JAOUOT010000004.1 GCA_029880265.1 Spirochaetia bacterium | reverse complement strand
TAGTAATCTTCTTATTGAAAGTCTGGCCTTTTTGCCGAATAACGGATGCATTTCATCCCAGATTAAATCTTCAAGAATTTGCAAGAGTTCATATGTGACTTTTTCAGAAAAATTATAGATTTTGATATTTAATTCAACATTTGCCGGCCACCAGTCTTTTAAATAGAGAGAGTAGACGCTTGAGAACGTGAATAATATAAATTTATTGTAATTTTTGAAGTAAACTATCAACCTGTTGAACAGCGCTCCATACAATATCAAGGTTTACATCAAAATACGCGTGAATCAATCTATCCCTAAAACCGGCAAGCGTTTTCCATGGGACATCGGGATATTGTTCATAAATTTCTTTCGGAATATTTTTAGCAGCTTCGCCAATTACTTCAAATGATCGAATAACGGCATTTTGAGTTTTTTTATCTTCATAAAAAGACTCAAAATTCATATCTTTTACAAATTCTTTTATATCAGCGAGATTTTCTATTATTTCAAGAATATATATTTTATAATCTCTCATAGAGGTATCAGGTCATTTTCTATATACGATCTAAGGTTTTGCTTCAAATTGCTTTGCGGTACAAGATCAACGCGATGATGAAGTTCTTCTTCCATATCTTGCGCAAGATTTACCCAGTCAAAAAGAGAAGCCTCTGGCAAGAAATTAATAAGAATGTCTATATCGCTATCGGGTTTTGCTTCGCCTTTGGCCCATGAGCCAAATAAGGCAATCATATCTATCTTATAATTATCGCGGGCTTTTTGCTTCCAGCTTTTTATGACTTGCAATAATTTTTTCTGATTTATTTTATTTTCTTCTTTGATAACCGGCATATTGATATATTAATAAACTATGCAATATATTCTTCAACAGATATTTTTATTCTTTTCTTGGGTTTTTTCTTCGATTCAATAACAATATCAGAAAATTCTTTTTCAATTTTTTTCAATACGGCCGCTTCAAAATATTTTTCACCGCAATATTCGCATTCTTCACAAGGTACATTTTTAAATAACATTATTTCTTCGTTGTATTGATAAAAATAATCAGTTGTTTTTTTATGAATATTTTTATTCCCGCAAAAATTACAGATTTTTTTCATTTCACTCGCTCCTCTCGTAGGGGTTTTTAAATTTTGGCGCCTTGGGAATATAAGTAGTTATAATACATAATTCGTTATTTTTCTTACCGCATACAATATGTATGGGTTTTCCTGAATCTGAATAGCCTACGACAAGACAACTCTCGCCTCTGCCGGTATCGGGATATGCTTCTAATATCTGTCCCTTTAACAGAGCCGTTTCAATTTCTGATATCAATAAATTATCGGCCATTCGTTCTTTATCTCCATGAAAACTGAAAAAATATTTTTCTTTTTTTACCTTGCTTTTAATCCATGAAAGTTTAATCATAATATATACATTTTTTTAAAAATAGTATAAAAAGAATTCAGGTTTACGTAAAGTCAACAATTTATTGTTAATAAGCAGTCTTTTAAGACAACAATAAAATAAAAGCAAATCTATCTTATAGTTATCGCGGGCTTAAGTGAATTGCGATTTCATTAATCTTATTACCGATAAACTACCTTCTCTTCGTCAATTACTTCAGACGCATACTCTAAGGCAGTAATTCGTGGGGTCATCTCGATTTTATGAGTAGTCATAGAATCGAGACACCGACCGTCATCATGGCGTCGGCGAGTTCTGGTTTATGGGTATCACCAGAGAATCAATTTCATATCAGATAAACCGGCAATCGCGTAACGGTCATACTAAAAACAGGATGTTTTGTATGTCGACTTCGACATGGATGTCAGGAAGGCGACGCAAAAACAGGATGTTTTGTATGTCGACTTCGACATGGATGTCAGGAAGGCGATCATGAACTCGCGAATATTTCTGCCGATTTTTTTCTGTTAGCCACGCACTCCCCTCGATACGGCTACAAGCCTACATGGCTTGCCCGCTTCGCGAGCACAAGTCGCCAACTTGCGTAACGGGGCAAGTAAGATACGTGGCTAACAGAATAAGAAATGGGATCGCCTCTTTACCCATACAAAGCCTTCAGAAACGACACACCTATGTCGTTTGAGTTCAATGATTTTTAGCACTATTAGAATTGACAATTTGAAAAATGACATATTCATGGAGTCAAAATTATGAATACAGATAAATGGTTCGATCAGAATCTACAATTAGGCGCTATTCCTATTACTGAATTGGCAGAGAATATAAACTCAAAATCGCCAACGATCATGCTGCCGCCATTTCAAAGAGATGCGGTTTGGAACGAAGAAAAAGTAGAAATGCTTTGGGATTCTATTCTAAGAGAATTTCCTGTTGGTTCTTTATTATTAGTAAAGCCTGATAAAATCAAGGCTAAAAATTTGTATGTTCGAGAAATGCAAAAATCATCAAGAGAAGCGGCAAATGAACAGGAAGAATTAAATAAAAAGAAAGATGTTAAATATCTGATTATTGACGGCCAGCAAAGATCAACTTCTATCGCTCTGGGCTTAAGGCATTATAATATGAATGACAGCGGCCGCCTGTGGATAGATTTGGCCTATAAACAAGAAGAACCTGAAAAACCTTTATACTCTTTTCATCTTTGCACCCGTTTGAAGCCATGGGGTGATACGCCATTTGACAGCAAGCAAGTAAAGGAGGCTTTACGTTTGCTGGGTTATGATGACTGGCCAAAAGGTGATTTAAATCTAATAGAGACCTGGCCTGTAAAAGCCAAGCTGCCTGTACCCTTTAGAACTTTCATTAATTTAATTGAAAAAAACGAAGAAAAAGACTTCAAAGAATACTTACCGAAACCATTACTTAAACAAAAAGATATCGAAAAACTCATTCAAAAATCTGAACTTACCGTCATCACAAGCGCAATTCAAAAAATGCTAGAATTTAAAATTCCTGCTTTTCGAATAAATAAAGTATTAGATATTCATGATCTTTCTGAGTCTTTTAATAGAATCAATAAAGAAGGTCAAATATTAGGGGCAGGCGAATTGTTTTATTCGGGCTTAAAAATGATTTGGCCAATGGCGCACAATTTAGTATGGCGCGTTTACGGTCATGAAAAATCAGGTAAGCTTTTAAGCCCTGTTCGAATTGTACACAGCAGCGTAAGATTAGCAAACTACAAAAAAGAAAAAAAGAAAACAGAAAAAGAAGACATTGAGCGATTGGATATAAAAACATTTCGAAGTTTGATAAAAAAAGAGAAAGGTGAAGACCAGCCATTTATAAGAAAATTAAAAAAATATCTTGAAAATGTCTCGAATAAAAGCATAGCCTTTCAGACAGAGTTAATTATTAAAGCCAGAGAAACGCTTGAATACAATTCGCAAGTAAAAAATGATTTTGGGTTGCCGCTTGTTATGCTTAACGATTTGCGATGGCGAATATGGCATACGATAATTGCCTGGATAGAAGAAAACGACATTCCGCCAAAAAATCAGAGACTGGACTTCATTCGTTACGCTTTTTTTGATATGCTTTATTTAGATACCGAAAAATCTATGTATATTAAAAAACCTTTTTTGCTGGCAAAAGAAAATAAAAAATCAGGAAAGCCCGGCTTTGCTTTTTATAAGGCAATATCAGAGAATGATAGCGATAAAGAGATATGGACACCTCACAAATTTAAGAAAGAGCTAAATTCTGACGATGAAAAGCCAAGTTGGGATACTAATATTTTTAATGGCGACGCAAGACTTATCTTGATGTGGAACCAGCGAAAACCACTTACCAATTGGTACCCTAATTATGATCCATCGAAATTTATAAATAAAGAATCTCAGCCTTTTGACGCCGATCACATTATGGCGTCTAATTTGATGAATGGCAACAGGATGATAAAAAAATTAAGGGATCGAGTTTTTAATATAAAGTTATTCTCTGCGTATAAAAAACCATTGCTAAGTTCTTTCGGTAACTTTAGATATTGGCCAAAAGATTTGAACCGAAGCGATCAAGATAAATCAATCAATGATAAATTTTTAACAGGCAGACGAAATACTAAAATTCCAAAAGAGTCATATTTGCATAAATATGCAATGCAAACGATTGGCGATGTTCAAGATGCTTCTTTTTTGTTAAACGCCGCCGACTGGCATGATGTGCCGGTTGATATAAATGAATGGGGAAGCAGAAATAAAATTAAAGCTTTTCGAAAAGCCGTTGACAATCGAAGATACCAGTTGTATAAACTCTTTTATGACAGCTTAGGTTATGATGGTTGGTTATAATACAGATTTATGACTTGAATCCATAATGGAACATATATATTTGATGCCTTTATCTTCTTCATATTTCTATTTTATTTTTATTTTCTAATAAAAACTTGAACAGAGCATCACCCGCATTTTTATTTATTTTGCCATTTGAATTGAATAAATCAATATAAAAGGTAGAACAAGAATGATTTGCATATTCAGGCGCTACGGCTTTAGATTTCCCATAAAAGCCATTTTTCTGTTTCCGATCATCACAATCTGGATAGAGCAGAATACTTTGATGTGCGCCAAATTGTATATTATAAGCAAACATTTGCTTCAAGTCATCGTCCGTAGGGTTACCATCATGAGGTCTTTTCCACTTGGTATCAATTATGAAGGATTCTTTTTCTGAACTTTTTTTAGTACAATACTCGCCTAGAATATCTGGTCGAATAGTCTTGCTATTCCAGAATTTTTTTGAATATTGGGGAGACAGGTTTAATTGACTAGATTGATATATGCATTCATATGGTTTTAACAATTTATAAACAACTTTCTCAAAAAGTGTATTCATATCGAACAAAAGACCTATTACATTATTTAGGCCATTTTTTAAATCTGGTGAATAATTTTGCAGAATTAAACGAGCAAGAGTAATCGCGCTTTTATATTTCATGTTATTTCTGGCAAAGCTAAGAGAATCAAAAGTTTTATCGTTAACTTCGATATTGCCTATTTCATCAAAACAGAAAATGAGATTACATATTGTACTGTAATGGGAGTTGCCTTTGCCTGTGATTTTTAAAACCCTTAATGCCTTAAGTAATATCTGATTATAGACATTATTGTGATCATATACCTGAGCAGATGTATAAAACATCTCTTTATGTAAATAATTTTCAGATATATGTTTATTAAAAAGTAATTTCCCTTTTAGGTAGGGTCGGTTATCTGTTTTATACCTGTATTTTCGAATAAGACCCTGATGAACAATTTGATTTACTTCATCGAGAAAAATCTTGTAAAACAGATCTATTAAGGTTAAGTTTTGTAATTTTAAGTCTGCCCTTGTTATGCTTTCAATACGTAGATAACCGCATATATGTAACATGTATATCAGCGCATTATGCCACTTATTTTTTGTTTCTTCATTTTTTGATTTGTCTGATTTAGGTAAGATTTCAATGACCAAGTTACCAACTTGTATAACTCCTACGTAATTTTTAAGATAAATTCTTTTATTTCCGACATTGAAGAATTTATTACCGTGTATTTCATTATATCTAACCAGTTGTTCAAAATGTTTTTGTGTAAAAGTTTGGTCTATTGCGAGATGAGAGAACTCAAATACTTTAATTACCGCCATAAATTGCCTTGTATGCTTGCCAATTATCTGGAATAGTTATCTCATAAGATTTTTTTTCTGTAAAATCAGAATAAGGCGTTTCAAACTCATCAAAAAGATTGACCTGCTCTTTTACATTTATAAATGAAGGGCCTAATATAAGGCCTATCATTTGCGGTTTGCCATAGAAATATTCTGCCAGCAAGGGGATAATCTTATTCTTAAATGCCATTTGAATATCATTCAAATTTTTAATATTCATAAAGTAAGAATGGCCTATCAGGTGTTCTTTATCTAGCAATATTTCTATTCGGTTATTGATAGTTTCTAACATAAGTTTCAAATCAACTTCAATATGTGGATATTTTGCCTGCCTCAAAATCTCAGAATTTGGCGCTTTTTCAACAAATGTAAACCGACGGCGTAGAGCAGAATCAAGTGCTTCAATGCTTCTGTCAGCAGTATTCATGGTGCCAATTAAAATTAAGTTTGCTGGCACGCCAAAATAATTTTTTGAATAAGGCAGTTTAACTATAGTTTCCTGTTCTTCACCAAGGCGCTTATCTTTTTCAATCAATGTTATTAGTTCGCCAAAAATATTGGCTACATTACCACGATTTATTTCGTCGATTACCAAATAAAAAGGCTGTGCCTTAGAAAATCTGTTCTCTCTATTTTCTTTTTTATCATCAATTGCGCCTTGTAGATCACTATAGCCAGCAAGTTGTGCTGCCCTATCGCAGGCCTGATAAAAAATGCCTGATTTCATCTCGTACTCAATTTCAGGAGCTTGGCCTGATTCATCTTCAATTTTATCTTCAGGCAAGCGAGGCTTGATACCCTCAATAAAATCTTCATAACTATATGACTGGTGAAAAGTTGTGAATTCAAAGAGTTTTTTAAAAATAGGCTTATCATTTTTTTCTGTATCAAATGAAAAACCTCTTTCTATAAGGCCTTCACATAACGTATTCCATCTTTGGCCTCCGCTGATACCCGAAAAAGTTGGTGTGGAAGTTGCATTTAGTAAAATTGGTATATCAAATATACCTAACCACTTAATTTGAACAGTCTGAAAATCGAAAGGACCAAGTTTAGCTTTTTCAAAGCTATAGTCTTCCAGCGCTTCTGCTATGCCAAGGCAGTGCCAGCCGCGAATTATACAAAAGTAATCACCCTGTTTCACTTGAGAAAAACGTCGTCTTATGTAGTAATTTTCAGTAACTGAATCAAGTTTGCTTAAGTCGCCAAACTCCTTACCACACCATTCATAACCTAATTGTGTATTTTTTTTAAATTCATCCCAAAGATAACCGTTACGACCGGGTGCAAGATGCCAAAATGTTTTACTAAGATTAAGATTACCCATTGGCTTAATTTGCACACCTCTTTCATCTGTTTTCAAATCTTCTATTAGAGATAATACTTCATATGTTTTGCCTGTGCCAGGCGGCCCATATAATATTATATTACTTTCATTTCTTAACACTGCATCAAAGTCGCTTTCATCTGAACTCTCATCAATTTCTTTTAAATCAGAGCTTTCGATAATTTCTTTGCTTCTGTAATTACAGCAGAATAGATCATACAACTGAAGTACTGATAAGTCATTAGGCGGTATTTTTTTGCCTGAATATTTTGGATCAATTACTTTTGAAATAGTTTTGTCTTTATTAATCTGACCACACCCTAACATCGGAGTATTGTCATGAAAAGAGTTTGTGATAGAACTATCAATAAATTCGCTTGCATATAACTGCCATACATCATCTTTTTTATATAATTGTATATTATCACTAGGTGAATCTGGTTTATCTTTAGATGAAAGTATATGTATTTTTCGATAAGTATCTTCTTTTTTGTAAGTATTTATATCTTTTAGCATATCTTCTGAAAAACTGGGTGTATATTTGATTGGGAAAAATGCTTTTCTACTTTTGGCTGTTGAGCGTACACTTAGAACAGCCAGTTCCATTGTTATTTTGAAATATTTAATTGCGGAAAGTTTTTTTGTGTTAATACCTAAATCGTTATGGATAATATCAAATCTTAATATGTCCTCGCCTGATTTTGTCCTCCATTCTTTAGCTTTCCAAAGTTGAATTTTACCGCCGCCTATAATAAAACTATAATCACCGGGCTTAATGCCGTTAAACCAGCTGCTTTCTCTGGTTGCTTTGTAATAGCCTTCAGTGATTTGTGCTTCATCGTACTTCTTTGATATTTTGCCAAAAAACAAATTCATTTTATCACCCCTTTATTTTTTACTTTTTTTTGTTATCTAGGTTTTTCTTTTGCTAGAAGTCGATCTAAGTGGTTTCACAGATGCGAATCCCTAACAGAAAATGTTAAACGATGGCCCATTTTAAATGCACCAGACTTTCAATTATTTCTTTTTGAAAAAACCTTACATTTTACTCGTATTTTTTTCTGCTTATATTGTCAATTTTATTATCAATATTTCAGCGACTAAATCAGGGCGTAAATAATACAATAATATTTATAAATTATTTAATCGTTTTCAAGCCTTAATATCAAATCATAAAATTCTTTTTCAATAGGAAAGACAGTTAATGTGGGCTGCTTCATAATGGGCGAAGCTGAAATAACAAGTTTTTTCTGCCAAAAAACTTGACGAGAGATGTAAATTTTCCGATTATTATAATACTCATCTGCCATGAGTAGAAAGAGATAGGCCCCCGCCAAGGCGTAGGTTTTATTATTTTTAAAAAGTAAGATAAACTTCAGAGGCAATTTGCTCGCTTTGGGCCTGCATTGCCTTAAATTCAATGTCAAAAGAATCCATGGTTCTTTGAATTCTTTCCATTGCTTCGCTGGTTTCTTCGGCCGGTATATCACGCACCTGACCTTCTTCTTCCATTTGTTCCAGAGTTGAGGTTAATTTGATTTCCATTGATTCCATTCTCCTTTCAAGTTATTCTTGTATAAAGGCATTGGTCTCGAAATTTCTATTACTTCTTTCTGACGGCCATTAGTATTGTCAACAAATAAATAGCGATCAGGGTAACGCGCAAAAACCAGTGATTCACGGCTGTTCATTCCTGTGGCATCCAGAATAATCATAATGTTCGAAAGTTCCGCTTTAAAATTCTCGTGTGTCATGTATTCAGCTATCCATATAAATTTTGGCAACGCAGTTTCTAACAGCATTTTTCTCTGGTTATCGGATAATGAATTTGAGATAGATATCCATTTTTTAAATGACTTGCTTGATGTAAGAAGGCGTCTTACTATCCATTTGTTTGAATTATCGCCTTTATATCCCAATGTTTTATCTAAAAATATTGTTTCAAAAAGTTTTTTTGCCGTGGGCGCTTCAAGATACATCTTTGTGTACAACGGCACTATAGCAGAAATTATTTTCGCCTCATGAAATTTTGAATCTTCATAAGAAGCCATGGGCTTGTATAAATCTAATAATTGATATACCGGCCGGTTATCATCAATGGCAACATATTTATCACGAAAATCGCCGGCATCGGTAAATTGTTCTTTTAATGTAGCTTTGGTTATTTTGTTGTCAATATTTGAATGGCCAATTAATAGCATAGCATGGCCTCCAAATTTTTCTCCCTGTACCGCTAAAACAAGAGGTATGCCAGATTCTATATAGTCAGATATAATCGAAAAAATTTCCCTTTCGTTATTTCTGCCATGCGCTACGGAATACATTCGAGGCGCATAGCCAAGCTGCTGTAAAGCGGCCGATATCTGTATTGCTGTAAGGCCATTTGACGGCAAGTGCCTTTGGTGGTAGGTTTCTTTTAAGATATTATGTATTTTGTGGGGCAGTACCAGGGCATATTCAGGATATTTACTGCCGAAGTATTCTGTGATAGACCATATCGATGTTTCTGCGCAGCTAATCATACGGCCATCTTGTGTTGAATGGGGAAAGCCGTTTATTTCAAAAGGAACTCCGAGAATTGATGTTTTTTGCATACTCAGGCAGCAGACAAAATTATGATTTTTCAATGCTTTTGGCGAAATGAAAGATCGTCCCAGCATATTTCCATTTAAAGGCCGTAATATGCAATAACCAATATAGTATCTTTGTATTTTACTATGGGTATCACTATTGTAGAATTCTTCTTTTGTAAGTTTGCCGGC
Source organism: Spirochaetia bacterium (assembly GCA_029880265.1). Classification (GTDB taxonomy): domain Bacteria; phylum Spirochaetota; class Leptospiria; order Turneriellales; family JAOUOS01; genus JAOUOT01. The sequence goes on along the minus strand of JAOUOT010000004.1, from coordinate 138,387 downwards.
AAAAAATGAAACCCGCAGGGCATTTCTTTGAACCGGTTTATGTGAAGAAGAAAAATAGTTATAATAACTGTCTCTGAAAAGTTTATCTACATAAGGAAATTCAACAAATAGATGCAGATCGTCTTTCAATATCTCTAAAAAATTTTCCAACTTAGTGTCTTTCAAAATCGCAGACCATTTAAAGCATTTATTCGCAATCTCTTTATATTGTGCCTTGAAATCAGAAATTTTTGTAACGACTGAACCTATCATGATTTTAATTACCCTTATTTGACCCGCCAATAAAAGACTTTGATATGTATTTTATTTCCATTTTTTTTTATTCTATTCTGTAAGGGGTGGTCAAGTCACCCATTCTCACCCACGGCTATCACCCTCACGGGTACGCGCGCCGTGGGCCATTTATCTGCTATAAAGGCGGCAGCCCTTCATTAGTTATGCCGGTTATTTACCCAAAAAACATGAATCATCTCGTTAGCGATACTTAAACAGCAATCGCGCCGGCTTTGATCAATTCATCATTTTCATTTACGTTTATCGTATATACAGGAAAATCTGTTTTCAGCAGACTTAGAATAAAATCATATAATAAACCATCTTTATTTACAAAAGGCACAAACAGTTCATTTGATATATCAACAATAAATTGATTGCGAATTTTTGCAGTATCTTCTGTTGCTCTTGTTATATTCTCAGTAAACGGCGAAACAATAAGCATTTTTTCAGATGACAGGGCTTTTTTAATTCTGTCGTCGTTAAAATCTTTTGGCATACTTCGCGCCATTGCTAATATTACGGGGCTGCTGCCTCTTAAGAAATAGGTCAGCATTTCTTTTTCTATTGGCGAATGAAATCCTGAGATTATGCATTTTTGAGAATCGCGGCGATCTAAAACCCAATCGTAGGTTTTCAAGAGTATGCTTGAAGGAATTTTTCGGGAACAAAGAAAAGCGGTTTTTTGTCTTTTAAGAAGCTCTCTATTGCCAACAGAATATTCTTTATAATCTATTTTTTTCAAATACGACCCCTTGCTCTTTCACGCACGGCATTTCGAATTTTAGTATAAAGCTGCGCTTCTTGATTCTCTTTGTCTCTGATTATTACTGCGAGAACATATTCTTCTTTAAGTTTTGATATTCTTTCTCCCCATGGATAATCATTGCGCGTTACAACAATAAAATATTTCTCAGGCAGTCTTGAAGCTTTTAATATCCATGTAGATGACTGAACAGTGCCGTTTGTTCGCTCTTTTGAAGTTATCCATCTTCCGTGTGAATACTCAGGTATATTGCTGTACTCATCATCAGGCGTACCTTTGTCGAACATTTGATAAACTTCTTCTGCAGAATTGCTTTTAACAAACTTATAAAACATTCTTGTCGCTTTGTAAGAAATACGAGTATTTCTAACTGCAGAAAAGTATGATAATGTTACGGTTATTTCTCTTCTTCTTTTGCCTGCGAAATATTCATCGGGCAACGGCAGCTGATAAAAGTGATTTTTGTTGTTTTCTATAAAATCATGGGCATATATGACTACAGTTTCTTCGCCCGAGCGAAATAAGAAATCTTCTTCTACCTTGCCGTAGCCGCTTAATTGTTTTTTTTGTGTTTCAGTTATTTGTGGTCTGAAAAATATTGAATTATAATTTGCCTGACCTATTAAAAGCGCCCTGACCAAATGAACAGGAGCATTTTTTATATCTGCTAATAAACGACCCGCAAGATGAGAGATTCGCGGAGCAGAAAAACTTGTGCCGCAGTATTCATTAAATAATTTGCCAGATAAAAAATCATGATTAAACGCGATTTCGCCTAAGCCATGTTCACGAAGCATACCATCGCGATCAGAACTCATGTTGCCGCCATAAGAAATAAGTTCGGGTTTTATAGATTTTAATAAGCCAGGGCCTGTTCTGGAAAAGGGGGATATTTCACCCGCGCGCACAACGGGCTGGTATGCAGGATCGTCAGAATATCTATGGGCTGCTCTTCCCTTATCATAGCGAGCCATACTGCCCACAGTTATCGCATTTAGCGCGTTTGCCGGTTCAAGCAATTGACCATCATTAAAAAGGTAATCGGGAAATTCAATTTTATTTTTCAAATTTTCCTGAATCATGCGCTTATCATAATTACCCGACGGAACAATGAAAAGTATGCCAAGCTCATGAGACAAATTATCAAGCGTTAAGGTGAAACTGCCGGCGCGGCCGCCTGTAAATGGCCGTCTTGTGTCGCCAAGAGAAACATTGAATATACGACATCCGTATTCATGATGAAATTCTCTTACTGCTTTATCAATTTGATTTTCAATAAATTTTTCATTATATTCATTATTTTCATCCAGCACTCTGCCGCTTAAAATCCAAAATGGCGCTTTAAATGTTTTAGAGTTTATGGCGTCTGAGATATTGTCATAGAGAACAATACTCGCGACAGCGGTGCCATGCCCTGTGTCGTCATGAGAACCGGTTTCTGATATATATGTTCTTTTTTCGCCGACCGCCTGCTTTAATAACGGATGCCCTGAGTTAAGTCCGCTGTCTAAAACTGCAATTTTAGGCGCAGATTCATCGGGCGGTAAAGGTTGCGGCAGATTTTCAATATTCGTCTGAAGCAAAGATATATCAAAGTAAAATTTCGGCGGCAAATCTGCCGTTCTGATATCGCGGTATTTAAGAAGCAAATTCAGCTGATTTTTATTGCACCTTACGCGAACAACATTAAGATAGTTATTAGCAACAGAATCAATGTATTTTATATCATTTTTTTCTAAGAACAGTTTATATTCTGAAAACAGTTTTTTTTGCTCGGCCGCTTTTTCTATTGACCATAGTTCTGTATCGATGATAAATGTTTCTGATTCAGGCACACCTTCTCTCTTAAGGGCTTCGCCTTTTCGATCTTCAGGAGTCCACAGGTGAATTGCTTTTGTCGCTTCTATAAGCTGTTTTCTGGTAACCCCGGCAGATGAGCCGAAAGCAGTAAGCCGGTTTTCAAAATCTGCGAGAGCCTCTTCTGCGGCAAAAAGAAGAACAATTTCTTTGTCTTCCTGGCTTATGAGTTCAATACCGGGTATGGTTTCAAAGGCCTGGGGGTCAAAATTTTCGCGGATATTTATTTTTAAGAGAAGTCTTTTGTCGTAGCCTGAAATTTCAGCGTCTCTTTGCTTGCGAAGATTTTGTATATCTGTAAATAATTTCTGAGAATGCTCTTTTGGGTTGCCCTCAAACTTAGGCGGCGGGAACGACTTACCCCTGCGTTCGCGAATACCAGATTCTCGCCTGAAAAGAATATGTTCGTATATCCCCGGCATTCTTTAACAGCTAACTCTGAAGGGACCTCTGTATTGTTTTCTGCCGGGCCTCTTCTCGTTTTAATGACGCCTCTATATGCTTATCTTCAAGAAATTCACGGTTTTGAAGAACCATTTCTTTTATCGCGCGTCTTAAAATTCTTTCTATATCGGCATGGGTAAGGCCGTTAAAGCTTTTTGCCCACGCGGCAGTATCGCGAATAAGATTTTGCCTAACGCCGCGCAGTTTTAACGCGAGCAGTTTTTTTATTTGCTCTATATTTGGCCGGTTAAATTCTAAAACCTCTTCAAAGCGGCGCCAGACCGCGGTATCAAGAGTGCTTTCATGATTTGTGGCGGCAATCAGCAGGCTTTCGCCTTTGTAATTGTCAAGCATCTGAAGAAGAGCGTTAACAACGCGTTTAATTTCGCCGTGTTCAGACTTATCAGCTCTTTCGCGGCCTACCGCGTCAAATTCATCAAACAAAACTACCATTTTTTTAGACTGCAGAAACTCAAAAACGCCGCGTAAATTTGCCGAAGTCTCGCCTAAAAAAGATGAAACAATTGAATCTATGCGTAACACAGCCAAAGGCAGTTCAAGTTCATAAGCTATAACTTCTGCGGTAACTGTTTTGCCGCACCCGGGCGGCCCATAAAACAGCAGCTTATCTGCCGCTCTTAAACCATGGGCGCGCAAAATATCTTTTCTGTTATATTCAAGCAAAATTTCCTGAACTACTGAAAGGTTTTCATCTGATAAAACAATGTCTTCGAGATTTCGCGCGGGCTGTAAAAGAGAAAGAAGGGGTACGCCTCTTTCTTTATCTTGAGGCAAGGCCGAATTCAGATGAAGCAAAGAACTTTTCTCGTCGGTTTTGCCGTATAAAATTCTTTCAAGATCATTGGCCAAAAGGTGATGCTGTTTTGCCCGCTCATCGCGAATAACCTCTTCGGCAATTCGCCGGAATGAATCTTTATCGCCGCTGTTTACTGTTTGAAAAATTTGCCTTAATTGTTTCGCGCTTGGCATTATGATACCTCCTCATTTTCATGGTCATTTGATTTGCTGGATAACCCCATTCTGTATTTTATATCATAGTTTATTATAAAGTCAAGTTCTTCTGCGTTAAAGCCATAGTGTTTAGCTAAGGCTTTATCAATTTCGTCAGAATAATGTTTGCATGTCTGGGGAAAATATCTTCTATACTTTTTAATAGTACCATCTTTTTTTTCTTCTTTTTGCCAAATTGCTTTTTTTTCAATATTTTCTGAATACTTTTTTGAGTAATCATTTATCTCTAAATAAAGTTTATTGTCTAAATATTGAAAGTCAAACCAGAAATTTTCTATATCACTTTTTGATAAATGATAACAATCTGAAAATAAAACCCAATAATAGTAAAAAAGGGTACTATTTATTATACCGACTAGAATATTTGTATATTCTTTATTATGAAAATTAATAAAGCTAACAGTACTAGAAGATTCTTTTATACCATTTTTAAAATACTTTGGTTCATTCTGAAAAGCTAATTTAAAAAAGAAATTTCCCATATTCCGATAAAATATTTTATGTCTGCCATTTAGAAAATTAATTAGTTTTTTATTTTTAATAATTTTTTTAATTATAGAGTTTTCAATGAAATAACCACTTTTGGGAATATTGTTATTTACAAGATTTGCATTAGTGTATTTTATTTTTTCAAATAGATATGTTCTTTCATCAGAATAACATCGATTATAAACTGTTGTATAAATATTTGATATATTATTTTTATTAATATTTTCTGCTTTCTTGCCTATAACGATAGTGAGCTGGACTTTAACACCAATGAATAAAACCGTAGGATTTGAAGTGGCTTCAAAATTTGATAAAAACAAATATTTAAATTCATTTGAATAAATATTTCGCAATGGCAACATTCTTTTTGTTGAAAAAGATGCCAAAGGTATTATAACACCCAGTTCTCCTTTTCCTTGTTTTAGAATTTCATAGCTTCTTTCCATTAAATAAGCATATAAATTGCCACAGGCAATAGTTACATAATTATGAATTTGATAATTATTTTTTACTTTAGTATACTCAACATAAGGCGGGTTCCCAATTATAACATTAAAACCGCCATTCTCGTGAATGATTTCGTAAAATTCAGAAAACCAGTGAAAAGGCTGGTGGCTTTCTTGCCACTTTAGAAAGTCTTTTTCTTTTTGACTACCCGGATTATAAATTTGAAAAAGATGTCTGTCAAGCTTATCATTTAATTCATTCAGCCGCTTTTGCAAATTCATTTTCGCTATCTTCTGGCTTTGCATGCCCTTATCAAGAACAAGCTGTTCATCGCGAAATTCGCGGTATACTTTGCCTACAATTTCTGCCTGTTCGCGAAATTTTTCTGCCTGGTTATCAAAGTCAAGCGTTTCGGCTAAAGATTCCTGCAATTGTTTATAGGTGGCAAAGCCGACAAGAGTATTGCCGGCGCGAATATTAAAATCAATATCGGGCAGAGGTTCAAGACCCATATTGTTTTTCTGGTAATCGGCGTCTACCGTTGATACCAGTTTAAGAAAAAGTCTTAATTTGGCTATTTCTACGGCTTCATGCATAATATCAACGCCGTAAAGATTATTTAATATAATGGTCTTGTATATATAATAACTTGTATTCGGATGTTCCGGCTTTTTTAATTCATCCAGCTCTTCGTTAAAAAAAGGAAAGTTTAGCTTTTTACCGTCTGGCGTTTCGTTTTCAATAAAATCGCGCATTCTTTCAAGACAGGTTTCATAAAGGGGCTCAAGAATATTCAGGGCCGCGAATAAAAACGCGCCAGAACCGCAGGTAGGGTCTAAAATAGTTATTTTTTTTATCGCTTTATAAAATGTTTCTATAAACTTTGGGTCGCCGGTTTCTTCAAGCACATTCTGGGTAAATTTGCGTATGTCTAAATTATAAGTTATAAAATCGGTTATGCTTTGAATTTCGCCGTTTTCTATTTTTGATTTTATTTCTTCGTAACGAAGCCTGCGCTCAACTGTCTCGCGCCATATTTCTGTGGGCAGGGCAAATTCTAACGGCGCTAATGTGTTCCAGTTGCTTCTTTTAGCCACGCGTTCTTCTGCGATTTTCTCATAATCTTTTTTCGCTCTGTCTTTTTCATAAATTACGCCCGCTTCTATATCAGACGGCAGCGGCTGAATATTTTCAAGTTCTTTGTTTTCATGTATATTATAAGAAATACCGTGTTTAACCGCGTCGTAGATATAGGTATCTCCCGAATTTTTAAGATATGTCCAAATAAATTCATCGGGCTTGAAGGCTTTTGAATACTCTGTTTCTGTGTCATCAAACAAAAAAGGAAGTATTGTATTTTTAGCGATATAATCGGTAATATCTTCTTTTGTGTAATAAGCGCCCATTGCGGATCTGTCGTTAATGTATTTTTCAAATATATAACCAATCACATCGGGATTTATTTCATTGCCCAAGGCGTCAGATCTCGTGTCAAGGTGCCAGCTGTATTCGTCAAAAAAATCAAACAGCTTCTCAAAGGCATCGTCTTTAATTTGTATTTTTTTATGCTGTTCTTCAATAAGATGTACGTCAAAAAGGCCGCCATTCAAGTAAGGCACCTTTCCTATGATATCGGTAATTTCAGGGTTTCTGTCAGGGGCGCCTAAACCCTGGTGAAATAAAACCAATAAAAATTCTCGGTAAAAAGAATAAAATTTATTTTTGCCTTTTTTAGCTTTTACTTTTTCAAGACGGCTTCGCAGATAATCAACATCATTATCTAAAAAATTCTTTTTTTGAATGAAATAAATAAACATAAGACGGTTAAGCATAAGCGACGTATACCAATCAATCTCTGTTTCTTTTTCAATGCCTTCGATAAATTCACGAAAAGCGGTGTGCTGTTTTTTAAAACCGTCATAGAATTTCTTTGTTGTTTTTTCTGTATTCCTTGAAAATTCAGATTGTATGCGGCGAACAACATCAATAAGAGTTATATTTTCTTCTTCATCAAGAGTAAATAATAAATTACGATATTTTTGGTATAAAAATTCAACATCCTGCCCCTTGTGAAAATGAATTTCTCTTATTTGCGCGGGCTTATTAGATTCTCTTACCTGAAGCTGCCATAACTGATGTGATTTTGTTTTTGTAATAAAAATAATCAAGTGCTCAAAATAGTATTTAGAAAGCCTTCTGTCTAATGTCTTACGAATTTGATTGGCGGGCATAACATCGACTTCGCATTGAAAAACAACAAAATCGCGTTTTTGCGCCGCTGCCGTAAAAGTATAATTAATGCCATCATGGGCGATTGTCTGGGTTTTATTTGCCGCGTCCCAGCCTAACTGGTTAAAAAGCTCCTGAAAACCGGCTTCTTCAATGAGTTTTTGAAATGCTTCTTTTTTCATTTTATTCTAAATTTTTAAGGCCCAATGAGCATATGATTTGATCATTTAATATCGTGTCATTTTCTTCTCTATCTTCCCGATGACAAAGCTTATTTTCTTCCATAAGGGCTATAACTAACTCAGATAAATCGGCATCGTCAATGCCCGATTTTAACTGGCGGTTTAAGGTTTCTCTTGCGAATTCTTTTAACTGAAAACGATATATCATTTCAAGGGCGGTTTTTAAATTGGCATTTAGAAATAACGTACCCTGATTCTCGCTGTAATATCTCTGAAGACGATTGTACACTCTGTAACGCGCGCCGGTTTTTTTACCAAGAGTGCCGCCTATATGCGTTTCAAGTTGTTTAATATGAACCATACTTTTAGCCACAAGATCGTGGTGTTCTTTTAATTTTTCGGTTTTTGGCTGGTCGCGTTTGCAGGCAATTTCTTTTAATATGCCCAGCTGCGCTTGAGATATTAAATCGCCTTCTTTATTAACATAAGAAAGAATATCATTACCTGACGCGGTTCGCGTAAATACGACAACCCCTTCTCGTTCGGAAGTTTTCATTGATTTTTTCAGCGTTGAATAAACAACATTAGGCAAAGCCGTGATTGCCTGCTCAAGTTGTTTATCTTTTTCTACCGCATCTTTATAAATTTGATAAGCATAGCTTGACAGATCAACTTCATCGTCGTCGTCATCGTCAAGAATACCCGATTTTTCGCTGTAAAGATCCGCGACATTTACGGGATCGCCGCTAAAAAAAACTTCATCGGAACCCACAACCTCGGCGTTTTCTTTGATTCGCTGAGATAAACGCCCTCTTAGAGTAATAATATCTTCTAAGCCGTTTTCAGGCAAAAATGAATAACAAATGATTTTTTCTGATCTTTGGCCTATTCGATCAACACGGCCTGCCCGTTGAACAAGCCTTATTAACGCCCAAGGCAAATCAAAATTCACAATAATAAATGCGTCTTGCAAATTCTGGCCTTCGCTTAATACGTCAGTAGAAATTAAAATTCTTATTTGATTTTCAGCGCTTTTTTTATTGCTTACCGGGCTGAACCGGCCCGCAATATAAGTAGGATCTTCTGAGTCTCCTGTTACAACTTCACAGTCTTGAACACCCCTTCTTTTCAATTCAGAATAGATATATTGCGCCGTATCTGAAAATTGCGTAAATATCAATACTTTTTCGGCCCCATGTTTTTCTGACACCAGTTTTTCAAGAGATTTCAATTTTCTGTCTAAAGAACCCTGCCAGCTGCCGATATCATTTATTATTTTTAATAATTTTCTTGCATCTTCAATCAGGTGCTCTTTTAATTTAGGTTTGAAAAAACGACTGTCAATCCATTGAAAACGGCCTTGATATTGAGAGCGATAATTTTCATAGATTTCTTTGGCTTTCTTTAAATATTCTTTTTCATCGCTCATAAACTCGATGGTTTCAGATTCTTCCCAGTCATGATCTTCTATAAAGTCGTCAAAGTCTAGAACTTCCTGCTTGCCTATTGGTATCATTTGTTTATCAGAGGCCGCGTGAACAAACACCATATTTCGAAGAACATGCCTGCATAAAGAAAGCAGAAAGGCATACCCGCTTGACTCTAATCTTTTGAATAAATTTGTACGACAAAAACCCATCAGGGCGCGGCCGGCGCGGGAAAGATTATCTGAAATTCTTATTTCTTCAGACGTCATCTCTGTTTTTTTATTATTATCAAGATAATTGCCTAAGCCATAGCGGGGCAGTTCAAGTTCGCTTATTGTCTGCACAACTTCATCAGAGTATAAGGCGGCATACTGATCTTCTGTTTCTGATTTTTTAAAGCCAAACAAAACTTTTTTTGCAAACCGCTCAGGAAAATAAGAACGGCTGCCGTCTGAAAAGGTCAGAAATTTTCGTTCCGGATTTTCTTTTTCGGCTGTCGCGTAATGCCTTTTTATGAAGCTTCTTGTTCTTCGTACCATAAAAAGCCGCATGAGTTCGCGCCAGTCGTCGGCAAAATTACTTTTTTCAAATGCCTGCAGACTTCGTTCTCTGCACTGGTAACGCGCCGCAAATTCGACACTGCCGCCAATTGATTTTATGAATAATTCAGGAGTTACGCTTAAATCATAATCATCGTCTAAAAACAAACCAAGCTGGTTTGCTAAATCAGAATATTGCTTATTGTATGGAGTGGCAGAAAGTAAAATAACCTTACTTCCGTTTAGTTGTATATATTCTTTAATAGCGCGATACCTTTTACCTTCTTTATTTCTAAGATTCTGGCTTTCGTCAATTATAACCAAGCGGTATCGTCGCAATGAAGGCAGTTCGGTTTGCGCTTTTGAAAGAGATATAACTTTACCATACAAACGATATCTTTCAACATAATCTTGCCACATGTTTTTAAGATTTTTAGGACATATAATAAGTGTTTCAAGAAAGAAATCTTCTTCAAAGATTTTTGCTAATGCTGCTGCCGTAATTGTTTTTCCTAAACCAACGACATCGCCAATTAATACGCCGCCGCGTTTATTTAAATGATGAGCGGCGACAAGAACCGCCTTTTCCTGAAACTCAAGTAAATCGCCTTTGAAAATAGCCGGTATTTTAAATTCGTTTACACCTGTTCTCGCTTCGTGAGAAAGATGATAGGCAATTTTAATATAAATATAATAAGGCGATAAAATTTTTTCTGATGCCCAGCTTTCATTTAGAACTTCAATTAATTCTTCTGATATATCGATACAATATCTGTCATCCCATCTGTTTTCAAACCATTTAGACAATTTCATTGCGGCATCTTGTTCTAATACATCAACATTTAATTCGCCCTGTTTTTTAAGGCCGGCCATCGTTAAATTACTGCTGCCTATATAGCTTAGTAAAGGCGTGTGATTATCTTTTCGATGATGCATATAAAGCTTGGCATGAAGCGGATGTCTAAGATACAGCTTTACGATGACTTTTTTTTCTTTTAATTGCCCGGCAAGTTTTCTGAGATTTTTTTCGTCAGAGTTTGTAGGCGTACCCCATGTCAGCTGATTTCTTAAATCTTCTACAATTTGTTTTTTCAGGCGTATTGCCGTTTGATTATCAATATCTGTTTGATTAGATGAAAATGACTTTTCAAGAAGATTTTTTTCTGGCTGTACCATGCCTATCAGCAAGCGCAGGCAATTCTCGTCACCCCCTGACCATTCGTCTAGATTAGAACCAATAAGCTGCCAGCCCCGAAGATTAAAATAACCGACACAATAGTCAGCCCGATAAGAAACCTTTAAACTATTTAAGAGGTCATCAACTAAAACCTGATCAATATTATCAAATATTTTTGGCAAAAAATTCCCCTTTTCTTCTAAACCTAATTAAGCCCTTTACCCATTTTGTCAATTCTAATAGTATTAAAATCTATTCAATTTAAACGACAAGGGTATTTCGTCTCTTGCTGTTAACCATTTCGTGCGCGTTGAACAGAATCGTCTACCCCAACACCTCACCCCTTTTCAGCCTCTCTTCATACGTTGACTCTTTCGGGCACCGGTTTATACCTTCTTCTTTTTCTGGCGGGTACCACTCAGCGTCGCCAACCGGTGGAACCATTGTCCAGTAAACAAGCCCGTCTTCTTCAAAGTAAGTTAGCTTTATTTCATAGAACCTTTCTACGCGGCCAAACTCTCTTATATGCTTTGCCATCTTTAGAAAAATATCTTTATCATGAACCTTGTCGCGAATGATATATTCATGCGGCCATGTTTTGGCGTATGTCTTGGCAAATACCCAGTTTTCGTTTTTAATGAAATCTTTTATTTCTTGTGAAAACGGTTTCATGGTTTTATTATACCAAAATGGGAATAATTTAAACGACACACCCGTGTCGTTTTTACTCTTCTGATAAAAGATCATTAAAAATATCATTCCAGTGCGATTTCAAATATGATTTCAAATCAGGTATAATTTCTTTGCATAACGACAGGCAATACATCTTTAGCAAAGGCGGCGCGATGCTTTTTTCTAATAATAATTTAATTGATTCATCAGGAAAAAGTTTCAGTAAATTTATAACACTTAGTTTCAGATAGCTTTCTTGATTTGCATATTTTTCTTTTGCTTCTGCAGTTATCAGACAATCAATAATTTCGGGTAAAAAACATTTTATGAATGCCAGCTTACCTTCATCAAATTTATTATTTTTATATTGAACGTCTTCTTTAATCGCTTCTGCCAAATCATCAAAATATGTACCGGCAAAATATCTTACATCAAAATCAGAATGATTCGTCAGCTTTATTAGAAATGGCAATGCCAGAACCATATCTTTGGGAATTTTTGATATAAGATGGGCGGGATTATTCTCGTCGGAATCTTTAAAAATCATAAGTTTCTCAATAGTGGGGTACAGTTCATTTATGTCTATTTTTTCCATATATGCCTCTTTATTCTATAATCTCAGAGATATACTCTGCCAGCTCTTCTTTATCATGAAACGCGGTGCGTTCTGATATTATCGTCATCGGCTCATCTTTGGCTCTTGTTAAAATAAGGCCTTTAAGATAATCTGTGCCTTTTGTGACTGTTTTTCTTAACTCGCCTTTGCCCCTCCAGCGAAGAATGACCGCCATATTCGCGGCGCACTTTACAAGCTGAAGACGCGATTTCGGGCATTCAAAAATATCCCCGGAATTCAGAAAAAGCTCTGTCTTTTTGCCCTTTAGTTCGCACTCAGGGCAGTATCCGTTTGTTGTAATATATTTCATAAAGCCTCCTTATCAAATGCTTCTGCTTTAATGCAAAAATATCCAGTATCTTTAATAGAGAGTACTATAATTTATAAACCCCGCGCGACAGGGGTGTGTCGATTTTGTTTTTTTAAAAAAAATATTATTTTAGGATCCCGCGCATGCATGGATGTATGGATGCATGCGCCAAGTCCCGCCGGTATCCATGCAGGATGCATGGCCGACCGGCGGCAGTTTCACCGGCAAGCCGGTACAAGCTTTTGGTTACTTTTCTTTGCTGCGGTCTGCCCGTAGGGTGCAAAGAAAAGTAACATACTGTTTTTGAATAACTTTTTTCATAAAAAGTTTAACCCCCTAAATGATCCCAATAACCGCAAAAAATTTCATGAATCCAGATACGGGTATGTATTTATTTTAGTCCCACGGCTATAGCCGTTGGCAAACAATTTCAACTAAGTTTTTTTCAATATTCTCTTTTAGAAGGTTCAATATGCAAAAATTTTGACCGAATTGATATGTTTTGAAAAGAAAAATGATTCCTCTGTGAGAGAATTTGCCCACCGCTATAGCGGTGGTATCTTATAAAGAAATTATCTGCCAGTGTCTGGCCTCAAGAGAAATTCAACGTATCATAAGATGTTGACTATAAGAATAACTTTTACGATATTGTATTTATATCCCCCCGTTTGCTTCGGCAGCGGGCGCAAGGCCGCTTTTAGCGGCCTTAGCTTTTTTTTCATTTAAACAATAATTTTTTCAAGCCCCGCGCATATAACTGAAGAACAACCTGTCTTGTAATGGATTATTGACATCCATGCCGAAAAATCAAGCGATGATGCCCTGCATGCGGCGACAGCTTCAGTACAAAAGTCAATATCTAAATTAACTCATAAAGAAGAAGAGACTTACTGGGCCAAAGGAACTTCAGAACTTATCGAATTAAAGAAAAAATTATCAGCAAAAAAGAGGGCGCCGTCTTCTTCAAAATAGGTAAATCTTACCTCTCGCGAAAACGGTCTCATGGTTTTTTTATACCAAATTTGAAATAATTTAAACGACAGGAGTGTATCGTTTTTAATTTTTTAACAAAATAATTTTTCAGCGCCCGCGCATGCATGGATGCATGCGCCAAGTCCCGCCGGTATCCATGCAGGATGCATGGCCGACCGGCGGCAGTTTCTTTTGGTTACTTTTCTTTGCTGCCAAAGAAAAGTAACATTCTGTTTTGGCTAACTTTTTCATAAAAAGTTATAACCCCCTGCCGGTTGCTCAAAAGCCAGAAAAACAAATGACATGATAAGAAGATAAATTTATTATGCTTAAAAAATGAGCAGCGATTTTATTCAAATAATTCGCCAATCGGCTGAAAAAAAAATGGAATGTATTTTTTGTAAAGGCAAACTTGAAAAAAAAACAGCGCCTTTTACCGTTGAAAGAAAAGACTATCAGATTCACTATAATGCGCTGCCTGCTTTGGTATGCCAACAATGTGGCGAGCCTGTTTTTGAAGAAAATGCGTTGGCTCTTATTCAAAAGTCAGTCAAATCAATTGAAGAAGAAAAATTGAGACTTGCTGTATAGAGCCGCGCGTACAAGGATGTACGCGCTAATGGAGCGACTCTGTGCACGCATGTCCCGTTACGGCCATGCGAAGAGTCGAGGGAATGTACTGTATGGGGGCATAGGCATCGTCGGCTTATTGACATCCATGCCAAAAAATCAAGCGAAGGCGAAGAAAAGCTGGATAGTATCTGTATGCTTTTTATGGCGATTGGTGAAACAGTAAAAAAAGTAGATAAAATAACCGCAGGGGCTTTATTTAGTAAATACCCTGACATTGACTGGAAAGGAGCAAAAGGTTTTCGCGATATTATTGCGCATCAATATTTTGATGTCGATCATGAAGAAGTTTTTTCAATCGTCCTCAACAAAAGTTTAATTCTGTCATTCCCAGTCTAACAGTCTTTGTTCGCCTTCAAGTTTTTGAATGTCTGTGATATCCTGCGACATCTCTATGACGCCTTTATAATTTTTGTCTTCATCTCTTATCGCGAAATATCTGATGTGAATAACTCTTTGCTTATATTTTATCCAGAATTCTGCCGCGTCTTTTGTGCCTTTCTTGAATTCTTCGAGAATTTTCAAAACGGTATCGACGCTTTTAGGAGGGTGACAAAATTTTACTTCACGGCCAATGATGCCTGCGCTTCGAGGGAAAACCCTCTCATTGCCGCGGTTATAAAATATCACCTTGTCATTTTCATCTACAAAAGTTAAATCAACAGGCATAAATTTCAAAAGCAAATTTACCTGCTGCGGGGTCATGTATCCCTCGTCATAATGAATTTTATCTTCTAATGAAAAAGAGAATTCCTTTTTTGGGATATTCTGACCGTAGCCTGTGCGTTCTTCTTTTGGCGGATACGGCGCTGGGGGATTATTTAACATCCACCCTATTTCTTCATCGCCTTCTCTCATCTCTTTCCAGTCATCTTCGGTTAACAGACTCATCGCGTTGGGAAACAACCGAATCTCTTCAATGTGCATCAGTCTTTGCATTTCTGATATGAAATGATTTAAGTTATGTTCTATTTCTTTCAGGTTTTTCTCGTCTGCGTATTTTCGAATCAATTTCATTTCGGATCTCAGTTCATCATGAAAGGCCCACATACCCTGGCTTGGCCCGTTCCATCCGTGTTTTTCAAGATAAGGAAAAAGCTGATTTTCTTTTCTGGCAAATCTTTTTTCAACACCGCTTAACTGGTTAAAAAGATTTACAAACCCCTCAAAATCTGAGTATAAATCAGTACTTGCGATTTCATATAAAATATTTTTTATCAAAAGACTTTCTTCAAAATAAACCCGAACCGGATGACCCTCGGCAAGATCTTCTATATCGTTTATAAATGGATTCATAACTGTTTAGTTGGTACTTAAAAAACGCGCTAAAAGATTTCTCAAATTTTTTTGGCCGCGGCCAATGCAATGAAAATAATATCTGAAACTTTTCAGTCTTTAAGTTATTATCTGATTTCTTAGTCTAAGAATAAAACAGAGACGCGCCATCAAGCGATATTTGGCAAGTAAATGCGGCCTTAAAATATACCGGCAGATGGTATGGAATATTTTAAGAATACGACATCTTTAATTTATAAAAAGACAGGGGTATGTCGCTTTACAATGAAATGATATTATATATTATGGAATTATAGCTATAATGAGCTTTTAAGGGCAAAAGATTAAATTTATGCGTTTATGGGTAACAAAAGATAATTCAAACCGCTTTTATCCTGAAATACCGGGGGGGCAAAAGGCGTCATGCGGTGAAACGTATGTTTCATATAACCGTCTTTTTCAAATACTAGAAACCATGCTGGGTATTGTTGACCTTCAGTCTTCGTATGCTCTTCGCGTAACCGTTTATAAGAAAAAGCTGGCGACGGCCGATAATTCAGACAGATTTTATCATGCGTCATTTGAGCGCGATCAGATTGGCGTGGCAGAAACTTTATTAAAATGGCGAGATGAGCTTTGTTTAGGCGGTTCTTTTAATTTGTCTGATTTGAAAAAAACGAAAATAAAAAGACTGAAAGATTTATACGAAATAGAATCAAGCGGCCCCATACTGCCTTCAGGCGAGTCTGAAAGAATCAGGCAGATATTAGATCGCCTACCCAATCAAAAGTTAGAACTTGATGAACTTGTTCTGATAGAGAAAGAAACTGTATTGCCCAGGGCCTACAGGCTACTCATTGAGGCTCTTAAAGAAAGCGGCGTAAAAGTAAATACTTTTAACGCAAAACCCGTAAAGTCAGCGGGCAATTTAGAACTTGTAAAAACGGCGTTGTCTTCAGAGAATAAAAAAGTTACGCTTGATAAAGCCGACAAGACTTTTTTAATCATAGAAACACAATCTGACGCGATTGCCGCTGAAATCTGGTCAAATTTTCTGACTGAAAATCAAAATGATAACATGGTGATGATTGATGAAAATAATTCTTTGCTGTTAGACGAAATTTGCCGTCAAAGAGGCCTTCCTTCTCAGGGTCTGACAGAACATTCTTCGGCAAGGCCTGTTTTACAAATTATGCCTTCATTCTTGCAATTATTATGGGAACCCGTAAATATATATTCATTGCTTGATTTTTTATCTTTGCCTCTGTCGCCAGTTTCATCTAAAATAAGGTATAAGCTTATTGAGGCCATATCTGAACAGCCGGGCATTGGCGGCAGAAAATGGCAAAAGGCGCTTGAGGGCGCCGATGCATCATGCCTGAAATCAGTAGAAGACTATATTACTTTTCAGCGTTTTAATGAAGAAAAAGGCATACCTGTAAATATTCTAAATGAATACTGCGAAAAACTCGCCTCATGGGCCCAAAAATTAGGGCAGGCAAAGCCAGATAACGCCGAAAGCCGCCAGCTTTTAATATTAGCCTCACAATGCCGCGAACTAAAAAAAACAGTCGATTCATACGGCGAAAAGAAAATCACAAAACTTAAATTAGAAAAGCTTGCTTCTATAATTTTATCATCAGGCATTAAAAATGATGAAACAAAAGCGCAGGCCGGTAAAGAAACCGTTTTGGCCAATACGGCTTCTTTGCTTGCCGAAACAGATTCTCTGGTATGGTTTGATTTTACAGGCGAAGACAAATGGAGAGCGCCTCAGCGCCAGTGGTTTGAAATTGAACTTGAAGAGTTTAAGAACCTGAATATCGAGCTCGTTGATCAAAAAAACTATACTGAAGAAATGTCTTCTATGGCCGTTAGGGCGGTTAATTTTTGTTCAAAACGGCTTATCATATTTATACCCGCGAAAAAGTCGGCAGAAAAAACATCTTCGCATCCTCTGTATGAAATGATGCGGGGTAAAGTTGAAAATTTAGACAAGGTAACGATTAAGGCAGAGCAGGTATTATCAGAAGGCGGCAAGGTTTTAAACATAGAGACAGAAACGATCAAACCCCGTTATCTGCCGGCCGCTGAACCGATGTGGCAAATTGAAAGCGATTATCTCATAAGTCGTAAACGTAAAGAATCTTACAGCAGCTTGAAAAACTTGTTATTTTATCCGTTTATTTATATTCTTCAAAACAGCGCGAGGCTTAGAAGCGCGTACATCTCTACAATTTCAGAAGGCTCGCGTCTTTTTGGTAATTTATCTCATGAACTGATACAAAGATTTTTAACAGGCAAAATAAAAGCAAACGGCACGGGCGAGGCTCAAATAAAAAAAGCCATCGAAGAAGAAGCTCAAAAGCTTTTTGAAAAAGAAGCGTCTTCTTTGCTATTGCCTGTTGCCGCTTCAGAGCGTGAAAATCTTTTGTATTACACAATTCGATCTGCAAAACTACTCAAAGAGTTATTTTCTGAAAATGGTTTTGAAAACATCGAAACTGAGAAATACATTGTAAAAGATTTTCACGACACAAAACTGCAGGGTTATATTGACATGGCCGTTTCTTCAAAAGAGAACAGGCGCGCCATTATAGATTTAAAATACAGCGGATGGTCGGGCTTTGCCAACGAACTCAAGGCGAATACGGCTCTTCAGCTTCTGGTTTATTCTTATTTGTATAAAGAAAAAGAGTGGCCAAATTTTGCCTATTTTTTAATACCAAAAGTCAAGCTATTGCCAGCGAAAGAAGGGTTTAAGAACGTCAAATGCCTGCAAAACGAAGATACTGAAAGCAATGAACAGGTTTGGGCCAGGTTTGAAAAAACATACCTGTACCGGTTAGAACAGCTGAAAAAAGGAATCATCGAGATACCTCTTGGCAAACTAAACGCTTCAGAATTTTCTTACCCTGAAGGTTTATTGCCAATGCCTAAAGAGGCAGATAAGTTTAATGATTTTGATATTTTAACAGGAGAAGCTTTTTTATAAATGAATAATTTAAATATAGAAGTTCTTTCGGCAAGCGCGGGTACCGGCAAAACCTATACGCTGGTTGAAAGGTTTTACGAAGCGTTAACCGTCGACAAGGTGCGTCCGCACGCTGTAATCGCGACCACCTTTACCGTGGCCGCGGCTCAAGAGCTAACCGAACGAACAAGAATAAAACTTTATAAAGAAGGCAAGACACAGCTGGCATTTGAAATCTTGCAGTCAAAATTTGGTACAGTCAATTCTATTTGCGATTATCTTGTAAGGCGTTACGCTTTTTATGCCGGCGTCTCTCCCCAGTTAGAAGTAATTTCAGAAACCGAGCAGAAATTATTTTTTAAGAAAGCGTCAAGCGCCGTTCTCGCAAAGTACGTAAATAAAATCGAAGCGATATGTCGTCGTTTTGCTTTTAATTACGGTTATTCATCGAAAAGCAACTGGCAAGACGACGTGAATTCTCTGGTTGATATAATACGCAATAACAATATGCCAGAAGAAGATATTGAAACAGGCAGAAAGCGTTCAATACAGACCATGCTGAATATGCTGGGCGGCACAAACGGCATATCTTCAAAAGAATTTATCAAGAATCTTATAAAGATTCTTGATAAAACAATAAAACAAGTTGAAGAAAGTCATGATGAAGAACACCCAAAAATACATGAGTTAATTGATAATTTACGGGAATTCAAGAAAATACTTGAATCGGGTTACTTTGGATATAATGAACTGCATAAAATGGGCAAACACCAGATAACCGGCGGTACAAAACTAAATGCAAAATATAACCCTATGTTAGAAGAGTTTAACCGGGCCGCTTCAAATTATCGCGCCTATCAACAGCTTCATGACGATATCGAAGAGTATATTTCTACAATTTACAGCTCTGCGGCAGAATGTCTTGAAGGCTATAATGATTATAAAATGAAAAGAGGGTTAATAGACTTTATCGATCAGGAAGTTTTAGCCTTAAAGATTCTTGACCATAAAGAAGTTCAGCGCGATATCGCAGATAACCTTGATTTGCTGCTTGTAGATGAATTTCAAGATACAAGCCCGCTTCAGCTTGAAATATTTTTGAAGCTTTCATCTTTGGCCAAAAAAAGTATATGGGTGGGCGATCCCAAACAAAGTATTTACGGATTCAGAGACGCAGACCCCAGACTAATGGCAGCCGTAGTAAAGCAATTCGATAAAAAAACTGGCCAGAAAATTCTTTCAGATTCATGGCGAAGCAGGCCCTCGCTTATAAGGTTTTTTAACAGATATTTCAGCTCGTCTTTTGCCGAAGAATATCCAGAAGAGAAAGTAAAGTTAAAAGTAAGAAGAAAAAACGCAGAAAAAAACGAAAAAGAAATGTCAGAACCCGTAACCGTACTGCATTTAGAGGGTAAAAGCAATGCCGTTTTTATAAACAAGCTGGCTCTTTACATAAAAGAAATTATAAACAAGAAATTAAAAGTAGACGTTAAAGACGAAGGATCGCTTCGCTTGGCAAAGCCCTCAGATATAGCTGTTTTATGCCGGTCAAATGATGAGTGCCAAAAGGTATCTGAGTATCTTGCGCAATACGGGGTTGATTCTGTCATAGCGCGCAGCGGACTTTTGAAAACTCCTGAAGGCAGGTTTTTTCTTTCGGCTTTAAGATTTGTCATTGACGCCAATGATTCTCTGGCCCGCGCCGAACTGTATGTTCTTCATGAAGGCAAAGAAAAAGATTTAGAATGGCTCAAGTCGCGTCTTCAATATATAAACAATAAACCCGAAGATTCATATAATGAAACATGGCTTGATGACTATTCAATAATAAAGATACTCGAAAATCTTCGAAAACGCTCTGTCGATTATACCGTAACAGAAATGGCGAGAGCTGTCATTGAAAATACAGATTTAAGGGCCATCGCGGCTTCGTGGCCAAATTCGTCACAAAGACAGACCAATATTGATAAATTAAACAGTTACGCGGCCGAGTTCGAAGATATGTGTCTTCAAACAAACAGTCCCGCGACATTGAGCGCGTTTTATCTTTGGCTTCAGTCAATATCGAATGACAGCGATGAGCAGGGTACCGTCTATTCAGATAATTGCGTAAATATTTTAACCTACCATAAATCAAAAGGTTTAGAATGGCCCATCGTTTTTTTAATGAGCCTAAGCAATGAGGCCCGTAATCCCTTTTGGGAGTTTTCTATCTTAGATGAACGAAAGAATATCAATTTAAAAAATATTCTTTCAGAAAGATATCCCATGTTTTTCCCATGGTTTATGGGTACGAAAAATCTTAAAGTCGAATGGCTTCAGAGCGAAGTTGAAAAATATGGGCAGTATGACAAAATGGTTGAAGATTCATTAAAAGAAGACAAGCGGCTTTTATACGTAGGTATGACCAGAGCCCGCGATTATTGTATAATGCCCGTTTATAAAAATAATATATCATGGGTAGAAAGATGCAATGAGCAAGATGAAGAAAGTTACCTGTTCTTAAATGATGAAACGATAAAAAGTCTGCAAACAGAAGATGGCGAAGTTCTTATTTCGCATGTAAGCGATTTTGAAGCAGAGCCTGCTGAAACTATTGAAAGCAATACTCGTGTCTGGTTTTCAAAAAGAAGCGGCGTTAAAGAGTTTGAGAATTATTATGTTCAACCGTCTCAGCAGCATGAAGTATCAGGCGCCAAAGCCGGCGATATTATATTGTATTCTAAACATCTTACGATAAAAAACAAGCCCGACATAGATTTACTTGGCGCCGCCCTGCACGCGTTTTTAGCGTGGGATAATGCCGAAGAAGAAAAAAGTTTAAGACATGAGAAACTGAAAACCCTTTTAAAACCAGCGGGTCTTGAAAATTCTCTTGATTTAGAAGAGGTCTTAAAACAGTCAGAAGAGTTTCATGAAAAACTAAAAGAACAATTCAATATCGTAAAAATAAATAAAGAATGGCCCCTCATGATGAAAAATAAAGGGCAGTTAATAAACGGCATTGTCGATATGATTTTGCATACGAATGAAGGTATTGTTATCATCGATCATAAAAGCTCGCCGGGGCCTAAAGACAAATGGCCCGAAAAATCTGTTCAATATGCGGGCCAGCTTGCCTGCTATAAACAAATGCTTGAAGCGTCTCTTGGCAAAAAAGTAACGGGTACCTATATAAACTTTTTTGTCAGCGGCGGATATATTGAAGTTAAAGTTTAATGTGTATGCTAAAATTGCCAAGGGCAGACAGGGCGGGGTAATACCGCATCAGCATGCCTTATGTATTTTACTTTTCTCCCAGAACTTCTCAGAAAGATCCACAAGTTCAAACGCCTCAGGGGTTTCATATACGCCAACGCTGGTAAAAAGACTGTTCATATGACCCAGCAAGACCGGTTCTAATTCGTCAATTTTATCTGCCTGTTTCACTCTTAAATATCCTCCGGCAAGATTGATGACAAGAGGTATGTTCATCTCTCTGGCTGTTTCGCAAACGATATGACATCTTTCATAAAGCTGTTTATAGGTTAGACCTCCGCCTATGGGGTCGAAGCGGTATGAATCCATACCGTCCTGAAAAAAGATGATGCCAGGTCTGTTTTGCAGCAGCCATTTTTTAAGTTTGTTCTTTGTGAAAAAAGAACCGCCGGTATGCCGGTAGCTGATTTTCTCGCGCCATTCGCCGGTAATGTTTGCCGATGTACCATCGCCAAAATGCGCGTCGCCGTCTAGAATAAAAACATTTTGTACCTTGTTTTCATTGAGAAGCTTTTTTGCAGACACGGTCAGTCCGTCAAAAGTACAAAAACCTCCGCCGCTGTCTTTGTGCGCGTGATGAAAACCGCTGCAGAAGGCCCACGCGATTTTTGAGGCAAGAGCTTCTTTAGCGGCGGAAAATAAACTGCCCGATGTGTATGGCAGAGTATCTCTGATGGCTTTGTCGGTGTTCCAGAATCCGTTTGTTTGGGAAAGGTTTTTTATGCCATAGACATATTCTTCAGAATGACTCAGCAGAAAATCTTCCCACGCAAGGGGAATAACTTTTTCAAACTGAAAATATTTGTGAAAGGGTTTTGCCCTCTCTGCGAGCTTTCGCGGTTTCTCGCTGCTTGGCGAAAAGCTGTTTGTTTTAGCTGACATTTTCTCATCGTAAAATATTTTCATTTAAACCTCCGGTAATTTGTTTTTGCTCATAAAGAGCATGTGTTATTTTAAGTTATTTGTAAAAGCGCCTGCGCTAAAAAAGACAGCAGGCAGAAGGCGTTAAGAGCCGGTGTAAGAAATCATGCCATGATCTCTGTAAAGATTCAGACCTTTTGAAATGATATAATCAATACACCCATAGCCAAGAGAATATTTTTCAGTTTTTTTTATGATGTCATCTTCAAGAAAATTGGTTCTGAAAAATCTTTTTACTTCAAGATAATCATGAAAGACGTCAAAGCAGATATGTCCGATAACTGGCGCGTGGTTTGCCATATGCGGATGGTATTTCTTCATCGCTTCGCGAGCAAACTGTTGAAATTCGGCGATGAACTCTTTTTCTGACGGAACAAGTATACCTCTTGTTTCCATATAGTTGTTAAAATTCTCAATGCTGTCATCGAGAGTAATTTCATCGGGAAGACGGCCCTTGTAGTTTTCCTGAAGGCGTTTTATCATAGCCGGGCGGCTGAAATCATTTACCGTCATGTCTTCTGCCATGGCCCATAAAATATCATATATCTGCTTTAATACTCTGATATCTGTGGGAAGAATCGTGTAATGCAGATATTCCCAAAATGTGGGATTTTCTGTCGCGGCCATGGCCTTGAAATCGGGCATAGGCGCGGGTATGGTATAGTCACAATTTTTTGAAATGGGTATTATCATAAAAAACCTCCTGCTTATCATGCTTTATTTTATGGTTTTAATATAATAATATGAAGAATTACTGAAAGACAATACAATGTCTTTTTTTCTTGACCGGTGAAAATAAAAGATAAATAAAGCTTCTGAATGAATAAGTACGAAAGAATGCTGCATATCATGGGACTCATTACAAAAGATGCTCTCTCTACAGATAATATCAGGCAAAAACTTTTTAATTTGGATACTGATCTTGCGAAGAAATATGGCTTAAAAACACTTTCGATGGATCGCCAGATAAACCGCGATATGGCACAATTTAAAAAATATGGTTTTACTGTAAAAAAAACATCTTATGAATATCAAATTGAAACAGATTCCCAATTTTTAGACGCTTTTACATCTCTTTTGAAGTCCTATTTTGAGAAAGATCTGATTTTGAAAAAACATATCTATGGCGATATTGACCGCTCGTCTCTGGCTGAAATTATTGAGATACAAACAAATGTATACAAGAAGAGTATATTTGATGCGGCAAAATATTTCATAGATATTGCCATTGCCTTGAAAGAAAAAAAGAACCTTGGTTTCTATTACGCGCCCCAGCATCCCGATACCGCGAAAAAATTTTTGATGAAAAGAAAGAGTGTGGCAGATAAAGGTTTCGATGTGGCCATGTTGTGCCACTACCTTGTTTTTCGCAAAGGTTCGCTGCTTCTGCTTGGCGAAGTTAACCATAAAGACAAAATGCAGATACGCCAGTATCTTCTTAAGGGAATTTCAAAGCTTAAAATCAGTGGTACACAGCAGCCCCGCCAGCTTAAAATAATACCCGATGAACTATATAAATATTCTGTCGGCTGCTGGATTGGCGGTAATGAGCATACAATAAAATTAAAAATCTCAGAGCTTGCCGACCCATCTCAACACAGATTTATTGAAAGAACGGTCAACGGCGAAGAAGAGATCATAAAACTGATTCTTGATTCAAACGGCGCCATGCGAATTATCAATCCGCCGCCTGAGATTAAAGACAAAGCCCGCCAGATGAAAGTGCAGTTTGAGAGCATGTTTGCTGATGAAAAAAAAACTATTTAATTGCAACCGTCCCGATGTCTCTGCCGTCATAGCTGAAGCTAACCTCATTTTTACTGATTTTTATTTCAGGTCTGTAGTAAATGTAATTTACCTTTCCGTCGGGTTCAATAAAAATTGACTTAAGCGGCGGCGTGGCAATACAGCACCGCAATCTTTTCTCGCGCGAAAATTCTTTCACGTACCCAACAGCGTCATTTTCTGACATGCCATCGGGTATTTTCAGACTCTGGTAAAAAGCCGCCATCAGCCGAACCATAAAATGCTTGGGATAGGTTATAATTTGCGCCGCATTTTCATATTCTTCTTGATCAACGCTGACTGTAAATTTCAGAATTTCTATATCCGCATCAATGGCCCTTAAGTAAGCCAGGGGAATACTTTTCTCGCAGCTATCCCACTGCCTTCGGTGTTCTTTAAATTTATTGTATTTTGAATAATTCACGGCCTTCATTAACTCTAAAATCGGCTCTGTCGGTTTTCCCGTATCTTTATAAAGCGAAGACTTCTGGCCGATGTATCTTTTGGCGTGAAAAAGCCTTTCGTAATCTTCACATCTGTTTATTTCTCTGGCAGAAAGCTGTGGTATAACCTTTGACATAGTAGACTCCTTTGAAAGTGAGCGTAATCCGCGAAGCTTTCAAGGGACATCGAATTTCTCGAGCGGCTTGTACCCGTAGGGTGAAATTCGATGACTCGTATCGCCTCTTTGAAATTTTTCAAAAAAGGCGATGAAACCCGGAATTTGCTTTGCAAATTCACTCATACCTTTCCTTTTTTAAGGAATTTGATTTCAGCGATGCCTTTTAAAATTGACCTTGGGAATTTATATTTGTAGAAATGTTCTCTCATAAACTCTTTAGCCTAATTTTATAGTGCAGGCAAGCTGTTTGATAAATCAAATTCGCACTGTTTTTAACTTTATTTAGCATACTAAAAATTCTTTAGTGTGTCAACAATAATAAATGTATATTATTACTGAAAAAGAAGGCGACATACTCGTGTCGTTTTTTATTACATTTATTTACTAATATAGAAACATGAAAGAGAACATCAAAATTGAAACAGATGAAGAAAATGAAATTCTTACAGTAAATGGTAAAAAGATATCAGCAATTCCATTAGAGTCATCATGTTCATGCTGCGGTAAATCAATATTTTATAATGTAGACTATGACGCCAACTTTTGCGCGTACTGCAACAAGTGGTTAGAAAAGAAATGCGAAAATGCTGACTGCGGCTTTTGCGGCAAAAGACCGGCGGAACCTTTAGATGCGATTAGCCTTGAAAATAAAAGATATATGCTTAAAGATATGAAAGTTATAGAGGTAGAGTAAATATTATATTTTCACTTTATTAATTGGCAGGCAGGAGATTTCAGATTCAATATAAACTATTGCATTTCACAAATCGAAAACCATGAAATGATTTTTCTTGCCTCTGGGTAAAGCTTATATAGTTTATCGCCTATGAAAATAAATATTATAAAAATATCTTCAGTCTTAGCGCTTATAATCGGGCTGATGTCTGCCAATGTAGGATTTCGGGTTCTCACCGGCGCGTTTGTTCCCGATTATACTTTTCATAAAAGTCTGGTTATTTATAATCTGGCAGCCGGCATTGTTTCGATTATTTGCGGCATATTTATATGGTTTAAAAATGAAAAATCGTTTTTGTTATCAGCGGTAATTTTCAGCGCTCATTTGATTGTACTTATTTTAATATCTGCGGTTTACTTTGATATCATGGCCAAAGAGAGTATTTTCGCCATGATTTTCAGAACGCTTGTTTGGCTTTTCATTTCTGTAATAGTGAAGAAAAATCTAAATAAATAGTGTCTGTATTGCTGAATTTTTCTGCTTATCTGTTTCTTCCTGTATGGCCTCGTATAAATTCATGGCCATACCTCCGTCGCGTTATTGTAATTTAAATCAGGAGCCAGCGCCGACAGTACCTTTTAACAAATACTTGCCAATTCATAATTTATATTATAGAATAAAACATAATGTTTATACTTTACTTAGTATAAACGCAATACAAAGAAATTGCTAAAAGCAAGACATGGCCGAGTTAAAAGAAAAAAAAGAGAGCTTTTTGTCAAAATGGGCGGTTCCTGAATATCTGGCTCCGGAAGGTTCTGTCTTATATTGGCAAGAACTTATCTTTTTTTGGATTTTATTTACATGGATATCAATATTATCTATTGTTTTAATTCCGTCGCTTATTCACAATATTCAGATTGAAAATTATGGGGGAGCTATTTTTCGTATTCTTAGTCAAATAGGAATTCTTTCTTTATTGATTGGCCGGCGATATATTAGGTATTCAGTAAGAAAAACCATATTATCAGGCATCTTTCTTTTAGGTTTTATTATTACCATGTTTATTCATAAACAAATAGTTACCGGCATTGGCGCTTTATATATGTTTTCAATAACAGCCTCTATTTTATTCGATAAAAGCGGCAAGTATTTTGTAGGCATTCTAAATTTAATTTCATGCGCAGTTTTTGGCTGGCTCATATACAACGGATATTATGAGCAACAGTTTTTACATCCGCTGACAATTGAAAATTCAATACGAATTTCTTTTGGAACCTTTGTGGGCACAATGATTGTCTCTTTGCCTGCGGCGATTTTAATACATTCCCTTTTTTTTTTCTCTCGAAAACAAAGAAAACTGACCGACTTATTAAGTCAAGAAACCATGCTTTTGCTTGACGCTCAAGAAAAGCTCAAAACAGTCAATAAAGAATTAGAAGATTTTGCGATGGCGGCCTCTCATGATATACGCGAGCCCCTTCGCATGGTGACCAGCTATTCACAGCTTACGCAAAAAAAACTTCAAAACGATTTAGACGAAAAAACAAAACAATATTTAGATTTCGCCGTAAACGGCGCGACTCGCCTGCAAAAGGTTATAGACGATATGCTCGATTACGCCAGGCTCGGCGCCAATATTGAAGAAGCCGAAGATATTGAAATATCGCGGCTATTAAACGAAGTAGCCGAAAACCTGCATATTCTAATTAAAGAAAACGGCGCCAGCGTTAAATTTGATTCTGTTCCTGTGATTAGGGGCAACAGAAGCTATATTTTTCGACTATTTCAAAATTTAATTGAAAACGCTATAAAATTTCGCAAAGATGAAAGCCCGCAAATTCAAATAAAAGCCGATAAAAAAGAAGGCGAATATATTTTTTCGGTAAAAGATAACGGTATAGGCATTAAAAAAGATGATTATAATTTATTATTTAAAGCGTTTAAGAAAATTCATAACAGAGAAAAATATCAAGGCACGGGCATCGGCTTGTCGCAGTGTAAAAAAATAGTAGAAATGCACGGCGGCAGAATATGGGTAGAGTCAAATCTTGGCGAAGGCGCGACATTTTATTTTACCCTGCCGGGCCTTGGCGTTAAAGCGCCTTAATGTTTCGTTTTGAAACTTCGCTCTAAACCGCCCGAAACCGCAAACAAATGGGCTTGAATATCTGCGTTTACAATGGCGACGTATGAATCAAAACATCCGCAATGTATCAAGACAAAAGGCCCGAAATTACAAAATGGCTTCCCATTTCAATAAAAGACGCAGGGTTAAGAGGCTGGGACGAATTTGACGTTATTTTAATTTCAGGAGACGCCTATGTTGATCATCCTTCGTTTGGTCACGCCGTTATAGGCAGGGTCATTGAAAAAGAAGGTTTTCGAATAGGAATCATACCCCAGCCAAACTGGAAAGACGACCTGCGCGATTTTAAAAAACTCGGCAGACCAAAGCTCTTCTTTTGCGTCGCCGCCGGATGCATGGATTCAATGATTAACCACTACACGGCGGCAAAGCGTCTTCGGTCTGACGACGCTTACACTCCCGGCGGCCGCTCGGGATTTCGTCCCGACAGGGCGGCGATTGTCTACTCTAAGATATTAAAGAAACTTTACCCTGACGTTCCCGTTATCATAGGCGGCATTGAGGCTTCTTTGCGAAGGCTGACCCATTTTGACTACTGGTCAAATTCGCTTAAGCCGTCTGTTCTTCTTGAAAGCGGCGCCGATATTCTTGTCTACGGCATGGGCGAGAAGCCAATCAAAGAAATCTTAAAACTCGTTTCAAAGGGCGTTCCTGTTTCGTCTTTAACCACTCTGCCGCAGACAGCGGTTTTAATAAAACAAAACGAAACCCTGCCTAAAAATAAAAACTGGGAAACCGTACAATTAAATTCTCATGAAACCTGTTTAAAAGATAAAATCGCTTTCGCTAAAAATTTTAAGATCATTGAAACAGAATCAAATAAAGTTTACGCCAAAAGAATTGTTCAAGGCGCGGATGGTTTTTTGGTTGTCGTAAATCCGCCCTATGTTTTTAAGCCGGCGCAATCTGAAAAAGAAATAGACTCTTCTTTTGACCTGCCTTACACGCGTCTGCCGCATCCGAAATATAACAAAAAAGGCGCCATACCGGCCTATGAAATGATTAAATTTTCGGTAAACCTTCACCGAGGCTGCTTCGGCGGATGCAGTTTTTGCACAATTTCTGCCCATCAGGGTAAATTTATATCGAGCCGCTCTAAAGAGTCAATTGAGAAAGAAATTAAATTGATAACCGAAATGCCCGGCTTTACGGGTACCATAAGCGACCTGGGCGGGCCCTCGGCAAATATGTATAAAATGGCGGGCAAAGATTTTTCAAAGTGCGAAATATGCCTGCGCGCCTCATGTGTTTTTCCCGCAATCTGCAAGAACCTGAAGACCGATCACGGGCCTCTTATTGAAATTTATGAAACGGCGTCAAACGTACCCAAAGTTAAAAAAGCTTTTGTTACAAGCGGCGTAAGGTATGATTTATTTATAGGCAGAGAAGAAAGCGAGATTAAGAAAAACCACTGCGACGAGTATGCCGAAGAACTGATTACTAACCGCGTCTCGGGAAGACTTAAGGTCGCGCCCGAACATACCTCGAAAAAAGTATTAAAAATTATGCGCAAACCAGATTTCTCTTTATTTAAAAAACTTCTGCAAATTTTTAATAAAATAAACGAAAAGAAAAAATTAAACCAGCAGCTTGTTCCTTATTTTATTTCGTCGCATCCGGCATGTACATTAGAAGACATGGCCGATACGGCGGCCCAAACCAAAGAAATGGGTTTTCAACTGAGGCAGGTGCAAGATTTTACGCCCACCCCCATGACATTATCAACGGTAATGTACCATACGAAAATAAATCCGTATACGCTAAAAGAAATCTATTGCGCCAAAAGCGCAAAAGAGAAAAAAGAGCAAAACCAGAAGTTTTTTTGGTACAAGCGGCTTTAGATTTTAATATAATAATTTTTTTTTGACGGCATGTCTCTTTTTTTATATAATACATTATTAAAATATATTTCAATCAAAATAAGCGCAAATCTCAAAAATAAAACGAAACTGCGGAGCAAACAGGTATGCCTAAGAAGAAACAAGAAGACGAGAAAACTGAACCAAAATCAAAATCAAAAGCTAAAACATCCGCCGAAAAATTAGAAGAAAAAAATAAACCTTCTTATTATGTGGGAATAGGAGCCTCGGCCGGGGGCCTTGAGGCCATTGAATCTTTTTTCAAGTCAATGTCTGACAATTCAGGGGCCACTTTCATCATCGTACAGCATCTTTCTCCCGATTATAAAAGCTTAATGCCCGAGCTTATGACCCGCAGAACCACCATGCCGGTTCACAGAATTGAAGACGGTATGCCCGCTCTGGCAAACAACGTCTATCTGATACCGCCTAAAAAAAACCTGAAAATCTTTCACGGCAAGCTTATTTTATCTGAACAAAGCAAAAGAGACGAACTGCATCTTCCTATTGATCTTTTTTTCAAATCTCTTGCCGAAGACAAAGGCAGCAGGGCCATAGGCATTATTTTATCGGGAACCGGCTCTGACGGCACCCGCGGCATTAAGGCCATTAAAGAAAACGACGGTATGGTCATGGTTCAAAATGAAGAATCGGCGAAATTTGACGGAATGCCCCGTTCGGTTATCGCCACCGGCCTGGCCGATTTTATTTTGTCGCCTTCTGATATGCCCCAGCAGCTGGTATCCTTTATAAACCATCCTTATAAGTCAAAACAGGAACACAATGAATCGAATATATCAAACGAAACCGGCCTTACCAGAATTTACGCTCTTTTAAGAGAACGAACCCGCGTCGATTTTACTTTTTACAAGCCCGCGACCGTGAAAAGACGCATTGAACGGCGCATGATGATTAACAATGTGCTTGATCTTAACGATTATATTCGCTATCTTGAAATTCATAAGACCGAAATAGATACTCTTTACGGCGAGCTTTTAATAGGCGTTACGAGTTTTTTTCGCGACCCTGAAGCTTATGATCTGCTGCGCGAAAAATATCTGCGCGAACTCATCATGAATTCAGAAAGCAAAGATATGCGAATATGGGTTGCCGGATGTTCTACCGGCGAAGAGGCTTACTCTCTCGCTATTTTGTGTCTTGATATAATAGAAAAAACCGGTATACACAGAGATATAAAAATCTTTTCAACCGATATCGATAAAAACGCCCTTGATACGGCAAGCATGGGAAAATACCCGGCGGGAATAGCCGCCGATGTGCCCGCTAAGTATCTGGCCAAATATTTTAACAAAACCGACATGGGCTATCAAATTTCGCGTGCAATTCGCGAAATGGTGGTTTTCGCCCCTCATAATATAATTAAAGACCCTCCTTTTACGAATATCGATCTTATCAGCTGCCGCAATCTTTTAATTTATCTTCAGCCGGTTCTGCAGCAAAAGGCTCTTGAGCTGTTTAATTTCTCGCTTCAAAAAAATGGCATTATGTTTCTCGGAAGCAGCGAATCAACCGGCGAAATGAAAGATTACTATAAAACCTTAAATCAAAAATGGCGCCTTTACCGTTCTGTCGGCAAACGAAAACAATCAGGCATGCCGCTGGTTGCCGCCACAACGCTGTTTGATCAATCGCGTACCGCGCGTTCGCGCCTTGCGGGTAACCAGGCCGCCGTAAGACTTCAGCATGAAGAAGAGCGAATTTTAGACCGTTTTATACAGTCTTTCGCCTCAGATTTTGTTTTATTTGCGATGGCGTTAAACAGCAATATGGATGTCGTTCACGCGATAGGCGATACCGGAACTTTTCTTAAAATGCAGCCGGGCACCATGACGACAGACGCCGTTAAACTGATGCCTCAAGAGCTTGCCATACCTCTTTCAACCGGCGTTATAAAAGTTCTTAAAACCAATCAGCCGCTGACTTTTTCAAAAATTCGCCTGAGCATTGACGGCAAACCTCATAATATAGAAATGCGAATAAAGCCCCTGAATCAAAAAAAGGGGCAAGACCCTCTTGTGGGGGTTTACATTAAAGAAATGCACTCGTCTGATTCTTCGGGCACAGAAGATATTTCTTATGACGTTAGCAAAGAAACCGAAGATCGTCTTATTGATCTAGAGCAAGAACTGCAATTTACCAGAGAAAACCTTCAGGCGACCGTAGAAGAGCTTGAAACCTCTAACGAAGAACTTCAGGCCACAAACGAAGAACTGTTAGCCTCTAACGAAGAGCTGCAGTCTACAAACGAAGAGCTGCAGTCGGTCAACGAAGAGCTTTATACGGTAAACGCCGAATACCAGTCAAAAATAACCGAGCTTACCGAGGTAAACAACGATCTTGACAACCTTCTGGCAAGCACCCATATAGGCTCCCTGTTTTTAGACGAAGACCTTGAAATCAGACGTTTTTCAAGAAAACTGAGCGAGCTTTTAAATATCATTGATACCGATATAGGCCGCCCGATTCGTCACATTTCTCATAATCTGGGGAAAGCAAATTTGGCCGAAATCGCGAAAGATGTTTTAAACTCTCAAAAACTAAGCGAGTTTGAATTCAGATCAATTCATGAAAAGTGGTACCTTGTCAGATTTTTGCCTTATCAAATCGCTTCTGAGGTGTATTCTGGCGTGGTTGTTTTGTTTATTGATATTACCGCGCAGAAGAATTTTCAAATAGCTCTTGAAAGAAGCAAACGGCTTAATTCGCTGGCCCATAAATTTTCAAGCATGGGCATTTTTGAATGGAACATCGACGAAAACACGGTTCAGTTAGAAGATAATTTGTACCGTATTTTTGGGTTAACGCCAAAAGAGTTCAACGGAAAATATGAAGATTTTACGAAACTCATTCACCCTGAAGACGTCAGCGAAGTAGAAGAGGCCATGCAGAAGGCTATAGAATTTAAAAAACCTTATAGCCTCGAGCATAGAATTGTCTGCCCCGATAAGCAGGTAAAATGGGTCATCAGAAAAGGCGAATTATACCAAGATGAACAGAATCAAAAACGATATATCATTGGCATGATACAAGAAATAACCGAGAAAAAGTCTCTTCAAGAAGAAATACGCAAAATGAAGCTTTCATCGGGTAAAATTCTGCATGTTGACGACGATAAGAATCAGGCAAACGCCATAAAAAATATGATTCATCAGATTTTAAAAAACAAATATGAGGTAATCACGGCCGCTAACGGCTGCGAGGGCATCATGCTTGCCGCAAGACATAACCCCGTTTTAATTATTACCGATCTCATCATGCCCGGCATGGACGGTTTTCAAATGATTCAAAATATTGAAAAAGATCCGCTGCTGAAAGCGACGCCCATATGCGTGCTTTCAGGCATGGGCAGCGAAGAGATAAAAAATCACGGCTCGCTGCCCGATAGAGTTACCGTAATAAATAAATCGGGCAACGAAGGCAGCCTGCCTCAATCTCTGAAAAAAGTATTTGAAAATACCCTGAATATCGGCTTATAAAGGTAAAATCATGGGCGCCAACAACAGTAATTACGCGACTCTGCGAAAAAAAGCCGAAGATATGATAGTTCAAATAGGCGACACTACAAGCGAGATTAATCCCGATGAAATTCAGAAAATGCTGCATGAGTTGAATGTTCATCAAATAGAGCTTGAACTTCAAAACGAAGAACTTCATGTCGCAGAAACAGAACTGCGAAAAACAAATATTGAATTGCGAAAAACCAGAGATATTTTTTATCAGCTGTACCACCAGTCGCCCGCCGGTTATATTACGCTTGATTCAAACGGCATTGTCATTCAAAGCAATCAGAAAATGGCCGATATGGTTCATATAAGCATAAAAGCGGTTGAAAAAAAACATATTACCCACCTTTTGCACGAAAAAGAACATACCGCCTTTCGAATGAAGTTTAAATCTCTTTTAAAAAACGAAACAAACCAGAAAATGAAGATGACTTTCAGGCGCTTTCCTAATCAGTATTTTACCGCTCTCGTTGAAATGCGCTCTGTAGACGATTATTCATTTGTTTCAGAAGATTCTTCGCAAACAGGATGCCTTCATCTTGTCGTACATGATATCTCTGAAAGCATTAAAATGGAAGAAGATTTGATAAAAGCAAAAAATATCGCAGAAAAAGCAAACATGGCTAAAAACGATTTTTTATCACATATGAGTCACGAACTTCGTACGCCTCTAAACGGCATTATGGGCTTCGCCCAGTTGCTTCTTATGGAAAAGGATAGCATAAGCGAAATACAGCAAAAGCATATAAAAATAATTTATGAAAGCGGCCAGCATCTTCTTGGCTTAATTAACGACATACTTGATTATTCAAAAATTGAATCGGGACGCATTGAATTTCTTGCCGAAAAGGCCTGTTTTTCAGAAATTTTGGCCGAATCTGTAAACCTTATTCAGCCTCTCGCAGAGCAATATTCTATAGACGTTAAACTTCAGGGCGATAAAGACTGGACCCTCATGGTAGACAGGGTGCGTTTCAGGCAAATCATTGTAAACCTTCTTTCAAACGCGATAAAATACAATAAACCTAACGGCAATGTACAGGTAAATTACTACGAGCATACGATTGAAAAGGGGGCCATGAAAATGCCCTGCATACGAATTGAAGTTATTGATACGGGCAAAGGCATACATGAGAAAGATCAAGATAATATTTTTAACGCTTTTGAAAGAGGCGGCGCAAAATCGTCAAATATTGAAGGCACAGGAATAGGTCTTAGTATTACAAAAAATATTATTGAGGCCATGGGGGGCCATATTGGTTTTACTTCGGTTTATGAAGAAGGCTCTACCTTTTTTATAGATATTCCTTTGCAGGCCGAAGTAGAAACATTAAACGGCAATGAACAAGAGCATGTTTTTCGGGCCAAAATAAATAAACAAAAGAAAATACTCTATATCGAAGATAACAGACACAACAGACAGCTTCTTGAAAATTTATTTGAAAAAACAGAAGAGCATAATTTAATAACCGCCGAATCTGGCGAAGAGGGTCTGGCAAAAACAGCCGTAGAAAAGCCCGACTTGATTCTTCTTGACTTAAATTTGCCGGGCATCGACGGTTTTAAGGTAAATGACATATTAAAGGGCAGCTCTGAAACCGCGGCCATACCTGTAATATCTGTCAGCGCATACGCCACGCCCGATATGATTGAGAAAATTAAAGCAGCTTCATTTGACGACTATCTTACAAAACCTATAAATGTTCAAAAGCTATTAGATACCATAAATAAGTACTAAACTTGGCTATACTTATCTGTTATAAAGAATCTGGTCTACAAGGGCGAGAAATTTATCAATTCTTACCGGTTTAACGAGATATTCGGCGACATTATATTTGCTTCCTTTTTTAATGTCTCTTTCCATAGCGTTTGCGCTTAAAATTGCGACCGGTATATTTTTTAGACTCTGGCTTTTTCGAATTCTTTCAAGAAACTCAAAGCCGTCCATACCGGGCAGGTTAATATCAAGCAATATCATTTGAGGCATCATTGAAAGCGCCGTTTCAAAACCCATTTCTGCCGTTCTAGCTGTCCATAAAGTTACTTCTTTTCTTCTCTCTAAAATTTGCTCTATCAGCATAATGTTTGACGGGTTATCTTCGATATACAATAAATTCTTATCCATCATTTTGTTCCCGATATTTTTTTCGGCGATTCTTTCGCTTTCTGTTATTCCTGGAATTTTTTGCCCCTCTACCATTTCAAGCTCAAGCCAGAATTTGCTGCCTACAAGCCGCTTGCTTTCTAAGCCAATGTCTCCGTTCATCATTTGGGCCAGTTTTCTGCTAAGATGCAGGCCTATGCCGGTTCCCTGAATATTGCTTGATTCTGCGTTAAGCCTTTCAAACGGCTCAAATAAAAGTCCCGCTTTTTCATTGGGAATACCATAGCCCGTATCTTGAATAAAAATCTTCAATCTGTTGTCTTCCTGCGGCAGGCAATAAATAATCACTTTACCGTTCTTTCGGTTATACTTTATGGCGTTTGAAAGAAGGTTCATTAAAACCTGTTTAAACCGCATATAATCGGCCTTTACTTTCAGGCCGCATTCTTCTTCGCTTTCATAAACCAGCTTAATATTTTTTTCATTTGCCTGATTTTGCAGTAAATCAATACAGCTTTTAATGACTTCATTTGACGAAACTTCTTCCATCGAAAGATTTACCTTGCCGGCCTCTATTTTACTGAGATCAAGCACTTCATCGATAAGAGACAACAGGTGCCATCCTCCATTTAATATTTGATCAAGCGCGCTTTTAACAGAAGAGTTGTTTAAGAATTCTTCTTTGCTTTGTAAAACCTGAGCAAACCCTAAAATAGCGTTCATGGGAGTTCTAAGTTCATGGCTCATTCGAGATAAAAATTCTGATTTCGCGTTATTTGCTTTTTCTGCCTTATGCTTTTCTTCTTCTAAAGATTTATTCATTTTTTCAAGCTGATGCGTTCTTTCTTTTACTTTCTCTTCAAGATTGGCTCTTGATTCAATGAGTTCCCTTTCATTGTTTTTAAGCTTTGTTATATCATGCGCCACGGCATAAACAATGCCCTTTTCAGGCTCTGAAACGGCGCTCCATAAAAGATTAATAGGGTCTCCGTTTTTTGCGATATACCGATTCATGAAAGATACAACGATATCTCCCTGCGCTAAATCGGCCGCCGCTTCAATCGTCGAATCGATATCTTCGGGATGAATAAATTCAATATAAGGTTTTGAACAAAGCTCATCGATGGTATACCCGAGAACTTTTTCCCATGCGGGGTTTAAAAGTTTAAAATACCCGTCGGTACCCGCGATGCAAAGCATATCCATAGATAAATGAAAAAATTTTTCAATTTCATATTCAGAATTGTGTATTGTTTTCTTTTCGGCTAATTTCTGGCTCATTGGTTTTCTCCGTTTTTGATTTCTAATTTTACTGCAACAGAAAAAATATACATTTATCGCGACATAAAGACAAATAATTTTTATAAATGCCGCGATATTATTTAAAAAAATTTCAGATTCTGATGACGCTAAACCTGTTTTTAATTGAGATAATCTGCTTTATATAGCTTAAAGCAGATTATAATTTCTGAACATATCTTAAATTTAAATTATAATTTCGGCCCATTTGGGGATAATCTTCTACCCTGCCCGGGTCATAATATTCTTTATCAAAGATATTGTTGACGCCCGCCGTGATTTCAAACCCCTTTATGAAAAGATTGGCTGCGCGAAAAGTTAAATCGGCGGCAAAATAAGGTTTTGTTTTTCTGTCAAAATCTTGCGGCAGCAAAGGATACGGCGGATTACTTCTGTCAATTTCTCTGATTGAAATTCTGTCGCCTACATATCTCATGTTAAAGTTAATATTTAATTTATCAAATAAAAAGATATTGACGACGCCACCGCCGGAGATTTTAGCCGTATTTTCAAGCCGCTCTTTGGTATCAAGATTAACAGGATCGCGATACGTTACATATACAGATAGCTGCAACGCTTTGAATGGGTTGGCTGAAAGTTGAGTTTCAACGCCTCTTACTCTTGCCGTGCCGATATTCTGATACTGGTTATAAGAAGAACCGGCGGCGGGAGCATAACTTCCCCAGTCTCCGGCAATTTCAGCTTCAGGCGTCAATTCATAGGCGATGATATCGGTCAAAGTATTTTGAAACAAGGTTACTTCTGATTTGAAAATTTTATTATAGCGATACTCAAGAGCCGCTTCATAGGTCTTTACAATTTCAGGTTTTAATTCGGGGTTGCCATATGAACCGTTTTTCTTTACATAATACAGCTCATGAATTGACGGGCCGTAAAAAGACTCGCCGTATAAGACCTTGGCCGTAAGGGATTTTACAGGGTTTAAAACCATCCCCAGTCTGGGGCTGAAAACGCCTTTATAAACAGAATGGTAATCATACCTGAAGCCCGCCGTAATGCCTAACATTTCATGCGGATGGTACTGCCCCTGAGCAAAGCCTGCCAGATTACTGGTTTTAAATTCGGGAGGATTATCAACCCAGTACTGATCGGTTGTGCCGTCGGTTTTTTCGGGATAATGCCACCGTAAGGTATCTAAATATTCATATTCAAAACCGCCGGTCAGTTTTAAGTTTTTAAGAATATTATAATGCAAAATGGCTTCTGATTCTATAAAATCATCGCTTGCAAGCATTCTTCTGATGAACCATCCCATTGCCGGCTGACCGTCATACCCGGGTTTACTTTCATACTGGCTGCCATTACCGAACTCATACCTGTCGAAAGAACCCGAAATTTCAAGCCTGACCTTATCGGTAAGAGCCCTATCGAAACTCAATTTTGTAAACCATTTATCAAGAACGAGTCTTGTATCGTCGGCGGTTAATCCCCATGAGGCGAGCGGCCAGTAAACGTCAAATTTACTTTTGTATCCGGTTAAAGTCAAGTTCCAGTAAGAGATATTGCCGTATAAAGTATAGTTGCTTTGTTTTTGTCCGTCGGCAAAAATGCTTTCGCCCATAATTTGAGAGTACTCTTTTAGTTTACGATCTTTTGTCGTATTGTCGCGATAACCGGCCGCAGAAAAATAGAGCTTTAGCCCCTCGCCGATATCATATTCTTTGCCATATATAATACTTTCATAATAGTTATGACTTGAGGCGTCTGAGATTCCGGCGCCGGCTGATATCTCAAAACCGTCTATCTCATTGGGTTTTCTTGTTATAATATTGATAATGCCTAATATTGCGCTGTCTCCCCAGACGGCAGAGCCGGGGCCTTTGATAATTTCTATTCTTTTTATATCTTCAATATTGACGACGGCCTGATGAATTCGCGTTCTTGAAAACTGCTTCCAGCTCATGTCGTGGCCGTTTAACAGCATTAAAACGCGCTTGCCGTAATCAGACTTATTGTTAATGCCGCGAATTCCCAGTTCATTTCTGCCCACATTATCGATGATATCAATACCCATAACGTCTTTTAATATATCAACGATTGAGCGGTAACCGCGTTTTAAGATTTGCTCTCTGGTGATTACGGTAACAACTGAAGGGGCCTTATAAAGCGGCTGCTCTGAGCGCGTAGCCGAAATGACCTGAACCTCCATCAGTTCTTCAAGGGTGAGGTCTTCAAAATCTTTATCTTCTTTGTTTTCTTTGTTCTCGTCAGAAATATTGTTTTCGTCTTTTTCTGTACTTTGGTACTGCTCTTCTAAAATAGCCGATTCTGAATTTTCTTGCGCGTAAAGTCTGTTTGCGCTAAAAGATAAAGCAATAAACAAAAACCCGAAAAAGGTCAGAATATGTCGCGTCATGTTTTACTAAATTTGCTTTTTATTATGTCTTGTCAATTAATAATGATTATGAATGTTAATTTTAAAAAGTTCGATTAATGAATATAACAAAAGAAAGCAGCTAATTGCATTTTTACTTAAATAATTGTATTGACGTCTTGAAGCCAAAATTTCTTAATAATATTAAATCGTCTAAAAAAGTCTCAAAAAGATATTATATGCATCGTTATTTTTTTTATTTCTTTATTATACTTCCTTCTTTTCTTTGGGCGCAGGCCTCTGACTTTTCAGACATGTCGCTTGAAGATTTAATGAATATCAAGGTTGTCTCATCTACCAAAAAAGCCGAAAGAATCATAGAAACGCCCGCCTCTGTGCGGGTCAACACCGCAAAAGAGATAAAAGAAAGAGGCTATCTCACTTTCGAAGACCTGCTCTCTGATCTACCGGGAATTCAGTTTCGCAATATACAGGGTTTTAATAGCTACACGTTTTTCAGGGGGGGGGGTGTTTCTCAAAATAATAAGGTCTTAATTCTCGTCAACGGCATGAAAATAAACGAACTCAACTCGGGCGGTTTTTATGGAGGCGGCCAGTACAACCTTTCTAATATTAAAAGAGTAGAAATACTTTATAATCCCGCCTCTCCTATGTACGGCACCAATGCCTTGTCAGGTATCGTTAATATCATTACCTATGAACCCTCTGACTACAAAGAAACTCACAGCGCTCATGTAGGCATTCTGTATGGAAATTTCAACACACAGGCAACTGATTTTCGGCATGGCTATTATGATAAAGAAATTGATTTCGGAGTTTCTCTTTCTGGCATGTATAAGCATACAGAAAAACTAAGACTTTCGGGAGCAAATAATGACAATATATGGACAGATGATGTAGAAAATTTTGAGACCAATGTTTCGACTGATGCCATTGTCACTCTTGGCGGCTTCTCGCTCGGTTTTCTATATCAAGATAAAAATGCCTCAAGAACAACAAAGTATCTTCCTTCTCAAAGCCAGGAGTTCGGCACAAACTGGCATATTCGTTTCATGAATGCTTATCTGTCACATGTAATTGAAAAAGAGAACTGGTCAAATACCGCAAAATTCTATTTTACCGACACTACAGTATTAAATGATACTGTCGGCCAGATTAGCCTGTCGGGTAATTACCAAAAAAGGTATTACCGCCCAAACTATCTAATCGGCCTCGAAGAGACCTTCTCTATTACAGCGCTTAAAAACCTTAAATTAATCGGAAGCTTAAATTATGAATTTGAAAAGCTTGCTGACGGGTTTTCAACAACAACAAGCGCCTCATTTGAAGAGGCCGCAGCCAAACCCGATAATCCCGATTCATATTTCAGAAACAATCTGTTCAGCGCTTATCTTCAGCTTCAATATGCCCTGCTTGACAGCCTTAAAACCGGTAAACTTGAATTAACCCTAGGGGGGCGCGTTGATTACAGCTCTTCTTATAACTTTGTTTTTACCCCCCGTACTGGTCTTGTATATCACCGCAAGGGTCTTTTTATAAAAGCCCTTTATATGGAAGGTTATCGTGCGCCAAAACCCTGGGATTATGACGGTCCTTCTGGCGGTATTGCAAACCCCGAACTTAAGCCTGAAGAGGTGAAATCAGGAGAATTTATTGCCGGATATAATTTCACAAACTGGTTAAAAACCGATGTCTCTGTTTACCGCAATTACTATTTTAATTTAATACAGGTTCAAAATCTGCAGAATATAAATATCGGTCATGTTAAAGTTACAGGAATTGAACCCGGTTTAACGATTCGATTTTCAAATTTATCTTTATTCGGCTACTATACTTATACAGCCGCCAAAGACAATAATCAGGAATCCTTAAAAGAAATCGCCAAACATACGGGCGGTTTTGGCATGCGTTTCATACCTGTTGCTTCTTTGATATGGGAGGCAAGAACAAGATATTCGGGCAACAGACATACAAATGAAACTATTCCCGGTTCGCAGAACACGTCAATCGCGCCGTATACGGTAGTAGATACATCGCTTTCTTATATGAACTTTTACGGTTTAGATTTTCAGCTCATGGTTAAGAATTTATTTAATGAAAAGTATTTTCACCCCACAAATTACTCGCTGCCGAGAATACGGCAGCCACAAAGAACTCTGCTTGTAAGAATGATTTATAATTTATGATATGCATGTTATGTTGTTATTCTCTATCAAAAAAATATAAAATATTTTTTTTTACTGTAGAAATCTCTTTTTTCAGAAAGACACAGCTTTTAGAACCATAGACTCTAATAGGTTTATAATTTTCACGGCTGGCGCTAGAAATTTATCAATGAACAATACTTGTCAAAATGACTTAAAATATTTTAAATGGCATCAGAATTAGAAAGGTAATTTAACCTTGAAAAAGAAATCTTACATACCGTTTTTTATTGTAATTCTTTTATCAATATCTATGTTTGCGGGCAAAGGCGCTTCACAAACGGCTGAAGAAGAAAGCTTGAAGTCATATTTTATTTTTAATTTTATTAAATATATAAACTGGCCACCTGAGGCGCTTTCTGATTATTTTACAATCAGCGTTTATAAAAGCGATAAATTTACCGGCCGTCTTAGAGAAATAGCCGCGCAACAAAAACTAAAAAGCATGCCCGTTCAAATAAAAATTGTCAATTCTTTAGAAGAAGCCGCTTCTTCTCATGTTATTGTAATACCCGAAGAAAATTCAAATTATTTTTCTAAAATATTTCAGAATTTTTCAAATAGCCCTGTTTTATTAATCACAGAAAAAAAGGGGCTGGGCAGAGAAGGCGCGTCAATTAATATGCGCGTAACTAATAATAAAATACGCTTTAGTATAAATAAAACAAGCATAGATAACCACGGCCTTTCAGTAAGCGCCAAGCTTTTAAACCTGGCTCTTGAGGTATATTAAATGACAACAAGCGATTCATTTTTTAAAAAATACCAAAAAATGAAAATAGGAAAAAAACTTACCCTTATGCTTATGCTAACGTCTGTTTTTATTCTTTTAATAACAGGTATCAGCTATTTTTTTCTTTATCTTTATATCTTAAAAAAAGAAATGAATTATGAACTTGACGCCGCCTTAAAAACTGTTTCTCAAAATATTTCGACGGC
The DNA here is from genome assembly GCA_029880265.1 of Spirochaetia bacterium. Lineage (GTDB taxonomy): Bacteria > Spirochaetota > Leptospiria > Turneriellales > JAOUOS01 > JAOUOT01. The sequence continues at coordinate 96,380 of JAOUOT010000004.1, read as the reverse complement.
TCTTATTTTTCAAGATAACGAAACAGGTCTTGAAATATTAAAAAATGCCGTAATGCATAACCATAACATCGCCTCTGGCTGTATTTTTTCTGTAAACGGCAGCATTTTTACGGGATACTCTAAAAAAGAAAAAGATTCAGGTTTTTGTCGAGATATAGGCTCTAAGGCAAAAGTTCTGGGCGATAACTATATCAGAAAAATAGATATCATAAGCGATAACCAAAATAATGGAACCCTTTATCTGACTGTTGACGATTCAGAAATGCGTTCTTTAATTCCCGTTTATGGCGTTATCGGTATCTTCATACTGATAGGAGCAATGATTGTCTCTGTACTTATTTCAAAGGGCTTCTTAAAGATGCTGATGACGCCCTTAGAGCATCTGGTCGGTTTTGTGCGTAATCTTTCAAACGAAAAAGACTACAGCGTCAAAATCGAAAAAGAAAGCGACGATGAAATAGGTCTGCTTGCCGATGAATTCAACAATCTTATCAAAACGGTAAAAAACAGAGAAACAGAGCTTCTTGAGCTTAATAAAAATCTTGAAAAGATTGTCGATGTAAGAACCCAAAGATACCTGCGCGCCAAAACGGCCGCCGAATCGGCTAATCGCATGAAGAGCGAGTTTCTTGCCAACATGAGCCATGAAATTAGAACTCCATTAAACGCCATTTTGGGTTTTACCGAAATTTTAAATAACCGCCTTCACGACGAAGCCGATAAAAACTTCTTGAATTCTATCTCAACGAGCGGCAAAACTCTTTTGCGGCTAATCAATGACATACTCGATCTTTCAAAAGTTGAAGCCGGCAAAATAGAGCTTGAATATACCAGCGTAAACCTAAACTCTATATTCTATGATATGAAGCAAATCTTTATGCAGAAAATTACAGAAAAAGGTCTCGTCTTTGATATAAAACCCGACTCTGACCTGCCCGAATCGCTGCTACTCGACGAGATTCGTCTTCGGCAGATACTATTAAATTTGATAGGCAACGCCGTAAAGTTTACCGAAAATGGATCTCTTGAACTATCTTCGCAGCTGATAAAAAAAGATGATGAAACGGGGTATTATGATATTCAAATTACGGTTACAGATACCGGCATAGGCATAAAAGAAGACGAACTTGAAACTATTTTTGATTCGTTTTCACAGCAAAGCGGACAGAGCGCGAAATTCGGCGGCACCGGTCTTGGTTTGGCGATAACGAAAAAACTGATAAATATGATGGGCGGATCTATAACGGCAGAAAGCAGGCCGGGCGAAGGCAGTAGTTTTATTATAAACTTAAAAGATATCAAACCTGGAGACATTATCATATCTACAAATAATTTTATTGAAGATGGAAATCTCATTCAGTTTGAACCGGCGCTTATCTTGATAGTTGACGACATTCTGCATAACCGCGACGTGATAAAAGGCTATATGAATGACCAACCGTTTACTTTTCTTGAAGCCGAAGACGGCAAAGCGGGCGTCGAAGCGGCAAAAGTTCATAAACCCGATCTAATCGTTATGGATCTCAAAATGCCCGTCATGACCGGAGACGAAGCGATAAAAATTATTAAAAATAACGAAGAGCTAAAGAATATTCCCATTCTTGTGGCCACGGCTTCGGGCATGGAACAAACAGAAAAAGAAATGAAAAAAATTGTAAACGGATTTCTTAGAAAACCGTTTTCTAAAACAGAAATTGAGCAAGAGTTTATAAAGTTTCTAAAATATAAAACGATTGAAAAACCTAAAGACAAAATTGAAACTGAAGACTCTGATGAAACTTTAAGTTTTTCAAAACAAGAATATGCCCGACTGCGCGACATACTTGATTCTAAATTTATTGAAAAATGGAAAGAACTTTCAGTAGGGCTTGACTTTTCGGCAATCAAAGAATTTGCCTCTGAAATCAATGAAATGGTTTCTCAGACAGGCGGCTATACGCCGCTTGCAAACTGGTCAGAAGAATTAAAATCTGCGGCAGAAACTTTTAACGTAAAGACTATAAATAAAAACATGAAAAGTTTCGAGGCGATAACCGCAAAAATAATCGAGAAAGCCGATGCGCTCTAAGCGAGCAAAGCTAAAAGCAATTTCAAATCAATGATTGCCCTAATTCAAAGAGTCATCAACGCCGAAGTAAGAATCTGTGAAAAAACTGCCGCAAAAATAAATAACGGTTTGCTTATTTTTCTGGGAATCGCCCATGAAGACGGCGAAAAACAGTCAGACTATCTGATAAAAAAGATATTGAATTTAAGAATATTTGAAGATGAAAATAAAAAAATGAATTTATCGATCTTAGACTTAAAAGGTGATATTCTGTTGGTTTCTCAATTTACGCTTTGCGCCGACACAAAAAAAGGAAACCGTCCCTCTTTTGTAAAAGCGGCCCCGCCCGAGAAGGCAGAACAACTCTATTTAGATTTTATAAATCGCATGAAAAAAGAAGCCGGTAATCTCAAGATTGAAACGGGAGTTTTTGCCGCCGATATGAAAGTAAGCCTTATAAACGACGGGCCCGTTACAATTTGGCTTGATACCGAAGATTAAATTTTTTTGACTTTCTTTTTATATTATAATATGTTAATAAATATTAAACTAGAAATAAGGCAACGAAAGATATTTGCTTAGCTAAATGTAATTATTTTTAGAAATGAAATACGCTTTACAAAGACAGTCAAAAATAAAAATTATTAAAAGGAGTCATTAAAAAATGACATTCATTGGCTGATAGGTCAAAATGGCATTTCGAAAAGAACAATTTGAAACCGGCGTTAAAACAAACATTAAAAAACCTTCTTTGTATAAGGTAATAATGCATAATGACGATTATACTACCATGCAGTTTGTTGTAGAGCTATTAACTGATATATTTCGCAAGAGAAAAGAAGAAGCCATGCAAATAATGTTAAACATTCACAGAAAAGGTTATGGGGTCGCCGGAATATATCCTAGAGAAATTGCAGAAACCAAAATAGATTTGGCGCATGTAAAAGCGAAAGAAAGGGGATATCCCCTAAAATGTACGCTCGAGAAGGAAAACTAACATGATTAGCAAAGACACCGAAAAAGTTCTTAACGACGCTTTTCAAGAGGCTCAATTAAGAAACCACGCTTTTTTAACGCTGGAACATTTGCTTTATTCTATATCTTTTGATAAAATCGGCTCTGAAATTCTTTTAAATACCGGCGCCATAATGGAAGAAATACAAGAAGACTTAAATCAATACTTAGATACCCTTGAATCGTCGCAAAAAAACCAGGAAATACCCATACAAACAATCGCTTTTCAGCGCATTTTACAGCAGGCGATTGTACATGTGCATTCTGCCGAAAAAAAAGAGCTCGATATAGGCGATATTTTAGTGGCTCTTTTTAACGAAAAAGACAGCCACGCTAAATATATTTTAGAAAAGCAGGGCATTACAAAAATTGATATTTTAAATTATGTTTCTCATGGCGTTTCAAAATATTATGAAGACGACCTTCTTGACGAAGATGAAATGGAGCTTCTTCCCGAAGAAGAGACTGTAAAAGACGGCAAAGCAAAATCATACGATAAACTTCTTGAAAAATTCGCGACAGAAATGACGCAGCAGGCCGCTAACGGCAAATATGACAAACTCATAGGACGCGATGAAGAACTAAAACGAACCATTGAAATTCTATGCCGACGCCAGAAAAATAATCCTCTGCATGTAGGCGACGCGGGCGTAGGCAAAACCGCCATCACAAGAGGTCTCGCTCAAAAAATAGCGACCAACGAGGTTCCTAAAAAACTTCAGGGTTATTTAATCTATGCGCTTGATATGGGGGCCCTTTTAGCGGGAACCAAATTCAGGGGCGACTTTGAAGAAAGACTTAAAGGCATTTTTCAGGCCCTTTCTCAAAAAGAAAAGGTTATCATTTATATTGACGAAATACATACAGTAATAGGCGCGGGTTCGGTCAGCGGAGGAAGTATGGACGCGTCGAATCTCTTAAAGCCCATTTTAACAGAAGGTAAAATAAGATGCATCGGGGCGACAACAACCGACGAATTCAGACAGCATTTTGAAAAAGACAGGGCCCTTTCGCGCAGATTTCAAAAAATTGATATTTTAGAACCCACGGTAACTGAAACCATTGATATACTCAACGGATTAAAATCGAAATATGAAAGTTTTCACGGCATAAAATACCAAAAAAACGCGATTACGTCGGCGGCAAAATTATCAGATAAGTTTTTACGCGATCGCCATCTTCCCGATAAGGCCATCGACTTAATAGACGAAGCCGGCGCCAATTTAAGCATTTATCATCCCGACAGAAAAGAAATAACTCTTGAAGATATCGAAATTTTAATTTCGAGAATCGCCAGAATTCCCATTCAGGCTGTAAGCCAAAACGAAATTGATAACCTGCAAAGCCTTGAGAAAGCGCTTTCAAATGTCGTATTCGGGCAAGAAGAAGCCGTTCATAAACTGGCCTCTGCAATCAAGAGACATCGCGCCGGAATGGGCAACCACGATAAACCCGTAGGTTCTTTTCTTTTTGCGGGGCCCACCGGCGTCGGTAAAACCGAACTTTCAAAACGTCTTTCTGAAAACCTTGGCATTGAACTTATAAGATTTGACATGAGCGAATATATGGAAAAGCACAGCGTCTCAAGATTTTTAGGGTCGCCTCCAGGGTATGTCGGCTTTGATCAGGGGGCCATGTTGACAGAAGCTGTACGAAAAAACCCTTACGCGGTTTTGCTTCTAGACGAAATAGAAAAGGCGCATCCCGATATATTAAACACGCTTTTGCAAATTATGGATAACGCCTCGGTAACAGATACAACAGGCAAAACGGCCGACTTTCGAAATATTATTATAATCATGACGTCAAATGTAGGCTCTCGCGAAATGAGCTCTTCTGTAATAGGATTTGAAAGAAAAGGCGCGGCCGAAAAAAATCCCTTAAACGCGATTAAAAAAACATTCTCGCCCGAATTTAGAAACCGTCTTGACGCGGTGGTGTTATTTCAGCACTTAAAACCGGATACCATTAAAAAAATTGTCAAAAAAAATATCAAAGAAGTCTCTAATCAGCTGAAAGATAAAAAAATAAAAATAAAAATCGACGCAAAAGCCGTTAATTATCTCGCAGAAAAAGGCTACGAAATTGAATTTGGCGCGCGGCCAATGACAAGAATCATGCAAGAAGAAATAAAAAATCCCATTGTTGATGAAATATTATTCGGCAAATTAAAAAACGGCGGTTCCGTTGTTATTTCGGCAAAAGACAAGAAGCTTTGTTTAGAATATACGTAAAATAAGATTCAACTTCTTCTATAGAGTCAATGGTATGATTTATACGAACTTTATCTAAAGAAGACCGCATCTTTTATAAATACTATCAACATTCTTTAAAAAAGAGACAGGGTCAAATACCCCTTCCCATGCCGATGGTTCAATTTTCTTTAAGTCGTCTCTCGCTGATAATCTTTCTTTTAAACCGGGGCCGTCGTGAGCTGCCCAGACTTTCATGGCTTCAGACTGCACAATCGAATAGGCTTCTTCTCTAGATATGCCAAGAGTTTCTGTTATAACAAGCAAGGCCCTTGAAGAATATAATAGCCCTTTTGTTAAAGACAATACTCTTTCAGCCGTTTCAGGGTACACATGCAGATTTTCAACAACAAACGTCATTTTTATAAGCATATATTCTAAAAGGCTCATAGCGTCGGGAAAAACAACCCGTTCGGCCGAAGAATGAGAGATATCTCGTTCGTGCCATAATGAAATATTCTGCTGCCCCGTTACGGCATAACCTAATAAAACGCGGGCCAATCCGCACATTCTTTCGCATAAAATAGGGTTTCTTTTATGAGGCATGGCGCTTGACCCCTTTTGCCCTTTTTGAAACGGCTCTTCGACTTCTCTGCTTTCTGTTTTCTGAAGCAATCTTATTTCTTGCGCTAACCGGGCGATACCCTGAGCGCACATTGAAATTGCGTTTAAAAGGTGGGCATGCCTGTCGCGGGGAACAACCTGTGTGCTTACAGGCTCTGATTTTATGCCAAGTTTTTGCATGACAAATGTTTCAAGCTCAATAGGAAGCTGCGAATAAGTGCCTACGGCGCCCGATAATTTGCCGAAAGAAGCTTCGTCTAAAGCCGTTTTTAACCTGTCATAGTTGCGCTTTGCTTCTTCATAATAACCCAATAGTTTCAAGCCAAGAGTGGTCGGTTCGGCATGAACGCCGTGAGTTCTGCCGACTGCGGGAAGATCTTTATGTTCAATAGCTTTTTTCTTTAACGCTTCAAGATATTTATCATATGCGCCTAAAATTAATTCGCCCGTTTTTTGTATGATAACAGTAAAACCCGTGTCGACAACATCTGAAGATGTAAGCCCAAAATGGACAAACCTTGACGCGCCGCCGATATTTTCGGCCAGATTCGTTAAAAACGCGATTACGTCATGATGAACTTCGTTTTCAATTTCTAAAACTCTTTCTACTGAAAACGCCGCTTTATTCTTAATGTCATTAAAATCGCTTTCGTTTATTCTGCCGGCATTGCGCCAGTATTCGCAAGCGGCTATTTCAATATCTTGCCAAATAGAAAATTTATTCTCAAGCGACCATAAATACCGCATTTCTTTTGTTGAATATCTGTCTATCATCTATGAAAAAATCCCTTTAAAAGCAAAGTCACTTTTCTTACAATTAACACGAAGCCAACCATTTTTCAAACAAATGAGGCGCTTTCTGAAGTCTGGTAATATCTTCTTTTTGAACCGACGCCCTATTCTTTTTTTATTGCCGATACGCTTTCATTTTACAATAGTGTATCATATAAATATGGAACAAGGCGTTTTGCTTAAAGAGGCTGATGCGCTGGCCGATAAAGGTCTGCATCCGCTTGTAAAAAAAGATTATTCGGGATATTTTGTAGATATATTGCCCGAGTTTTTACAAGCTTCAAAATTTATGCTGCAATCGGTTTCGCAATTATTAAAAACCAGATCATGCAAACTCTTGCTTTTAGGGCCAGAAAAGAAATTTAAAATTATTCGTATCGGCGGAGAAAGCCTGAAATTTTCTGAAAGAATCTTGGCCAAAAAGTGCATGAGCACAAAAGAAACTTTTTCAGTAGAAAAAGATCAGGTTGTTTATGACGAAGAAGGCAACGAAATTGAAAAAGCCGACAACTCTTATATCTTCTCGCCGCTTGAGGTAGACGATAAAATCATCTTAGGCGCCATGGTTTTAGAAGAAAAAATCCCCGTTAATTTTTTTGACGATGAAGACGTAAGCGTCGCTTCGGCTTTCGCTAAAACCTTTGCCCGCTTAATCTATAGCTCTATTAAAACAGAAAACGGAGCCGATTTAGTCGTACAATTTACTTCAAATCTGGTAACAATTATTGAAAATCTGTATTTGTATAAAAATAATTTAGAAAATAATATTTTATTATCAGAAATAATAAAAGTATCGAAAATGATCAACTCAACGCTCGATCTGCACAGCCTTTTAGAATCGATTATGGAATCAGCAAAAATGGTTTTAAAAGCAGAAGCGTCAAGTTTGATGCTTATAGATCAAGACACTAACGAGCTTTATTTTAATATTATTTCAGGAGAAAAAGAAAGAGCCTTAAAAGAAATAAGAGTGCCCATAGGCGTAGGTATTGCGGGTCTGGTCGCAAAAGATCAAGAGCCTCTTATAGTCAATAACGCTCAAGAAGACGAAAGGGTTTTTAAAGAAGCCGACCAAAAAAGTAATTTTATAACGAGAAATTTAATCGCTGTGCCTTTGATGGTACAAAGAAAAATTATAGGCGTCATTGAGGCGATAAACTCGATAGGCCGAGACGAGTTTATTGAAAAAGATCTGGAGCTTTTTAATACATTTTCAGAGCAAGCGGCTTTAGCCATTCATAATCGAGAACTTATCGATTCTTTAACAAAAATAAACAAAGAATTAGAGAAAAAAGTTCATGAACTTTCAAGCTTGCATGAAATAAGCAAAAGTATGATTTCAACCCTAAATGAAAAAGATTTATATGATTCGGTTGTTAAAATCATTGCCGAAGAGCTTGAGGCCCAAAAAGTATCTATCTTGCTTTATAATAACGATGAAGGCTGCTTAGAGATCATATCTTATTATGGTATTGAAATAAGCTCTGACGAATCGATGCTTGTTCCTCTTGATAATTCGTTAAGCGGCATTTGTTATAAAGAAAATAAAATAATACAAACAAATAATCTTTCTGAAAGCGAATATAAAAGCTATAGAAATGACGAAAGATATAGTTCAAACGCCTGCATTTTACACCCTTTGGGTCAAAGCGAAACGGTTTACGGCGTTTTATGCATTGCTCAAAAAGAAGATAATAAAATATTTCTAGAAGACGATTATCGGCTGGTATCTACAATTGCCGGGCAAATCACCAAAGGAATTCAGAACTTCAGACTATTAGACGAGATGATGCAGAAAAAAGCGTATGAAAAAGAGCTAGAAATCACTTCGTCAATTCAAAAATCTATTTTGCCAAACAAGGTTCCCAAAAGCGATTTTTTTGATATTGGGGTATTATCGCAGCCCGCGAAAACAATGGGAGGCGATTTTTTTGACCACTATAAATTTAATGAAGAAGAATATTCTTTTTCAGTAGCCGATGTTTCTGGTAAAAGTCTACCCGCCGCTCTTTTCATGGCCGTAACAAACTCAATTATCAGAACCGTCGGCAGAGAAAGCAAAGAACCAGGGGTTTTATTGTACGAATGTAACGATCTTATTCACGAAGACAGTCAGGCGGGCATGTTTGTAACATTGTTTTACAGCATTTATAATATAACCACAAAAAAACTGCGCTTCGCTTCAGCCGGTCATAATGAACAATTAGTTTATCGGGCGGCCGATAAAGAGTGCGAAATGCTGTATGCAAAAGGCAGTCCCTTAGGGGTTGTACCGTCTGATTTGCACGGCGAATTTGGACAAGGCGACACCCAATTGAACTCTGGCGATATTTTAATATTGTATACAGACGGGGTTGTTGAAGCCATAAATCCCGAAAATGAAGAGTTTGGTCTAGAAAGACTTCAAGATTTAATAAAAAAAGACCATGCGTTGTCGGCGGCCGATTTAATTGAGAAAATTTTTAAAGAAGTAAAAGAGTTCTGCGACCCCGAGCCGCAATTTGACGATTTCACGATATTAATACTGAAAATAAAATGATTAAAATATCTAAAAAAATATTTAAAGCAAAAACGGCCGAAATACCAAAGGTTAAAAAGTATGTTGAAAAACAATTGGTACTTTGGAAAATAAGCGAAAAACATATTAAAGACATTGTTCTTGTCTGCGATGAAGCCTCTACAAATATTGTTACGCATGCTTATAACTCTGAAAATGCCGAAGAGAATAAATTCGAGATAAAACTGATAAAAAGAAACAATGTTTTAAAAATTGTTATGATTGACAGCGGGAAAGCGTATAATATTTTGAATGCTCCGCCTCCCGACATTAGATTAAATCTTCGAGGCGAAAAAAAGGGAGGTTTTGGCGTATTTTTAATGAAAAATTTAATGGATAGAATACGTTATCGCAATATTGATAATAAAAACATGATAAACCTGGTAAAAATTACAAATTGAATATAGCGGTATGATTGAAAATATTTTAATTATGAATAAATTAATGGCATACCAACATGCCAAATTAGGAGTATAAAAATGCTTGATTTAAAACAAGTCGGTGGAAACGTCATAGTGTCTCTAAAGGGTCGACTTGACGTTCATTTAAGCGCAGAAATAGAAAAAGGTCTGCTGAAAATAATTGAAGAATCTCCGAACGCTAACATTATTGCGAATATGCAAAATGTTGAATATATGTCGTCGAGCGGGCTCAGGGTTTTAGTCGCCATAATGCGTCAATTAAAACAAAAGGAACGTGAGCTTCGACTATGCGGATTAAACCAGGCCGTACGAAAAGTTTTTGAAGTCGTCGAATTAATAGATATGTTTAACGTTTTTGATACAGAAGAAGACGCTATCAAAGCCTGAAACTAGAATGGGCAATACAATTTCTAATAAAGAAAATAATAAAAAAGAGAAAATTGCAAAAGCCGCCAAAATTTTAATGGCCCTTGGCGAAGATACCGCCGCCCAGATAATTAAGCATATAGATCCCGAATCAATGGAAGCGATTCTTCGGGAGATTATGCATATAAGAAAATTGGATCAAAACGAAAAAGAAGAGCTTCTAGAAGAATTTCAAAGAGAACTTAAAAAAAATGAAGGCATCGTAACCGGCGGCAAAGAAGAAGCCAAGCGGCTTCTTGAAAAGGCTCTAGGTCCCGAGAAAGCATTACGGTATCTCGAAAAACTCAATAAAAACCAAACGGCGAAAAGCTTTCATGAATTTGAAGAATATCCCGAAGAGACTTTGGCTCAAGTATTATCTCAAGAAATGCCCCAAACAGTTGCTCTGGTTTTATCGTATTTAACCCCAAGGTATGCGGCTGTTGTCCTGAAGTTATTTGATAATAATTTCAGGGCGCAAATCGCGAAAAAAATTGCCGCAGTTCAAAAAGTGCATCCCGATACGCTTTCAGCTGTTTATAAAGCTCTAAGCTCTAAGCTTGAGAGAATAGAAAAAGAAGAGATAGAAGAGATAAGAGGCGAAGATAAGCTTTCAGCCATTCTGGGCTTTTTAGACGCAAAAAGCGAAGAAAATATTCTAAAATCTCTCGAAAACGAAAATCCTGAAATGGCCGAGCGCATTAAAGCGCGGCTTTTTATGTTTGAAGATTTAGTTAAGTTGAAACAGCAAGAAATTCGTAAAATTTTTGAACAGGTAACCGAAAATTCTATTTGGGCGAAAGCGTTAAAGGGCGCCGGTCAAGAACTAATCAGATACATTTTAAGCAGCGTATCGGTAAATCGGTCGTCAGATATAATAGACGATATGAAAATCTTAGGAGCCATGCCGCTTTCTGAAATTGAATCAAATCGCAGAGTAATTATGAAAACAGTAGAAACCCTTGAAAAAGAAGGCGCTCTTTTTCTTCATAAAGAGAAAGAAACTTTCGTAGAATAATGTCGGCCTTATATATCACCGTTCCTATCGCAATAGTTATCGCGTTAGGTTTTTTGTTTCTCTTTATGTGGAGCGTTCGAAATAGAGATTATGAAGATCCCGAAATGCCCAAATATAAAATGCTTTTTAACGAAAAAGACGATGTAGATACGTCTATTACAAAAAATAAAAAGAAAAACAAGTGATCTTTCAAGCTGTCTATATTGAATCTTTTTTATTAGGATTTATAGGATCTCTGCATTGCGCGGGTATGTGCGGGCCCTTTGTTCATATACTGAACAGCCGCAGCGCGCCTAAATGGAAAATTAATTTAGCCTACAATTTGTCGAGAACCCTTGTTTATACGACAGCCGGCTTTATTTTAGGCGGCCTCGGCGAAACTGTAGATAAATATTTTATTAATAATCTTGCCATTTTTTCAGGCGGCGCGATACTCATATTGTTTTCTTTGGCGTACCTGCTCTCAGGAAAAAGAAAAAAAGCTTCAGAGGACATGTCTTTCTTTTTTATTAAGTTGAGTTCATTTATGAAAAAGAACAGAAATATTTACGCATTAGCTTTTATGATGGGTCTATCTGCCGCGTTTATGCCATGCGGCTTATTATACGGGGCTTATGGCTTAACTCTTACCGCTGAATCTGCCGTATACGGAGCCTTTACAATGCTTTTCTTCAGCTTAGGAATGTATCCCGCGCTTTTTGCGATTGGTTTTGCAAGTAATTATTTTATGAAAAAAATACCCGCCGACGGTATAAGAATTATTTTGGGAATTTTTATGCTTATCTTGGGCTTATCAACAATCTTATGGCGCCTATATCTGATACAAACAAATCAATGTCATTGATAAACTAGTCGAAATACGGCTGTATCTATTACGCCCGACTATAGCAAGGTTAAAGGACGCTTAAAGATTGACAATATATGAGAAACCATAAGCCTGACAATGAAATGGAAGCCGTAAATACCAATGAAATAAATTATTTTAGCGTAAAAAAAGAGCTAGACTCGTTGATTAAAGAAACTACTGAGCTTGAATCTTTAGTATCATATACTTTTGGCAAAAACGAATTTAACCTTCAAATTAAATTACTTGAAGTAACCGACGAGGTAATGATAAATATAATCAATTTAGCGAAACAGCATATTGAAAACTGGAGAATTCATACTTTTGAAAAGGGTTACTTTTCAATTCAGGCCCTAAATGATAATTTATTTGACGCAGAGGGTATCTTAAATAATTTAAAAATCAGGGGAAGCGCCATATACGGCGAAAAACAAATAGAGGTTACCAAAAAAAGAAATTTAACGCAGTCAGAGTTTTCTTTAATAATTAATCTAATAAAAAAATTCACGAGTCACAAGGCAGATTTAGATCCCCTACAAAGATTAGAACAGGCGGGATGTTCGGTTTATCGACCTGAAAACAGTCAAATTAGTTTTAATGATTTTGCGGGTTATCAAAAAGTAAAAGATGAAGTAAAAGAAACCATCATATTGCCACTGAAACATCCCGATGTATACGACTCTATTACAAAAGCCACAAGAAATCATTTTGAATCAAACCGCCCAAAGGCTGTTTTATTTACCGGCCCCCCCGGCGTGGGAAAAACAACTATAGCCCGAATTATAGCTTATGAAGCTTCAATGCCATTAGTTTATATTCCATTAGAAAATATAATGTCTGCTTATTACGGCGAGTCAAGCAAAAGACTTGCTTTGATTTTTGATATTGCCGCAAATTCAAATATAGACGGCTTAATACTATTTTTAGACGAAATTGACTCGCTGGCCCCTTCAAGAAACGAGAAAATTTTCGAAGCGACAAGACGAATGCTTTCTGTTTTGCTTAGAAAAATTGAGGGAATTGAAAGCAAAACAAATTATCTGACGATAGGGGCAACAAACAGAAAGCAAGACTTAGATCAGGCCCTGTTATCAAGATTTGACACGATACTCGAATTTCCTCTGCCCGATATTGACGATATCGCCAACATATTAAAATTATACGCAAAACATCTTAATAAAGATGAAAATCTGAAATTAGCCGAAAAATTAAAGGGCTATTCGCCTCGAGCCATTAAAGATATTTGCAGAAGAGCCGAAAGATCTCAGGCGCGAGAGATGATAGATTCGGGAGAAAAAGAAGTAAAACTGCCCGGCATAGAAAAATATATAAATTCTTTTTCTCTTAGAGAAAAAATTTAATCTGAAAGAGCCCTTATATCGTCATAGTCTTCGTTATTTTCCGTATTTTCAGAATCGTCAACGCTTAATTCATAATTAATAACATGTTTATCGGCGCTTTCGACAATTTCAAAATTAACGAAATCAATAACTTTATTATCAACGGCTATTTTTAACTTGTAAAATCCTGTTTCTAAATTATCATACCTGTCTACAAGATAATCGGTAGATTTTTTTAAAGCTTGATTTCTTATATCAACTTCAATATATCCTAAACTTTTTTTCAATAACGATATGGCGTATGTTTTCCCGTGTTTGGGGCTATCAGGTTTATAAGCATACCATACAGTATGGTGTTTTTCAAAATATATAGGATCTCTAAACCTTCTAAAGTCTGACGGCTGAAACCATATTTTTTGTTCCGCCGTAAGTACGCTCATATCAACGGGAAAAAAGGCAAAAATGCCCGGTTTTGAAGAGCACGACTGAGCAAAGAGAATAAAGAAAATAACAATTATTCCTTTTTTAAGCATATTGAATACTATCGGATTTTCTCTAAATTCTTTGAACTTTGTTTTTTAATAAAGGAAATTTTTTATCTGAAAGTTCAAAATCATTTAGAAAGCAATAGTTTTGATTTGAACTATTTTTATTTATATTTCATAAACCTTTTAAATATTCAATAATATTTTTTAATTTCTCTTCTTTATCAGAATCATTAAAATAGATTTTCATTCTATCAAAATCTTTAGAAGATTTTAATTTCACAGACAATATAATATCTCTTTTTTCAATATATGGGTGATGGTCTAAGGTTAGATATTCGGGTAAATTAGCCTGTTTTATCAGATCTTTTAGTTTTTCTACGGTTTCTGTAAACATAGGATATCTTAAACGAAATAAAATATTTTTAATCTTTTCAGAAAGAAGATGAACTCCATCTTTATGCGTTTCTTCAAATATTTTTTTAATGTGAGATATCGATATATTTTTGTTTTCTTCGTTTAAATCTGCCCATAGCAATAAAAATTCTCTTAGAGTATTGTTATTAATTCCTGTTTTATGTAATAATTCTATAAATTCTGAAAGCAATGTCTCATCATATACGCTTAAAGGCACTAAATATTTTAAAGCAATATTGTTTTCATCATATAAGCGTTTTAACAGATTATTAGCTTTGGCAATAAAATAAAATTCCTGAATAATACGATCGTTTAATTTCAGATTAAAAGCTTTTAACAGAGTTTCGATTTCTTCAGACGAAAGATTTAAGTTTGTATCGTCTTTTAACCTTAAAACGTATGCGGCAAAATCAGATTTTTTTTCAAATATGAAAAACTTAAATATTGAGCGCCACTCTAATTCATCGGGCCATTTTTTAATTATTTGCGTATTTTTATTTTCATATTCGACGGGATGAAGCGCAAAGATTTCATTGTTCCTTTGAATAAAAAACAAGGGCGCGAACTTCTCGGGCAGCGCGTTCATCCGCATGTTTTCAAGAACATTTTTCATAAAATTTTTGATAGACTTTATAAATATTTGACTCGTGAAGTCACACAATTTATATAACTCATGCGAAATTTAAATCAAACTCTCAAAGCGATTATGCCCATAGCAAAAGAAGCGGGCTCCATTATTTTAAGCTACCTTGACCGAAATAAAAATACGGAACACAAAGGCGATATTAATCTTGTTACGGCGGCAGATAAAGAAAGCGAAAAATATATAGTTGAAAATCTTCAAAGACTTTTTCCCGATGATACGATTATAGCCGAAGAGGGACACGAAAAACAAGGCTCTTCTGAATATCTATGGATAATAGACCCCTTAGACGGCACTACAAGCTTTGCGCATAACTTTCCTTTTTTTGCGGTTTCTATCGCCATGTACAATAAAGAAAACATACCCCTTCTGGGAGTTGTATACAATCCTTTTTTTAACGAGTACTTTGAAGCGTCAAAAGGCGGCGGAGCTTTTTTAAATCAAAAAGTAATCTCTGTTACCAAAACTGAAAAGGCTTCTAACTCATTGATAGGCACGGGCTTTCCCTATGATAGAAGAGAGAAAATGAAATTTATATTAGATAGATTAAGCCGAGTTTTATTTGTCGTTCATGACGTAAGAAGAACAGGATCCGCGGCGCTCGATATCTGCTATGTAGCGGCGGGAAGACTAGACGCTTATTATGAAGAAGGTCTAAATCCATGGGATACGGCTGCCGCATACTGTATTTTATTAGAAGCGGGGGGCATAGCTTCAAAGTTTAACAATGACCAATTTGATATTTATTATCCAGAGATAATCGCCTCAAATAAACTGATTCATAATGAAATAAAAGAAATTGTATCTTGATAAATTAATATTTTTGTCATAATATTTTGCAATAGCGACGCTTCGCATTTTTTTTGACTGCGATTCTTTATAATTTATCTTGACATTGATTCCCAAAGATGAAGTCTCGCTTTAATGCAAAAAGACAAAGCGGGCGCATCTAGAGAGCTTCAATTGCTTAAAGAGAAAATGATATCTTCAGGGTATCGTTTAACAAACCAGAGAATTGATATAGCCAAATGGGCGCTTGAAACTCATGAGCATTTTTCAGTCGACGATTTATTATTTAGTTTCAGAAAAAAAGGAACAAAACTTTCAACGGCCACCGCTTACCGCGTTATGCAAATGCTTCTTGAACTTGGCTTTTTAATCGAACATGACTTTGGTAAAGGGCAAAAATTCTTTGAACACATTATAGGACATCCGCACCATGAACATTTTATTTGCGATAATTGCGGGGGCGTTTCTGAATTTTCCAGCGGAAAAATAGACGAAATAAAAAAAGATATCTCAAAAAAATACAATTTTCATATTACAAACCATTCGCTCTGTTTTTTTGGAACCTGCGATAAATGCAAAAAATAAAAAGGGCCGCTTGGCGGCCCCGTTAAAAACTAGTATCGGTAATGTTCGGGCTTATAAGGACCCTCTACAGGAACCCCGATATAATCTGCCTGTTCTTGAGTAAGTTTGGTAAGCTTGACTCCTAACTTGGCCAAATGAAGTCTGGCGACTTCTTCGTCTAATTTTTTTGTTAAGCGAAAAACGTCTATTTCATACTCGTTTTTCCACAAATCAATTTGAGCCAGAGTCTGGTTTGTAAATGAATTGCTCATGACAAAAGAAGGATGCCCCGTGGCGCAGCCTAAATTTACCAGCCTGCCCTCGGCAAGAAGAAATATTTCATGCCCTTCAGGAAACGCATACTTGTCTACCTGCGGCTTAATGTTTATTTTTTCGATTCCGGGATAGTCATCTAAGGCTTCTACCTGAATTTCATTATCAAAGTGACCAATATTGCAGACAATAGCCTGATCTTTCATGCCGGCCATGTGATCGATTGTGATAATGTCTTTGTTGCCGGTTGTTGTCACATAGATATCGACTTCTTTTAAGGCGTCTTCAATTGTGGTTACCTCATATCCTTCCATTGCCGCCTGAAGGGCGCAAATAGGATCAATTTCAGTAACCATCACTCTGGCCCCAAAACCTCGCAGAGACTGCGCAGAGCCCTTGCCTACATCGCCGTAACCGCAAATAAGAACTGTTTTTCCTGCGACCATAACGTCTGTGGCGCGTTTAATACCGTCAGCTAAAGATTCTCGGCATCCGTATAGATTGTCGAATTTTGATTTTGTAACGGAATCGTTCACGTTGATAGCGGGAAAAAGCAACTCGCCTGCTTCTTTCATTTGATAAAGTCTATGAACTCCCGTTGTGGTTTCTTCAGAAACGCCTTTGATTTTTTTGGCCATTTTTTGCCATTTCTCGGGGTTTTGCTGAAGCGAATTTTTCAACACTTTATTTACAATTTGTAGCTCTTTATTGTTTGTAGGAACGTCTAAAATTGACGAATCTTTTTCGGCAGCGGTTCCTCTGTGAACTAAAAGAGTGGCGTCTCCGCCGTCGTCGACGATTAAATCGGGACCGTCGGCGTCTGGCCATGTTAAGGCTTGTTCAGTGGCCCACCAGTATTCTTCAAGAGTCTCGCCCTTCCATGCGAAAACGGGTATACCCGCTTTTGCGATTGCCGCAGCCGCATGATCTTGCGTTGAAAATATATTGCACGAGGCCCATCTTACTTCGGCGCCAAGTTCGGCTAAAGTTTCAATTAAAACGGCTGTTTGAATTGTCATATGCAAAGAACCGGTTATTTTCGCGCCTTTTAACGGTTTTTCTTTACCTAATTTTTCTCTAAGCGCCATCAGGCCCGGCATTTCTTTTTCTGCGATTTCTATTTCTTTTCGGCCATATTCGGCCAAATTGATATCAGCGACTTTGTAGTCTTCGTTTGTTGCTGTTGTCATAAATTCTCCTTATTTCATATCGATACATCTAAATATATCGATATGGTATCAATTCGGCAACTTTTTTTAAAAAAATAATTAAAATAATAATCGCATGTTTCAAATATTTGGCTTTTTGCGTCTTAAAAAATATTATGAAAAGTAAGATGAGAATATCAATTGCAATAATAAAAATTTTCACCATCAGTCATTTCATTGGGCTTAACGGATGCATGAGCGAAATTGATGAAAATGCCGACATGGCCTCTGATTACGGTTTTAATATATATTTTGACGGAAATTCATCATACACAAAAGCAGAAATTGATTATACAATAGGAACGGTTATAGAAACAACCGAGTCTCTCGCTTCAGATGATTTTCCGCAGGGTTCTATTCTTTCTTCGATTGAGCCTTACTCTGAAAATATGACAATTTATATAGTAGAAGAAAAACAAGGCCCTAAAGGAAGCTGCGCAACCGCAAACGATCCCGATAGAGCCTGCAAAGGATTTCAATGCGAAAACGGCAATAGCAAATGGTGTGAAGGGTTGTACGACCCTAATAAAATTGAAATAAAAGTTTCGCATAAAAAATGCATAGGTAAATCTGCTTTGGCCCATGAACTGATTCATCTATTCGCTCATTTGACAAATAAAGACGGAAATTCAAATCACTCAAATAAAAAATATTTTAGCTCTCATAATTCAATAGAAGTTCAGGCTAAAAAAACGATATCTGACGATTTATGCGATTAAAACAATCATAATATCAAATTGACAGCGACTCTCTGATAAAAAATTTAACATCATGATATTATCAGGTCTAGAAATTAAAAACAGAATAGGAAAAGATATCATTATTGACCCGTATGATCCTAATAAATTAAATCCGAATTCTTATAATTTAACTTTGCACAACGAACTTCTAACCTATGAAGAATATCCGCTAGACATGAAAAAGTCGAATAAAACAAAAAGCATAGCGATACCGCCTGAAGGGCTTATCTTAGAAGCCAATAGGCTTTATTTAGGAAGAACGCGAGAATATACTGAAACTCATAATTTGGTACCCATGCTAGAGGGAAGAAGCAGTATAGGACGTTTGGGAATGTTTGTTCATGTAACGGCGGGTTTTGGCGATATCGGCTTTAAAGGATTTTGGACGCTTGAAATATTCGCGATTCAGCCAATAAAAATATATCCTGATATTGGTATTTGTCAGATATTTTACCACTCTGTAGAGGGCGATTTTGAAGAGTACAAAAGCGGAAAGTATCAAAATAACAAGGGTATACAGCCAAGCATGCTTTATAAAGATTTTGAAAAATAATATTCTTCAACATAAATAAATCGCGTATTTATTTTTACTATAAAATCTTCAGCTTTCTACCGAAAATTTTAATAGCGGGATACGAATATCATGAACATTATTAAAAGAAACTCAATTTATTATATTTTTGTTATTATTCTTTTCTTATTAAATACAGGAACAATTAACGCGCAATTTATACCGCCCGATAAAACGCATTTAGATTCGCAGGTTCAGGGGCAGGATCATACTTTATATTCGGTAGTTCGGAGCATAAAAGCCGAAGTTTTAGACGTAAAGGAACATCATGTTCGAATATCATGGCTGCCTCCTGAAGATAAGGGTGAATATATCTTGACAAGATCAAGCAATCCGATTTCGACTATTGACTTACTTCTTATGTCAGAATTAGTCTCCGTAATAAAAGGCAGTCAGTCATTCTATCTAGACAAGAATTTGCCGAGAGGCGAATACTACTATGCCGTCGCCAGTAAAACAAAGGTAAAGCAAAAAGAGGTATTTTTATATGCCGATGAAAATTATACATTGCATCCCGTAACAATTAGCGGTGAAACGGGAAAAACACAAATTTCTGATCAAAGGAGAGCCCCTCAGCAGGTATCTTTAATTCACGCGCAAATGGTCGAAGCAGGAGCGGTAAGAATTTCATGGAAAGGCACAAGCGAACCCAATGTTCAATATATTGTTTATAGAGACACCAGGCCCTTGACAGTCAGCGATAGAATAGACAGCGCGGTTCGCTTAGCAGTAATTTCAGACGGAACGGAATTTTTTGTAGACAGAAATATTGCCGAACACGGAACCTATTACTACGCGGTTACCGCTCGTTCAACGGAGGGTCTTGAAGATAAAAATTTAATCGCTAACCAGTCATATACGCAGACAGGTATCGTTTTTAATGTTATTGATACGTCTGTGGCAAAATATATTTACGCGACAAAAAGCGGCGAAAATTCGATATCGATAAAATGGAAAGACGCTGAAACCTCGGCGGCAAATCGAATTCAATACTTATTATATAGAGCGGCAAACCCTATTTCAGGCGAAGGAGATCTTCAACATATATCGCCTATCGCTCAAATACCGCAGGGCGTACAATCTTATGTAGATCAGGGCCTTTCGCCGGGAACCTATTATTACGCTCTGGTGAGCCAAGATTATATGGGCAGAAAAAGCAAAACATTTATTGCCGCCCATAACGCTACCGGAATACCAATAATCATACCGGGCGACACGAAGCGTCAACAAATAAAGCCCGGCTATCAGCCTATAACTAAGCCCGCTAGAGACGACACATATGAACCCCCTCTTATGCCTGCGCATACGCCGGCCAAAGAAGAAGACTTTGCCTCGGGCAATAACATATTTGCAAATATCAGAGCCATACCGCGAAGAGATATGATTCTTATTGCGTGGAGGCTTTCTAAGAATTTTCAAACGTCGCAAAGATCTACTAAAATTAGAATATACCGTTTTGACAGAAGGCCCATGGCTTTAAGAGATATTATAGAAGGCACAATGGTAGGCAGACTTCCCCTTCATGAATCTATTTTTGAAGATTTGCCCTTGCAGAAAGGAAATTATTATTACGCATTATTTGTAGAGACGCCGAAAGGCCTCGTTCCTAACGATTTTATTTTCGGCGAAAACCTGATAGGACCGGCCTCTTTTTCGAGATCTAGCGAAGAGATCGAACCCTCTTTAGAAGGCGGAAAAGAATATAATGAAAACAGGCAGATTTCGGGAAGAAAGCCGCAAAAACCTAAAAAAGAATATCCGCAAAAAACAAAACCCGCTGAAGAATTTTCAAGCGACGAAATAAACCGGACAATACAAGAAAGCTACTTAAAAGCAGATTATGAAGACGCAATTTTCAGACTTTCGAAATTTGAAAAATCAAATAGCCACGAGATTAGGGCCAAAGCGTTATTTTATCTTGGGTTATCTCATTATCAGCTTTCAAAATACGAAAAGGCTTTAGAATACATGGTTCACCCTCTCGTAGTTGAAGCCTATAAAGACAGGGCCACATTTTGGTATAAACGCATTTTGGAGCATATAAAATGAAAAACTTATTTATGCTGACGGGTTTTCTGGTCATAGGTACTTCGCTGGGATTTTTTACCATAAACAGAGAATATTTAAATCCTTCGAAAACCGCTAAAGCGATGATAACTAAAGGGAAAATATATCTGGAACAATCTTCAAAAGAAGCATGCGAAAAAGCCGTTGAGAAATTCTCGTCGGTTGTTTCAAACTATTCAAAAACTCCCGAAGTAAAAGAGGCCATTTACTATTTAGGCGAAGCTTATGAAAAGATGGGCAATACCGGCCTTGCGTTAAAAAATTACATGAAACTGAAAGAGTATAAGATAAGCCCTGAAATGAGCGAAAAGATTAACTTTAAAATCGCTAAAATTAAAATCTTGCAGTCATATGCTGACGAAGGGGTCAGCGGATTTATGAATCTGCTCAGAAAGAGCAAAGATTCTGCAATGAGATCTGAAATATATAATGAACTGGGAAAATATTACGCAAAAAAACGAGAATTGCATGAGGCAGAAAAACATTTCAAGATCGCGATTAAAGAGAACGGCTCATTTCGCGAGGCTCAGCTGAATCTTGCCGATATACTTGTAAAATCTGAGAAGTACAAAGAAGCCTATATTGTTTATAATAATTATCTTGAATTTTATTCAGATATAGATAACGAAGATAAAGAGCTATTAAAACAATTTCGTATAAATATTTTTAATACGGGAAAAAACCTATATATCGAAAGAAAATATGATCACGCTCTTGATTTTTTGTCTGTTATAAATAAACATTTTTCAAATACAAGAGAAAATGAAGAAAGCCTATATTATAGCTCTGATATTCACTTTAAGCGAAAGAATTTCGAAAAAGCAGGCGCGGGGTTTGAAGCCGTCTTAAAAAACGAATATCATGAAAAAGACGCAGCGGCGATGTTAAAACAGGGAGAAATCTATTTTCAACTTAAAAATTTCACAAAAGCCGCTTCGCTTTTTAACAGAACGCAAAAGCTGTTTCCCTCAACGCAAGAGGCGCAAGCGGCAAAAGAATGGGAAGACGAAATAAGAAGAATGATGCTTGATGAAAAAAGGTTATCTAAAACACAGACTCAATCTATTGGAGATTTTCCCGCAAATGAAAAAAATACAGATAAAAAAACAGATAAAGAGAATAGAAGTCAAACAAAAAAACAAACGCAATCAGACCCTGTAGAACTTGAATATACAATAATACCAGCCGATGAATACGATACTATAGAAGAACCAAGCCTGGTAACCAACCCCAAGAAAGATTTAATAGGCCCATAATCTAAAATATTTGCGCCTTAGCGCTTTAGTATATTATAATGTTCTAAAATACTTTGTAAAACGCAAAATTTTTTTGCTTATTTCAAAAAAACTTAATATACTTATTAATAATTTGAAAAGAAATTTTTTCAAATTGCGCCTATAAAGGTATGCAATGTACAAAAAAATGCTTTTTGATAGATTATTGGCATTATACTTATTGACAATATAGAATAATATTAAGTATAAGCTAAACTTAAGGAGAATTATAATGGGATTACAAGAAGTCAGCGACGCTAATTTTGATGATGTTATAGAGAAAGGGCTTGTGATGATTGATTTTTGGGCGCCTTGGTGCGCGCCTTGTAGAATGGTGGCCCCTGTTTTAGAAGAATTATCAGACGAGATGGGCGATAAAATCAAGATTTTAAAAATGAATGTAGACGAAAACCCTGGTACGGCTCAATCGTTTGGTATAACATCTATACCGACGCTAATTTTATTTAAAAACGGCGAAGCTGTTGAAAGAACTGTCGGGGCCGCAGGCAAAGAGCATTATTCTAGTCTGGTTTCAAAACATATATAAACTGTTTTGGGTTATTTAACAGTAGAAATTTTTTCGGCTCTTAAAAAGATACTAAGCAACTCTCTAGTGGTCATATTTTCGTCGCCATAAACGCCGCTTGAGAATAGCCCTAGTTTGGTTGCGTCTGAAAAGTACATATTTTCAGTGCCAAAAATTCTTGTTAAAAGACTAATGGGCAGATCAAATCGAATCATCATGGTTTTCGCAGTCTGTTTTCTTGTAATAGGTTGTTCGTCGGTAGGTAAAGGAATTCCCTTTTCTTCGAGGAATTTTTTCAAATCGTCTTCATTAGGTTCTTGATTATTAGAATTTTCTTCGTTATCTTTGTTTGAATCGCTGTTATTCACGTAATCGACAGGGTTAAAAGAATAATAAATCAACTTAGCCGTATCTAAAAAAGTTGCCACCCCTTCTTTCATGAGATCAGATAAAAAATCTTTGGCGCTTACTTGTGTCGTAAAAGCAAGTGTTAAAAAGGCTATAATAATTATATTTAATTTTTTATGTTTTTTTCTCATAATATACATACCTTTACCAACCTATTATAGGTATATAATATATAAACGGAATAGTCAACAAAAAAACGACAACTTTTTTTAAATAACATGATAAATTTGGTTTCCAAAATACGATTTATCCATTTTGGCCCGGGATCTTCATACAATGGAATATGGCGAGTTTCGGGAATTATTAAATCATGAACAAAAAAATTGTTGAAAAAATGAGACATAAATATATATTGATACTAACGTATGCAGGAACAAATACAAAAAAGAATAGTGACCGACTTGAAAAGGGGAAACAGACAATCAGTTGACGAACACCTTAAAAGCGAGTTATGCAAAGGCTTTTCTTCGTTTGCAAAAACTTTGGCCGATTTATGGCATATTGATCATTCTCTTATCTCAAAATACGCGGCGCAGCCTGAAACCGAAAAATTATTTACCGAAAATATCAGAAAAAACGAGATGAGAGTACAACTCACCTTGAAAAGATACGCTGAAGAAATGCGCCATTGAACTCTTTAAAATATAAAAATCCCTTACCTACTGTAGATTTGATTGTCGAATACCGAAACGGCATTGTTCTTATAGAAAGAAAATTTATTCCCTATGGCTGGGCCCTGCCCGGAGGTTTTGTCGACGAAGGCGAAACTCTTGAGCGCGCTGCTATTCGCGAGGCGAAAGAAGAAACAAATCTTGACGTAAGTCTTATTGATTTGCTTTATATTTACTCAAACCCTCTTCGCGACAAAAGAAAGCATACGATATCTGCCGTGTTTATCGCCAAAGCAGAAGGAGAATTATCGGCCGCAGACGACGCTAAAAACGCGAAGATAATAAATCTAAACGACCTGCCCGACAACTTATGTTTTGATCATCTTGAAATTTTAAAAGACTATATTCAATATAAAAATACGGGAATGAAACCAACTCCGCAAGAAATGCTAAAAAGACATACCCCATAAGGCTTGGCAAATTATAATAAATTAAGAAACAATGATTCTTATGAATTTTCTTTTTCCTACCCTGAAGGTATATTCTCCGGTTTCTAAATAGCGTTTCGTATCTTTAATCGTTTCTTCTTTACCGTCGACCAGCAAATGTAAACCGCCCGATTCTATGGTTCGTCGGGCGTCAGAATTTGACGAAACCATCCCCGATAATCTTAACGCGTTTAAAATGCCTAATTTACCTTCACTTAAATCGTCTGTATTCGCCTTCCATTCATCAATTTCATCGGGAATACCCCGGTTTTTAGGAGAATGAATAGCTTCCCATTCTTTTTTGGCCCTACCGGTTTCTTCTTTGCCCTGAAATCTAGACGCTATTTCTTCGGCTAATTTCGATTTTACTTCTTTCGGATGTATTGAACCCTCGGCAGCCTGAGATTTATAATTTTCAATTTCAGACATAGATAACGCCGATATTAACCGGTAATAGTTCCACATTAATTCATCAGATATGCTCATGATCTTGCCGTAAATTTCAACGGCGGGTTCCTGAAGGGCAACATAATTGTTCAACGATTTGCTCATTTTATTTTCGCCGTCTAGCCCCACAAGAAGCGGCAGGGTCATAATGATCTGCGCCTCTGTATGATAATGTTCCTGAAGAACGCGGCCCACTAAAAGATTAAATTTCTGATCTGTACCGCCGAGCTCAACATCGGCTTTTAAATGCACAGAATCATAGCCCTGCAATAACGGATACATAAACTCGACTAGAGAAATAGGCTGCTTTTCTTCATATCTCTTTTGAAAATCGTTTCTTTCAAGAAGACGCGCCACAGTATAACGCGACGTAAGTTCGAGTACGTCTTTTAACGACATCTTACCCAGCCACTGCGAATTAAAAACAACATTAGTTTTATTTTTGTCTAATACTTTATAAACCTGCTTTTCATAAGTCTCGGCGTTTTTTTTGACTTCGTCGGCCGATAAAGCTTTTCTTGTTTCTGACTTTCCGCTGGGGTCGCCAATCATCGCGGTATAATCGCCTATTAAAAATAATACCTCATGCCCGAAATCTTGAAAAGTTTTAAGCTTCTGCAGAAGAACTGTATGACCCAGATGTAAATCTGGCGCCGTCGGGTCAAAACCGGCTTTTATTCTCAGGGGCCTTCCCGTTTTATTCGATTTTAATAGCTTTTCTTTAAGCTGCTCAACAGGAAGTACCTCTTCGCAGCCGCGAATAATTTCATTAAATTGTATCAACAAATCGCCTGTAAGCTGAATTTCATTATGTGAAGCATCTTCAGACATAAAGTCAAAAAAGGTTTGCAAAACCCCGCATCAAGTTATTTATCAAAAAAATACGAGAATTAAAATAATTGCCTGCACCAATTGTACTTATAGACAAATATACAAACTGCGATTAAAATTGTGTACACCATAAAAAAAAATGAGCTTTTGACAAAAAAGCCGACAATTATGAGAAAAAGAGATAAACAAAAAATTATTTTTTATTTTTTGGGCCTTGCTCTTTTTTTTCTGAGCCTTGAAGGCTTCTTTCGTATCTTTCCTGATATTTTTTCAAATCTAACAGAAAGGGTAAAATTAAAAAGCGCAATGTATATGAGAAGAAAGCCCACGCCCATTCTTTTTTATGGATCGTCTCGATTTAAAGACGGTATCAGCCCCAAAGTAATTACAAAAAGGCTCGAAAATACGACAACTCAGCAATATGAAAGCTTTAATGCCGCAATTACAGGAACAGATATTTACCGACTAGAGTGGTTTGTAAAAAGAGTAGTAGAAAACAAAAACCTAAAAATATTTATTTTGGAGATTTCACCGCCAATGTTTGTTGAAGGAGATCATGGCTTTGAAAATAAAAATCAAGATACTGAATCTGTTGAAGACTTTTTAAGTGAACGCTTGAAAGAAAATTTCAGCATAGTTGAATGGAGAAAAAGCTTAAAAATAAATATTTTAATTCGCTCAGCCGCTCTTTTAGGCGCTAATTATTTTGAAGGTTCTGAATTATTCAGGCGCGGCGCTGTCAGTGATTTCTTTAAGAGCGATAAGATAAAAATGACTGAGAATATAAAAATAAGCTGGACACCGCAAATAATTAAAGCCCGCACAAATAACGACGCTGTAGTGTCTAAAGAAACTAAATTGTATCAAGATATCTCTAAAATTATGCAAAAGAATAGAATCAAACTTTTCTTTGTCATTCCTCCTTTGACGATTAAAAAACAAAACGAGGAATGCAACAAATCAGAAATTGAAAAATATAAAAATATAGCAAATGCGACAGGGGTCAATATTTTTAATTTTGGATGTCTTGACCTCGAAGAGAAATATTTTATTGACGATAGTCACTTAAGCCACCTGGGAAGGCATTATTTTTCAGAGATATTGGCTATTAAAATTGCAGAATCTATACTCTAAGAATTATTTCGATGCTATTTAATAGTCTTACTTTTTTGTTTCTTCATTTTCTTTTTCTGCCGCTGTACTGGTCGACAAAAAATCAAACCGTAAGGCTTTATGTTCTCTTATTATCATCTGTAATTTTTTACGGATGGTATTACTGGCCTGGCCTATTTTTGCTTTTTGCGGCCATGTGCATAAATTATCTTCTAAGCCTGCTTATATCAAAAAAACAGGCAAAATGGACAATTGCATTAGCCGTTCTTTTGAATCTATTAAATCTGGGGTGGTTTAAATACTCAATATTTATTATTGCAAACATAGAGTCTCTGATAAATAATATGGGATTTCAACTCATAATTCCGAAACCTGATTACTGGCTTCCTATCGGCATTTCATTTTATACTTTTCAAATAATGGGGTATCTCATCGACGTTTACAGAAAAGAAGTTCCTGCAGAAAAATCTTTTCTGCGCTTTGCAGTATTTAAAAGTTTTTACGCCCAGTTAATTGCCGGACCAATTGTGCGTTCGCATGAGCTTTTCCCTCAATTAAGAAAAACCGCCGTATTTAATTTAACAAGATTTCAAAAAGGGTTTTTCCTTATGACGGCTGGTCTTGCAATTAAAATATGCATAGCCGATTTATTGGCGCAATTTGTCGAATATGGATTTAGTAACGCCGGCAAAATAGAAACACTAAGAGCATGGCTAACACTATACAGCTTTTCATTTCAAATCTTAAGCGATTTCTGGGGATATTCCACTGTAGCAGTGGGCATTGGTCTAATGTATGGCATTAGCCTTCCTCATAATTTTAATTTTCCCTATACTGCTCAATCATCTCAAGATTTCTGGAGAAGATGGCATATTACACTTTCTGAATGGTTTAGAGATTATCTTTATATACCGCTAGGAGGGAATAAAAATCGAAAATATTTAAACCTCATTCTAACAATGACTATCGCCGGAGTATGGCATGGAGCAGGGTGGAACTTTCTTCTCTGGGGATTTGGACACGGTATCTGGTTAGCTATTGAAAGAGTAACACAGTCTCATAAGATTAGAAATAACAGCCCTTTAATGAGGCGAATTCGCATCATAGTTGTCTTTAACATTGTTTCATTGTTATGGATATTTTTTAGGGCGCCTGATTTGAATACGGCAGCACTTTTTTTTAAAAACTTATTTGCCCCCCCCTATGTTTTTAATGCCCCTCATATAGAAAGCTTGCTTTTAACATTGATTATTTTTATTCTTTTTAATAAGAAATTGGGAAATCTTTTCTATGCCGACCACTTCAGCAGACTTTCATTAAAACGGCAACTTTTTGTTACCATATTTCTTATCTTATTTATCATGGGCTATGCTGACGCAAGATTAGACTTTATATATTTTGTGTTTTAATTTATATTTTATATCAATACGCACCAATAAGAATAGTATATCATTTGATTTTTTATGGAGCATCTTAAAATAAAACTCTAAGAAACAGCGCCTTTACTTTCTTTTTTATTTGCATCAAGTTATTTACTTGAAAACCTGTATTTTCTTTTATAAATTACCCTTAATGTTTATTAAGTCAAGAAAAATAAACAAGCACCGAATTTTATTCCGCCGAACTATTAAAAGTTCAGGAGTTATAAAAGGCATTGGACTTCATTCAGGCGAGTCAATAAAGCTTATTTTTCATCCCGCTGACGAACGAGAAGGCCTTTTTTTTATAAAAAAATCAAAATTAGAAACGAGCGTTTTGCCGGTTGATCTTGAGCATGTTATTGACACGTCAATGGCCGTTACCTTAGGAAATAACAAATACCACATACAAACCGTAGAACATTTAATGTATTCTATTTATGTATTGGGAATTACCGATATGGCGATTGAAATTCAGGGTTCTTCTGAAATGCCTGTTTTAGACGGCTCTGCAAAACCATACATAGATTTCTTTGAAGGGCTTGAGTTTCACGAATACTCTACCGAAGTAAAACCTATCATTATTGATAAACCCGTGATGGTTACCGACGGAAATCGTTATATTGTGGCAAGGCCGCACAACAATTTAAGAATATCATATCATATAGACTATCCCCATCCTATGCTTAAAAAAAAATCAATTGAACTTGATTATGACGAAGTATTTTTTAAAGAAAAAATCGCTTCGGCCAGAACTTTCGGCTTCTTAAAAGAAGTAGAGCTACTGAAAAAAAACGGATTGGCAAAGGGCGGTTCGACAGAAAATGCGCTGGTTTTTACCGGCGACGGAACGCTAAATGATTCGCGTTTTGATGGCGAACCGATTTATCATAAAATCTTAGATTTAATAGGCGACTTGGCGCTTATAGGCAGACCAATAATCGGACATATTCTCGGGAGCAGAGGCGGTCACGCTCTTGACGTCGCTTTTGGTAAAAAATTACTAGAAGCAGTGAAAACTAAGTCTACTAAAAAAGCAATCGCGTAAATTCAAGACTCTTTTGGCTTAAATATCTGCTTAATAAGATCTAAATTATCCTCTGCTTCTTTTACGCCTTTTTCTATAATCTCTTTTCTTTTCTGAAAATCAAATAAAGCAAAGCTTCTAACATCGGGACTCAACATCAGATCAAAATGATGAGATTTTGATCGAACAAGCTCGGCCCCCTCTAGCATCATGGCGCGGTTGGCAATTTGCAGCAAGGGAGGTCTTTTTACCATTAAATAAAACTTAATAAAAAAACGAATCACATTCTTGAGAAACTTCTTATTAGGCAAAAGAAGACTAAAAAGACTTGTTTCTTTAATATAACGATTCAGTGAATCGTCTTCAAAAGGAGTACAATTTACCCCCAAGACGCGGTGAACTCGTTTTTCGCGCAGTATGTCTCCGGGAACGTTATTTAGCACGCCGCCGTCGACAAGATAATGCCGACGGTATTTCATAGGAGGAAAAACAACCGGCAGGCTCATACTCGCGCGAACCGCTCTCCATAAAAAACCTTTATCGATTCTCACTTCTTTGCCGGTCAATAAATCAACTGTGACGCAAACAAAAGGAATGGATAAATCTTCAAAACGAAGTTTTCCGAAAGCTTTTCTTAAGAGACGATTCATTTTTCTGCCCCTGAAAAAAGAAATAAAAGGAAGATTGTAATCGGTAAAAACTTTATCTTTTGGTATGAATTTAGAAAAGACGTTCTCTATTTGATAGCTGTCATAACGCATGGCATACAAGGCTCCTATTAACGACCCCATACTGGTTCCGGCGACCATATCAAATTGAATATTTTCTTTTTCTAAAACTCTTAAGACCCCTATTTCGGCCATTCCTCTGGCGCCGCCCCCGCCTAGAGCAAGACCTATGTTTCTGTCGATTATCCATCTGGCCATTGACTGCAAAGAAAAAACCGCCTGATTAATCTGCTCTAAATATGTAAACGTTGGAATATATTCACTAAGACTCTGCAATCTGCCGTGAATCTTAAAATCAATGGAATGACCCAGCTCTCTTTCTATTTGAGAAAAATAAATGCGCTTTGCAAAAATATTTTTTCTAAATTTTTCAAGTTTCTCTTGAATTAAAATAGAGTTTTGGTATACTGAAAGTTTTGCGTCAAAATCTTTTATATATTTATTAAAATAATTTACATATTTTGAATATAATTTTATAGAACGATCATAAGCAGATATGCCTGAAATAACAAAATCAGCCTGTTTTAACACTTCAACCGTTTTTTTATTCTCAAGATTTTCAGAGCCAAGCTCCATAAAAATAACGGGAAACTCTTTAGATAAAAAACCCAGCAGACGGGCGATATCGGCCAGTTTCAAATAATCAATAGGCATACGATGATTAATGCATGGTAAAAACCAAATTCCCGAATCATG
Organism: Spirochaetia bacterium; assembly: GCA_029880265.1. GTDB lineage: Bacteria > Spirochaetota > Leptospiria > Turneriellales > JAOUOS01 > JAOUOT01. The sequence goes on along the minus strand of JAOUOT010000004.1, from coordinate 65,801 downwards.
TTCGTGCAAAAGTTCTTTAACAGAAAAGGACTGTTTTTTCTGAAATCTTTCAAGCTGGCTTATAGTTTGCTCTATTTTTACCTTGCATTGCAGGGTTTTAACAGGCGATACCGAATAACTCGAAAAATGCAGATAAGCAACGGGGCTTTTGGTTGTTTCTGCGATTGTAGCCGCCAAATTAAGGCCTATGTAATGCGACTCGATTTCGTTAAAGGCCGAGAAATGCGCTATAAAATGCTTTTGAAATATCTGCTTTGCCGTAGCGTGAAGATTTTGCTGCAATCTTTCGGCTTGAATATGGCCTATGTTAATTACAAGCTTCGGATATCTTACAAAAAGCATATTAATATTTTCTTTTGTGATTCTCAATACCTCTGAATCTAAGACGGCGGTTACCCTGGCGCTTCTGGGTTTGTCTGATAAAATAGACATTTCGCCTATTATATCAGAAGCTCTCGAGTATCCGATAATTCTAAATTTAGCATCTTCTTTGACTTCAACTTTAAATTCGCCGGTCAATACAACATACAGATATGACGCGGCGTCTTTGGGAGCATACAGCTTAGACCCCTTTTTTACCTTGACTTTCTTAAAATAAGACAATATTTCAGAGACTTGCTTGCCTGGCATCTCTCTAAATATTTCATAAGACGCGATTGTTTCTGTCGAAATAGCCATTATATATTCAATTTATTTATATAACTCATATAATAAAGAATTAATTATAAATTGTCATTAAATATTTTAGACCAAACTAGATAAAACTTGGTTTTTTATTTTTTTAACGGATTTCTCAATGTGATCTTTCCCTGACTTAGGGATAATGAACTTCAGTAGATGGGTATTTTAAATGCGGCCTGGCCACTCATCTTAGCCTGGCCCTGTTGTTTTTGGCAGGAGAACTTTACAACACTGATTTTTTAAGGGAATATCTATTGATAGAATTTATTAGCAAAGGGAAAAAACTTTTAGTATAACAGGCAAGATAACAAACATAACAAAACGCGCTTAAAGATTGGTTTTAGGATTGTACAGCTATTTCATTTTTGTACTGTACTTAAAGTTGTATATTAAAGCAATAATTTTTCGGCCAATGCTTCCCAATGTTAAATTCAAAATCTTTACCAAAGTAAAAATCAAATGTTTTCTAATCTTTTTATAAAACGTAAATTCATTGGGAAAACTATTTTTTACAATATTGTCGTTTTTATCGATAAATCTCAATCGGAACAATAATAAAATGAATGCAAAAAATAAATACCGTCTAACAACTCCTCAAAATACCGAATGAAACTGCCAAACTGAGCTCAACCAAGCTCCCAAAGAGATTTTTGCAACCCCTCACTTAAAGCCTCAAAGCTTTCAGGGTAACATATCGAACCTGTTTCCCAGTTTGAATAAGGTAGTACAAAATGGTACAGCATATGTTCAAACTTATCGTGATTTATTGTTATCATACGGGAATTCATGCACGTAAAATCTAACTGACTCTGAATTCCCGGTTTATATTCTTGTGGAAAAAAAACTTCTTTTTCCGGACCATCAACGGCTTTCCATTGTTTCATTTTTCTTTGAAAAGTTCTTAGCTAGCTATCTTGAAACCGATCAGGGTTTTCTCTTTGCAAATATTCAAAGATTGTCTTTGCTTCAAGCCCCTGATTACTTTCTAAAAGCTCTGTTACTTTGGGCCAGACATTGGCAAATATATCTTCTCTTTTCCAGTATGTTCGCGGCTTTTTCATTTCACTGGGCAATAAACCATATCTCAAATACTTTCTGGCCGTCTTCTCACACATATTGCCCGCTGCCCTTGGCTGAGAAATTCGTTTATAAAAAACACTTGCAGAGAAGGAAAATAAAGAAAAACTGACTAAAAGGAGGATAAAAATAGTGCAAAAAAAAGAAAATACCCTGCCGGCCTGCCAGACTGTTTATGGGAAGAATGGTGAAATACTATTAAAAGGTGAGTGGGATAGTAAAAAATTATGCAATGCCGTAACCATGGGTAATCCAAATTACTGGAAAGGTCGAACAGTTTTGGATTTGGGTTCTAATACAGGAGGCCTCAGTTTAGAATTAGCAAGAATGGGGGCCATAGTTACCGCTGCAGAACCTGATCCATATAAAAATAATAAAGCCCATTCTATAGAAATTCTCAAAAAAATAACTCAAGAAGAGAATTTAAATTTAGTTTTCTCTGATGAGCACCTATTTAATGCTCATCTACTTGGGAAACATGATATAATTCTTTGTTTAGGTCTGATATACCATTTTCGAGATCCACAATATGTTCTGGATTATTTGTCAGGATTAGATCATAATGATCTTATAGTGTCAGTACAAACTTATCCTGGAGATGGATTATTCATGTACAACAGAAAAGATATTAGTGTTATCAATATACCAAATTTTTGGGAGAAACATACTGACGCCTTAAGTGGCTGGCACCCAACCAGAAAACTTTTTATTGCAATGCTTCAATCTGCAGGGTACACAAATATACAGGCTTTAACGGATGATAAAATAAACTTTCCAAAAAAACCTGAAGGTTTAACAAATTCAGCGTATTATAAAGCGGTTAAACAAAAATCAATCAATGCGAATGAGTCTAGAAAGATATTCTATCCACGTTAGTAGTTTAAGTAACAATATATTACGACAATATAATTCAATTTAATTATTCCAAAGATTGCATCAATTTCTAAGATAAGGGCAATTTATATTACAAAAATGTTTCAATATCGATCTTGGGAAAAATATCTAATTTAGTACCTTCTGTTGCATTATATATTCTGCGACCTCCTCTGGTATAAATGAAATTTGCCAAAGAATATGCGGCTTCTGATGCTTCAAGGTCGGGATTTTGCCACTTCTGATTTTTAAAGTAACCAGGGTGAAAATGATTTATATCATCGCCATTCATTATCATTTCTTCATTTGGCTTACCTTCATATATAAAATTATGATCCACACCCAATAAATAGACAGTTTTAAAGCCCATCCAGTATGCTAGCTGGAGGGCAACATATGTAACCGTATACCCTTCACAGGTATAAAAATATGGATGAGGCTGAAAATCCAAATAGAATCCGCCACGGCGAATATAATAGATATTCTTTTTTTTAGGAAGCCAGCCTCCTGCATTATCATAAGATAAAAACACTGGATAATTTAGATTAAGAATAAAATCTTTTGATTGCTCTATAACAAAACGATTCACAATTACATGATACGATGCCCGAAAATCTGTATTTTCATAAGCCAAATAAAATTTATTTAAAGCAAATACTTTTTTCCCCTTTAACCTATTAAAGTCAAAGCCATGCAATGAAGGCCCATTACCCAGAATGACACATTCTTCATCGCGACAAGTATTATCAAATTTTAAAAGCCGCAACCTTTCTCTTATAGACCAACGTCTCTCATGAAAGCTGAACTTATTGATATTATTTTTAAGATAGCGTTTGAATTTATTTATTGGAATGTTCATGATCTACAGTTTCTACAACCTGAATTAGGCCCTGACCCAAATCAACATGATATGGATTTACTAGTTTCATTCCGACTTTGGGCATATATGAATATGGTACCATTTCATAGTGGGGATGATCGTTGCTCGTTTCATAAAAGATATTAAAGTCTTTGTTGGTTATCTCTCTTAGCATTTGAAATAATTGTGAAACTTTAAGCATTTCTGTTCCTGTAATCACAATATGTTGATTTTTATATTTAGGCTTTAATATTTCAACGCTTAAGCGCGCAGCATCTTCAACATGAATATACTCTCTTAAGGCATTTTCCGTGCCATAATAATGAATTTCACCTTCGGTGAGGGCTTGCTTTATAAAACGGTAGATACCATTTTTTTCGTCTGAGCGAGGTCCGTATAGAGAACCATATCTTAATATAGTATAATCTAAGTTATACTGTTCTAAGTAATTTTCAATATATAGTTCAGAGGCCTGCTTGCTCGCTCTATAGAAACCGCCAACTTTGCTATAAACATATACTGTACTGGCATATACAAAGCGTGAAACATTCGCGAGACGACATTCGTCAAGAATCATAACATTTGCTAGAACATTGTACCTTACCGTATCAAGAGGTTTTGTCTTCGCCTCTTCAATATCTGCTATGCCGGCAAAATTAAAAACGATATCTTTGCCTTTAATGGCTAAACGAATCGATTCAGCATCAAGAATATCGCCAACTATCATCTCTTGATTATCTCGTTTATAAGGCGATTCTCGTATATCAAATATTGTTACACTATGACCCACTTCGCTAAGCTTATCGCAAACATGCGATCCTAAAAAACCTGCTCCGCCAAATACTACTATATTCATATTTTATACTCCAAAACTATAATTTTATCGGGTTCAATGCCGATTTATATAAAAATACTGCATCTATACTGTATGCAATAAATCTATAGCCTTCTTTAATTCTTAACTTCAGTTCTTCGGGGGATGGTTGAACAATGTGCATTCCCATTGGTACTTGGTATGTTTGAGCTTTGCTTTTTATATGCCTCATAATTTCTATAAAATCAGGATTTTCAAATTCAGCGGTAATTCCCATCGATGCAGAAAGATCATAGGGACCGACTATAATAGCGTCAAGACCTTTAACTTGCAATATTTCATCAAGAGATTTTACCGCATTCATATTTTCAATTTGCGCCACTACAATAATCTCGCGATTTATGGCTGGTACATTTTGATTGAAATATCTGCCAAAAAGATTAGCTCTAGAATAACCAACGCCGCGGTTTCCATTTGGAGGATACAAAGCATTGTTTATTCCCTCTTTGAGTTCTTCAGCTGAGCTTATCATTGGTATAATAATACCACGAACACCAGCTTCAAGAGCATGCTTTATTTCTTTAAAATGATTAAACGAAATACGCGCAAATGGTACACTACCGCCAATCTCAATAGCCCGGCAAATATCAGGCAACTGGCAAGGACTAAATAATCCATGCTCCAGATCTAGAGCAACCCAATCGTATCCTGATTTACCTATAATTTCAGCCACAGATGTGTCTGGAATTTGCATCCATGTTCCTACTGTGGGTTCGTTATTTTTTAGCTTCTGTTTAATATTAATAAAATCTTTCATTTTTTCAAAAATACATTTGTTATTATGCTCTCGCAATGACAGTTACTGGAGATCCGTCTGCATTTTCAAATATAATTGGCAAAATAATTACCTGCTTGGGATTTTTATTTATTTCAGACAATTTCATATCTTCTACAATCAATATAGGCTCTGTGTCATCATTAGTACCAAGAAAAGCTCTGTGAGCCTCTCGGCCTAACTCTCTATTCTCATAAGATGTTAATGAAATAAAATCAAAACCAACCGCTCTTATTTTTCGATTTTTTCTTAACCAGGAACCGGCTTCTGGCCTCCAGCCTGGATTTTTAAATATATATTGAGAATCATATGGTTTTTCTCTGGCCTCATTTCGATATTTTTCAAAATCTGTTTTAACTAAAAGTAAATCTGTTTCAACTGGAATTTGATTAAATATTTCAAGCCAATCATGACCGCCAATTAATTCGCATGGTTTTGCATGATATTCAATTAAATACACATTATTATAGACCCACTCATTTGCTGAAATTTTATCAAGCGTTCTTCCCCGCAAGTCAAAATGAAAAGGACTATCAACATGCGTACCTAAATGGGTTGACATGATAAGAACTGAATTATTCGAAGAATCGCCCACATCAATACTTTTAACCCGTTGAATTGATAACTTTTCGCCATTGCCATAAGCAGGAGTAGAAACTTCTAATTTATGGGATAAGTAGATCCAACACTCTTTCATACGGTATTTGCTTGAAAATCATATTCTTCTATTGGTACAGGATTTATAATTTTTTCTCCCTTGAAATATCGAATAACCTCTTTCGTTGCTTCAATTTCCATTCTAGACCTGCAGTCAAAAGAACAGGATCCCATATGCTGAGTTAATATTACATTATCCATTTTGAGTAAAGGGCCAGCATAAGGTTCTTCTTCAAAAACATCAATTGCTGCTCCTCCGGCCTTCTCTGATTTAAGCCATTGCAGTAAATCAGATTCATTAATAATGCCGCCTCGGGAAAGGTTAATCAAATACGCCCCTTTTTTTAAACTAGACAATGCTTTTATATCTATTATATTTTTTGTGTTATTAGTTAATGGTATATGCAAAGAAATTATATCCGCTTCATTATATATTTCTTCTTTACTTGCAAACCTTATATTTATACCATTTTTAATTGTCATATTCTCAATAAACGCCGTTATATCGTTAATATCATTTACAAGTATCTCTTTAGGCTTAAACGAAGAAAGTAAATTAATCACATTTGTCCCAATTCTGCCGCAACCAATAATCCCAATCTTTGAATTTCCTACTCTTATACCCATTGGCCTTGTCCATAAACCATTTCGCAACTCATTATCGGCAAACAATACTTTACGAATAATTGCTATCATAACTCCAACAGTTAATTCAGCAACAGCCATTGTTACGGCATCAGGCGTATATGCGACTTGAATATTATTATCTCTACAATATCGCAAGGGTACAGAGTCAAGACCAATACCAACGCGAGAAATCATTTTTATTTTTTTATTTTTTTCAAGCAACATTTTTAAATTCTCTGTACCTGCTATTAACAAATCAGACTCAGCCGCAAGTTCTGCCAGCTCAAAAGGCTTCAATTTTCTATGCAATGGATTTATCACATATTTCAAGCCGCTCTCATCAAGAAGATTAAGGGGCTCTTTGCTGATCGTACCAAAAGGATATGTTGAAATAAATAACTCCATAAAGAAATCACAATTATTTCATTTAGTTTCCCACCATATTATAAAATAAAACGGAATATCTTGCGATTAAAATCAGTTTGAAGCACAATTAATATTAAACATATCACATCAATATATTTTTTCGTTACGAGTTAAAAAATGATATTTTAATATTTATACACTATAATTTTTAATTGAAAAGAGTTTTAATGCTTCTATTCATTAAAGTAAGATAAAACCTGATCAATAGACTCAATATAAGTCGCCTTTTCCCTGTTTTTTAATTCCGGATTATTAAAACCAAAAAATTTTATATTATTATCTATAGACGCTTCTAAGTCATTTATAGAATCTCCGATATAAACCGCATGACGTTTAGCTATTTTATGCCTTTTCAATACAAGTTTCATCAGTTTAGACTTTTCAAGAGGCGGTGTTCCATATATCTTTTTGAAGTACTTTGCAATGTCGAGTTTTTCACAGATATAATTTAACTCTTTATGCTCTGAGGCAGAAATAATATACATTGGATATTTCTGATATTGTTCAATTATAAATTTTAAGACCGTTTCAATTAGCTTATTTTTAGAGACAAGATGACTATTAACATAATCAGAATATCTTTCGGCTAAGAAAGCTATTTTATCTTTATTACAATCTTCTTTAATTATATTGTTAATGAAATACTTAAATTTTATAAATCGTGACATTCCTCCATTTGCCTTATGAAATTCAATAAATTCGATTATATTTTCTTTAGAATAGCTTTCAACTGCATAAGCAAAAGCCTTCTCGCGAACAGGCATTGAGTCGATTATAACGCCGTCAAAATCAAAAAGGATATTCATAATTATTGTATAATTTTTTGTAATGCTTCAGCCAAAATAAAGTCATATTCTTCATCAATATCTACTGCTTCAATTGCTGGAACCTCAAACATAAATGGCTTTCGGCCTATTCTTTTACTTCCAACGGTTTTAAAGGATTCCTTGGAAAAGATATAGAAATTGGAATTTTCTTCATAGACAGGGGGCAAATCTTGTGTTCTTAACAACTCTTTTGGGTTATGATTCAAGGGTTCGGCATTTTCCCAGTATAATCTAGTTTGTAATTTTGTAACAGAAAAAAGACTATCATACTTATCTAGTATAGAAAAATATTTTTCAATACCTCGTTTAATTGTAGAAGCTTTTACTAAAGGGTTCGTGCTATGAGTTTGAATATAGTGGGTACATCCAGATTTCTCTAGATCGTATGATATAATATCATTCATTGGTACAAGATCTCCACAAATTTCTAAGGGTCGATTATTAATTTGTATCTCTGGGAAATGATTTTCTATATCATTTTTTAACTCTTGCCCGTCGGTATTTACAATAATTTTTTCTATTAACGAAATAGAAAGTAAGGTTTTTACTATATGATGATATAGTGGCTCTCCATTAAAACTTCGCATATTTTTATTTGGAACTCTCTCTGAATGACCTTTCATGGGAAGAAGAGCTATTATTTTTTCCGCCATAAAATTAAAATCCTAATTCATTACTTAAACAATGCGTCATAATATATTCAAAAAGTTTTCTTTATTATATTTTTAGCCTTTAAATAGAAGTTTTTTAGATTATTTTGCGATTTATATTTATTTAATTTTGAGATTTCGGAAGCGATACTTGAAGCGTTACTGGGAATTTTAAAATCTTTTACATTTAAAAGCGCATTTAAGAAATTTTTTGTATTATTCTCTCGCAGCCATTTTATCTTATAATCTCTGATATTTCTCAAATACATTGAATAATTTTCCCTTAATTTGTATATAGACTCCAGTAATTCATCAATATTATCTCCGATGAAGACTTGGCCGATATCATATTTTACAATTGTATTTCCTATCAGAGTATCTTTTGTGGCGATAATTGGCTTTTCATGTATCACTGCATCTATAAATAAACCTGATGTTCTATCATAAAATTCGATTTTACCGTATGGTATAAGTATTATATCTGACATCTCAAAAAGAGCATGATATTCTTGAGTATCCAATCCATTATTGGCTTTATCCAACTTATTAGATTCAATTTGTCGATAACTTAGCTCAATATCTTTAATATCCTGTATTTTATGAGATAATGCCTGCACTATTTCCCAACCCTTTTCTTTAGTTTGCCGCCCCGGATAAACAACCCTGATTTTTTCATTAATTTTTATATTCTTAGCGTCATTTTCTGAGAATTGCTCATTTGAAATATCTGTCACACAAAAAAAAGGGTATATGCTATTTTCTATATGAAATTGATTTTTCAAGAAATTTGAAAGTCGTTCCGTTTCAGCTGACAGTTGAATTCCTTTTATATTGCTTACACTTCCAGCAAACTTATAAATTTCTTTTTCTTCTTCAGTGAATTTCTTCTCTTTGAATATATAATCGCTATAATCAAATGATGACCAAAAAAGATTAAATAAAAATGAGATATTTTCACACTTAGCAGATAAGAGTTCCTGCCAAATTATTGGAAGCAACCGAATATGCCCAAGGTACATATATAAATAATATTTTTTATCTTTTGTACCAGCTAATGATCGAAATAATTTTCTAAATTCTTCTCTATATTCATCTTCTGTTGTTATAGAATCAGTTTTTCTCAAAGACCAAGAATGTTCCTTAAAAAAGGGTATGATTTTCATTTCTTCTATACAACTGTATTTACATTCACTGTTAGCCAAACTTATAAAATCAAAGTTATTTTTTTCTGCTTCTTCAGATACTCTTTTATCATAATACAAATAATGTCCATTATCATTTATAAGATCAGGATTTATACTTATAACTATATTTTTCTTATTTGTAGTTTGCAAATGAGATTTTAATATTTTTTCATTATCTAGATATTTGCTTAATACTGGCATATGCGATGGCGTTAACAAAGAAACTTGAATACCAGACTTCGATGCCTGGTTTAACATATTATCTAAATTTTCAAGATGCTCATCGTAATATGTATCATAATTGATTTCAAAAAAGCCGGGGTGTACAAATTTAATATTGTCCATTTCTTCATTTAGTTGAACCTTTCTATTATGCTGCCAAAAATATTTATTCTCTTCTTTGGGCCTACCATCAAAGCCAATTAGATTAATATTTGATGAAAAGGTTGAAGCAAGCGGAAATTGTAGTAACGTAAGAATATTTGCTGTTGTTTTAACCTGAAACTCGGTTTTTAAATTTAGATTAAATTTTTCTTTTTTTTCAAACGGAATACCGATAATACGATCTGCATGATCAAAATATGCTTTTGCCATTGGATAATATTTGAAAGGAATAATCACCGACAAGTCTGAAAATAATTCCATCGTACTCTTTAATTTTTCGCGAAATTTGCCCGCATATCTAGAAACACCAAAATGGAAAATAGGATCTGCAAAAACAAGAATTTTAGGGTTCACATAATTCATAAACTCTAAATCAAGTATCGTCGTGTTACATATTATTGATAGAGCGTTACTATGATTAAAATACTTGTACATTTCAAATGAAGGGCCTGTGCCATAGACAAAAATTTCTGAAATTTCAGATAATTGAGATTGAAGTCTTGTAAATTTTTCTTTCTCCATATGTATTAGCTCATCTTTGTCGTCATAATTATCAAAACCAGCTTGTATGTAGAAAGAACCCTCGTATCTATCGTTACGCTTATCTGCTTTTACAATCGTTTTTCCATTTCTTTTCAACTTTGTAATTAATGTTTCCAAAAAAGGAATTTCATCTGAAGACCAAAAAGCAATTATATCAAAATTAGATAAATCATTTTGTAATTTATTAGGATCAGTATAAATATTTTTTTTGATCTTACCATGAACTTTTATATATTCTATATCACTTATTGCCTGATCCATATCGTCAGGTATTTTAATATCAATTTCTGCAAGCTCTTCACTAATGGGGAAAATAATTTCTGATGGCTGTATATAACTAAAGTACCATAAACCTCGAGCAATAACGTCATTTATATTTTCAGGATCGGTAATTATTGGATAAAATATTACTCGTTTAGACATCTTTCTTAAATTTATAAATCTTACGGAGATCGTCTGACAATTCTTTATAGTCATTCTTATTCAAAACTGCAATAATATTTCCCCAAGCACGATCATTGTCCGGTGCTTTCTCTGAATCTATAAAGTATTTCCATTTGTGTTTAATGCCATAGCGCACAACGGGTTCCCATTCTGAGATAATTATAGAATAACCATGATCATGTAAAAATTTTATCAAGTCAACTGTTGTATAGCCAAGTCTTTTAGTTTTATAATTTTCAAATTCACATAAGATATAAGATGGCTTTATTTTTTCGAATGGAAAACCTTTTAAGACAAAAAGATCAAATCCTTCTGTATCAATTTTTAAAAAATCAACCTTTGTAATATTATTCTTTTGTAAATAGGTTTTTAATGTTACTGTTTTTACTTGATATGATTCTCTATGAGAACTATGAAAATCATTTAAACTGCTTATACCTGTTGATTCTTCACTTGTGTAAAAAGGAAGTACTTCGTTATCTTTATTCGATACCGCAAAATTTTCTACTTTTACTTTATCATTAAAACGACTGGCTGATTTCAAGAGATATTTTCTGTTTTTACGATCAGGCTCAAAACAAATCACATTCCAATCATTTACTGCAAATGGGCCCATTGCAGCCCCACGATGAGCGCCAACATCAAGCATAAACCCTTTTTTTATATCTTTTTTTGAAAGATGCTCTGCTATAACGTTTACTTCATCTATATGATTAATATTCTTTTGTAAATTCTCTTTCGGATTCTCAAGTTTATTTTTTTTATTTATAAATTTATTTAGGATTTTTTCAATTATCTTTGAAGGAATTTTTGTTGGATGCAAGACATAAAAACCAAAACGATACGACCGCGAATTCCTTAATTCATAAATTATTTGTTCTTTTTCTTTCAGTTTTTGATTTGTACTATGCAGTTGCCGATTCAGTTGCTCATCTTTATAGATTAGCTCTTTATTTTCTTTTTGTAGTTTTAAACTCCTTTTATACTCTCGGGCCAATTCTAATTCACGAAACATTATAATTTTAGATAAATAATTATAGGGTATTTTATAGTCTGAAATTTTCTTTAAAATCATAACATGATCATAAACAATGACAGGAGAAAAGCGCGAATCAATTAAAATAACATTGTCAACAAATGTTGTGACCTCGGGCCAATCTTTATCATGGTAATTATCAATTATAACAAAACCATTGTCAACTACTCGTTCACTATACATGCTCCAATCTGTTTGAATACCATGATAAGTATGATCTCCATCTATAAACAAAGCAAGGAGACTATAATCGCCAATAAAATCAACAGATTTTTGATCGTAACTGTAATAGGGCAGCAATTCTATTCCTGTCATATTACCAAGGATTTTCTTTATATTCTGCTTTGCTGTTTCTATATCAATAGGAATATCTAATACAATATCATTTTTACTACCAGTATCAGAATAATAATATCCATCAAAAGGGTCTATTCCAATACTCGTAATCTCATTTTTTCTGTCTTTGGCTATTTGAGATAAAATAAGACTCCCTCCAAAAAGCACGCCTATTTCTAAAAAGGCCGGATTTTTATTTTTATGAGCAAGTTTGGAGGCCGCATGGCAGACAAAATAATTTATAATATAATTTTCTATATTCCCAGCTATTCTACCATCTATATTTATTTCAATATTATTAATTAAATTTATGACCTTATTTATATCGTATTTGCTTATCTCTAAACCAATAGAATTTTTTAAGTAAATTGATAAAAACTCTGTCATCTCATCAGATAACTCTCTATTAAACGCCCCCTTGGCCGAAATGCTCTTATTCTCAAATAAACTATTAATATCTATGTTCATAACTTTGCTCATCAAATAATATTAATTGATTTTTCTTACAATAAAACATATTTTAAAACCTGAGCCCCCTATCAAATTGAAATATTATTCTTTTATTAATCTCCAAGATTGGGCTGTTTCTGCCAAATTGCAAGACCAGGTGTAAACCAAGAAACATATTCTAAATTAATCAAATTTCCACCATATTTTTTTTTAATTGCCTTAAGCGCTCCATTTACACGCTTATCTTCCCCTGTTTCTGCTAGAGGATATGTGTTGTCAAATAAAACTAAAGCATCATCTGTTAAACATGGATAAATTGTTTCAAATTCAAACATGACGTCTGAATAAAGATGAGATGCATCAAGGAATGCAAATCTTGTAAAATTTATTTCATTTGCAATATCTGGCATAATTTTAGTAGTATTACCAAAACGAAAGTCGACAAAAGATGAAACTCCCGCTTTTTTACAGTTTTTTTTAGCGATTTCAATATTTTGTGTATCAAGTTCAACTGTAATCACCTTTCCTTTACAACCGGCATCTATAAGAGCCTGAGCAAGAACTATAGTGGTACAACCCATGTTTGTACCAGTCTCTATAATAACCTCTTCACGTTCTCGATCAAGGTGTGATAGTAGTAGGTTATAAATAAGTGTCCAACCAGGATAGCCAATAGTAGCTCCTGTTCGCTTTCGGGCCTCATCAATTGTCTTTACGCCACTTTCAAGAGTCGCAAGATGAGAATTTGGTAAAAGATTGGTATTATACCCAAAAATACGATGATAAATAGGTTTTTTCATAAACGATTTCCTTCACTTTCTTTATTTTAATGAAATGTTAAGTATTCTTCATCAAACAATTCAACAAATCCGGGATTTTTTTTTCTGCTATTTGAAAAAGATCTAAAAACAGCCCTATCTCTTTCTGCATAAAGCAATTTGCCGTCTTCATGATAAATTGAAAACGAAATAAAATAAAGACCTACAACTAATTTATTTTCAAATAGTACCTCAATTCTATTCTCACCCGGATAGGCTCTAACTGACTTTTTTGATTTTTGGCCATTGTGATAATATCCGGTCAATATATTGAACTTATCATCTGCAATAAGAATAGAAAAACGAATCATTTGCTCTTTTTTTGAAACATACTTGACAACTATCTTAAATTTTTGATACAGAGGCAAATTGTTGACTATTTCGTCATCTAAGGTTTTTATTTCAGCGCCAATTACTTTAGTATCACTTTCGACCAAAATACTAGATGATTTAGATTTCATATTTGCAGTATAGTATGCATCCAATTTACTTGTTTTATGCATATCTTTGTGATTATTTTTTTCAATGTTGAGTTTTTTACTAAAATTATTGCTATTTTTATATTCTGTACTCATCATACCATCTGATTCTTGGGGTACCTTAATTTCATTTTTAATTTCTTTAAGAATAGATTTTAATTCGGTTTCTGTTGAAAATAACATTTTTTGATAGTATTTAGTAACATTTTTAGTGGAGCTTTCTAACAACAACGCCCCTTCTTTTAATAAAATAGCATAGGTACATATTTGTATTATATTCTGATCATTATGACTTACAAAAAGGACTGTCGTATTCTCATCTTTTATCAAGTCTTCCATTCTCGCAAAGGCTTTTCTTCGAAAAAGAGCGTCGCCAACAGATAACACCTCGTCAAGTATTAATATTTCAGGCTTAACGGCTGTCGATATGGCAAAACCAAGCTTTGAGCGCATACCGCTTGAATAAGTACGAAAAGGCTGGTCAATATGGGGGCCAAGTTCGGCAAAATCAATAATATCTTTTTCATGCTTATCCATTTCAGCGGCTTCATAGCCCATTATCTGGCCAAGAAACCGTATATTTTCACGGCCGGTTAGCTGAGGGTTCATACCGCTGCCTACTTCAAGAAGAGCGCTTATTTTGCCGTTTACCTTTACAGTTCCTTTTGTCGGCTGTATTATTCCCGAAATAATCTTTAGCAAAGTCGACTTTCCCGAACCGTTTCTTCCGACAATTCCTAATACTTCGCCTTTTTTTATCTTCAGATTAATGTCTTTCAGCGCCCAAAATTCGTTGTAATACTTTCTGCCAAACGGATTAACAGCTTCTTTTAGGCGCGATCTCTTCGAGCTGTACATTTTATACATTTTTGAGAGGCCTGAAATTTCTATGGAATATTCTTCAGTTATCGAATTTTTATTCATTTTTTCTTTTCAATTAAATTACTTCGGCAAAATGCGGACGGGTATTTCTATAGGTAATTGACCCAACGGCAAGAAAAAACAACGTAACGCCCCAAAAATAAAGGGTTAAATAAGGGTCTTCCCAAAAAACCCTGCCATATATAAGAGATTCTCTGTAACCGTTCACAATATAATAAGCCGGGTTCAGTTTCAGTAGATCTTGTGCCCATTTAGGAAACATGTCAAAGCTCCAGAAGATGGGAGTGCTCCAAAAACCAAGCTGAATAAAAACCGGCATAACCTTTCGCACATCGTCAATGAACATAGATATCGACGCCATAAGCCACGAAACCCCTATCATCAGCATAACGGCGCAAAACATAAAATAAATTATCTGAAACCAGTGCCATACGGGATAAAATCCATTTAAATATGCAATCAAAAACGCGGCTGATACCATTGCCAGATGTACAAAAAAAACCGATATAATTTTAACCAAAGGAAGAATAAATAAAGGGAAATCAACCTTGCTTATCAAATAAGAAAAAGAACTGATTGAATCAGAGCATCTTGAAAGCATATCGGCAAAAAACAGCCATGAAACATAACCGCATACAAAATAGACAACAAAAGGAACATTGCCAGGCAAGAGTCTTCCCGAACCCCTGAGCCCTCCCGCGATAACAAGAGATATAATCACAATCATGATGAGAGGTTGAAAAAAAGCCCAAAACATCCCCATATAAGACTTCAAATATTGGTTTTTAAAATCGCTTACGGCCATATGCCAGATTCGTTTTCTTTCTTTTATTAAAGAAAATAAATAATAAGCAGGGGCTTTGTAGTAACGGATATTTTCCATAATTCAAATAAATATATAACTCACAATTTTTGTTTGTTTATAAAAATATTTCCTGTATGTAGTGTACATTAAAAATAGATCTGCTTATATTATTTTATACCTTATTATATTTCTTCTCTTATATTTTTAAATAAAACATCATTTCGGTACTTTCGAATTATCTTAAAACCAGGAAGAAGTTTTTTAATATTCTTGAGGTTCAGCTGACCTTCATAAAGCTCAATATTGCTGTATTCAGTATAAAAATAACGAGTATTTTTTAAGGTTTCTATACCTCCGATAATTAAATTCTTCTCAGCACCTTGTACGTCAGCCCAAATAAAATCTATTTTTTTAATTTTATTTTCTTTTGCCCATGTATCAAGCTTTTGGGTTTTCACTGTAAATTTTGTTTCAAATTTACACCAAGGATGAATATCAAGATGATGCTTAGGTTTCTTAATAGAACCTGACTTATGCCAATCTCTTTCTATTTCGGTTGAATTTCCTGAGCTTGAATGGAACACAGTCTGACCATCCTCGTCAGAAAGAGCAATCTCAAATAACTTTGCCCGGGAATTTTTTATATTTTTCTTGTATAGCTCAATTGCTCTATTATCTGGTTCAAAACTATATACTTCAGCTTTGTTAAAATTTTCTAAAAAATGTTTAGTATGCCCACCATCATTGCAGCCGATATCTAATATTACAGGATTATCTTTATTTAACAATCTTATTAACTCAGCCATAGTTAGCGCTTCTCTTTTTCCCTGGGTTATCGTATCAATAAGCCCTTTAATTAATAATTTTATTCTCGGGAATTTCCATAAAGCTTTTCTTATTGCAAGTCTGATCATGATTTAGTTATAATCCTTTACCTTAGGGTTATGGTATACACTAGTAGGAAAGTAAAAAACTTATGATAACCATTGCTCCAACCGGCGGCCTTGCCAATAGAATGCGCGTTATAGATTCTGCCATCGAACTCAATAAAAAATTAAATTCTAAATTGATTATAAAATGGCACTTAAATAAAGAATTAAATTGCAGGTTTGAAAATCTGTTTATTAAACCGCATGCTATAAATCAGATATCAAATATTAAAGAAAACATAATCATTACATTCATTCGAAAATTTATCAACAAATTTCTTCCCTTTCTTTATCGTTTAAAATATGATATAATCATCAATCAAAAAAAAATAGATACCTTTTCAAAAGAATGCCTTGATAATATCTTTTCTAATACCCAAAAACACATTTTTATTACTACATATTCAAGGTTTTTTCCTTCAGATAACACATATAAAGAATTTCATCCTGTAAATGTTCTTAAGACAAGAATCATAAACTTTAATAACAAGAAAAAACCTATAATTGGCTTGCATATTCGAAGAACTGACCATATAAAATCAATAAATAAAAGCCCAACTGAAGGTTTTATTGAAATTATAAAACAGAAACTGAAAGAAAATAAAAAAACAAAATTCTTTCTTTCTACTGATTCAAAAGAAGAAGAAATCTTGTTACTTAATATCTTTCCTGAAAATATTGTTGTAAACAAAAAAAGAAGTCTTAACAGAAACAAGCCCGAAGCAATTGAAGACGCTTTGGTAGATTTATATTGTTTATCAAAATGCGAAAAATTATATGGCAGCTACTGGAGTTCATTTACACAAACTGCCGCTGATATTGGCAAAATTGACTTTAAAGTTGTTGTTAAATAATGTTTTTATTTTCAAAGAATTACAAAATATCTTCATATAAAGTTATTAATTTTTGGCCTTCAATGTTCCAGTTAAATTCTTTTTCAATATACTTTTTACCGTTTGCTCCCATTTGATATGCCGTTTTTCTGCTTCCTGACAAGTGAATAATTTTTTCTCCTATCGCTTGAATATTATCAGGAGAAACAAAATAACCTGAATTGACTTTCTCTAACTCTTTTTTCCATAATCTAAAATCACTTGAAATAAATGGTATTCCAAATGTCTGGTACTCGTAAAGTTTATTTGCGCTTGCGAATTGATGATCGGCAATATCGGGTATAACGGCCAGTCCCATATCTGCGCAGGCTGTATAAGCCATCGCTTCTTCATAGCGCAGAAAACCAAGATAATCTACATATCGCCATGCAGACATTGCTTTTAATTCATTGTAATACGAAACTGATACCATCTTTCCCGCAAGCCAAAAACCTATTGATACTTTTTTATTTGCGTATTCAACGGCTTTAATCATATTTTTAATTCCTCTTTTTTCTGAAAGAATATGCCCGGCGTAAATAATCATTTTTTCTTTTTTCTTAATTTTTTTCGATTCTTTTTCTACTTCTGCCAACAGGCTCTTATCAATAACAGGAGCGTTTTTTATCAAGACTGAACCTGGTATTTTTTTTTGTAGCTGCTCTTGAGTAACAATCATTGAATCGCAGATTTTACCTAATTTTTTTTCTAATTTGTGAATTATTAACGCAATAGTTTTACGTAGAAACAAAGGTATCCAATCGCGAATTAAAATACGCTGTGAAAAATCTTCATGTGTATCATAAATTACTTTTTTACCGAATAACTTAAGGCAAATTGCAATTGGTATCGTATCGGGATTATGAAGATGATAGATATCAGCTTTTTCTTTAATGGCTCTTACAAACAAAATAAACCAGTAAAAAAAACGAAAAAGATTTGAGACATCTGCGGTTTTCTTTATAACGATATTGTCTATTATCTCTATTTTTTTTTTATTTTTAGCGAACAAAGTAACATTGTATCCAAAATTCTGCAAAGTTTTTGCTGTTCGGTAAAAAACTCTGGTATCATGATACTGATGAATGGGAGATAACATACAAACTTTTCTTTTATCCATTTTTTTTAAAGGTCATCCTGAAAAATTTATGAAGTAAAAAACGCGTTAAATTTCGAAAATAATGCAACAAAGCCAATAGTAAATAAAATAAACCCATATCATCATAAACAGTTTTTATTTTTTCATTATAATTTCTTATATATTGCCTTAAGCTCTCTTTATTATTTCTTGCCGAAACAACAGGCGTTTTGAAAAAAACCAGAGAATTATTATAATCTGCAAAAATAGAATTTTTAACAATTTTTGTCATTTGTTTAAAATCGGCCGTAACGGGACGCGATAGGCTAAAGGGAATAAAATCGTTTCTATCATATATTATACTTTGATGACATACGGTATTTCGGCATAAAAAGAATTTCGTAAAAGGGTTTCTCTTTATCTTACTTAGCTCTTCATTATAATAATAGCACGAAGCCGTCTTTGTTAAATTACTTAAATCAAGATGAAAAAGTTTATCGCCTGCGTTTATAAACATTAAAAATCTTCCCTTTGCCATTTTTGCGCCTTTGTTCATCGCGTCATAAAGACCTCTATCGTTTTCAGACAGCCAGTAATCGATATTATTTGAATACTTTTTTATTACCGCAAGAGTTCCGTCAGATGACGCACCGTCTATAACGATATGTTCAATATTATCATAATTCTGGCTCTGAAGGCTGAGTATAGTTTTCTCAAGATCTTTTGCGGCATTGAGAACTACGGTTATGATACTGACAAGAGGTCTTTTGTCTGTAGATTTTTTTTTTACGCCCTTAAGCCTTAGACCCCCTTCTTGTTTCTTCATTTATTTTTATTCTTGCTGCCCGCGCCAAAGTTGCGTAAAACATGCGGTTAATTATTTTTATACCATTCGTATATTTTTTTAATACCCTCTTCTATTTCTACTTTGTGCCGCCAGCCGAGAGAATGAAGCGTTGAAACATCTGTCAGTTTTCGGGGCGTGCCGTCGGGTTTCGTTGTATCAAAATAAATTTCTCCCGTAAAGCCGATAATCTTTTTTATCAAATTAGCCAAATCGCGTATAGATATTTCTTTGCCGCTGCCTATGTTTATATGAGTATTTCTTATTTCTTTTTTATCTTTAGCCAGACTTGAAAAATCAATATTTTCCATAATATAGACGCAGGCGTCAGCCATATCATCTGCCCATAAAAATTCTCTAAAAGGATTTCCGCTGCCCCAGACAGTAATCTTTTCAGATGTTATTCCGTATTGAGATAATATTTTATCGGCTTCTTCTTCAGAAGAAACTTTCAGATCAGAGATTGCGGCTTCTTTGTTGTTTTCAGACAACAATTTCGCCAAATGAATCTTGCGAACCAAAGCGGGAAGAACATGCGATTTTTCAAGGTTGAAATTGTCGTTAAAACCATAAAGGTTTGTGGGCATTACTGAAATAAAATTTGTGCCATATTGTATATTGTAACTTTCGCACATTTTAATACCCGCTATTTTAGCGATAGCGTAAGGCTCGTTTGTATATTCAAGCTCAGCCGTTAAAAGATAATCTTCTCTTAAAGGTTGGGGCGCCATACGCGGATAAATACAGGTACTTCCTAAAAATAATAATTTTTTTACGCCCGTTTTATAAGCCGAATGGATGATATTATTTTGTATCATCAAATTATCGTAAATAAACTCGGCCCTGTATGTATTGTTGGCCACAATGCCGCCTACTTTGGCGGCGGCCAAAAAAACATATTCCGGGTTTTCTTTTTCAAAAAAATCAAATACATCGGCCTGCTTTTTCAAGTCAAGCTCGGCGCTTGTTTTTGTTACAATATTTGAATAGCCTTTATTTTTAAGGTTTTCAGATATCGCGCTGCCGACAAGACCTCTATGACCGGCAATATATACCTTGCTATTTTTATTCATAATAATTCAATACTTTATAGCCGCCGTCTTTTAAATACTGGTCTTTTTTCATCAGTTTGATATCGTTTTTCATCATATCTTTAACCAAATCAATTAATTTATACTTCGGCTTCCAGCCCAGTTTTTCATGCGCCTTTGACGCGTCGCCTATTAGCAAATCAACTTCGGTTGGTCTAAAATATTTAGGGTCTACGCTTATAATCTCCTGACCGGTTTTCAGATAATTTTTCCAGCCGTCTGAAATCGCGTCAAGAACAGTTTCGTTTAAAGAAGAAATAAATCCTTTTTCGTCTTTACCCTCGCCTTTAAATTCAACTTCAATGCCGGCTTCGGCAAACGCCAATTTCACAAAATCGCGTACCGTTGTCGTCTCTCCTGTGGCAATCACCCAGTCTTCAGGAATGTCATGCTGTAAGATAAGCCACATCATTTCTACATAATCGTGAGCGTGGCCCCAGTCTCTTTTCGCGTCAAGATTGCCCAAAAAGATTTTCTTTTGCAGACCCAGAGCGATTTTTGAAGCGGCGCGCGTTATCTTTCTTGTTACGAAAGTTTCTCCGCGAACGGGGCTTTCATGATTAAATAAAATACCGTTGCAGGCAAAAATATTATAGGCCTCGCGATAATTTACCGTTATCCAGTAAGCGTAAAGCTTGGCGGCGGCATAAGGGCTTCTAGGATAAAACGGCGTCTTTTCAGTCTGTGGAACTTCCTGCACTTTTCCGTATAACTCGCTGGTTGAAGCCTGGTAAACTTTTGTTTTGTCAGTCAGGCCCAACATTTTTACCGCCTCTAAAATTCTTAACGCCCCCAAAGCGTCGGCGTTTGCCGTATATTCGGGAGTTTCAAAAGAAACCTGAACATGAGACTGGGCGGCCAAATTGTAAATTTCATCGGGTTGAACCTGCTGAATAATTCGAATTAAATTTGTCGAATCTGTCATATCGCCGTAGTGCAGGCTGTACCTTACATCTTGTTCATGCGGATCTACGTACAGATGATCGATTCTATCGGTATTAAAAAGAGAGCTTCTTCTTTTAATACCGTGTACGTCGTAGCCTTTTTTCAATAAAAGCTCTGACAAATAGGCTCCGTCTTGACCGGTTACCCCTGTAATTAACGCTGTTTTTTTCATTCCTTCTCCTTAAATGTGTCTTTAACTTTTTTTTAGACAAGATTTACAGAATTAAACATGATTTTTTATTTAATCTCATAACTTCATGTCTTATCTAATTTTTTCTCAAGCTCTACCGCGTAATGAATTTTTTTTCTAGCGATATCTTTTCAGAAGAGTCAATAAATAAATCGATGTCTCCGCCTTTTTTTGTATCTTCTGCTCGCGATCCGAACAAATAAACCTTTGCATTTGAGCCAAAAACTTCTTCGGCTTTTGATTTGATTATTTATATTTCAAAACTATTTTAGCGCATTTTATTATAATCGCCGTTATCTGTTTACGTCTAAAATCATTTTACCCTTTTTATGCCGCCTGAATATAAAAAACTTAACAATACCCCATAGATAGCCTATACCATAGCTTATATGCATGACGAAAAAACCGTACATAAATAAAAATATATTCCAAATCTTTAATCTTTTTGCCTCTTTGACTGAAAAAAATAACGACATTAACAGATAAACGCCAAATACCAAAGCGCAAAAATAAAATATCTTATTCATAAAAAAAGGACTTGCTGCAAATATAATTAAAAATACTGTAAACAATGGGGGTATAAACTGCCTGACTGTGGCGGGTTTGCCCAGTTTTATATTCGCCATCGGCTTGAATAAACCGTATTCATAGTATACCGCAAATAGTTTACAAAAAGTTTCTCGAGCGACATAATTTATTTTGATGTCGGGTATAAGAAATATTTTTCCCTTATTTTTTATAATTCTTGCGTTAAACTCGTCGTCTTGATTTCTCGTTAAGTCTTCGTCAAAAAAGCCTATTTTATCAAAAAGCTCTTTTCGAAAACATCCAAAGGGAACAGTGTCAACTTCTCTTATTTTTTTTGATCCGATTCTATAATGCGCGTTTCCCACGCCAAAAGGATGCGACATAACAGCCGCAATTACCTTTGCTTTTACCGAATCATTTGCGGCCAGAACAATCCAACTGCCGCCAACATTGTCTGCTTTCAATTTTTCTATATGATATAACAGATTTTTTATATAATCTTTAGAGTATTTAGAG
Organism: Spirochaetia bacterium; assembly: GCA_029880265.1. Classification (GTDB taxonomy): domain Bacteria; phylum Spirochaetota; class Leptospiria; order Turneriellales; family JAOUOS01; genus JAOUOT01. The sequence continues at coordinate 43,121 of JAOUOT010000004.1, read as the reverse complement.
TGAGCGTCTGCCCGCACAATATATTTTCCCCGAGCTTTTTTTATACCCATATTTAAAGCATATGGTACGGTTTGATGGGAATTTTTTAATGCTTTTATATTCTTATTGTTTTTCGCAAGATTTTGCGCTATCTCATAAGTTTTATCGTCGCTAATTCCGTCAATAATGAAAATTTCTATCTCAGATTTGGGAAAATCAGTATTTAATATTGAATTAACCGATTCTTCAATATGCTTTTCTTCGTTTCTTGTCGGTATGATGACGGTGACCTTCATATTATCTGGTAATCCTATTAAATATCTGAAAACGCCTATTTCATTTTATACAAATCTAAGTATTGCTTAGATATTAAATCTAAGTTAAACACTTGAATTATTTTTTTATTATTATTTCCAAATTTTTTACGCAACTCGGCGCTTGAATATAGCTCATTTAATTTTTCTATAAGCTTAACCGTATCTTTAACCGGAACAAGAAAACCGTTAACGCCGTTTGATACAACATCATTACATCCGGCGATATCTGTCGCTACAATAGGAAGACCCATAGCTGACGCTTCTAATAGTACACGGGGTACGCCTTCACGATAATATGTCGGCAGTACAAAAATATCGGCTATCGATAGAAGCTGTTTTATGTCATTTCTTTTGCCCAGATATTTCATATAAGACGAATGAGATAATAGCTTATTTTCTGAATATGAATTTTTATTCTTTGACTCTGTAGGGCCAACCAAAAGAAAAGTTGCTTTATTTCGCGAAAGATGAAACTGCCGGGCGGCCTCAATAAAATAATCTACGCCTTTTTCTTTTACAAGACGACCTATCATAATAATGACGATATCTTTTTCAGGAATATTCAGCTTTTTTCTAAATTGTTTCTTCTCTTTCACAGACGAATTTTGAGTATAATTTTTTAGATCAATTCCCGAGCTTTTAATCAGAGAATATCTATTTTTTTCTACCCATTTTTTTTGTATGAAATATTTTTCATCGTCATTATTTTGAAAAATTGTCATATCTACGCGTTTTTTAAGTATCCGCTGAATCAAACCATATAAATATCTCTGAAAAGCGTAAAAAATTGAATTAAGAGAGAAAATTCGCCCCATTCCTGTAATTGTTCGATATAACCTCGGCTTTTTTCGCATAAAAAGCAAAGAAAGCGGAGCTAAAAAAGAAGGTTTGGTATCAAAGGTTTGTATAATTTCAAAATCGTGATTTTTAAATATTCTGCGCAGTTGTAAAACCGTTGCGGCGTCTTTAAAGGGGCTAAATTCGCGATTCAGTTTATAGCGAATAAACGGTATGTTTTTATTGCGAAATGACTCTCCATCAGATGTTCCTAATACCGTAAATCTGCAGTTTTTCTTCTCAAGTAACTCAATAAACGGAATGCGAGCGTCAACATCTTCAGAACCGATGATACAAATATGCGTTTCTATCTTTTGTGATGTTCCTTTTTTTTTCATTATCACTTCTGTAGCCTATCTTAATTGCAATATTTATAAAAATTTTTATACCAGTTTACAAATTGAATAATTCCTTCTTGCAAATCAGTTTTCGTCACATAACCAGTATCTTTTTTTATATCGCTTATATCGGCAAATGTTTCTTCAACGTCTCCTGGCTGTATGGGAAGCATATTTTTAACGGCTTTTTTACCGGTACAATTCTCTATAGCCGCAATAAACTCACCCAAAGACACGGGCTTGCTGTTGCCTATATTGTAAATTTTATACGGAGCCCTGGGGCTGCTTGATGGATCGGGATTTTCAAAATTCCAATTTTTGTTTTCTATGGGCATATGTTCTAAAACTCTTATTACGCCATTTGTTATATCGTCAATATATGTAAAATCGCGCTTCATATTTCCGTTATTATAAACATCAATGGGACTGCCTTCAAGAATGTTTTTTGTAAACTTAAACAAAGCCATATCTGGCCTGCCCCATGGGCCGTATACGGTAAAAAAACGAAGTCCCGTAGTCGGAATTTTAAAAAGATGACTATAGGTATGCGCCATTAATTCATTGGATTTTTTTGTAGCCGCATATAAGCTTATCGGATGGTCAACATTGTCATGAACAGAAAAAGGCATTTTTTTGTTCAAGCCATAAACTGAAGAGCTGCTGGCATAAACAAAATGATTAACTTTCTTTTCTCTGGCGAGTTCAAGCAAATTTACAAATCCTACCAGATTGCTGTCGACATAGGCGCCCGGATTTTCAATGCTGTACCTGACCCCGGCTTGCGCGGCCAAATGACAGATATGAGTAATATTCTCTTCTTGAAGCAGCCGAAAGAGTTTTTCGCTATCTTCAATACCAAGCTGAATAAAAGTATAATTTGAATAAATTGACGATTTAATGAGCTTGGCATATTCAATATCTGTTTCATAAATACCTGTTTCGCGCAGCCTGGCAAATTTGAGACTTACGTCATAATATGTATTCAGATTATCGACGCCTATAACGTTACAACCCTCTTCTAAAAGACGTTTTACGACATGAAAACCGATGAACCCGGCTGTGCCTGTTATTAAGTAGGTTTTTTTAATGGGTTCTTGCATAAATAATCAATAATAAAGTGCATTAGCGACAATCAATCAATGAAATATAACCGCTCGCCAAACCCGGGAAAACCCATGAGCCTTTTATGAATTTCAGACCCGCAGATTCTATCTCTGACAACATTTCTTCTCTTGTAGCGGGATAAGGGTTACTTGGTCTTCCTTTAATAAAAAATCTACGAACCTTATTTCTTATTCTTAAAAAAGAATTTTCAAGACCAAAAAATACAATAGCCCAATCTTTAGATAACCTTTTTATTTCTTTCAGCATAAGAACTCTTTCAGAATGAGGAACTCGTTGATAAAGACGGATGCATGTTATACCATCAAAGGAGTTGTTTTTAAATGGCAATTTCGCCGCGTCGGCTATTTTTATATCAGCTAAACCCTCTAACCCATGAGAATTTTTTTTTGTAAACTCTATCATTTCTTTTGATATATCTGTGGCTGTAACAATAAATTTATTCTGCAATAAAATTCGAGTATACCTTCCTGTACCGCAGGCAATATCTAAGACCTTGCCATTTTTTGGCACTTTTTTAAGAAAACCCTTAAATTTAAGCTCTTCAAATTTTCCAATTAGTCTAATTCGAAAATTTCTTAGTGAAAGTTTTCCCTCATATTGTGTATTATATTTCTTGGCTACTTTTTCGCTCTGATAATATTTTTTTCCTTCATACTTTGTCATAATCTACTCCAATTAATTTAAATATTCTTATATATGCTTTTTATACTCAATTATATTTTTAACAATTTCTCTAACGCTAGATTTTTCATCGATTAAAAATATTTTATTGAAATATTTCTTACCAATAATTTTTATTTCTTTTGTTATTCTATTATTTTCTTCTGCAAACCTCTCTATATTTTTTATATTAATTCTATTATGACCCCTTTTTAATAATCTTTCTACAATTACAGATAAGGGGACGTCTAGTATAAGAAGACTGGTATCAGTAATTAAGTCTTTGAAACCCGAATAAATTTTCTCTATTGGAATCGATCGTGAAGAAGCAGTCGTTATTAAATTATAAGGTACATGCGAAATACCTTCGTCAATGATTACAAGACTATCGGCGTATTTTCTTTTATAAAAAACATAAATTGATATTTTTTTAATACTATTTCGAAGCATATTTAATTTATTAAACAAAGTGTCTTCCATGAATTTCATATATGAAAATAAGCTAATAAAATATTTCCAATACATGGGACAACTGAATATAAAATATAATCCCCATTTTATGAAATTTAATACCTCAAGCCATTTTGACTTTTCTTTAATATCATCAGTATCTGTTACAATTATCAATTCAGGAAAAGTATTAGATATTTTTTTTAATAATGTTGTTTTTCCTGAGCCAGAGGCGCCGGTAATTTCAATTATCATATCTCAGAATTCACGTTTATTTCTACTAACTAAGGCCATATCGCTATTTATTTGATTGGCAAAATTTTTCCAGCTATGATGCTTAGATATATATTCCCGCGAATCTGAATTCTTCTTTAAATTATTATTCTTATACAAAGATTCTATCTTCTTTATTAGTTTTTTTATATCTTCAATATTATTTGATGTAAGTTCATATCCATAGCCCTTTTTTTTAATAAAACTTAAATCTGTATTTTTTGTATATATCACTTTTGCGTTACACGAGAGATATTCAAAACATTTCATAGGAACTCCCCAGTGATTTATATCGCAAGCGCCCCACATAATATCGCATTCGTCAATTATTTTAGACATTTCTTTTTGTTCCAATTCTCCCAACAAATCAATCTCTGCTTTATGAATATGTTTTTCTAAATAATCTTTAATTTCATTATAGAGCTGTCCTTTGCCAATTAAAAAAACAGAGACATGCATATTCAAAACGGCCTTTAACATTTCGCGTATCAGATGAACATCTCTAAAACTTCCAATATAACCGATTGTTAGTTTTTCATTTTTCTTTTTTGAGTTTTTTTTGATTATTGGATAAAATAGAGACATATCGGCGCCGCAGGTGATAACTTTAGAATGATCATTTCGTAGACTATCTACCCATTCTTTAGCCGTTTGGTACGCAGGATAAACCTTATATGCTTTTTTTATATTTTTTTCCATTATGACATTTGATAACTTTGCCAATATTTTAGGCTTTATAACTCTTTTTACGTCTTCTTTACTTAATCCTTCTACTAATAAAAATAATTTAGCAGAATAAATAAATCTATAAATTAACGGCAATATCATATATGGCTTTAATGAGTAAATTAAATATGTTTTTTTACCTACTTTGAAAAAAACAATAAAGAAGGAGATTATTATACTTCGAATAAACCATAAATAATTTCTGCGTTTCTTTTTGGGAGCTAGAAAATGAAATTTAATATTTTTATTTTTTAAAAGTTCCTTTAAAACAATATTCTTTTTAGGTCTGGGAGCGACAAGGTCAATTATAAATTGCTTATTTGACTGTAAGGCCTTAAAAACATGATAAGCATATTGACTTTGTCCCGTTTTATCTGAAAAATCAAGTAGCGTATAATATAAAATATTTCTTTTTTCGTTTTTTACCATAAATAATCAGAGAATAAATATAAAAATCTTTATTTTTTTAGCCACATTATAAACTGTCGCATTAAAACCAGAAACTTTCCCAATAATTTCAAACCAGCAAATTTCTCTATAATTTCCTTAATTTCATCGGGCGATGAAACGGTATTTGTTCCCGTAGTTATGCCGACTTTTCTTACATTTGTTAAAATCTTATCAATAAATATATCTTTTGCCCCATCTTTAATAAGTCGAAGCATTAAATCATAATCTGCCGCTGTTTTATACTTCAGGTCAAATAATCCGCTATTGTTGTACCCTCTTTTTGTAACAAACATTGCCGGATGCTTAAAAGGAGTGCTTATCAACCGCTTAAGAAAATAATTACTGTGAGTACGCGCCGGTAAAAATATGCCACTTGAATCAACTGGTCTTATTTTACCATGAAAGATATCGGCTTTCTCATTTTTCAAATATGCCTCTATTATCAGCTGCGCAGTTTCGGGTTCCCACCAGTCGTCGCTATTTAAGATACCGATAATCTCGCCAGAAGTCAACATTATACCCTTATTCATTGCGTCATAAATGCCATTATCGGGCTCGCTAAGCCAATAATCTATTTTTTCTGAGTATTTCTTAATAATCTCGAATGTACCATCTGTTGATTTTCCGTCTATTATGATATATTCAATGTTAGAGTATGCTTGAGTTAAAACGCTTTCTATAGTGTCAGAAATATATTTTTTATTATTATAAACAACAGTAATAACCGAAAGCAGGGGACTGTTTTTTGTATTTTTTTTTATGAAACCTTGTTTTCTAAGTCCTCCGCTTAATACTTCTTTTTTATTCGATTTTTTTTTCAAGACTTACCTTAAGTTAGCATACTGTTTAATAATTTATATTTCTTGTCTCTCAAAAGAAAACAACTAAAACAATTATTTATTATTCTGTTAGCAATAAAACTTTGCAAATGTTAATTCGGTTTTATTTAGCCAAATAACTCTTTCACTACAAATTTAGATTTAATGAAAAATTTAATTCAATTTTATACAAATGAAATATTTATTATCAATATTTCATTTGTACTTATTCTAATTTATTTTACTTTATAATTCAAGATATCTTTATACAATTGTGAATATTTTAAAGCGGTTTTATCAATATCAAGCATATCTTCTGCCTTTTTTCTCGCTCTTTTTCTTATAAGATTTTTATTCTGACCCAATACCCAATCTATACCATTTGCTAAATCTTTCTCTATAAAAGCCTTAGATATATAACCATTATATTTATGTTCGATCATATCGGGTATACCGCCGATATCAAAGCCAACGCATGGCGTACCACATGCCAATGCTTCTTTAATAGTATTAGGAAGATTATCTTGAACCGAAGGCACAACCAAAACATCGGCTGCATTATAGGCTAAAATCAATGAATAATCATCATTTAATTTACCCAGATAATGAGTTTTTATTCCAAAGCGAATCTTTTTTTTAGTCTCAGGCTCTCCTGCGCCTAAAACAAGAAGTTCATAACTATTTTTGTTAGCAAGTTCTTTTAATGCCGAAAAGAGATATTGAAAACCCTTTCTTAAATCACTGGTAGCATATAGCGCGCTAAAAAGAATAAGTTTTTTATCTTTTGGAACATCCAAAATTTCTCTTGCCTGCTTAGTATCCAGAGGCCTGAATTTTCGTAAATCAATCCCATTGGGTATAACCTTTATATTCTTATTTTTTAGCAACTCACTTTTTCTTGCACAATCTGCCAGCCAGCGGCTTGGTGTCACAATTGTTATATTTAACTTATCATATATTTTTTTCTTAACTTTGAAACGATTATTACTCAAATCTCGCTTTTTTTTTGTTCCCAATATATGACAGGCATAACATTTTTTTTCATATTTTTCACAATGTTCAGTATAATGACAACCTCCGGTAAATGCCCACATATCATGCAGTGTCCAAACAATGGGCTTTCTAATCTTTTTTAAGTCTTGCAGTCTTATAAAACCATTATTTATCCAATGAAGGTTAATTATATCACTATCTAATTTATTAATCATTTTTATTCTTCTTGATCGAAACCAATTTAGAGACCATGTGACTTTTTTTCTTTTTCTGTAAAATAGCAATGGTATATGATCAATAATTAATGGAACCGGATAAGGCAAATATTTTCTATACTTAGTATCAACTTCTTCTACCGTAAAATCATCGCTATATTTCTTTTGAACCAGCATTTTGGATAATAGGTCATTTTTTAATAAGCCTTTATGAATTCTATGCGCCGCCCGACCTGCCCCTCCATGAATATCTGTAGCGTTTATGATTAATACTTTGATAGATTTCATTTTTTAAATACCCGCATTTCTAATTATTAAATTTATTGGAAACTAGCAAAACTGTTTTAATAATTCTCCATAAATAGCTAATTTTTTATTCATTGAACTTTTATCTAAGCTAATGAAATTTCGGTATGTCTTAAAAGAATTTGCGATTAATGCAGAATAATCTTTTTGTAATGATAGATATCTTTTTTTGTAAAAGCCCTGATGATCAACATCTTTTAAAAAGCCTGCAATCTTTCCTTCTTCAGGCTCTGTATAATCTAAAATATAGTTATTACCATGAAGAACAGTCTGTAAGACAATGGAATGAAATCTCATTCCAATATTAAATTGCGCATTTTGATAAACCTTCATGGTTTCAATTAATGACAAGTTCTTATTTTGAACAACAATGTTGTTAATTCCCGATTGAAAACGAATATAGTTTAAAAATTCTCTATCATCATCACCGACATAAAAATAATGCATGGGAACTAAGCGTATTTTCTTTTCTAAATTATTTTTAGCGATATTTCTTATATAACTTACTAACGCCAAGTCAACTAAATTGGCAATTTTTTTTTCAGCATATGAAACAGGAAATTTTCTTAAATTAACGGCAATATAACTGCCCCTTTTTTCTGCATCATGATTCTTCATGTAATCTAATGCGCATTGAACAGCAGGGTCTAAACTAACATAGACTCTATCCTTATGGATTTTTTCTCTATATTTATCCGCAATACTATACAATTTTTCTTTGGAAGAATTGTCTCTAAGGATAATTATATCAGAATATTTAACTATCTTTAATAGTGACCGTTGAAAATACGACTTAAACAGCGGACCTACACCGCAGCCTAATAAAGCTGTTTTTTTCTTGAGTCTTTTCGCCTTCTTAAAAGCATATTCAATTAAATTCATCTGTTTGATATGCATTAAAGGGCCGCCTCCCATGATAATAATATCACATGACTTTATCTCTGAATCCAATTGAGACGATATAGTTGAATCAAATATTTTTATATTTATTTTCTTTTTCATTATGTTTTCGTAAAAACTCTTATCTTCATCGATAGTACGCTCAGTAAAAAATGGATAAAGACTACCCAAAGATATTTCATAATCTATAAATGTCTTATTGAAAATGAATAATAAACCGGCTAAAATTGCTCGATCACCTATTGTTTCAGTGCCATACCATCCTAAAATAGCAATTCTCATAAAAACTTGGCCTTTAGTTTATACCAAACTGGATAATATTTTTCATGAAATATATTATTAAGTATAATTAATAAACTTTTCCTATTGGGTCTAAATACATAATGAATGCAATGATCGCAATAGTTTTTAATTAACTCTTGTCTATATTTAATATTTTCGTCTTTGAAGAATATATTTTTTCCTATAGAATGCCTTAATGAGCCTATCATTTTACTTTCTACAGCGCAATAAAAAAGTTCTCCACGCGCATTTATCGTTACTCCAGAATCTTGCCAAGGACATGCAAAAAGTCTTTTGGGTATTCGAAAACCAAGATAATGAAATATTAAAAAATACTTATATTTTTCTCTCACTCTTTGGCTTTGCTTATATTTTGTATAAAAAAATTCTTTTGCTGTTTGAATGCATTTTTCTTCAGCTAAAACACTATATTTTGAAAAAATTTTTTCACTTCCAATTCTTTTATTCGATACTGCAAGCCTATAAGTCATATTATAATTTTTTTGCTTTGCATATGTATCTAATTCAATTAAATAATCCACATTTTGCTGCATAACGGTGCATGCCACTTCTAATGAATCACAATATTTTTCTTTATTCGTGTGCAATTCATCAATTACATATGTAACTTTCTTAAAAGCATTTGGTATACGTCTAATCTTGTTGTGAACATCTTCATAGCCATCAAGCGAAATAGAAACATGAAAATGTACTCCCTTTTCTTTAGACAGAACATATATGCTTCTTATTTGTTTTAATATATTTTTATTAAAACCATTACTAATAATATTTAAACTTCTAATGGAAGGCAAAGCTAATATTTTTTCTGCATATTTTTCTAAATTGGGAATCAATGAAGGCTCACCTCCATTGATTCCAACTGAATTAACTTTTTTAAAAAGGGGATCTTTCATATATTTAGCAAACTCATCAATAGTCATTTCATTTGAATTGGACATTTTCCAGACATTACACATGACACATTTAGAATTGCATTTGTTTGTTAATGGCAATTGAATTACCTTAGGATATTTTTTCTTTTTACCCGAAACATTAATCCAATTAATAAATTTTAATATCTTTAATAAAAATAATATCTTAAAAAACATAATATATAAAACTCACATTAGTTAATGTGCCCTCATAAAAAGATTTCTAATTTTTCTTAAATAAAAAACAAACTTTCTTTTTATTTTATAAAATATTCCGTAGTTACCCGTTATGATTTTAAAACAAGTATCATCATATTCTTTGTCAACGACAACTATTTCCGGTTTTTTTAATGGCCATAATAAATCATGTTGCGATATGCTTAATTTTTTTGCATTTTCCCCGGTAGTATGGGTTGCATTCTCTCCAAAACCAATATTAGAAACCAGATTTCTTGACGGGACAATTGTCAATCCTGAATTTATCATACGCGCAAAACTCCATTGGTAATCCCAAGTATCTATATTCTTCCTATAAACTTTTTCAAAAACCCTTTTTCGATAATTATATTGTTTTTTATTATTGAATATGTTTTTTATTGCCTGTTTGGCATAGCTATTCCCCCATAGATTAATATTAACATCATAATGCTGCCATGCGCGACGCCAAGAGGCCCAACCCCAAATACTCCCATAAATTGAAAAATGATAATTTTGTTTTTCGGAGTTCCATGTTTCTGCCATATTTGTTCCACACACCATCATTATTCGTTCATCATCCGTATAACGTTCTAATAATTCCTCACAAAATCGAAAAAAACTTTGATTAGGAAGGCAATCGTCTTCTAAAATAATACCCATTTCTTCATTTTTAAAAAACCAGTCGATAGCGGTGCTGACTGCTATTTTACAGCCTAAATTTTTTCTCCGGAATAGAGTTTTTACATCGCAATCCCAATCAATATTACTTAAGATATAATCTCTTACGGCTTTTACAGTTTCATCTTCATCAGGCTTTTCTTTTCTAGGCCCGTCAGAGGCAATATATAATCTTGGCGGTTTTGCTTTTTTGATTTCTTCAAATACTTTTTTTGTGGTTTCAAGGCGATTGAATGTTAAAAATAAGACCGATGTAGAAAAATTTTCTGCATTTTTTTTCATATTTATTTAATTGGCCAAGTTTTATTTTTATTAAACACTTATATAATGAAAAAGCTTGTTTTTTATTTTATAAGGAAACCATATTTTAGATTGAAAACCAGCCCAGTAATTTGGGGCATATATAGGGGCTTTTGGTTTATTCTTTAGCATGAGCATAGCTCCCCAGTATGAAAAGCTGCTTGCAGACAAAATACCTCCAGAGCATAAAGTCATGACAGAAAAATCTAAATATTGGTCTTCACATAATATTTTTTTATTTTTAATAAACTGAAATTTATTTTGAACATATTCTTTATCATCGCTCAATACGATAAAAAAAGTCTTTTTCAGATCAAACTTCTTTATAGAGTTTATATAATACTCAATAGGCAAAGCAGCCGACTTATTATAGGGACCCCATGAAAGATAATCGCCTCTTCGAACATGAATAAAAACAGGGGTCATCTTTACCGGAACAGATTTTAGTATATCAAAAGCTCTTGACAGATGATTTTCTTTAATTTTCATATCATTCATATCTTTCTTGGTCCATAAACTGCCGTCTTGAAAATACCCTTGCTGAACCAAATTTATATTAGTAAAAAATCCTCTAATATATTTAGTTTCCGCTGTCTCAGTCAAATATCCCGAATACTCTTTCTTTATTATTTTTGTGGTAGATACAATCTTATGCTTAACGAAAATTCTGGCTATTCGCCGTAATATTAAAAAAAGATAAGAATCTCGTTTTAATGGCAATATGAATATATCTTTAATAAATAATAGTTTTGATAATTCTTTAAAACCTATTAATATAATTTTCTCTTTATTCTTTTGTAATTTATTTTTTAAGAATAGATATTGAAATATCTGGTTACCGAGCCTGCCAGATTGAAAAAAAATGATCATCTTTTATTAGGTTTTTCTTTTCTAAACCAAAAACAACCGCATCCCCATTTTTGGTTATCAACTAATTTTTTACTGGCATTTTTTATTATTCCGCCACCATTTGAAAAATCTGGAATAAGAGCAAATTCTTTCAGACTAAAACCATTAAAATAATTTATTATCTGATCATAAGAATAAATTCGATGAGCATTAAAGACGAGCTTTGGTTTTCCAAGCGGAACAACAAATAATAAATCTCCGTTTTGCGCCAGAACGCGTTTCAACTCTTCAATTGCCTTCAGATCTCCGTCATAATCAATCTTGTCTCCATATCTACCAAGGCCTACATGTTCAACAGTATGCATACACGATAATGATTTTACACTATTATCTTTAAAGGGCAGTTTCAATAAATCTGCATGCTTTGAGGTTAAGTCTGATAATTTAAGCTGAGCGGGCCGATAATCATAAAATTCAACGGGAATAAATGATGATACGATAGAACAAAAATGCAGAGTTGAAGATATATCGATATGCTTAGTAGGATTAATCTTTTTCAACGCTCTGGCTGCCCATGCCGGATGATAAATATAGTGCGCGTCAAACAAAGTATTTGATGTTTTATCGGTTAAATAAAACTCGCCTGTACGAAAAGAAAGGGAGAAACGATGTTCAGACTTTGAAAAACTTTTCTTTAATAAACGATAATCTCTAAATGCTTTTATTACATCTACAGGCAACTGAACGAACTTTATTAAGCCTTGAAGTCTTGCCAGAAATATTGAACTAAATGGAAAATAATTAATATATTTTAATATTATTTTTTTCATAGATCGTAAAATTCTTATTATTTTTTTCCGAAAAGATAGGGCAATTTTGAAAGTAGCTCTTTTTTCTAAAAGCCAACTTGATTAGCATAAACCTTATATTTTGATGCTATTTGGCTCATTGTCTTTTCATGTTCGATTCGGCTTTAAATGCTAATCGCGCCTGAAAAGCCGAATCGAACTTCTTTCTCAATTTCATAATTTCTCTGCTTCAAATAATTCTTTGTAACTTCCTTCTCTTAATATTTTGCCATCTTCTAACTCAATAATTTTATCACAATTTTTTACTGTTGATAACCGGTGCGCAATCATAAGTATGGTTAAATCGTTGCCAAGCAGATTAATTGACTTCATAATAGCCTTTTCGGTTTCATTGTCAAGCGCGCTTGTAGCTTCGTCAAAAACAATAACCTTAGCGTCTTTATACAAGGCTCGGGCAATTCCTATACGTTGTCTTTGACCGCCAGAAAGACGAATACCTCTCTCTCCTACATAAGTACCATAGCCATCCTTTAGATTTTCAATAAAATTGGATATCTGGGCCTGCTTTGCAGCCTGTTTTATTTTTTCATGATCTATATCTTCAAAGGGAACTCCCAAAGCGATATTTTCGGCAATTGAACTGTCTGATAAATAAATACTCTGCGGTACATGAGCAATATTCAGTTGCCAGGCCCGTATATTCTTTTCGTTTATTTCCTGTTCATCTACTGTTATACTGCCCTCGGTTGGTTCTAATAATCCCATAATAATATCGATAAAAGTGCTTTTCCCGCTGCCAGTAGCGCCTATAAAACCAATGCGCGAACCTTTTGGAATATCGAGACTGACCTTATCTAAAATGAGCTGCATTTCTTTCTGATATCTGAAAGCTAAATTTCTCAATTGAATTTTCTCAGAAAACGGCAACGGATCTTTATGAAAATACTGTGTGCGAGACGGCAACGGTTTTTCAAGCGAACTTAAAATATCTGAAAATGAAGCCTGTGAATTCTTGATATTTACCCATGCCGAATATCCCTGCTGCAATACGGGCAGCATTCGTTGAGCGCCTAAAGCCAAAGCGCCCAGTGTTGGTAGAACAGAATTTATACTGCCAGAATAAACATATGAAGAATAAGCTAAAAGGGCTATCATCATCATTCCTACAAATTCCATTAAGAATTTAGGACCCGCGTTAAGCAAAGAATGTATGATATTCACCTTTCTTAATCTATAGCTTGAGGTATTGAATATTCTTGCATATAATTCCTGGCTTCCGTCTAATAGAATATCTCGAATACCCCCTAGCCCCTCCTGAACAGCTTTTGTATTTTTTACAACTTCTATTGCAAAAATCTCGCTGTTTCTTCTAATTCGCTTTCTGATTGTAAATGCGATTAAAAAATAAGATATACCAAATCCCGAAAAAACAATTATCGAAAGAAAAGGATCCATGGCTATAAGTAGAGATATTACAGAAACGAGCATCAAAATTGAACTTAGCAACGAAAAAGACGGCATTAAAATCATGGGAACAATCTGGTTTGTCTTGGTTATTAAACCCAAAATTTCACTGCTATTTGTATTTACATGATAATCATATGACTGGTATAAAATTCTTCTATAAATACTTGTAGTGACATCTAAACCAACGGCATTAGACATTTTATGATTTACATAAATAAGCGATAATCTCGTTATTGAAGCAATAAATGCGCCTGTTCCGAAAATTATTGTCATCGGTAAAATTATCTCTTCAGCAGAACTTATATTCAACATGGGAAAAAAAGGTTTTATCAACTCATGTTCATATAATTTATCAGGCATTGTTAAGGCTCCAATAAAAGGAACGACCAAACCTATACCCATGACCTCCGCAAAAGAAGCAAAAATATTGAAAAAGAAGAGAATCACAATTTGGTATCTTCTCTTTTTTGTCAACTGGCGCCATAATCTGCGCAGCATATTCGCTGTTGTATCAATATTCATAGTATCGCGTAAAAAGAAAGAATGGTGGGTAACTTAGATGATATCAACCCTGCTGAAACCACTTTGCCGTTTTTCTTATTCCCTCTTCAATTTGAACCTGCGGCTCATGACCAAATGTTTCATTTGCCTTTTGAAAAGTAATGACGCTTCTTAACTGCTCGCCCCCTTTGGCGTCTCCGTGAACTTCAGGCGCTTCTGACTTTAGTTCATTTTTTATCAAATAAAATATTTCGTTTACGTTGATTTCTTTTGATGTTCCTATATTAAAGATACCCGAGGCATCGCTTTCAACCGCCCGAATGTTATATTCGGCGACATCGGCGACATACACATAGTCTCTGGTTTGTCTGCCGTCTCCGTTGATGATTGGCTGCTCGTTTTTTAACATTCTTTCGCAAAATATCGCGACCACGCCCGCTTCGCCTTTGGCGTTCTGGCGCGGGCCGTACACGTTCGCGTAACGAAGCGAAACAAAATCGAGGCCATATTGAACCTTGTAATAGTACAGATATTTTTCAACCGAAAGTTTCGCTATGCCATAGGGCGATACGGGGTTTTGCGGATGGTTCTCGTCAGCGGGAAAGTACTCCTGTTCGCCGTAAATAGCTCCGCCGGTTGAGGCAAATATTACCTTTTGTACGCCATATTTTCGGGCGCATTCTAATAAATTGATAGAGCCTATGATATTTATCGAGGCGTCATAACCGGGGTCGTCAACCGAGGCTCTTACATTAATTTGAGCGGCCTGATGAACCAGTATCTGGGGCTTTTCTTTCTCAAATATTTCTGCAATGTGTTTATCGCAAATATCGGCTTCGTAAAATTGCGCTTCTCGCGGGATGTTTTCTTTCTTGCCAGTTGTAAGGTTGTCGACAATGGCGACAGAATGTTTATTTGCCAACAACCTGTCTGCGATATGAGAACCTATAAAGCCAGCGCCGCCTGTTACAAGAATTTTCATAATACGCTTCTAGTTTAAGATACCCTGAAAGTATTCGATTGTTTTTTCAAGCCCTTCATTTAGTAAAACTTGTGGCCGCCATTTTAATTGAGATTGGGCCAAGTTGATATCGGGTCTTCTTCGCACGGGATCGTCTGCCGGCAGATTTTTATAAATCACTTTACTTTTTGAATTTGTCAGCTTTATCACTTTTTCGGCCAGCTCTTTTATGGTAAATTCGCCAGGGTTGCCTAAATTCACGGGGCCTGAAAAAGAATCATCGGAATTCATCATAGAAATAATTCCATTAACCAGATCGTCTATATAGCAAAAGCTTCGGGTTTGAGAGCCGTCTCCGTAGATGGTAATATCGCTTCCCGTCAGGGCCTGTACGATAAAATTACTGACAACCCTTCCGTCGTTTTTATCCATGCGGGGCCCGTAAGTATTAAATATTCTTATGAGTTTGAGTTTCAAACCATGCTGGCGGTAATAGTCAAAACAGATTGTCTCGGCGGCTCTTTTGCCTTCGTCATAACATGCCCTTGGCCCAATGGGATTTACGCTTCCTTTATAGGTTTCTGTTTGAGGATGTATTTCAGGATCGCCATAGACCTCTGAAGTAGAGGCGTGCAGTAATGTTGCCTTATTTTTAACCGCCAGCTCGACCATATTTAAAATGCCATACACAGATGTTTTCATTGTCTGCACGGGATCTCTTTGATAATGTACAGGCGATGCGGGACACGCCATATTATAGATTTGATCGACCTTAAGGTCTATTGAATTTATTATATCATGTAAGATAAATTCAAAATTCTTGTTTTCGTTAAATTTTTTAATATTCTCTTTGCTGCCGGTATATAGGTTATCTAAGCAAATTACATGATTATCCATTGATAGCAGTTTCTCAATCAAATGAGAGCCTATAAACCCCGCGCCTCCTGTCACAAGAATTCTCATAGAATGATTCCTTTTAATTTTGCCAATTTAGAAATCGACTTTTGATGCTTTATATCAATAACGGCAATATTAATTTTCTTTAATAACCTCATGCTTTTCAAATTAATTCTTTTTGCTTCAGATAATCGATCACTACCTTTTTTGATTCAAAAAGATTTTTGCTTGAAGTATCAATTACAATTTCTGGGTTTTCAGGCTCTTCATAAGGGTCATTAATGCCGGTAAAATGTTTTATTTTGCCGTCTCTTGCCTTTTTATACAAGCCTTTAACGTCTCTTTTTTCGCACTCTTCTACGGGCGTGCTTAAATAGACTTCAATAAAATTTTCGCATAGACTTCTTGCAAATTTTCTCGATTCTTTATAAGGAGATATAAACGCGGCAATCACCGAAATACCGTTTTTTGAAAGGGTACTTGCCAGATAAGATACCCTTCCTAAATGCCTGTTTCGTTCTTCTTTGGTAAACCCCGTCTGGGGAAAAATCGAACGTATCACGTCGCCGTCTAAATACTCTACTTTGTACTCTTCTTTTTGTAATTCATGATAAACCTCCGTGGCAATGGTTGTTTTGCCTGCTCCCGATAGCCCGGTAAACCAAAGAACAAAAGACGGACGATCTGTTCTGCCATACTTTACACTGTTCCAGACCCTTTCATGAATAAAATAAGAGATTATCTTAATGATAACGTCAATTACGCCTGCGCTTACCGCAAGTTTTATTTCGCCGGTAATAACCCAGACAATTAAAGCCGTTTGAAGCGTCGCGAAAAAACGCCATGAAATCGCTTTAATAACCGAACGCATTTTATTTTCATAAGTCATTTTTTAAATTCCTATTTAATTTTGCTACTATCTATTTTTATATATCGCCTGATGAAACGCCAATTTGAAAATAAGCAAACCCCGCTTTGTTCATTTGATCTTTTTTAAACTGATTTCTGCCGTCAAACATCACTGGTTCTTTTAGTAAATTTTTCATTTTTTCAAAGTCGGGGCTTCTAAACTCGTGCCATTCTGTAACCAAGACGACGGCATCGGCGTTTTCAAGAACAGAGTATCTGTCTTCAAAATATTCAACGGCATCGTCTTTTAAATAAAAGTGACGCGCTTCATCCATGGCCTTAGGATCGTATGCTTGTATTTTGGCTCCAGATTTTAAGAGATTTTTTATCAAAGTAATGCTTGAAGCTTCTCTCATATCGTCGGTTTCTGGCTTAAAACTCAAGCCCCAGATTGCGAAAGTCTTTCCTGAAAGATTTTCGCCAAAATAAGTTTTAATTTTATTTACTAAAACCATTTTTTGTCTTTCGTTTACGTTTTGTACGGCCTTAAGAATTTCAGGATTAACTCCGTTTTCCAGAGCGATCTTTTCAAGGGCGATGACGTCTTTGGGAAAACAACTTCCCCCGTAACCGCAGCCTGGGTATATGAAATGAGGTCCAATTCTTTTGTCAGAGCCAATTCCGTGCCTTACAAGATTAACGTCGGCGCCCACCTTTTCGCAAATATTAGCGATTTCATTCATGAAGCTAATTTTTGTCGCCAGCAGAGAATTTGCGGCATACTTAGTCATCTCGGCGCTTCGTACATCCATACCGATAAATCTTTCAAGATTCATGCTAAACGGTCTGTAAAGCTCTTTCATCGTATTCATGGCCTTCTCGTCGTCGGCGCCTATAACAATTCTGTCGGGCTTCATGCAGTCTTCAACGGCGGCCCCCTCTTTTAGAAATTCAGGGTTTGAGATCACGTGAAATTCAAAGTTCTCGCCCCTCTCATCTAGTTTTTTTTGAATTGCTTCTTTTACTTTATCGGCCGTGCCTATTGGCACCGTAGATTTATCTACAACAAGAACGGGATGCGCCATGAAGCTGCCTATAGACTCTGCCACTTTTAATACATGCTGCAAATCGGCGCTGCCGTCTTCGCCCTGGGGCGTGCCAACGGCGATAAAAATAATATCGCTTTTTTGAACCGCTTCTTCTATAGAAGTCGTAAAATGAAGCGTTCTGCGCTTGTAGTTTTCTTTAACAATTTGCTCAAGACCGGGCTCATAAATGGGAATTATGCCTTTTTTTAGATTCTCAACTTTTATCTGATCAATATCAACGCAAATTACCTCGTTTCCCATTTCGGCAAAGCAAGCGCCCTGCACGAGACCGACATACCCTGTTCCTACAACCGCTAAATTCATATTTTCCTTCGAATACTATTTTTTACAAGCTCTCTATGCAATTTTATTCATTCCCAGAGACATACCGTTTTAGCTCTTCGTATTCTTTCATCTTTCTTGATAAAAATTGACGCGCAACGTTTGCTTTTGTCTCGATACCATGGGGGGTTAAAATATACATATAGGCCCATTTGTTTTTACTATTTTTAAAATTACTGGCTTTTATATAACCTTTCTCTAGTAAAGCTTTTATTATATAATTTACCTTGCCCAGACTCACTCCGAGATTTTTTGATAAATCTCTTTGCGAAAGCTGGGGGTTTGATTCTAAAAGCTGCAAGGCTTTTAACTGGCTTTCTTTCAAATGACTGTTCATTCTATCTGAGGCTCATGCGCTCATATTTTGAACGCATCTTTTAATAAAAAAACCGGATAATCTCCGGTCTTTTTATTAAAAGCAAGAAGCAACTTTATCAATTTGTTCGTCTGTTAAGTACGGATGCATTGGAAGACTCATTACTTTTTCGGCTAGACTTTCTGCGACAGGAAAACTTCCTTTGGGCTGATTCAGATACTGATAAACCGGCTGCAAATTTAGCGGGATAGGATAATGAACCGCCGATGGTATTCCCGCCTCGTTTAACTTTTTCTGCATTCCATCACGATTTTCAACCTGTACGGTATATTGAGCGTAAACGCATAAGTTTGTATCTTTTATGAAAGGCGTAATTACTTTATTTTTTAGTTTTTCAGTATATCTTTTACCGGCTTCTTCGCGAAGTCTAACTTCTTCGTCGAATATTTCCATCTTTGAAAGCAAAACAGCCGCTTGAATGGTATCAAAACGCCCATTTAAGCCAATCATCGAATGCTGGTAGCGAACGGCCTGCCCGTGATTTCTGATTTGCTTTAACTTTTCTGCAAGCAGATCATCGTCTGTAAATATCGCTCCGCCGTCTCCGTAACATCCTAAGGGTTTCGCGGGAAAGAAACTCGCGCAGCCGACAGAAGACAATCCGCATGATTTTCTTCCCTTGTATTGCGCCCCAAAGCTTTGACAGGCGTCTTCAATTACCGGCAGATTATGCTTTTTGCCTATTTCATTGATTTCATCCATATCGGCGCATTGTCCGTATAGACTTACCGGCATTAGCGCTTTGGTTTTTGACGTAATTTTTTCTTCTATTTTTGAATGATCAATATTATAAGTTTTTTCGTCAATATCTACAAATACCGGAACGGCCCCTAAAAAAGAAATTACTTCGGCCGTGGCAATAAAAGTAAAAGGAGTCGTAATCACCTCGTCGCCGGGCTTAATATCATAAGCCATTAGACTCATGAGCAACGCGTCGGTGCCGCTTGAACATGTGATGCAGTGTTTTACGCCCACATATTTGGCCAATGTTTCTTCTAGCTCGTTTATTTCAGGGCCCAAAATATATTGACCATGATCTAATACCTTGGCTATTCTGGCGTCAAGCGATTGACGAATTCTTTCTTGCTGGGCCTTTAAATCTATAAATTGCATAGTTTTATCCTTTATTAGTGAGTTTTAATTTTTGTTATGAGATAGCTTCGCCATGTCGTTCAAAGATTGAACGCATAGGAATAAAAAAAGAGAAAAAATCGCAGCCGAAACATGCTGATTTTTTACTTATAAACATATGTGCAATTTTCAGATAAAATGTCAAGAACAATTTAATTGTTTTACAAGCGCTTTTTGTGAATTCAACCCTGAGACGCGCTTTATGCATAGCCTATAGTCTAATACGCCGCAGGCTTAAACTGTTTGTAACAACAGATACGGAACTCAGGGCCATCGCGGCGCCGGCTATGATGGGATTTAACAACCCTATAGCGGCAAAAGGAATTCCCACAGAGTTGTAAAAGAAGGCCCAGAAAAGATTTTGTTTTATTTTACTCATGGTTTTTTTTGAAAGTTTTATGGCACGTACAATCGCCGGCAGGTTTCCGTGAACCAGCGTAATATCGGCCGTTTCAATGGCAATATCGGTTCCCGTGCCTATGGCCATTGAAACGTCTGCGCTCGCCAAAGCGGGAGCGTCGTTTATTCCGTCGCCAATCATGGCGACTAAGTACCCTTCTTTTTGAAGTTTAAGAACTTCGTCGGCTTTTTTATCGGGCAATACGCCAGCGATTATATTATCAATGCCCGCTTCTTCGGCAATGACTTTCGCGCTGCCCATATTATCGCCTGTAGCCATATAGACGGTTATACCCATCTTTTTCAAAGCGGTTATCGCAGACTTCGAGTCGCTTTTGATTTGATCGGCTACCGCGATTATGCCCTCTATTCTGCCGTTTATGGCCAATGCTATGGCGCTTTTACCGAGCGATTCAAGCTCTTCAACTTTTTCTGTGATTTTCTGATCAATTTGTTCGTCTTTTTTATTGACGAATGATTTTACATCCGCCCCGCTTAAAATTTTTTTCAGCCACGGTAATTTACCCGCATGAACCTCAAGCTTTTTCCCGTTTTCATGAAAAGAGGCGATTACCCCCATGCCCGGCAGAGCTTTAAATGTTTCTGGCTCAGGCGCCCGCTCTCGTGATTTTTTATACGCGGCTTTTACGATAGATTGCGCCAGCGGATGTTCCGAGCGTTTTTCTGCCATCGCGGCTAAACGTAAAATTTCATCTTCGGTATAATTGCCCGCGCTGAACAAATCAGAAAGTTCAGGTTTACCGCGAGTTATGGTTCCGGTTTTATCAAGTATTATGGCGTTTATTTTTCCCGATCGTTCGAGCGCTTCGGCATTTTTAATGAGTATACCCATAGCCGCGCCCCTGCCCATGCCCACCATTAAAGCGGTAGGGGTGGCCAAGCCCAACGCGCAGGGGCAGGCGATCACAAGAACGGCCACGGCATTTATCAACCCTAAAGAGAAATTACCGATTATCAAAAACCATATCAAAAAAGTTGATACGGCAATGCTTAACACGACAGGAACAAAAATTCCAGATACGCGGTCGGCCATCGATTGAATTGGCGCTTTAGAACTCTGGGCGTCTTCTACAATTTTTATAATTTGAGAAAGCATGGTTTCTTTGCCTACGGCTGTAGCTTTCATCTTAAATGAACCATGCTTGTTAAAAGTGGCCGCCGCGACTTTATCGCCGGTTTTTTTTTCAACCGGTAGACTCTCGCCGGTCAACATACTTTCGTCTATTGAAGAGTTCCCCTCAATGACGATTCCGTCTACGGGAATTTTCTCGCCCGGTAAAACCACAACAATATCGTCGTGTATCACGTCTTCTATCGGAACCTCAATTTCTTCTGCGTTTTTTATAATGCGCGCCGTTTTTGCCTGAAGACCAAGCAGGCCCCTGATAGCGTCTGAGGTTTTATTTTTAGCCAAAGCTTCAAGATATTTGCCGTATAATACCAATGTAATTACCAGAGCAGACGCCTCAAAATAGAGCTGCGGCATTTCGCCGCTTTTTTTTAGTGAAGAATCGAGAAAGCCCGTATAAATGCTGTAAAAATAAGCCGCAGAAGTTCCCAGAGAAACCAGCAGATCCATGCCGGCGCTTTTGTTTTTTAAGGCGTACCATGCGTTTAAGTAAAATCTGCGTCCGATGTAAAACTGAACGGGGGTCGCCAGAATAAGCTGAAAAATCGGATTATGCAAAAAATGAATCAGGCTCTGCAGCCATTGAAATTGATATGGCAACGGCAGCGCCTTAAATACAAGGCTTAAAATCATCCCCAATAAAAGAGGAGCGCTTAGCAAAGCTCCGATCAGGGCGAAGCGTCCCAGTTGTTTGATATGGCGGGTTTTCTTATCTTCAGCTTCTCGGTCTTTTTTGCCGGATACAG
This sequence comes from Spirochaetia bacterium, assembly GCA_029880265.1. Lineage (GTDB taxonomy): Bacteria > Spirochaetota > Leptospiria > Turneriellales > JAOUOS01 > JAOUOT01. Next base: position 20,779 of record JAOUOT010000004.1, on the reverse strand, counting down.
TTTCTATAACCAGGGCTGAATAACCGGCTTTTTCAACCGCCGCGACAGCTGCGGCTGTTATATCTTTTGTATTGGTTTGTTGAATATCAAAAGTTATATGCGCTTTTTCTGAAGCGAAGTTAATCACGGCCCCCCTGACGCCGTCGATAGTCATTAAGGCTTTTTCGACAGTGTTTACGCAATTGGCGCAGCTCATGCCGGTTATGCTCAAATCTACCGCTTGAGCCGCTTCTTCGGTAGTATTAGAATGGGTCACATCGTAACCCAACTCTCTTATTTTGTCTTCAAATCGCCTGACCGATGTTTTTTCTTTTTCATATTCAACGACGGCTTTTTCTGCGGCAAGGTTTACAGAAACCATGCGAACTCCGTCAATTGTAAGCAGACCTTTTTCTATTGAAGCCGCGCAATTAGCGCAGCTCATACCAACAATTTCGATGCTATCTTTGGCATGGCCCATGTTTTTAGTCTCGGTTTTGCGTTCTATTGCAAAGAAGCCGTGTAATTCGTTTCGTTTAAGGCCGCCGTCAGTTTTTCAGCCGAAACCTTGTCGGCATCATAAACGATCAGAGCGCTTTTTTGATCAAGATTAACTTCGGCGCTTTCGACCCCTTCGACGGCTAAAAAAGCCTTTTCAACGGCTATCGCGCAATGGTTGCAGGTCATACCCGCAATCGCCAGTTTTTGTTTTTTGTTCATATTTGCCTCGCATTTATCACGATCATATTTTGCTAGCTATTAAGATTCACAAGACAATCAATAACTGCGTGTTGTACAATCAATTAGAAAAAATCCGTTTCTGTTTCGCCTCCTTTCTTTTAGATTATTTTTACGACATAATATGAGGTTTTCTTTGAACGCCTTGCTTATCTTTCTCATAAATACTTCTTCTTATTCTATTCAATCGTTATTGTACTTAGAATTTGAAATTACCGTTTTCTTTCGCGTAATTATGGAAAAATACTTTCTTAGATATCAATAAAATTCAACATGGTAATTATCATTATTATAAATTCATTTACTATTCTATCTGAAATAAACCAGAAAAAAAGGCGATTACCATAAAGAACAAGCTGATAAAGATAATTGAGAAGAAGAGAAATATAATAATATTTCTCTGTATTCTTTCACTGGTTTCCAGTATTCAAATGCTCTCTTCAGAAAAAAAATCGCTCGATAATATTGAATACACCCGTTATAATAATTACATTATATTTAAAAATTCTTATTTTCATCTTAAAAATAATCAAGATTTATATGTTTTATATCCCGAAAAACAGTGGGATTTATATAAATATACCCCCTCCTTTTCTGTATTTTTTGGATTATTTGCCGTTTTTCCCGATTGGATTGGCTTAAACTTATGGAACCTGCTAAATGTTCTAATTTTATTATTTGCCGTTTATTATTTGCCTAAATATAATGATTTTGAAAAAGGATTAATCATCTTAATCGTTTCAATAGAATTATTAACGTCAATTCAAAATTCTCAATCAAATGGATTAATGACAGGACTGTTCATTTTTTCATTCGGATTTCTGGAAAGAAAAAAATACTTTCTCTCTTCGCTTATGATAGTATGCAGCGTATTTATAAAATTATTTGGAATTGTCGCGTTTGCATTATTCCTCTTGTACCCTAAAAAATGGAAGTCTGCTTTATATTCAATAATATGCGCGGTGATCTTGTTAATTATTCCTTTTGTATTTATTGACTATAATCAATACGCGTCGCTTTTTCAAAGTTATCTTGCTATGCTGAAAAGCGACCATGTTTCTTCTCAAGGCTATTCTGTTATGGGCTGGCTGCACTCATGGTTTGCTTTAGATATAAATAAAAATATTGTGGTTTTTATAGGAGCGATTTTATTTTTAGTTCCGTTGTTTTATCTTAAAAAATTTAATAAATATGAATTTAGAATTTTAACATTGGCTTCAATATTGATTTGGGTGGTTATCTTCAACCACAAGGCAGAATCTCCTACCTTCATAATCGCAATGACGGGGGTAGCTCTTTGGTATGTATCGAGTGAAAAAAATAACATAAACAAAATAATGTTTATTGCCGCTTTTATTTTTACGACTCTTTCTGCTACCGATATTTTTCCTAAGTTTATAAGAGATGAAATAGTAAAACCTTATACGCTAAAGGGTTTCCCTTGTATTGTAATATGGGGCAAGATTATTTATGATATGTTATTCTTAATTAACAGAAACAGGCTCAATGAAGAGGCGATGAAGAATAATAAACATTATCAAGAAAGTGTTTGACGCCAAACTTTGTGCATAGTTCGCTTGTCTGTAATTTATTAATCAATAAGATTTTAAATGTAAGCCGCCATAATGAAAGCAATGTTAAAATCGGGATATCTTCTTGTGTTTGCCTCGGCCGTAGGCATTTCGTTTAAGTCAATTCTTGTTAAAATGGCGTACAAGTATCATGTTGAGCCTATAACGCTTGCCGTAATGCGCGTTTTTATGTCTTTGCCGTTTTTTCTTCTGGCACTTTTTATCATTGAGGGCAAAGAATCTTTTAAGTTGAAAAAAAAAGAGTTCATTGACTTCTCTGTAATGGGAATTTTAGGTCTGGCCCTGCCAATTATTTTCTCTTTTTATTCGCTTCATTATATAGACGCGTCTGTTTCGTCTCTTCTGGTTTATGCGTATCCGGCGATTACCGTTTTAATGATGTCTCGTTTTCAAAACGAAAAAATTACGCAGGAAAAAGCTTTTTCGGTCATACTTACTTTCGTGGGACTTTTTCTTGTTATTAGGGCCCATGATACAAACTTTTCAGACATTGATCAAAGAGGCGTTTATTTCGCCTTTTTGGCCGCTCTTTTTTACGGGGTTTATAATGTACTGGCCGAAAAAAACATTAAAGAGACTTCTCCCATAAAAATAATTACGTACTGCATGATATTTGTTTCTATATTATTTTTAATATTTTTCGGATACAGAGCCTATCCCGTAAATTGGCAGGTATGGCTAATCGCGTTTTTGCTGGGTTTTCTATGCGGATTTATTCCCTTTGTGGCCTATCTTTACGGCGTAAAAATGATAGGAGCTTCAAAATCGGCCATTGTAAGTTCGCTGGGCCCGGCCTTTACGGTAACATGGGCCTATGTATTTTTAAATGAAAAACTTGAAATACCGCAGTTTTTAGGAATGGCCCTTATTATATCAGGAATACTCTTTTTGAAACTTAAAAAATCGCCCTTGCAAAAGCATTTTGTTAAAAAATCGGTTTAACGAAATATTATTATTTCTTATCTTCAAGAGTTTTAAGCAAATGATAAATTGTCTGCATGACGGGCGCGTTTACATTTTTAGCTCTGGCGATTTTTAACGGTTCGCCAAGAATGGTTTCAATTTCCATGGGATTTTTATTTTCAAAGTCTAAAAGCATTGAAGTTTTATAGGGCGCCATTTTATTGGTTCTTGCAATCATGGCGGCAATATCGCTGTCTGGAATTTTTATTTTATCGGCCCTGGCAATCGCCTGAACTTCTTTCATCATTTGTTTTACCAAAGATAAAGCGTCGGCGTTTGAAGTCATTTTTTTCGTATCAACCGAACCGAGGGCCACTGACAAGGCGTTAAAGGGAACGTTCCATAAAAGTTTCTGCCAGCGAATTTGCCTTAAAGGAAAATAAGAATCTGCCTTTATGCCCGCCTTGTTGAAGATTTCGGCGATATACTCCGCTGTTTTCGCGTCTTTTTTACGAACGGCTCCTATTCGAATTAATCCGTAATCTAAATGGTTTATTATATGAGGTTTTATTCTGTGAATGCAGGTAAAGGCCAGCGCGCCAAGTATAGAATTATTTTTTATTTTTTTAGCCAGTTTTTCTTCTTCATTGATGCCGTTTTGCATGAGCATAATTACGCTGTTTTTATGAAGAAGAGGCTTGATATTTTTTGACAGATCAATTTCAGGCAATACCTTGCTTGATACAAGTATTAAATCGGCGGGCGTCATTTCGTTTGTCGATTCAAAGCATTGCGCCTTAAGAGAAAAATCGCCCCAGATGCTTTTTATTTTAAGTTTCTTTCTTTTAAGAGCAGAGGCGGATGTTTTGCTCTGGTACTGAACCTTTAAACCGTAAGATTGAAGTTTTGCGCCGTAAAAAGATCCGACGGCTCCCGCCCCGATAACCGCGACAGATTTAAGCTCGTAAGTTTTGGTTTTATTTAATGCCATGACCCCTATTCTAAATCATGAATTAATAAGCCGCTTCGAAGCTTTGGCTCAAACCATGTAGATTTAGGCGCCATGATACCCTCGGCGTCGGCAATTTTCATCAGCTCGTCGGTTGACGTGGGGTATAACGCGAATGAAACCGCGAAACTGCCCTTGTTTACAATCTTTTCAAGTTCTTCTAAACCGCGAATGCCGCCAATAAAATCAATTCTATCGTTTGTTCGGGGGTCGTCAATGCCAAGTATTGATTCAAAAACATAATTTTGAAGTTTTGAGGTATCAAGATTCTTAACAGGATCGGTTTCTTCTGAAAGAGAGCTTTTTAGCGTAAGCTTATACCACAGGTTTTCAAGATACATCCCAAATTGACCCTTTTTCTGCGGCTTAAACTTTTCGGTTGTCGTTTCGATATCAAAAACAGATTTGATTTTTTCAATAAATTCGTCTTTGCTAAGTCCATTTAAATCTTTAACCGCTCTGTTGTAGTCAAGAAGCGTAAGCTCGTCAGCGGGAAAAAGTACCGCGAGAAAAAAGTTATATTCTTCGTCTGACGTATGAGAGCTGTTTTCTGATTTTCTTTTTCTTGCGGCGGCCGCAGCCGAGGCCGCGCGATGGTGCCCGTCTGCAATATACAAACAATCCATTTTTGAAAAATGATCGATTAATTTAACGCAGATATCGTCGTTAGATATTATCCAAACGGTATGCTGTATGCCGTCGTCTGCCGTAAAGTCATACTCGGGCTCTTCTTTTGAAATTTTGGCCACGGCTTCTTTTATTTCTGACTTTGGTTTGTAAGTTAAAAAAACCGGCCCCGAATTAATGTTCGTGGTTATAACATGATTTGTTCTGTCATTTTCTTTTTCTTTTCTGGTAAGCTCGTGTTTTTTTATCTTATTGTTTTCATAATCTTCGGCCGAAACGCAGGCGACAATGCCGTACTGGGCCTTTTGATTCATGATTTGTCTGTATAAATACAATCGCGGGGTTTCATCTTGAATTAAAACTCCGTCTTTTAAGAAACCTTGAAAGTTTTCTTTTGCTTTTTGGTATACTTCGCCTGAATAAGGGTTTGTATTTTCGGGCAGGTCGACTTCAGAGCGAACCACATGTAAGAATGAATATTTATTGTCTTTCGCAAGCTCGCGAGCTTCGTCTGTCGAAACCACGTCATAAGGGTACGAAGCCAGTTTTTTCGCAAATTCTTTCGCGGGTCTTATGGCTTTAAACTTTCTAATCTTCAGCATATAGTCAAACTTTATTTTTTGAGCATGGCGTCTATTGTTATGAGATTGTTAAAAAACTAAAAAAATATGTTGTTTCATAAAAAGATTGATTTTTACTCTAAAAATATTTGACATTTCGCGATGAAATATTTAAATTTAGGTTAGGGTAGCAAGATGAATCAAAAAAAAAACAGGGCGCCTGTTTGCGATTGAAAAGATTAACGATAAAATAAGAAATAAACTGGCAGATCGTATTCGTATACCATTTAAGATTGATTTTTTCAACGATAAAAGCTATGATTTCGGCAAAGGCAAACCCTCACTGTGTATAAAAATCATAAATGAAGATGGGTTAAAAGCATTTTCAAGCTTTGACCAGTTAGAATTTTGCGAAGCCTACATGAATGGTTCCATATGCCTTGAAGGCGAAATGCCCAAGCTCATGGCAATACGCGGCATTTTCGCAGACACCCATCCGCTGCATTTCATTTTTAGAAAAATGATTCCCGCTATCATTGGACAAATTAAAACAGATAGAAGAGCCATTTTTAAACATTATGAATATGAAGATGAATTATACCTTTCTTTTATGGATAAAACACGTTGTTATTCTCAGGCAATCTATGAAAAAGATAATGAATCGCTGGAACAGGCCCAAAGACGCAAATTAAAATTTGTGATGAATGCCTGCGGGTTAAAACCCGGGTCCCGTGTTCTTGATGTAGGCGGGGGATGGGGTGTTTTTTCTGAATACGCGGGATTGCAGGGAATTAAAGTTACCTCTATAACAATATCTAAACATTCTGAAGCATACATACAAAATCTGATACAACGCCTGAATATACCCTGTACAGTTAAGTTTGCCGATTTTTATGAATATAAATCGAAAGAGCCCTTTGACGCAATCGTGATTCTTGGCGTTATGGAGCACCTTACAAATTACAAAACTGTAATTAAGAAATTTTATCAATTACTAAAACCGGGCGGTTTTGTATATCTTGACGCAAGTTCAGACCGCGCGAAAAACACAAAACCTACATTTATCGCCCGATATGTGTTTCCCGGAAATCATACCTATTTTTGTCTTCATGAATTTTTAAGGCACCTGTCTAAATCTAAATTTGAAATAAAAAAAATCTATAATGACAGATACAGTTACTATCTTACATGCAGGCAATGGGCCAAAAATCTCGAAAAGAAACATAAAGAGATAACGAAACGATGGGGCGAAAACATGTTTCGACTATTTCAATTGTATCTCTGGGGTTCAGCTGATTCTTTTTTGCAGGGAACCCTTGACGCATACAGGGTGGTATTGCAGCGTTTTGACGAACATGGCAGAACTATAAATATAAATGAAAAGATGTAATATCTATAAACGTTTTTCAGAAATAATATTATCACAAAACATAAAGCAGTAAACATAGAAAATGGCATATGCTTCCGACTAGAACGAAAAGGTGCCAGATACCATGCCCGTGCCGCAATCTTTTATCCAGAGCAAAGAAGATAACCCCACCCGTGTAGAAAATGCCCCCGCTTGCCAGTAAAAGAACTCCTGTGTTTGATAAAATCTGCATCAGCGGATTTATGGCCAGCATGATGAGCCATCCCATAACCAGATATATAAAAACCGGAAGTATACTAAGTTGCCCGGTCTTTTTTATCAATTCAATAGAAATTCCTATGGCCGCGAGCCCCCAGATTAATTTGAATAGAATAGAGCCCCATGGGTTATGTTGAAGCGAAATAAGCGTAAAGGGGGTATAAGTGCCGGCAATCAAAAAGTATATGGCAATATAGTCCATTTTTCTGAAAAAGTCTTTTGCTTTCCCGCGTAGACTGTGGTATAGAGTTGAAAAAAGATAAAGCAGAAAAAGAGACCCCCCATAAATACTGAAGCTTATAATTTTCAATGTATCTTCTTTCTGGTAAGCAAGAATAACAAGAGAAGATAAAGCCGCCAGAGAGAAAACCGCCCCAACCAAATGCGTAATTGAATTAAATCGCTCGCCTCTGTACATATTCGTTAAATTATGAAATCCTTAAAAAGCTTCCCATTATGGCAAAGGAAGTTGAAAACGGCCTTCGATAATACCTGCATGCAGGTATTTTGGCTGATGTAATTTCATCGATTGTGGAACTCACTATATTTCTCCTGATATAGTATATTATTTTATTTATTTAAGAATGTCAAATATAATAACTGAAAAAAATTGACTGTTATACCAGTCGTTTCATTTCATGTACCGCTTTTGCGATTATGTTGGCGGAGGTATCGATATCTTCAATAGTTGTATCTTTCATAAAGCTGATTCTTAAGGCGCCTTCGATGATTTCTTCGGGCAGATTCATGGCTTTTAAGACATGAGACGGTGTTTCTAGGCCGCTATTGCAGGCCGAGCCGGTTGAGATGCAGAGTTTATTTCGCACCCTTGCAATAATGGCTTTATTGATGATGCCGGGGACGGCAAAATACAGACAGCTTGAAATCTGGTTTTCATCATCGCCCGTAAAAACAATATCGCCAATGTTTTCACACAGTCTTTTTTTTAAATGAGTTTTTAATTCGATCATTTTTTTAGCGTCTTCGGCCATTTCTGTTTCGCTGTAAAAGCATGCTTTGCCAAGGCCCACGATGCCGGGGATGTTTAAGGTGCCGGCTCTGAAACCTTTTTGCTGGGCGCCGCCTTCGATGATTGGGTCTATGAGAAAATCTTTATTGAAAATCAAGGCGCCGCTGCCTTTAGGGCCGTACATTTTATGAGCCGAGATACAGGCAGCGTCAATACCCCAGTTAGAAAACTCAAAAGGTATTTTACCGGCGGCCTGCGTAGCGTCGCAGAAATATTTAACATTGTGTTTTTTGGCAATCTCTGAAATCTCTTTTACCGGGTATATATTGCCTGTTTCATTATTTACCGCCATCACGCAAATCAAGTGAGGCGATTTGGAACAATACGATTCAATCTCTTCAAGATAAAGCCTGCCTTTATCATCGCAGTTAAAAATATGAAGTTCAATAAGATTGTCTTCGTTTAACGATTCCAAAACATTTAAAACGGCCTTATGCTCAACGGGCGAGACGCCTATTTTTATTTTTTCAGTTGCGGCGGATGGTTTTATTCTTAAAAGCCTTTTGACAAAACCTTTCAAAGCCATGTTGATTGATTCTGTCGCGCCCGATGTGAAAATGATTTCGCTGTTAAACGCGTTAACAAGGCTGCTTATTTCTTTTTTTGCCGTCTTAACCGCCTCTTTCGCCCGCAGGCCCATATCATGATCGACGCTGTCGGCATTGCCGTAGTTTTCTAAAAAATAAGGCGTCATGAATTCAAAAACTCTTTTATCGACGGGCGTTGTTGCCATAGAATCGAGGTAGATGAGTTTTTTATTTTCTTTCATTTTTTTATTTTCTGTAATTAGCCACAGAGGGCACAGAGTACACAGAGAAAAATTTTTTAATAATGACAAGCAATGCAGGGCTCTTCATCGTCTTCGTCGTCTAAGACAGAAGCTAAGGCTTCATGAAGCGGCTTGTTTGGTTTGTTCTTTTTTTCTCTGGCGACTCTTTTTTCATTTTCAGCGATAATGGTATCTTTTCTTTTTAAGAGTTCTTCAAGGGTTTCGCCGGCGTTCCATGTGTAGATGCGTCCGTCGGAGTGTTCTTTTTCGTATTGTTTAGATAGCTCAAAAAATTCGGGATGGTGTTCGGCAAGTTTTACCCATTCGTATTTTCTCTGAAAAAAGCAGAAATAACAGCCAGACCGGCTTCTCCATTTGTAGTATTCGGGCATGCCGATGCCGCTTTCTTCAAGAAGTTTTATGATATCTTCTTTACCAAGACCGTCGTCAACAAAAGGAAACGCGGGTTTTATGTTCGGCTTTGTCGATACGTAGCCCGAACGGTTTTCGTCGGCGCGAATGCCTATGTAACTTACAGCCTCGTCGCTGCCGATAAATTCTTCAAGGGGCCTGATTTTCATTTGTATGGTGCACCATCTCTGCTGGGGCGAAGGCAGAAAACCGTTATAAAGTTCAAGCCAGTGATCGAAACCGCGCTGGGCGCTTAAATATTCGATATGAATGCCAAGACGAGCCTTTAGCTTATCAAGAAATTCATAAGTTTCGGGCAGTTCTTTATGGGTATCGCAGAAAAAATATTCAATACCCGGAATTTTATCATGCAGATAAACAGCTAGGGCCGCAGAATCTTTACCGCCTGATAAGCCTAGAACATGTCTTTCTTTTTTGCTCATGATATGCCCCCCGATTTGTTGATTTGAATATTAATGAGTTTTGTTTCAGTTTTTTGTTCTTTCTGCGCGGCTTGTTTTTGTTTTCTTTCGCGGGAAAAAACATTATTTTCTTTTTTTTCGGTTTCTGATTGTATGACTTTATCGGCAAGAAGCGCCAAAACCGCTTTTTTGTCTTTTAAGCTGTTATGTTCTTCTAACAGTTTTGATATGATTTGTTCTATTTTATAACGAGTTTTGTTTTCAATATAGACGACTTCCTGGTATTCTGTGCCATCGGGTTTGGTGACGCTTACCTTTCTTGCCTCAAAACCGTCGCTTCTTTTGTGGGACGCCAGAGCCATTGATTCGAGATTTTGAAACCGCCGCGCGAGAGAAAACAGATTCATTTCAAACTGTTCGATATCTTCGTCTTTAAATGAAGCGGGAGGTTTATCGGCAATGACCATGATAACCGCCTCAAGCCATTTTTCTTCTTCTTGATTTTCATCGACAGCCGCGATTAAGAAACGCTTTAAAACCGGTTCTGCGCACTGGTTTATAATTTTTTTCGACCGCACCCTTAGCTCTTCGCGTATTTTTTCAATTTCGCTTGAAATGGTAAAAGAGTGAAAAAGAAAATCGCGGCATTTTTTTACCAGCTTTTCATAAGCCGTTTGAAGTTCGACAAGCTTTTCGCGCAGTTTATCTTTAATGTCTTTAATGACTGTCGCTGAAAAATCATCGCCGGTGTGGTATCCGAGGGCGCGGGGAATGTCGTGAAATAAAAGTTCATCGGGTTCGCGGGCGATTAAAACGGCATTTAATATGTTTTTGGCTTCAACCGAAACAGAGCCTGTGTTTTTCGTGTAATCGGGCAGACGGTTTACGAATTTTATGAACGGTTTTACAACGCCAAGAACAGATATTTTACCGGCGGCTTTTTCTGCGTTCTTCTGGAAAATCGTTTCAAGTTCTTTGAAATATTCACCCCTCAGCCCGCCGAGGTCAAAATATTTTATGCTGAAATTTTCAGGTCTTTTAATAAGAAGGTCAATATGCTCTTCGCCGATGACCGCAACAAAAGTTCCGTTATGGTAAAGGCTTAAAGAGTCGGCATGTTTGATTAAAACGGCAAGAAGCAAAACGGGCAAAACAGGTTCGCGAATGCCAAAGGGCGGTTTCGTGAGTTTTTCATAAAGCTTGTTTATCTGCGCCGGTTTTTTATCGCTCTTTAAGCAGAATGTTTCTACCGCCAGCCACGCCGCAGAAAGCCCGCTTTTTTTATGGGGCGCGTCAAAAGAAAGCCTGTCTTCGCGAATCGCGTAAATTCCGCTTTTGTTTAAAAGCGTCTCGTAAATGGTTGTTTCGGGGCCGAAGCCTTCAAGGCCCAGTCTTTCTTTGCCGCAGTTTTCAAGCATGGCGCGCATGAGAAATTTTTGCGCCTTTGCCCCCTGCGATGTCATGTCGCGGCGGTTTATAAGTTCGTTAATGATAACTGTTTTCTTTGAATAAATATTATCGCATACTTCTGACAAAAAGCGGTTAAATGCGGTTTTGTTTTGTATTTTCTCTTTTTCGCCGTTATAAAAAATTTCTGTTTCTGTATAAAAAGAAAAGGCCGTTTCAAGAGAATTTCTTAAAAGATTTTCTACGAGATAAAGGCGTTTGTTGACTTCACCTGAGGCCACCTTATCATTTTGAAGCTCGGCGCTGTTTTTTCGAAGAGATTTAAGCGAATGATATTCTAAAGCCGCTTTTTTAAGATTATCAAGATGACGGGGTTTGATAAAAACAGCCGGTTTTTTCTCGCTTGCGTTTTTTAAGCTTTCTTCTGTCTTTTTTATAAATTCATCGGGAGATTTTTTATCGACCCAGCAGAAGATAAATCCGTCGGGGTTTAAAGCGTTATAATTTAAAGAAGAAACATCGGTTAAAGAGTCGGCGTAAGTTGTAGAAAAAAACCTTAAGGTACCCGTCTCGTAGCTGTGTCTTCGGGCGATATTGGGTTTCGCGGGATAATTTTCATTTAAAAGAGAAGCCAGAGAAAAATTCATATCGGCAGAAGTTTTTGAGAGAGCCTCTTCAATATCAAAATCGGATCCGTGCCAGATTCTGTATTCATCGAGGCTTTTTCTGTAGGTAATAAATCCGCCTTTTTCAAGTTCTTCAATGACCTTTTCCCATTTTTTAAGCGCCGCCGTGTCATTTGGGTTGTCAACGAGCGAAAGCAGAGTCATTTTTTTTGAGGCCCTAAACGCGCCCGAAGAGGCAAGAAGGTTTAAGATGCCGATGGTCTTTAATACGGCGGTATGGTCATCGCCGTAAAAATAAGCCTCTTCGACTTTCTGCTGAACCTCTACCCATCTCTGGAAGCCGGGCCTGTAGCCGATGCCGGCCGACTCTACAAAGTAATCGTAAAGCGCGGCGATTTTAAGCATGGGCAGACCGGTATCTTTTATGAAATTTACTTCTAAAAAAGAGAGAAAAGAACGCGGTTCGCGGCTTGATAAAAACGAAAAAAGAGAGCGGTCGTTCTGGGCAAATTTATAGCATAAAATGGGCAAGGCACGCGCCGATACCGGATGCAAAGGATAAAGCCCCCGCAAAAGTTCTTCGGGCGCCGCATGAAACGCGGCATTTGATTTTAACGCATCATGCCAGCTTTTTGAAATATTGCCAAGGGCATTGCTTGTTTCTTTGGATATTTTTTTATAGTCATGAACGATGGCGCTTTTTATGACGCGCAGCGTGTCTTCGGCGCTTTCGTAAAAGGGGATGTCTTCAAAGCGTCCCTGCACTTTTGCCCACTCGTTTTTCATGGCCGAGGTCAAATTAACGGCGTACTCGTCAAAAGACTGGTGCAAAAGCCCCATAAAAATAATCTTGCCGCCTTTCGTGTTTGACATCTCGGCAATCTGCTGGAGAAAAAAGAGATCGGGCGATGCCATATCGCGCGCCGTATATTCGAGGGTCTTGCCCATTTCATCGATGATGATAAGAAGCCCCTCGGCTGTGTTTGAAGCTTCTGCTATAATTTCAAGTACCTTGTGAGCAGGCGGATTTTTCTCTTGTTTCAAAAGATTTTTCGCACGGGCGACAAACGGCGGTTTTTTGCCTTCAAAGTAATGAGAGGCTCCCCATAAAATGGCGCGCAAGACCGACCGGGTAACCGGTTCATTTTTCGCGGTGATGACCGCGCGCAAAAAACCGGCAGCAGGCAGTACATCCGCAAAAAAACTTTTTAACTGCTTCTGCGTTTTATTATTTGAGAAAATACCAAGCGCGTTTTTTTTAATGGGTTCAGAACCCGCGGCCGTTAAGGCGCTTAAGAAGTGGGCAAAGGCCGACTTTCCCGTGCCGTAAACGCCGGTCAGGGTATAGGCCGAAACCGAGCGGGAATCTTCGAGAGATTTGACGAAGCGTTCGAGAATTTCTTCGCTTTTTCGCGCGCACACGTAACCAAGCGCGCTTTCGGCGTGAAGCAGGTCGCGCTCAAGGCTGACCGAGCGGGCGTAGCGTCTTTCGACAGAGATGAAGCGCGTTAAAGACGTCATACAACCGCCGGTTTCTTATTGTAATACGCGCGAAGCAGATCGTTAAATATGAGGGAGGGTTCGCCTTCGTAAGCAAGATGCGCGATACCCGCCGAGCTTGCCATTTTAACCGCCTTGTGTTTCGCCGAAGTCTCTTCAATCGCCTCTTCAATAATTTTTTCGTTTATCTTAAAAGCCATCCCCGGACTGCCTTTTTCATGGGTTAGTTTTGGTAACGATATCGTATTCGTTCTTGTCTCCTGCGATGAGACATAATCAAGACAAACTGCGGTAATGATTTCAGGGGGCAGATGTCTTTTATAATTTGTATTAAAAATATATTTATTTGAGTTACCTATTTTTTTTATTAATTGCAATTCATTAAAAGGTGACAATAAAATGTCTTCAAGATTTCTGTAGTATTTAATATTTTCTGTATACATACGAAGTATACAGTTAACATCTTTTATTAAAGATGATACTGCTGTTTTATTTTGAATTTTTGCAGCATAATTAGAAAGGCCAATCAATAAATCATCGCCGCTAAACTCTCTGTAAAAAAATTCATGAAAAGCAAAATGCCAAGCCGTTGCGATGGTCGGCTTTTTCAGCAAAAAATAATGCAAAAGCCACAGGGTCGCGGTATCTTCTAAATATTTATCCAGACCATTTTCTGAAAATAAGAACCGCCCCAATTTTGTTGCGTATAAATTACTTGCCGAATCTTTTTTATTAACAATTTTAAATGCCTGACCCCAAAAATAAATGGCTTTTAGCATATTCTTTCCAACGCCAAGTTTTACATGAGCATCTGCTGTTTGAAAGAAATTAGGTTTACAAATTATAGCATCAAAACATTTTTTAAACCAGCCATGGCGAGGCTGAAAGGTTTCATGTTTTGCAAAATATAAAGTCATTTATTGCCTAAAAAACCAAAACACCGTATTTATACGGTGTACAAGACCGTATAAATACGGTATTATTCAACGTGTCAAGCGAAATTAGCATAAACCTTAAAATTCGTGATAGATTACGCCAGCTAAGAGCAGAAAAAAATCTCACACAAGAGAAACTGGCCGAATTATCAGGAGTTGATTATAAACACATTCAATTATTAGAAAGCAAAAAACCGCCAGCCGTTAGAATTGATACGCTGGAAAAAATCTGTAAAGGCTTTGGGCTTGAGTTGAAAGAGTTTTTTAAGGAGGGGTTTGGTTAAGCGGTCGTCAGCCTCCGGCGAGCTTCGCTAACGACTCGGCTCGACGACCGGGTTTGGGGTTTGACGAGGCTTAGCTAGATGCAATGACTGAATTATTTTTCCAAGATAAGCCTCAGATGAGAATATTACAAGTCACTATAAAGTATACTTTGAAATAGGATATATAGAAATCCTGCCTATACCGCTACTTTTCTTTTCACTTTCAAGTGGATAATCACTAATAGGGTGTATATGTTTATTATGACTCGCTGATAATGCCACACCAAGGATCGTTGGCTTTGTACCAAGCGAAGTAATAAGAACCGTTTTTCTATGATTTTTATTATATATTGTATTAATTACATTCATCGTATCAATTGGATCACGGGCATCGTAATAAGCGATATCCTTATAGAAATCTACATTATTCAATGCTTCATAGTTTTTTTTTAGAGCTATATAATTCCAATAAGATTTGTAAGCTGGAAAAGATATCACTGGATATACTATAGCATCTGAATGTTGTTCTTCAATAATTTTTAATAATCTTTCACCTTCAAAACCTAAAAAAGCTATTAATATCTTTTTATCTGCCTCTTCTTTATATTTAGCAAAACCAGGTATAGCTTTTAAACCAAAAACCTCTTCATTTAAAAGATATTGGTCTGCCTCAAGCTTTGTGTATTCATCTGGTTCTATGTAACAACTAAATAATAATTGTGGCGTATATTTTGTTATCATTAATTTTATTAAGTAGTATATGATATTTACCTGCAATCCAGTTATGTCCAGCAATACGTTCTTATTCGTTATATTTAATTTATCTAATACTTTTGGCATACCTTGATAAAATGGCCATTTTTTCTCTTCTTCAAAAAATCCTTTGTTACTTACTACGCATAATAGGTCATTATTATCAACCTTATTCATTTCAATTTCTACGATTTCAATATCTGTTTTCAAATATTGGCTTTTCATATAAGAACACCTTTCTTCACTACTATTACCAATAATTAATATATCGATTGTACTTAAGAGATAGTCCTTACAGTCTTGAAATTTAAATACAGGCTTATACATATTAAAATAGATTTCTCTGTACAGCTATACTATCGAGATCAAATTTTTCTCTAACATTCATTGAATCCAGTATCTTTTTAACCGACCTCATTAAGTCTGGCTTATTTCCTAATAATAGCTTTTCCAGATCATCAGGTTCAATCTTGATTTTATACATTGTTCTATATGAAATATTGAAATATGGGCAGTAAATATGGTTCAAATGGAAATCTTCTGTTTCAATTGACTCTTCTGATTTTTTAGTTGGCAACTTCTTAATTAAGACATTATGCATTAGAGCGTTATCAATAATTTTTTCTACATCTGGCCTTAGCTCCAATCGGTTAGTAAAAAAATGATTTTGTTCAACGTGTGATAATGTATGATTTGCTCTTGTATGTATTCGGTAAAAAATATTACCGATGGTATTGACGAATTGTACCAAATTCTTACCGTATGGCTTTTCAGAACTAAGTATATTAATCTTTTTCGATGAAATATATTTGGCAACTATAGTTTGCTCCTCTGGCGTAATCATTCTAGGCTTTGTAAAAGAGAATTTATTCATTGTTGCAATTTCAAAGCTATGCTCACATAATTCTATAAAACTTCTGATCACACCTGAAGAAAGTAATACAAATGTATTAAAGCCATAGTATTGTTTTTGTATTTTAAATTCTTTGCTTAGCAAAAAGAGAGCACCCATTTTACCTTGATTAAACCACTGGGTATACCGTTTGCTTTCCCGGTTTTTTGAAAGTTGGAATTCTTTAACTAAATCCTCGGGTTTCATGTTATCTCTTAATAATAGACTTTTATGAACCCTGATATGCAATATATCGCAGTCAGTTAAAATATTTGCAAATTCATCAGTAAGTTTTTCATCGATGATTTTTTTCTTTATTATATCCCTTACTTCATTTATTAAAGCCGCTTTTTTTTCATGTTTTTCGTATAATAACACCTCATCGTTAATATTATGTTCACCTAAATAATAACTTATATCTAGCCACTCTTCTTTAATATCTTGAATACATAAATCCTGATAAAGTTTTTGGAATCTTTTTCGACAAATTTCTTTTAGCAGTTTTTCATAATCATCTTCTTCGATTTCCACCTCAGGTCTAAAATACTTATAATCATTTTTTTCTTGTATTAACTCATCTTTATTCAGTGTCTCTTTGGTTTTCCTGCCATTTGTTTTGACCGCAATATCATAAATTATTGTCGAGTTACTCATTTTAATCAAAGTATTAATCTGTTTTTGTTGGTTCTCTGTCAAAAATTCAAACTCATCAATAAATACACGAAAATGAGTACTTTGAAAAATATTTACCTCCTTAACTTTGCTTAATATCGAATTCGTTAATGCGCCTGAATGAAAAATTTTTGGTTTTGCCTCATCCGTTGGATTATTAACAAAATCGACTATTTCTTCTATCTTTGATTGAATTACTCGCTTTGCATTATTAGTATTATTTATTTTATTCTCAAGTCGTAATTCCAAATAATCAAATATATCTGCTAAATGATTATTCTCTAGTACCTGTAATTCAATACATTTTTCAAAAAACTTTATTATATCCTGGGCAACAATAAAATTGAGATAGGTAGAAAATATATCATCCCATACTGACTCTTCAATCGCCTTTCCTTGAAAATTCGTAATAAAGTTAGCATCAACTTTGTAGTAAAAACCAATGTAATTTTTTTCATTAAATTGTTGTTTAATATCTTGACCTTCTGCTAAAATCTTTTTAAATTTTTCAAGCCAGGAATTGCAGTAGAAAAACATGGTTTTCCCTGACCCTCTACCACCTTCAAATATTAGGGGTCTCGAACTTAACAAATCCTGTAATGCTTTATCCTGAATAAAATACTTCCAAGGGTCATCGCCAAGTTGCTCTGTTCTAAATGCTTTAAATGGGTTATTCATACTCGTTACGAAGATTTTCTACGAATTAAAGGCTGCCAATCAGCAGTCTCTTTCCAAAGAATAGGTAAACTCCAATTTGGAATATTGTTTTGAACGATCATTGCATAATCCATCTTTTTATAACCTAACATTGTTACACCTCTATTTTTTTCCACTTCTTTAAAATAGTCAATTGCGGCGCATCTTTCTTCATCGTCTTTCCATACGTTTCCATGATTACCAAATATTCTCCTGTTTTCATCAAGTACTTCGATGCACCGAATATCAACATTCATTTTTTCGATACATTTTACACCTTCCTTGGCACCAACAGCAACTAAGAATATTATCTTCTTACCTAAATTTTTGAGCTCTTTATACACATTGCTATTGATAAAGTCCCTAATATGTTCTCCTGTACCAATGCAATCATCAACTATTATTATATTTTCGTAGTTTTTAATTTTATCTAAATCGGTCGGATATGTCTGATTGTGCTGATGAATGATTTGTTGGGTAACAAGTGTACGTACAAGCCAATAGCCACTTTCAGATGGAACATCACTATGCAAAAGTGGTATAAAGATTGTTTTACCTAAATAATCGTACGCTTTTGAATTATAAAATGTTAATGGATAATTCAATGCTTTTTCTATGTCAATGTTGGCCATAATCTCTCTATAAATCAATTCATCATGCAAGCCTTTTCTCAAAAGTCGTATCAAATGTTTTTCTGAATAATAACTACAATTTACTAGTATTCTGAGGCCATAATACCGACCTATTTGATCGCCGAAGTTTTCTAACCATGAGTTAATATCATCGATGCCTAATGGTTCCCATTGGTGTGTTTCAATTAAAAATTGAATGTAAGTACGAGTGGTATACTCATATGCTTTTATATCAAATTCAATTTGATTCATCAAACTTTTCCCAATAAGTCACTGCATCTAAATATGCTCGGGCGCGACTACGAACGCCTTCGGGGATCGCATCACATCTTACCTCAAGATATAGTTTTCATCTAAAGAGACATTAGATCAATTGTTTTTTTTATGTGCTCAAAACATTTTGGGATACCTTGTCTAATCCACCCGAACTCACAATAAAATAGCAGTTTATTTTTTGCTCGCCGGACGGGTCAAGGCCCCCGAAACATCAGCCATAATTAAAACATTAAACATAAAGCCAATTTTCACAAAAACCCATGTTTCTTGCAATTTCATATTGAGGTATAATAAGTCTTGAGATTCTTTCAAAGAATTTTTCCTTTGACATACTTTCTAAATCGCTATAGGTTATGTTATCGAAACCAATAATGTAATCTTCAAGGATTTTTTTGTCATCCAGTTTGGATATAATATTTATTGCATCATATTGCATTGCCATAAAAGGTGTTAGATATGTTTTCAATAGAGGCAAATCGTCACTTTTCATACTATTAATATTCTTATGTGTGGGTATAGTATTCCAAATTAAATCATGCGTTACAAAACTCCATGGCAAAAAATGGTCTATAGAAAAATCTTTTGAAAGACCAGTATTTGAATATATACATCTTGGATTCTCTATTCTAGACAATGCATTAAGCCAAAATATTCTCGCTTTTTTCAAATCTCTTGCAATTGGCCGAAATAACTTATTAGCCAAATTTGGAACATATGGGTTTCTTTTCTGTAAGTATTCTAACAAATGCCAAAGAGTAAAATCTTGTAAAATAGTATTAAATCTTTTTATATAGCCAATCCATTGAGGTTGAATTATGATTTCCTTTTTCTCTTTATCAATTCTATAGATTGGCTGTTTTTTTTTAATATTAAAATTTTTTTCTGCCAATATTATAATTTGTTTATCTGAAATATTTTTAATATCAAAAAAAGGCGATATAAACCTGCATATTACATATCGATCTAATTGAAATATTTCTTTTCTGCTTTGTTCTGACTTTGCACTAGAGTCTTTATAAATATCAGAAATTTGATCGACAACAACTTTATATTTCATGTCTGGCTTTAGTTTTGCTTCATTTTGATTTAAGTACTCAATTATTTTATAAATTTGATCTTGGTGGCCAAAATTTATTTTATAGTGATTTATTGGATACCATGCAAAAGCAATCATTCTTGAAAATAGATCAGCAAATGAAACAGTTAATTTATCATTTTCTTTAACATAATCTAATATCGCTAAAAACCAATAAAACTTGTAAGATGTTGTAGTATTTTTGAAAATCTGATTCAACTTTTCAATAGGCAGATAATCTAATTCTGGCAAGCGTATTGACATCATACAATTATTGCAAAACAATTTATAAGGTCAACTCATTTCATAATGTAAAAAGACTGGTTTGCCAAGAGATACCCTCTCTATTCATTGAATCTTTATCAAACCATTCTTTTTCATGTGTAAAACCCAGGCTGACTAATTTCGATATGTAAAATTCGGAATTTCTGATAATCTGAAGTCTGCCTTTATCATCCCGATTTTCATTATCTAAATTTGCATAAATGACTGGATAGCTAATGACCAAATTACCATTTTCTTTCAGGAAATATTTTATAGTTTTTAAAACTTCTAAAATTTCAGAATCTGTCACATGCTGAAGAACAGCAGAGCAAATTACAGAATTATATTTTTCACTTTCTTTCAAGGATGAGATAGAATCAAAAAGACGGTCTTTCAGAATAGGGTTTATCTTTTTGGAAGACAATATCATTTCAGAAGAAATATCATAACCATAGGCATCATATCCCTGATTTATCAGGTACAAGACATCCCGCCCGCTGCCGCAGCCATAATCTAAAATTCTGTATTTCTCTTTATTCTTTTCTGGGAAAATATTCTTGAAATATTTACCCAGAAATTTTTCTGTCGAAACAGAATTGTATCTTTTGCAAATTTCATCTGAATTTTGCTGGTAGTATTCGAGGGTTTTTTGATCCATCTGTTTTCTTTGCCCACGGCTATCACCCTCCGGGTACGAGCGCCGTGGGTCATAAAATTCTCCTGCGGGATGGGCGGTCAACTATTCTGTTAGCCACGGGTTTCACCGGCTTCGCCGGTACGAGCAACCGACCCCTAACAGAATAAGATATGGTACAAAATAAACCGGGGGCACATTGCGAGGTCAAGGATGACCGAGCCAAACCCCGCAATATCCGTCATGGATGACGGCCGATTGCGGGCAGTTTCTTTTGGTTACTTTTCTTTGCTGCCAAAGAAAAGTAACATTCTATTTTTGAAAAACTTTTCCAAAAAGTTTTAAAACCCTTACCCCGCTGCCGCAGACAGAAAATATTATCGCGAAGAAGATTTTGACGATTAGAGGCAAGCGTGTTATGCTTGATCGAGATTTAGCCGTGCTTTATGAGGTTGAGACAAGAACATTAAATCAAGCTGTTAAACGG